>CAWGYL010000010.1:0-137249 GCA_963826885.1 Nitrospirota bacterium | reverse complement strand
CGGTTGCTAGAGGTTTGCCATTGTCCTAGCTTTCATCCCGGTGTTCGGCGTTTTCGTACAAATGCGTTTGAACGGTTAGTGCTCGACTTGAAGTAAACGAAAGATCGGCTGAGATGTTTCGTAAACCTATAACCTATGAATGGTTATAGTGAATACTGCTTAAGCTTGTAATGCAATTGACAGACTGATATACCCAGGATATTCGCCGCTTCGGTCTTGTTGCCAAAGGTTTCGAGTTCATTATAGCAAAGCGGTGAACATTTGTCTACTTAAATATAAAAAACAGTACGTTTTTTTGTTGCGTTGCAACCAGCGCCTTCTATCCCCGCCCTGAAGAGACGGGTTTTACGGCGCAGAAGAATAAAATTTCTGCGACATGACCGATGTGTCGGGTAAATTATCTCGTTTTGCCTCCTATCAGCCAGACAGGTGCTATCACACCATGAGTGAGGACTGGGTTTTTTGTTCCTCCTCTGCAGCAACCTTTGAACCTTTCTCGATGTCGACCCGCCAAAGCAAGGCAATGCCAACGATAAAAAAAACAGCGATGGACAATATACTTGACCTGGGGCTGTGGGTGATTTGACCCACTGCACCGTACAGAAATGGCCCGAGAATTCCTGCGAACTTTTCGCTCAATCCATAAAGACCGAAAAACTCACCCGACTTGGAAGGGGGTAAGAGCCTTGCATAGATCGTTCTACTCAGTGCTTGTGTACCGCCTTGTACAGTGCCGACAAGCCATCCGATCATGAAGAATTCGGCTTTTGTTGTCAATAAAAAACCCCAGATTGGGATTATGATATATATGACCAGCCCGATTATGACAGCTCGCTTAGTATCAATTTTTTTGACAAGGCCGGAAAGAAGAAAGCGCCCGAGCGTCAAAGAGAAAACTATACCTGCGATCTGATCAGCAGCAAGAATCAGGAAAGTGTACGGGACGCTAATGGAACCGGCGCTCTTTGCGTACATTCCTGCAAACGGAAGCGTAACCGCTGTCCACAGAATCATAGACAAATACGCACTTCTCTGCGTGCATGCAGAATCGGGGATGCGGCCGAATAGGATCGCATATGGAAAGGCAACCATCTGAGTCATAAGCAGTGCTCCAATGAGTACTGCCATATCAAGGCCGAGAGCCGCACCATAGATCGTTGCAAGAAGGATGATCGCGCCGACTCCTTCCATGTAAAACCAGAATGCTATTAGCATCTTGAAAAGCTCGCTGTACTTTCTGATATCACGAAGGGTTTTTACAATCTGGGCAAATGAGTCGCGCACCGGCGTCCTGCTTCTATTCCTCATCAGTGACTGTATCTTCGGTTCAGGTACGCTTATCACAAGGGGGATCATGAACCCGATCCACCATATCCCGACTGAAAGAAAAGCCGCCCGCACGGCAAGATCGCTGCTAATCCCTAGCCGATCGGCAAGCAGAAAGACACTTGTATTGATGGCAAGTAGGAGGCCCCCTCCGATATAGCCCATTGCATATCCAAAGCTTGATACACGGTTCATATCGTCGGGTAGCGCTATGTGCGGTAAGAGACTGCTGTTCAGTCCCAAGGCAATATTAAGTATGACCTGGGTGAAAAAATATAGAACCAGTGCAGGCATCCACATGCCGGTTTTCAGCAGGAACATCGATGAAGCAAGTATTCCACCTGCAACGGTTATTCTGATGAGGATCCGTTTGCGTTGGTCAGTTATATCGGCGTAGGTGCCTACGAGCGGAGCAAGGATTGCTGCAACGAGAAGGGCAAAGGCAACAGTGAACGCAAATATGTTGGAGGCTGAATCCCGTGCCAAGGCTTTTATCGCCTCATCGGTCAGTCCGGTCCCTGCTTTCATAAATACGGGAGTTGCTAGCGCGAGAAAATAGGGCGGGAAATAGGTTGTCGCCGTCGTGGTGATATAGGCGTGATTAGCCCAGTCGTATAATGACCATGACACTATCCGACGACGATATTCTTTTTCATCACGTTTATGAACATTTTGGTTATCTGAAGTCATTTTTTCTTATCTGCACGAATATTCATACCAGATAAAGTCTGCACGATTCAAAAGAATGCAACTACTACAATAAAAGATGCAATCGGTATTCTTCACTCCTCCGGCGATCCTGGCACGCCAATCAGTACCCGCGATCAATCAGGACGTGCTGTTGTTCGGCTACATATCCATCCTTGTGGGAAGAATAGTACAGATATAATAGAATGGCAAGGTCAAAAAGACAGAAGGGGCAGCGATAAAGACGCTGCAGGAATGCGGGGCGCTCAGCATCGAAGCCAAAGTGAAAGCGATCCAGCCAATGTTCCCGTTAGCATTGATGCATGCGCTGGAGACTATTAAAAACGTTGTTCGCCGGCTGGCGATAGATCAGTCCGTCGGAATTTTGCACGCTTTTACTAGTATCCACAATGTAACTTTTTTGCATCTTTGGTGTCACATTATTAAGTCACTTGGGATCGAATATAAGTTGCTCAAATATAGGGCATAAACGTACGGAAGTTAAAAGAGGAGGGCTTTATGAAACGATATGGTTTATTTGTACTGTTTGGGACGCTGTTCCTTGGACTATCAGTATTTTTATCCGCCTGTGGTAGTTCTGGTGGCGGGGGGACCGAGCAGCAGGGCGCGGCGAACATGTCCGTAACCGATGCTCCCGGAGATTTCGATCATGCGTATATCACCGTGAAGGATCTATGGTTCCACACTAGCAGTGTAGCTGATCCCCGGGCGGCTGGCTGGCTTAAGTACCCGTTGGCAACGCCGGTGACCGTTGACCTTTTGACTCTGGCCAATGGGAATATGCAGTCCATCTGGAACAATATTCAGTTGCCAGTCGGGACCTATCAACAGATCCGGATACTCTTGGAGGCTACCTATCCAACCGGCACCAATCCCGCTCCCGCCGGACACACATATTTTAATGAAGTTGTTAGCGGCGGATCCAACACTTATCCGCTTTATATCCCGGATCCCGAGCATGGCATCCAGCTACTCGGCACATTTGCGGTCACAGCCGGCGGCACGCTTAAACTTGCCATCGACTTTGACGCAGGTCATGACATCGTGGAGCTTCGCGAGGGAACGGATTACGTCCTCAAGCCCCGGCTCCTCTGCTACGATCTCGACCATGCTGGAGCCATTATTGGGTCGCTTTCGACGGGCACCACCTTCACGACTACTCCCAACTTCGTGATCAAGGCTGAGCGACTGACTTCTGACGGCACAAACACGTATCACATTATTAGACGCTGGACCGTTCCCAAGGCTGACGGTTCGTTTATCCTTTATCCTGTCTCGACACTGGAAACCAACACTTGGGATGTAGTTGTTCGCGGTCTGAACTACGAAACAGTTGTCATCAAGGGCGTTCCGATCACCACCGGCGCGACCCCGATGAGCGGAGCCACGAACGTCGGAACCATTGCGATGTCTTCGGTCGGCACCGGCTCTCAGGACTATCCTGTTGCCGGAACAATTGCGGCTCCCACCGGTGCATGGGTGCAGTTCTACCAGACGCTTCCGGGCGCCAACGAATACCCCTATGAGATTCGGTTCAGGCATTTCAATCCCTTGTGGGGCGGGTTCACACAGACTTTCATGCTGAATAATGATCAAGTTCTGGTCGGAAATTACCTAAGCAGCGGTGTCGTATCCACCCTTACCGCCACCGCACCTGTTGAAGGGATTGGCGATTATAATGCGGTTGCCAGCGCCATCCTGTTCGACCCCAGTGCACCTGTTCCTGTCAGTTCCGCAACGACGACGGTCGCGTTCTCAACTCCGATTGCAGTCACGGCGCCTTATTTATCCAACAGCGTGACCGGAACGATCGTGATGAGCGACCCCGCAAAAATGGACAATACGATGGACAAGGGACTTCTGTTTGGGGTCAACGGCGGCATGATCGTTAACGCGATCGATGTAAGCGCTTCCATGGCGACGGGAGGCACTTATACCATAACGGACCTTCCGGGTGGTTCTGCCGGCACGCCGCTTCTCGGAGCGTTCTACGGGATTGATGCATTCGGCTGGTCATCAACGAACGCTACGTATAAAGCAGTAGCGATCCCGCAGATCACCGACCTCCAGACTGGCAACGATACGGCAACCATGACCATGCTGCCGCTGTGGTAATAATAATGTGAATAATTGCAAGGAAGGCCTTCTGAATGGAGAAGGCCTTCCTCTTGCATTTTAAAGCGTATTGCAAGTTTATTATCTTACGGCATGATAAAGAGAAGGGTTGGATGCCGTCCTACTTTTGCTGCAAAGGTCGTCAATGAATTTCACTCGAGCCACAACCCGACCCAAATTCTGTTGCATGTCAGGCATCCAAAGGGATTAAAGACCCAGTTTTAAAGAAGATTTCAAATTTTATCTACACAATTGACTTCTCTGGCAATTAAATCTCCATACATTTTAAAACTGCCAGCGCTTGGCGATGTATTGCGCTGACTGAATATAATGCCAAATGGCAGATAAATGGTTTCGCCGATGATTAGAGTGCCGTCAAACAATTATTTGACATGCTCGCTCAAACGCAGCTTTCACAATCCGGCGATATTCGGTCGATTAAAGCTTTTAGTTGTTTATCCTCGGGGAATGTTTGCCGCCCAACTCGTTCGAATCCCACAGTGTCGACATACTTGAGCTTATTTCGTGTTCGACATTACTGCTGAGCCTCTGCGTCCATCTCGGTTCCACCACCCGCCGCCGAGCGCCTGGAGCAGCGCTGCCGTGTCGGCATAGCGCGCTGCCTGCGCCTGGATCAAGTCGATCCTCGTCTGCTGGTACTGGCGTTCTGCGTTCAAAAGCGACAAATAGCTCACCCCGCCCAGTTGGAACTGCTTTTGGGTAAGTTCAAGTGTACTGCGAGCGGACTCGTCGGCGTCTGCCTGCGCCTTAAGCGTTTCTGCGTCCGCATCGAGTGCGCGAAGCACGTCGGCCACATTTTGGAACGCCTGCAAAACGACTAACCGGTACTGCGCCATTGCCTGATCGTAGGCTGCCACGGCGGCGCGGCGCTCGGCCGACAGCTCACCTCCGTGAAAAACGGGCTGCAGCAATCCTGCACCGAGACTCCACACGCCGGTCCCGGTCGAGAAAAGCGTGTTGCTTGAAATTGCCATTGATCCTAAACTGCCGGTCAGGTTGATTTGCGGATATTGATTCGCGGTGGCCACGCCGACTTGCGCGCTTGCCGCATGCAGCAAGGCTTCCGACGCGCGGATATCGGGGCGCTGGCGCACCAGCGATGATGGCAGGCTTACCGGCAATTCCTCGGGCAGCTGCATTTGATCAAGGGTAAACTCGGGGAGCACTGCAGATTCGCTCGGCAACCGTCCGGCGAACACCGCCAGAAGATGGCGCGTCTGCTCGAGCTCCTTTTCAAGAGGCGGCAGGGTTGCTCTTGTCTGCGCGAGCTGCGTCCGCTGGGCAAGCAC
The DNA here is from genome assembly GCA_963826885.1 of Nitrospirota bacterium. GTDB lineage: Bacteria > Nitrospirota > UBA9217 > UBA9217 > UBA9217 > JAJYKN01. The sequence continues at coordinate 131,790 of CAWGYL010000010.1, read as the reverse complement.
ATCGGTACGCGCGGCTCCGCCGAGCTTGAACTGGAGCTTGACCAGATCGAACTGCGTCTGAAGAGCGGCAATGATCTCGTGCAGTGCCTGGATCTGCGCGCGCAAGGATGCTTCTTTCACCGCCGTTGTAACGATGTTCGACGTAATCGTGAGATAAGCACCTTCAAGCTGAAAATGCTGAAAATCAACTTGGGACTTCAAAGCCTCCAGCTCGCGCCGCGCGCCGCCAAAAAAATCAAGGGCATAGGAGACATTCACCGATGCATTGTAGAGCGTGAAGGGAGGGAACTTCTCATTCGGTAGGCCGAATTCCGCGCCCGAGATCTTCTCTCGCGTAACCGATGCGCTCGCGTCGACCTTCGGATAAAGAACCGAACCAACGAGAGCGTTTAACGTTTCTTGCGATTGGCGGAGCGTTGCCTCCGCCGCGGCGAGCGTAGGGTTGTCAGAGAGGGCCTGCCTCACCAGATGATCCAATGAAGCGGAATGAAAAAGCGTCCACCATTCCGCCGGGATCTCTTGACCTAACGCCAGACGCTGTGCTGCACCGCCCGGTACCGGTACTGATGCTGTCTTGTCTGGGAATTGGGTTGACGTGTATGTAGTCGTACTCGGGGCTTCAGGGGTATGATAATCGGGGCCTACAAGGCATCCGGAACATATTAAACTAACGCTCAGGGCTGCGGCTAGTCTTTTAAAGAGCAGGATTTTATTCATGTTTATACCCCGGGTCCGGATTGATGAAGTTTACGCTGTGTACGAAATATAGAATGAATAATTGAGAAAGTCAATCGAATACTTGCATTGATTTAGTACATATGTTATGCTGGGACTATGAAAACCGGTAAAAATCGATCGACAAATGAGCGGAGCAGGAAAACGATGATAGATGTCGTGAGGGAAAAGTCTTCCCGCAAGGACACCGCAAGCCGAATCCTTTCCACCGCCACCCGCCTATTCGCTGCTCAAGGCTATGACGGCACATCCACCAAGAATATTTGCGAGAGGGCCGGCGCGAACATCGCCGCCCTCCATTATCATTTTGGCTCGAAGGAGAACCTTTACCATAATATCATTGAACAGTTTGCTACGGAACGGCTGGACTTCGCGAGAAAAACTCTCCAGCCTCCCCAGAATATCGACGACTTCAAGGTGCGTTTGGAGATTTTTCTGAGACAGACGCTCGAAACGATGATCAGGCAGAATGATATTGTCCGCCTGATTCAACGGGATATTGAAATGTCAGATTCAAAAAGTAACAAAATGTATCTTAACACGCTTTTAAAACATGCAGAGAAACTCTGGGAGTTTTTTGATCTGGCCACAAAAAAGGGGATCGTAGCTGCCGACGTGAAGCCCTCCTTCGCGGCGACATTCCTGATGAGCAATATTATCCATCAGACGAGAAACGACAAGATGGTAAAGGAGTTTTCCGGTCATTCGCTTTCAGAAGAAAAATATCGCAATGATTGGATTCAACAGACGCTTCGCATCTTCATAGAAGGAATTATTGCGAAGTAACCAGCGAAATAAATAAACAGGAAGGGAACCCAGTGAAGATCGATAAGAAGAAAAGGCTTAAAATAATCCTTATTGCGGCGATCGCTGTCGGTGCTGCGATCGCGGTGAAGCTGTTGTTCTTCCGGGGCGAGTTTCTTTATGCCGGGACCCTTGAAGCGACCAAGGTGGACTTGTCTGCCCGCATATCATCTGCCATCAGCGCAGTGAATGTTCAGGAAGGCGACCATGTGACGGCCAACCAGGAATTGGTTGTTCTTGCCTGCGAAGACGTGAAGGTTGCATCGGTGTTGGCGAATGAGAACTACCATCGGACTCTTGGTTTGTATCATGCGGAGACTGCGTCTCAGGACACCATGGACCAGGTCAAGAACAGGAAGGATGATGCGGATGTGCGATTGGGTTGGTGCTCTGTTCAATCGCCCATTGCAGGCACGGTCTTGAGCCGGTATCATGAGCCTGGGGAATGGGTGGACCCCGGGACGAAGCTCTTGACGCTGGCGAACATCCGGGACATCTGGGCCTACATTTACGTTCCCCAGCCTGATGTTTCACGGCTTAAACCCGGTATGATTTTGAAAGGATATCTCCCGGAGCTAAACAACCGCGAATTCGACGGGAAGATCTTCAAGATCAACGATGAGGCCGAGTTCACACCAAAGAATGTTCAGACCCGGGCCGAGCGCGAGCGCCTTGTGTTCGGCGTGAAAGTGAGTTTTCTCGGCACGAACGAACAGGAAATTCTCAAGCCGGGAATGACAATTGAAGTGAAGTTACCCCGGGACTAGTTTGTTATGAATAATATTCTCGTTACATTGAAAGAAAACAGAGCAACTTGTCTTGTAGAGAGCCCGCAGAGGCTGAAGAGAAGAAATTAACTGCTTTAAAAAACTCTGCGTCCCCTGCTTGTGTCCGCTTTTGGCAACGGCTGGGTATGCCTCTGCAAGAAATATTATCTATTATTATGTCCCGCAGAAGTAATGCAACGACCATCGCGTTTTATCACGTGTTTAGGGGCTTTTCATAGTGACCGTTCGTTGCATTACTTATGTTGCTCTCTATAACGTTTCGATTATTCTCTTTGGAAACCATCGACATGTCAATATTACCTGTTTCAATCTCCGTCCAGGCGGTCCGAAAGTTTTTCGGCAAAAGTCCTGTCCTTGACGGGGTGAGCCTTGATTTCTCTTCCGGTCTTATGCACGGCGTGATTGGACCCGAGGGTGCGGGGAAAACCACGCTTTTGCGCATCATGCTCGGCTTACTTAAAGCCACGGAGGGTACTGTTGTCTATTACCGCGGAGACGAACAAATTGATTTCGAAAGCATCCGTCCCAGCATCGCATACATGCCGCAGACGCAAAGTCTCTATCCTGACCTGTCCATCGACGAACATTTGGACTTTTTCAAGGAACTCTATGGAATTCCGCGCGATCTCTATAACCAAAAACGCGAAGAGCTCCTTCGCATCACGCGGTTAAGCGAATTTGTTGATCGGCCGGCAGGCCAGCTTTCAGGCGGGATGTATAAGAAGCTGGGTCTCATGTGTGTGCTTTTGCGGTCGCCGCGCGTCATGCTCCTTGATGAGCCCACGACCGGCGTCGATCCGATAAGCCGCCGGGAATTCTGGGAGCTCTTGTACCGCCTCCTGGACCAGGAGATCTTGATACTTGTGACCACCGCATATATGGATGAAGCGGAGCGGTGCGGACGCGTTCATCTTCTGGAGAGTGGCAAATTGGTTGCAGCAGGGGAGCCCCGGGAACTCCTGGCGGCAGAGGGAGTGTCAAGCTTTGATGAACTCTTCCTCCGGAGAAATAACCATGAATGACTTGGCCGTGGAGGTGAGCAACCTCTCGGTGCGGTTCGGCGATTTCGTTGCCGTAGACCGGATTTCATTCACTGTTCGGCGCGGCGAGATATTCGGTTTTTTGGGCGCAAACGGCGCGGGCAAAACGACCACGATCCGCGTGCTCTGCGGACTCCTGCTGCCTTCCGAAGGGTCAGTGCGCGTAGGCGGGATCAGTTTCGACCACAACGAGAAGGCGGTAAAATCCAAGGTCGGGTACATGTCCCAGAAATTTACGCTCTACAATGATATGACGGTCGAGGAGAACCTGGACTTCATCTCAAGCCTCCGCAAATTGGACATGGCAACCTATCAACTACGGCGCAAGGAACTGTTCGACTTTATCTCTTTCGACAGGCCCCTCAACACCATTGTCCGCGACCTGTCCGGTGGGACGAAGCAGCAGGTATCGCTCGCTGCAGCGCTCCTGCACGATCCGGAGATCATCTTCCTCGACGAACCCACGGCGGGTGTTTCGCCTGCATCACGGGACCGTTTCTGGCAGCTCATCCGGAAGCTTGCAGAGAGGAACAAGACGGTCTTCGTAACGACCCATTACATGGACGAGGCGGAACAGTGTGGCCGGATCGCACTCATGCGAGAAGGTAAGATCATCGCGCTCGATTCACCTGAAGGGCTCAAAACCGCAACCTTTTCAACACCCATGTTCGAGTTCGACCCCCGGGAGTCTCTCAGCTTTGCCGAAGTTTCCGCAATGGCTCACCATGAAGTATTTCTGTTTTTCGAACCCTACGGCCTACGGTTTCACGCCGCGATCAAGAGCGAAGCTGAATGGGAGACGGTGAGGGGTGACTTCGAAAAGAAATTCTCGATCCGAAGAGTCAAGCCGTCCCTCGAAGATGTGTTCATTCAGACTGTGGAGAGAGCGAGCGTATGAAAAACTTTGTCTGGCGCAGGGCCCTCGCGGTGGCAAGGAAAGAAGTCTATCACATTCTTCGAGACCCTACAACCCTCGGAGCCGCGCTGGTATTGCCCGTCTTCATGGTTGTCATGTTCGGAGTTGCCATCGAGTTTAACGTGAAGAACGTAGCCCTTGCGGTGAGCGATTCGGACCGGACTCAGAGTTCCCGCAGGTTTCTGGATACGTTTGCGAGTTCCGATTACTTCCTGATCCGTCGCGTAGCTTCGCCCCATGATGCCGTTACCGATGTGTCCGCAGAACGCGCGCGTGCAGCCCTGATTATTCCCCCGCGTTTTGAAAAGGACCTCTTCGCGGGCAGGGGCGCTGAAGCACAGATCCTAGTCGACGGTTCCGACAACTCGACCGTCGGCCCCGTGCTGGGGTATGTGAGCAGCATCCAGAACATAGCGTCGCAACGGATCGGCGATTTTGATCCGATTCCTCCTTATGAGATACGGACAAGGTTTTTGTTCAATCCCGAACTGAATAGTCGATGGTTCGTAATCCCCGGACTTACCGTCGTGGTAATGTCGATCCTCTCGATCCTGCTAACCGCGCTCACCGTGGCTCGGGAGTGGGAAAACGGTTCCATGGAGCTGCTCCTGTCCACACCTGTGCAGCCGCTCGAAATCATCGTGGGAAAGCTTGCTCCTTATGGTATTCTCGGGATCATCGCTGTGGTATTCGTGTTTATCATTGCCAGGGCTGTATTCGGTGTACCCTTTGTGGGGAGCCTCTGGGTCTTCGGCCTGGGCTGCCTACTCTTCCTCATAACGTATCTTGCTCAAGGGCTTCTCATCTCCGTGATAACACGCAAGCAAACGATTGCCATGCAGTTTGCCATGATGACCGGCTATCTGCCGTCGAACCTGCTTTCCGGATTTATATTCCCCATCTCGAGCATGCCCCCGTTCTTTCAGTACTTCACGATGATTCTGCCGGCACGCTGGTTCATGCTGATCGCGCGAGATACGTTCTTGAAGGGATCGAGCTTGATCGAACTCGGTGGACCGTTTCTTGCGCTCACTTTTTTCTGCGCACTTATGATTTTCCTGGCAACGCGGCGATTCAAGAGGGACCTCGAGCCATGAACAGGACACTCATTGGATTCATAAAAAAGGAACTGGTTCAGACCCTCCGGGACCCCAGGATGCGGATTTTACTCTTTGTAATGCCAGTGATCCAGCTCACGCTCTTCGGCGTGGCACTATCGAATGAAGTGAAGAACATCAGGCTAGCGGCAGTGTTTGATTCCAAAGATACCGTATTGCGCGATGTCTATGAACGGAGTATTGCCGGAAAGTGGTTCATTCCTGCCAGGAGTAAAGAACAGGACCCCTTCACCATGATTGAGGCGGATGATGCCGATGCCGTGCTCGTTCCGCCTCCCGGCGGGTTCACACGCGCGCTTGGACGCGGAGACGCGAAACTGCAGCTTCTCGTGAACGCCACTAACGTTATCGAGGCCCAGTCCATAGAAGCGTATCTGCAGAACATTGTTCAGCAGACAGTTATGGATGATGTCAAGCTCACTCAGCCCACTCCCCCTATCCAGGTGAGCACGCGCGTGCTCTTCAACCCGGCGCTCGAAACATCGATCTTCCTGGTCCCCGGCGTTATGTGCATGCTCATGCTCATCTCGACGATGGTGTTGTCCAATATATCCATAGTTCGGGAAAAAGAGATGGGGACGTTCGAGATGCTGATCTCAGCACCCGTATCACGGTCCGAAGTCATTTATGGCAAGACGATCCCCTATGTCCTTTTGGGAATGTCCAACGTGCCATTGATTCTGGGGGTGGCGGTGTTCGCCTTCCATGTCCCTATGCGCGGTTCTTTGATTGCCTTGTTCATCGCGGCCTTCGCCTTTGTCTGCACTGCCGTAGCTTTTGGGACCCTGGTTTCCACCTTCTGCAGGAACCAGCAGCAGGCGACCCTTGCCGGGCTTCTATTCAACTTCCCTATGATCATGTTCTCTGGAATAATGTTCCCTATCGAAAACATGCCCGATACCATCCGGTGGCTATCCTTCTTCGACCCGCTCGCGCACTACATGGGCCTTCTCCGCAACATCATGCTCAAAGGCGGGGAAATGGACTATGTCGTCACCCATATTGCGTATCTGGCCATCATAGCAGTGGTAAGCGTCGTTGCCAGCTTCCGCCGGTTCCACACAACACTGGAGTAGATAATGCCGATTTAACCTCACTCCAGTTGAGAGCAAACCATATGTTTTCGACTGCATCATAGGCTGACATCTTGGTTCTGAATCCGTATGTGGTGTTGTAGAAATCCACATGAACTCTCCCGCCACTAAATTGTTTGAACGATTGTAGTGAGGATTTCACGGCTTCCGACGGCTGCGCTATGAAGTCACTCGCCCCCAGCTCGTCCTACTGCCATCTCGCCGTGCGTTACTTCGGCCCGTTCCCTGCCTTGTGTTTCTCGTCCTTTAGCCGTATAGCACTCTTTTTTTGTTTTACAGAAATTTCTTCGGCTGCCAACTTCTTCATCGGGGAATATATGGGCAAGAGTTCAACAGTCCAGTTGTAATATGCACTGAAGATCAATTCACAAGGGTGTCGCAGGAAGAAGGAGTGCTTATTATATGTTACATTATCGAAACAAGAGCTCCCCCTAGTGCCGTTATTGTCACCACTACCCAAGGCGGTGTCTTCCAGATCGAAAGAAGAGCAAAGGCGAGCAACCCCAAGATAAAATCGTTTACTGACAGGATACCGCTCGTCCAGACGGGGTTATAAAATGCCGCCAATAGCAGCCCTACGACTGCCGCATTAACGCCCACCAGAGCGCATCGGACAGTCGTTTCTTTTCGCAACACTTCCCAGAACGGGAGAATCCCGATCAGGAGCAGGAACGACGGTACATAAATGGCTACCAAACAGATAGTCCCGCCGGCCCAGCCAGTTGGCGCTGGTTGCATAACCGTTCCGAGATAGGCGGAAAAAGTGAACAGGGGACCAGGCACTGCTTGAGCAGTTCCATAACCAGCCAGAAACAGATCTTTGCTTACCCATCCCGGGGAAACGACTGCTGTCTGCAACAGGGGGAGAACAACATGTCCGCCGCCAAAGACCAGAGAGCCCGTTCTGTAGAAACTGTCGATTAACTCGATCGTATGGCTGTGAACGTAGCCCGCAAGGATGGGCAGCCCGAGGAGCAATACAACAAACAGGCAGATACAGAAAATTGCCGGAGCACGACCGATTGGAATGTGCAAGGCTGAATGGCCGGGTACGGTGTCTGTCTTCAAAAAGAGCAGCCCGAACAGCCCGCCGACCAGAATCGCAAGTATCTGTCCCCAAGTGCTCGGCCAGACCAGCACAATCATGGCCGCAAGTATGGCCATTGTGCCACGGGGCCGATCGGGAGTTAATGACTTTGCCATTCCCCGGATTGCGAGAGCCACAACCGCCACCGCAACAACCTTCAACCCATGGAGCCAACCAGCGTGGGCCACAGGACTATGCAATGTGCTAATGCCATATCCGAACAAAATCAGCACAAATGCCGATGGCAGTGTGAAACCTGCCCATGCCGCCAAAGCACCGCGAAAACCAGCCTGAGAAATCCCGATTGCGATACCTACCTGGCTGCTGGCCGGTCCGGGAAGAAACTGGCACAGGGCGACCAGATCGGCATAAGCGTCTTCGCTCAGGGATCTGCGTCGAGCGACAAACTCTTCACGAAAGTATCCGAGATGCGCCACCGGCCCGCCAAACGACGTGAGACCGAGTCTCAAGAATATTTTGAATACTTGAAAGTCGGTTAATCTTTGTGAGTTGTCCATATTGAAAATATAAAAAATCGCATCCATAATCAAAACGTCAAAGATGGAATGTGAAATAATTATTCTACATGAAACATGAAAACTGGTTTATCAGCTTATACCTGCATGACTCGTCGGAGAAAGATACTCGTTTCTTTTATCAAAAAACGTTAAATTTGTTCAGATTACGGGAGCTTTGATTCTCCCAAAGCCTTTGTCCTGATCTCCATTTGCGACACAAGTCTTTCTCCATAATGAGAACCGGATAGGAGTGATATATTGTTTTCTCTTTTACGATCCAGCCTAATTTTGAATAGAACAGCTCAGGAAGAATGACATCAGTTGTGAACAGAAACAGTTTGCATATATCTAATTCGGTGGCCTTTTTCTCTGCAGCCTTTGCCAAACTTGAGCCAATCCTCCTTCTCCTCCATGGCTTCACCACGAATAAGCTAGTAAGCCAGTGTGGTAGGTCTCTTCTCGTCTCCATGTCAAATGTCCTAAGAGATACCGTACCTACAGGTTCTCCTGCGTCGAAGGCTACCAGAGTAAGGGGGAGTTTTTCTTTATTAATCCTCTCTTGCAACAAATTTACGACATCTTGTAGCGTCATCTCTGGATACAGATATGACCACTCGTCATATATCCAAGCAGCAAGAACCGGGATTACTTCTTGGCGATCTCTCAAATATTGAATATCCACGCATACACCATTTATGATAAATTAATTTTATCATCACCACACAAATGGAACGGGTCGACACTGTACTTTTTTTTGTAGTCCGAATACCCCGGCAAATTTATCAAATACGCCGTAAAACCTCGTCTCTTTAGGGCGGGGATGTAGATCCGGCATATACCAGCCAGGAATGCTCTGTCTGCGGTCATGCCAACGGGGCTGTTTCACGTCCGCAAGTGCTGAACCTTGGCCCGCAAGGCAGGGGCCCCCTCATCGTAAAACCGGTCGGTTCTGCTGAGGCGCCAGAGATTTCATTTCAAGAGGGCTGCAGATCAGGCCATGGATTAGAAGTACTGCATCCTTTCCACCGCTCATACCGATTTTATGCTCACTCGTGTTTCTTCACGATAAGGACGGCGTTTGTTCCGCCGAATGCGAAGGAATTCGACATGACAGTCTTAAGATTCAGCCCGGTCCTAGCCTTTCCCGGCACATAGTCGAGATCGCACTCCGGATCAGGTACGGTTAAGTTCGCAGTGGGTGGCGCTGTCTGATGTTTAAGGGCGAGCACTGCAGCAACAAGCTCTATTGCCCCTGCTGCACCCAGGAGATGCCCATGCATGGATTTTGTGGAGCTGATAGGAATTTGGTATGCTCGCTGACCAAAAATTTCTTTTATTGCCCGCGTCTCTGTAATATCATTAACCACCGTTGCCGTACCATGGGCATTGATATAGTCAATTTCATCAGGGCCTATCCCGGCTTCTTCCAGGGCAGCCGCTATCGCATTAGCCTGCCCTTCCACAGAGGGTTTGGTAATGTGATCGGCGTCCGCTGTTGAGCCATAGCCCACCACCTCTCCGTAGATACGGGCGCCGCGCTGCTTTGCCCGGTCTAGAGATTCGAGAACTAGAATTGCTGCGCCTTCGCCCAGAACGAAACCGGTCCGGTCCTTCGAAAAAGGCCTGCAAGAAGTGGAGGGGTCTTCCGCTTCTAAGGCCAGCGTTCCAATCGATTCCCAGCTCATGAATATACCATACGTGAGGAGTGATTCCGTACCCCCAGCAAGCATGACATCAGCGTATCCGTGCTTGATCAGGCGAAAGGCCTCGCCGATAGCGACCGCCGAGGATGAACAGGCGGTGGAAAATGTAAGGCAAGGGCCTTTCATAGCATGAGCCATGGAAATATATGAAGCAGCGGCATTATTCATCACCATGACAACCGTAAGAGGGCGCAGTCGCTTCACATTCTGTTTAAAGAGCTGAACATATGAATCTTCAAGCGTTCGCGCGCCGCCCATGCCTGTTCCCAAATACACCCCCGCACGTTTTTTTTCATCCGCGCCGAGTTGCATGTCTGCGTCCAGCCAAGCTTGTGCAGCAGCGACTACCGCAAACTGACTGAACCTGTCAAGTGTACGTGCAGTTTTTTTCGAGAAGTAAGCTTCGGCATCAAAATCCGCCTCAGCAGCAATGTGAATGGACAATCGATCAACGAAATCCGACGATATTCTCTTGATCCCCGATCTCCCGGCAACAAGATTGCTGAAAAATTCCTCGCAGCTGTTCCCTAGAGGGGATATAAGGCCCATCCCAGTTATGACTACTTGTCTCATTTAGACGCTCTGCTCTTGCTTCGCACACTGCTCAGCGACCAATCTCTCGATCACGCTAATCATGTCCTGGATAGAGTTAAGCTTAACCTCTCGGTCTGGGATCTTGATATCGAATTCCTTTTCCAAAGCGAACAGGAACTCAATCTTATCCAGCGAGTCAAGGCCGATGCTTTCAACGGTCGCTTCTGGATACAATCGTTCGTCAGGAAAATCAAAGTTCTCAAGAAACAGTTTTTTAATACGTTCGAATGTCATGGCCACGGTGCTTCATCCTCCTTTTACAACTGCGTTTATAACTCCGCATCTTATCAAAAGAAATTCGAAGAGGCTTATGAACAAATCCATCAGGATAATATTTCCATCCGTTTTTTAACCGCGGCAACAGATTCTCCCCTTTTTTATCAGGGTCTTTGCGAAATCCTATTTTTTCAAAAGCTCCATGCCGCCTTTTGAGCTGCCTTTGACCCGGCTGTTGGAATAAGAATCCTTGAAATTTTATGTCCCCCTTTAATCGTTAAAGTGATGCCTTGATCATTAAGAATTCAGTAGTGTCTCCAAGCACGGGAGTTCACACACGTTTGTTGGCGATGTCTGTATTCCACTTCCAGTTGCGGATTTCCGGCATGTCTTGGCCGTGCTTGGCAATGTATGTCTTGTGGTCCAGTAGTTTGTCGCGAAGAAACTGTTTGGCGTAAGCGGCCCTTGAACCCAAACCCGGCACGCGGTCGATCACGTCACCAGCGAGGTGGAAGCGATCGAGATCATTCAACACGACCATGTCGAAGGGCGTCGTGGTCGTTCCGTTTTCCTTGTACCCGCGTACATGCAGATTCTTGTAATTAGTCCTACGATATGTCAGACGATGAATCAACCAGGGGTAACCGTGGAAGGCGAAGATGATGGGCTTGTCCTTGGTGAAGAGGACATCAAAGTCTTTATCGTTCAACCCGTGGGGATGCTCGCTCTGCGGTTGGAGCGCCATCAAGTCCACCACGTTGACAACACGGATCTTCAGCTCCGGAAAGTGCTGTCGCAGGATCTCGACAGCGGCTAGTGTCTCCAAGGTTGGTACATCACCGCAGCAAACCATCACCACGTCGGGGTCACCACCCTCATCGTTGCTGGCCCATTCCCAGATGCCAAGCCCTGTAGTGCAGTGTTTGATGGCCGCATCCATTTCCAGCCATTGGAGCTCCGGCTGTTTGCCCGCGACGATAACATTGACGTAATTGCGGCTGCGCAGGCAATGGTCTGTGACCGACAGCAGGGTGTTGGCGTCTGGCGGCAGATAAACGCGAATGATTTCCGCCTTCTTGTTCACCACGTGGTCGATAAAACCCGGGTCCTGGTGACTGAACCCATTGTGGTCCTGACGCCAAACGTGTGAGGAGAGCAGGTAGTTCAGGGAAGCAATCGGACGGCGCCACGGGATGTGATTTGCCAACTTGAGCCACTTTGCGTGCTGGTTGAACATCGAATCGATGATGTGGATAAACGCCTCGTAGCATGAGAAAAAACCATGTCTGCCTGTCAGCAAGTAGCCTTCGAGCCAACCCTCGCACTGATGCTCGCTCAACATCTCCATCACTCGGCCATCAGGTGACACATGATCGTCAGTGGGCAAAACTTCTGCGGTTGAGCAACGGTTCGTAATCTCGAAGAGGTTGCTCCAGCGGTTCGACGCGGTTTCGTCCGGGCTGAAAATACGGAAGTTGCGGGCTTCGGCGTTGAGCTTGAGCACATCACGGATGAACACTCCCTGTACTCGCGTTGTTTCTGCTTCCACGACGCCGGGCTTCGGCACCTTAACTGCGTAGTCGCGGAAATCCGGCAACCTCAATTCTTTAAGGAGAAGGCCTCCATTTGCATGGGGGTTCGCTCCCATACGGCGCTCTCCTTTGGGTGATAGTTCAGTCAGTTCAGGTATGAGCCCGCCGTTTTTGTCAAATAACTCCTCAGCTCTGTAACTCTTCATCCATTGTTCCAATATTTTTAAATGTTTGGGTTTTGCTTCAAAATCTGTAATCGGCACTTGGTGCGCGCGGAACGTACCCTCGATAGGCAGTCCATCAACGACCTTTGGGCAAGTCCAGCCTTTCGGTGTACGTAAGATTATCATGGGCCACTGCGGACGCTCCTTAAACCCTTTGGTTCGTGCCCTAATCTGAATGTCTTTAATCTCTGTAATGATCGTATCGAGAGTCGCTGCCAGAAGTCGATGGACCTTCATGGGATCGTCTCCCTCAACAAAATATGGATTGTATCCGTAACCTCGGAAAAGCTGATCCAATTCTTTGTGGCTGATGCGGCCCAGCACGGTGGGACCAGCTATCTTGTAGCCATTCAAATGTAGAATCGGCAGTACGGCCCCATCGATAATGGGATTTAAAAATTTATTTGAGTGCCAACTAGTAGCCAGCGGACCGGTTTCTGACTCGCCATCGCCCACTACGCAGGCAACTATCAAGTCGGGATTATCGAATGCAGCGCCGTACGCGTGCGATAAAGAATATCCGAGCTCTCCGCCTTCATGAATGGAACCGGGTGTTTCCGGTGCTACGTGACTCGGAATGCCGCCGGGAAAAGAGAATTGGGTGAAGAGCTTTTTCATGCCCTGTTCGTCCTGGGATATGTCAGGGTACAACTCACTGTATGTGCCTTCCAGATAAGTGTTGGCCACCAACCCCGGCCCGCCATGTCCAGGGCCCGTGATATAGATCATGTTCAGGTCATACCGCTTGATGATCCGATTGAGATGGACATAAACAAGGTTCAGCCCGGGCGTCGTTCCGAAATGGCCGAGCAGCCGCGGTTTGATATGTTCCAATTTTAACGGTTTTTTCAGCATCGGATTGTCATAGAGGTAGATTTGGCCGACCGACAGGTAGTTGGCGGCGCGCCAATAGGCGTTCATCTTTCGGAGCAGATCGAGCGACAATGGCTTATCCGCTACCTTCATCTTTTCCGTTTTCACGGCGAAGTTCTTCTCAAACCCCCTTTTTACCGTCCTGACAATGTTCTTTTCAGACATTTTTTTCGTTTTCATGATCATAGTCCCTTTCACAGACAAGACCCAAAATGCGACAGACCGTTTTAGCTATCATCCACTCCTCGTCCGTATGAATGACGCGGGCGGAGACCCGGCTGTTTTCTGTGGAAATCACATCCGCATTTGCCACGTTTTGTTTTTCTTCGAGTTCGATCCCCAGAAATTCCAGTCCATCGCAGATCCGGGCTCGTATTTCTGGAGAGTTCTCCCCGATACCGCCCGCGAACACCAGCGTGTCCAATCCGCCGAGCGCTGCGACAAATGCCCCGATCCATTTCCTAGCCTGATAACAGAACAGCGCGACCGCTTCAGCAGCGCGCACGTCGTCCTCCTGGCGCTCAAGCAAATCACGCATATCGGAACTGGTTTCAGAAATACCGAGTAGTCCCGATTCATTGTTGATGAGATTACTGAATTGCTTAGGTGTTAGATTCTCGGTTCGCATCAAGTACCACGCAACCCCGGGATCCAAATCACCGGGTCGGGTACCCATCACCAGTCCCGCAGTCGGTGTGAAGCCCATACTGGTGTCGATGCTTTTGCCGTCGCGAACAGCAGCAAGACTTGCGCCGTTGCCGAGGTGCGCAAGGATCACGCGGCCGTGAGCTGCTTTCGCGCCTGCGACACGAGCGAGTTCTTCTACGAGATAGGCATAAGACAGGCCATGGAAGCCGTAGCGTTCGACGTTCATCGCCTCGTAACGACGCGGGATTGGCAGTAACTTGGCGACACGTGGCATGGTGCGGTGAAATGCTGTGTCAAAGCAAGCCACCTGAGGCAGTTGAGGATGTCTTCGGCGAAACGCCTCGATCAGCTCGATTTCGCGAGGCAGATGGTCCGGGTCGTACGGCCTGATGCGATGCAGTTCATCCAGCAATTCCTGTGTGATAAGCTCGGGCTCGGAGTGTTTCATGCCGTGGACCACGCGGTGCCCCACTGCTGCGACAAAAGCAAAACCAATCCGCCCTTCGAGCCAATCGATCAGGACATTCGCCGCTGAACGGTGATTGGATGCTTTGATACCATGGCTGTCCCGCTTATTCTGTGTCAGATCGGTGAAAGTCAGATAAGTGCCGGGCAAGCCAATACGGTCAACTTTCCCGTACATCGAGCGCTCCGGCGGTTCATCTTTCCGATACAGCGCGAACTTGATGCTCGATGAGCCACCGTTGATCGTCAAAACGCTTGCGTTCTCTGGTTTCATGGATGACTGGTTCGTCATTCTGCGATCTCCAGTCCACGCGCGGTCGCTTGCTTGCACGCAGACTTGTAATCCGTATGAAGAATGCCGCGAATTCCTAGACCTTCTGCGATCTCGACAAACACCTGATTGTTTTCGATATAGACTATTTGACTGACCGGCACCTGAGCTATGTCGGGCGCAACTCGAAATGTATCCATATCGGGCTTACGGAGGTGAACGAAGCAGGGGGAAACGTCAAAATCCACGAACCCTTCCGGCTTGAACGTTCGGCTCCGATACGAATTGATTTCATGTCCCTCTGAGACCGACTCAAGATGATCCAGAGATTGCGGGTGATATCCCAGAATACTGTGTCGAGCTGCCGCCAAACTTCGTCCGCGTATGATTCCATGACCAGTGTAGGCTTAAGGCAAAATCTGCAAGGGACTCGAATCCAACAACGTCCGTTGGGAGTAGACTGTGCATCGGGTGACTTACTCGAGTTTGTTCACTCATGGTCTCTTCCTTCAAAGTCAACCTGAATGGTGGAATCCCTGGCCGCTACGGAGACGCTGCCAGTGCATCGCTGACGATCGTCTGCGCTTCCTCCTGGATGCGATGCAAATGGTCCTTGCCGAGGAAGCTTTCCACGTATATCTTGTAGATGTCCTCAGTCCCCGACGGTCGTGCCGCGAACCATCCGTTTTTTGCTATCACCTTTAACCCGCCTATTGGAATGTTGTTGCCGGGCGCCACGGTGGAAATACTCTCTATCTTCTCCCCGGCCAAAACGGTCGACGTAACTTGGCTCGGAGAGAGTTTTTTCAAGATCTCTTTTTGCTCAGGGGTCGCCGGCGCTTCGATCCGGTCGTATAGTGGCTCTCCGAACTCGGCGGTAAGCTCTCGGTAGATCTTGCCGGGGTCGCGGCCCATCCGCGCCGTAATCTCAGCCGCGAGCAGGGCCGGGACGATCCCGTCCTTGTCAGTCGTCCATACGCTACCGTCGCGACGGAGGAAAGACGCGCCCGCGCTCTCTTCGCCGCCGAATCCGAGAGAACCGTCGAGCAGGCCGTCTACAAACCACTTGAAACCGACGGGCACTTCATAGAGTTTCTTTCCGAGCTTCGCAGCAACGAGATCAATCATTCGGCTGCTTACCACCGTCTTGCCGACAGCCGCTTCCTTGCGCCAGTTCGGCCGGTGTTGAAAAAGGTAGAAGACAGCTGCGGAAAGATAGTGATTGGGCGGAAGCAGCCCCTCGTTTCTGGTGACAATCCCATGCCGATCATGGTCGGTGTCGCAGGCAAAGGCCACATCGAACCGGTTCTTCAGTCCGATCAGCCGCTGCATCGCGTAGGGCGAAGAAGGATCCATCCTTATTTTGCCGTCCCAATCTAAGGTCATGAAACGGAACGTGGGATCAATGACATCGTTTACTACAGTTAGATTCAAGCCGTAGCGTTCACCGATTAGAGGCCAGTAGTGGACCCCAGCGCCGCCGAGAGGGTCCACACCCAGACTGATATTCGCATCTCGAATAACCTCCATGTCAATCACGTTGCCTATATCGTTTACGTAGGAATCGAGGTAATCATGCCGGTGCGTCGTATCGGCACGAATCGCCTTCTCATACGGCATTCTTCTTATACGCTTCAGGTCATTTGCAAGAAACTTGTTCGCAATCTCCTCGATCCATCCAGTGATGTCCGGCCCTGCCGGACCGCCGTTGGGGGGATTGTACTTGAAGCCTCCGTCGTCGGGCGGATTATGGGAAGGCGTAATCACGATGCCATCCGCGAGTCCTTTCGTGCGGCCGCGATTGTACGTGAGAATTGCGTGGGAAAGGACGGGAGTGGGAGTGTATTCATCTTTCTCCGCAATCATGACCTCCACCCCGTTGGCCGCCAGAACTTCAAGGGCGCTGGCAAAAGCAGGCACGGATAACGCGTGGGTGTCCATGCCGAGAAACAGTGGGCCGTCTATTTTTTTTTCCCGGCGATAAAGGCAAATAGCCTGGGTAATGGCAAGAATGTGTACTTCGTTGAAGGTCTTTTTCAGGGAAGAACCGCGGTGTCCCGAGGTGCCGAACGAGACCCGCTGTCCCTGCACCGAGGGGTCCGGCGCGTCGGTGTAGTAAGCCGAGACCAGCTTTGGCACGTTTATCAGCATTGATGGTTCGGCGGGCTTGCCCGCACAATTATTTATATTCAAAGTAGTCCTCCCTGACGTCGGAATGGTCCGCTCTGCAACAGATTGATCACTTTCGGACAATTGATGAGAAAGCGATATTCACCGGCCGCACATATCCTTCCCGGCCTGCGACGTCCCCGGCAAAGACCGCCTACCGGACTCTGCCGTTCTACCGTTTCCCGGCGGCTCCGAGAAACGCGGCTAAGTCGTAATGCACGAGATCTCCAATCCGCTCAACGGTTATTTGGGCCTGTGGATAGGCGTCGACATTCCTTTGGTCAAGCGCATAGTGGCCCTGTCGTGGAAAGACCGTCGTCAACCGGTCGCCCCAGCTACTTCTCATGGCTGCGAGAATACGTAGCTTGTCATCCACCATTATATAATGTCGCGCTGGAAAGCGCTTCTCCACGTCGGTCAGCATTCGTTCTTTGTGAACATAGATGAGAACGCGCCCCTCAACGGCGTTCCACAACCCCGATCTCTGAACTTTACGCGGCTGAAAAACAACATCGCCATCAGACAGGATTACTGTCGGCCCCCATGCGCGAACGTGTCTAAGGACGTCCAGTGATTTCGGATACAATCTGTCGGCAAACGGATAATCTACGAGGAATGATGACATCATAAGGAGCCGATGATCACACTGCTTTTCGAGCCGGTAACGCTGCAAAGCGCCCAGGTAGTCCGTATAACCAAGCTCGGTTCTCAGCTCTTCCAAGATGGCAAAATACCGGTTTTTGCTTTCAGCCCCGAATTCGCTTTCGAGGTGGAGTCCAAGGTCCATTTCCACCAGGTCGTTATCTAGCAATGTGTTGTCTACATCGAACAGAAACACAATTTCGCTCGAAGGTTTCACCGTAGTCCTCCGGATCATGCTGCCGTTACACAATGACTTCTCACCTCTGCGTCAATCGTTATGCCCCTATCTTGGCGACGTTGTTGAACACGAACCAAACGAGTGTGGAGGCCCACATCCAAGGCGCCTATTCCTGCCGATGGGTGTCGTACAGGGCTATCAGGACCCGGCGATTTCCGTGTCAAAGGTCGCGTCGAACAAGAGCGTGCAGGCCGGAGGACCTTTTTGGTGATTTAATTCACCGACTTACTGCAACAGCTCATCGGATGCTGGAGATAGATCGATGAAAAAACAAGTATTTTTTCGATACCCTGTTAACGTCCTCCTTGGGCGGGATTAGACTGTCTTTATTTTAACAGATATTCCGGCTGCTCTCCGGAAGTTAATTATTCACCCGGATACCCCTCCCTGCTACAATCCAAACTTCCTGAACAAATAGTATTTAGGAAAGTCTATGCCGAGCGTAACAACTATCGAAAACACCAGCACCGTGAGGACAAGATAAGGGGGGAGAGCAGGGACAAAGATGCCGTAAACGCCAAGGAGCGCAAATCCGATGATAGTCGCCATGCTCAGGAGCAGCAATTCCCGGCCCGGCAATGATGACCAGAAATGCCGCCTCTCCCGCACGATCAACACCCTGAACTGGCTGTTGAATATCAGGTTCAGCATGACCAGCGTGCGCAGCTGTTCCCATTCAAGATGAAAGTAATTCCTTCCTATCGAAATTACGAGCAAGCCTTCCACAACAAGGAGCATGCCAGGGACCAGCGACGCCAGCGTAATGTTCCTGACGTTCCATATGTTCGGATTGGGCGTGGAGGTCACCCTGTCGGTCGCCAGGGACATGGTCACGAAATCGTTCGCGAACACGAGCAGCGACATGCCCAGCAGAGAGAGCACGATATCGTGGAGCCAGAAAAAGCTCAGGGTGATCAACCCGACGAATTCAATGACCTTCGTGACTTTGTTAAGGACCCAAGTGAGCATCCGCTGGTAAGTCTGCCTGCTTATGGTCACCGCATCGATGATCACGCCGATCCCCGGTTCCGTCAGGACTACGCTGGCGGACGCCTTTGCCACGTCAGTCGAGTTGCTCACCGCGATTCCCATCTCCGCCTGCTTGAGCGCTGGTGCATCGTTTACCCCGTCTCCGGTCATTCCTACCATGTGGCCCCGCGACTGCAGAAGTTTCACGACTTTGTACTTGTCCTCGGGATAGATCTCCGCGAATCCGTCGCTTTCTCCCACCATGTGGACCTGTTCGTCTTCGCTTAATCCCTGCATGTCTGCCATCCGGATAATGTTGCTCCCGATCCCTACCTGATCGGCAATTTCTTTTGCTATGGCCATACTATCGCCCGTAAGCATGATTGGCTTGATTCCCAGCTTTCGCGCCTGCTCTATCATGCTTCTTGATTCCGGTCTGAGCGGATCAGCCATCGGCAGCAATCCGATTAATTTGAACTCATCCTGGCCCTCACCTTCCGACCGTGCGACCGCCAGTGTTCTGAATCCGCTCCGGGAGAACTCTTGTATAATTTCGCTTGCCTTCTGCTTTGTCTCACGATCCATATCCCGGCACAGGTCCATGACCACCTGAGCTGCGCCTTTTACGGCTTTGAAGCGCCTTCCTTGGGCTTCGATGACCGCCTCTGTTCTCTTGATGGATGGGTCGAAGGGCTTAAACGTGAGTTGACGGTAGGGCTTGAGATCGACACCCGTGGTTTTGGCATATTCAAGTACCGCGCTGTCTATGAGGTCCATGCCTTCCCGTTGGGATGCCAATGCCGCCGTGACGATGACATCTTCCTTCCGAAACCCGGAAAATGGAACGGCATCGCTCACCGACAACCTGTTCTGCGTTATGGTCCCTGTTTTATCAAAACAGAGAACATCGATGGAAGCCGCGTCCTCGATCGAATCGAGCTTGGTCACCAGCGCGCCCTTCCCGGCAAGATCCATTGCTCCTACGGCCTGGACAATAGTGAGCACTGCAGGAAGGGCTACGGGGACCGCGCCCATGAGGAAGATCACTGCCAGAGTCAGCACAGTGACGAGGTGTTCGTGTAAATTCGCGAGCAGGCCGTACGCCAATACCAGGATCAGCGCGCTTATTCCAAAGTACATCATGTATTTGACAATCGCCATCATCACTGCTTCCTGATGGGACTTGGGCTTGGCTATCTTGATCAGTTCCGCGGTTTTCCCGAAGAACGTATTTACGCCGGTATTGACAACGACGCACTTCGCCTCTCCTCTGCGGATGACGGCACTCGAGTAAATAATGTCCGATTCATGTATCTCCACCGGGAGGGATTCCCCGGTCAAGGCCGATGCATCGACAGAAAGAGAGCCGTCTAAGACGTTAGCATCGGCCGGCACGATGTCCCCGAGCCCGACGGCGATAATGTCACCGGGCGCGAGCTCTCTTGCCTCTTGCATTCCCCATTTCCCGTCCCGCAATACCTTCGCCCTGATTGCCAGCTTTTTCTTGAGGAGCTCGACCGCTCTTTGTGAACCACGCGAGTGGAGGTGGCCTATGACGGCGTTTACCGTGAGCAGCACGAAGATAATGATTCCTTCAACAGTATGATGCAATACGAACGAGAGTCCCATTGCCAGCTCCAACAGCCACGGCATGGGACCCCAGTAGCGTAGCAGGAATTCAAGGAAGGGGTTCTTTTTTTCTCTGGTTATTTCGTTATGCCCGAATATCGCGAGCCGTTTTGAGGCTTCAGCCTGTGTAAGACCACCCCTAGTTGTCTCCAGGCGCTGAAGCGACTCTTCCCAGGAGAGGCCCTTATAGTCCGAGGTACTTCTCAATTTTAAATCCATTCCTGCCTCCTCCCCATCAGGAGTCTCTTTTTGCGACCAGAACGGCGCAGCCTGCCATCCCGATCACCTTTTCCGTCGTACTCCCCATCAGGAGTCTCTTGAGCCCCGTTTTCCCATACGCGCCCATGACGATAAGATCGACGCCCAAGCCTTTTGCGGTCTCGGCTATAACTTCATGAGGTTTCCCAACGAGGGCCATGGTCTCGGCGTGAATACCAGCCTGCTGCGCCGCCAGCACGACATTGCCGGCATTTGCCCGCCCTTTTTCCTTCTCATCTTCCGAAGAAACCACGGAAATCACTATCAGGCGACTTCCAGTACGTTTTGCAATTTCAATCGCCTCTCTGCCCGCTGTGCTGGCGTGCTCCGATCCATCCGTTGCAACCAAAATATTCTTAAACTCGATTCTTGCTGCCCTGGGTACAACAAGGACTTTACACGGCGCGTGCCCGATGACTTTCGCGGCTGCGCTGCCGAGAAGAACCTTCTCCAGTCCGCTGCGGCCGCGTCTGCCGACTAGGATCATATCGACTTTTTTTTGCGCCGCCTCTTCCGCGATAAGCCGGGAGGCACTGTCCCCGCGGCGCAAAATCGTCTCGCTGGACAGCATCTCTCCTAGCGTTCTCGCCTTAAAGGATGCAAGGTATCGGGCAGCCTCCTCCGTTTCTTTCTGCAGAAGCTCTGCGCCAGTGGTCTCATATTCGGGATTTTTTTCTACAACTGTCATGACATAGAGTTTGCTCGAACAATGCTTTGAAAAAGTTATCGCCGCATTTATCGCACCCTCGCTGAACACCGAGCGATCTGTTGCTACGAGCAATTTCTCAAGTTTTGCTACTGGACAGGACTGGCCGTAATTCATGACATTATCCTCCTTGGATTTTCCATCCTTATGTTTTTTGCCGAAAACTGGCTCAAAGTAAACTCTCTTTGCATCGCCTTGCTCACCTGCCGGTTCAATGTGTCCCGGATGAAAGCGAGCAAAGCGAGTTTACTTTAAGTTTACCCCGTTCTATGACCTATAATTATTCGCCACAATTAATATACAAACGAGATCACAATTCCCATAGCACCGTCATCTGCTGGTTTCGATATAGGAGATATCATCTTTCGGTATAACGTACGCCTTGTTTAGACTCTCGTTATAGAAAAAAAAGTAATTACTGTTTGCTTCGAGAATTATGCAGTTGTCCGGGTTTATGCTGACATCTCTGACGAAATGTACCTGGTAATTTTTCAAGCTATGCCTCGGTTCATGCAATACGTAATCTCGATTATAGACTACCGTAGAGATTATCAATAACACGTACAGGATAAACCCCGTAAAATAAAAGTAGCGTGAATAGGAATCATGGTTGCCTTTGAAGATTATTTTGAAGAGGACGTAGTCGCCGCAAGCATACGTCGCAAGCGACAGCAGAAAATATCCCGAAGGCTCTTTGAACCTGATTAGCATGAACATCCCCGCTACAAACATGACAACAGGAATGCAGTACAGCAACGCAGCCACAAGCCGGTGATGCTGGAATTTCTGCTTGTCACGCATAACATATCGAGCCAGGTAACTGCTCATAATAGCAAACAAGATGGCTATGATGATGAGATATACCTTCTCGATACTAGAGGCGAGGTAGTCTTGCAGGGTAAAAAACTGTTCTACTTTAATATGAAACAGTCTGAAGAAGAAAAAATTGTAAATAAACCCGGTAAAAATAAAGATCGCGGCAATGGCCAGGTAGAATACCTGTAAATCACTTATATTTAGAATTCTTTCCGTTTTTGTTTTGCCGTCCGTTGCTGACATGGTAACTTGCCTTTCTCTGCAGCCATCTCAGGAGTATAACGAGAACAACCGACATTCCGCATTACTCACTTTCCTTGTCTTTTCAGATTAAATGGCAATTCGATGACCACCTCAGTTCCCTGCCCGGGATTGCTGCGGATATGGATTTTCCCTTGGTGCCCTTCGATGATTTTTTTTGCAATAGGCATTCCGAGCCCCGTACCGCCACGCTTCTTTGTATAAAAGGGGACGAAAATATTCTCAATGATTTTCTTCTCCATACCTGAACCCCTATCTGTAATAGTGATTGTTGCCGTGGTACTGTCCGCCGCCAAGAGTATTGAGACTCTTTGCTCTTTGCCCGAAGCTTCAATGGCATTCGTGATGAGATTGACGAGAGCCCTCTCCAGGTGAAAACTGTCAATGCTTGTGTAAATCGGATCGGAGGGCAGGTCGGCTGAAAGGATCACGGCCCTCTGCTCCGATTTTATCCTGCATGACTCTCCCGCGTCCTTCACAATATCCCTGAGGTCCGCCTGTCTGAGGTCCAACTGGAGCGGCCGGGAAAAATCAAGCACGCTGGACACAATCTTCTGCATCTGGCTGGCCGAATTAAGTATCACCTGAACGGCCGTATCGGTTTCCCCCTTGCCCTCCTTAATTCGTCTCGCAAATCCTTCGATAGCAATAAGGGGATTCTTCAGATCATGGACAATGACCGTTGCAATGCGGCCGACATCTGCAAGATAGCGGTCCCTTTCCAATTGAGCCCTGTGTTTTCTATCTCGATCGACAAGGTAACCGGCCATAACCGCGAACAGTCCCTGCAATAAAAGGGGCAGCAATCGGTTCGTCTCATTGAGCGGTGAGCCGGGCCAAGTCATGATGACGTAGGGCAGATAAAGGCAGAAGATCAAAAGGTAGGAAAGCAGGGCACCCGCAAGGCCATACGTCAGAGCCCCGATAAAAACGGGAATATAGTACACTTCCCTATAAATGTTGTGAAGCGTGCGTACCGGAGATATCGTCGAATACTGCAAATACGTGATGCAGCCTACCAGAACGACAATAAAAACCGCAGCATATTTTTTGGCATACATGACCATTCACCTCCATGGAGGATGCAACCGATGGCCACAACGGTACATTCCAGATCAGCTGAGTGATGCGAGATTGCAACCACCCACTCGCGAGCTGGGCTCCCCGCTTCCGAGTGACCTTATCCACACCTCGGCCCGACAAATGCCGAGACTTCCGAGAGACCGGAAGACATCCCCTCCAGTTTAACAAGTGCGTGCCAAAGTACGTTCTGAAGATCATCGTTCGTCTTGATCCCCAAAAATGATTTCACCAACGTCTCGCGTATGGTCAGCATCATCGGGTCTTTTTTGAGAAACCGCAGGAACGTCCGTAGACGCTCTTCTCTGCCGCCGAAATTCGACTCCCCGCGCGGGTTCACATTTGTTTTGTAATATTCCTGCAGATAGATCAAAAACCATAGCTGCGTCATATCGTAAAAAAATTCGAGCGTCGGATAGTAACCGTACTCTTGCCTAATGTACTTCTCCACGGATAAGTGGTTTTTGGGGATCCTCGGAAATAGGGCGACGAGCAGCCCTTCCGCGAAGTCTTCATAAAAAAAAGGCGCATCAGAATACAGCCGGTTCCCGCACTGGGGGCAGATAACCATATTAAACTCCCAGTTCAGAAGGAGCGTTTTTACCCGGGGTGTCCGGGAAACATCGATCCATGTGGCAACGCGGGCTTTAAAGCTGCTTTTACAAGAACTACAATATAGCACTTCATTACAAAAAGCTTCGGCCTGAAGTGTCAGCATTTGTTCACTCCCCTGAATACATGTCGTTTTGACGACCGAAAACAGCGCACAGACGCTCGGAACCACCCCGCTTTTTCGGAGGACGGATCATGGTGTCTGGGAGCCGACATCAGTACTGTCGGGTTCCCGTCGAAGTTAATCCACGCGAAGGGGGCGAGCTCTAATTACGTTGTCTATCTTGGATACATGAATCGGGAAATTGAGGGGTGCCTAGGCAGGAGGAGCGCGGGTTTCAGTCGATGAGTGATGAACGCTCGGCAGATACCATGAAGCATCGAGCGTCGAAAAATTTCTTGTCCAGCCGAGATGACAATCAAAGCCACATGTGATATTAAATGCGGTGTAGAGCTGGCTGTAGGCGCTGTAAGCAGAGGAGCCTTTGGACAGGACCTCATCCTCAACGGGATAGAAGGCTGGGATAAGCGCGAGAAAGAAAAGTACCACAACAACAAGAAGCGCAATTCTCTTTTGCATCATTCCTTTCATATTCGAATTATACGGAGGGAAAATATCATAGTCAAGCCCTTTTCAGAGAGCGAATTGACTTACAATAAATGTTACCCAACTGAATTTTCAAATATTTCGTTGATTCATAATTCATGCCACCGGAACGATACCTCAAAGAGGAAGGCGTTACCATGAGTTAGGCCTCCTCTGCGGTGTCAAGCCTGCCGTACTCAGCTGCACCGCTTGCTTCCCCTGCATCGACTAGTGGCTGTTTCACTCTTTGGCTATGCCGACTGTTAGAGCGCCCAGGGATACCAGTACCGCTCGCTCAGCGTTTAGCCACCACTATACGGCAATGCAGCTATTGTTACACGTAAATTATTTGTTCCGTTCCATCGCCTCGTTTACCTTCGCTGCCAGATCGTCAAACGTAAACGGTTTCTGCATGAAGTGGATATCTTCGTCCAATACACTCCGGTGCCCAATCACGTTGGCCGTGTAGCCGGACATGAACAAGCACTTAATGCCCGGGAAAAGGGCACGCAGGCTTTTGGCGAGATCTCGGCCGTTCATCTCGGGCATTACCACGTCGGTGATGAGCAACCGAACCTTGCCAGCATGTTCTTTGGCAAGGCGGATCGCTTCGCTTGGGGATTTTGCAGCCAGCACCGTGTAGCCAAGTTCCTCAAGTAAGGTCTTGCAGAGCCCAAGAATCATCGGTTCGTCTTCAACGAGCAGAATTGTTTCGGTACCACCTTGTGCCGAATACAGAGACTCTCCAGCTGCAACTGGCGTTGCGCTGCTCGCAACGCTGGGCAAGTAGATCTTGAATATCGTACCTTTCCCCGGCTCACTGTAAACGTTGATAAAGCCCGCATTCTGTTTGACAATGCCGTATACCGTCGCCAGTCCTAAACCGGTGCCCAAACCCACTTTCTTGGTAGTGAAGAAGGGTTCGAAGACGTGAATGACTGTCTCCTGGTCCATGCCGCAGCCGTCGTCGCTCACTGTCAACATTGCAAAGTTGCCTGGCCTGAAGCCACGGTGCCCGGAACAGTATGTTTCATCCAGTACAACATTATGCGTTTCGATCGTGACCTTGCCCTTGTCGTCGATGGCATCACGAGCATTGACTAAAAGATTCGCCAAGATCTGGTCGACCTGTGTCGGGTCGATTTTAACAGGCCAGAGGTTTAGGCTCGGCGCCCAGGTCACAGCGATATTCTCACCGATGATCCGGCGCAGCATCTTTAGCGTCCCCTCCACCGTTTCGTTCAGGTCGAGCACCCTAGGTGCAATGGCCTGCTTTCGGGCGAAAGCGAGCAATTGGTTGGTGAGATCGGCGGATCGTTGAGCAGCTTGTCGAATTTGCTCTAGGTCGGCATGAAGAGGCGAAGCCTGGTCAAGCTTTTGTAATGCCAAATCGGCATAACCAAGAATCGCACTCAACATGTTATTGAAGTCGTGCGCAACGCCACCGGCTAGCCGGCCGACTGACTCCATCTTTTGCGCCTGGATAAATTGGGCTTGTAGTTTCTCTCTTTCCTCCTCGGCGAGCTTCATATCAGTGATATCTTGAACCGCACCGATCGTGCGTACCGGACGTCTTAACCCGCCCCCATTGTCGAAAAAAGTCTGCGATCGAGTTACCAACCAGCGAGTTGCTCCATCGCGACGTATGATACGGTGCTCAACATCAAATAAACCGTCACCCGTCGGGTCGTGTGCATGTCGGACAGCGATGGCGATTCTGGCGCGGTCCTCCGGATGAACGCACTCGAGAAATGCAGGAAGCGTTACGATTTCATCCGGACTCCATCCATAGATTAGCCGCTGCTCCAGCGACCAGTAAATGGTGTCGGTGAGATGGTCGTGGTCAAATATGCCGATGTGCGAAACGCGAACGACCTGCCTCAATCGCCCCTCGCTCACTCTCAGCGCTTTTTCCGCCTCCTTACGCTCAGTAATGTCCCGGAAGACTCCCTGCAGAACCTGTTTTCCTTTGATAGTAACTAGCTGTGCCAAAACCTCTACCGCCAATTCGGATCCATCGGCACGAAGGAAAACCATTTCAGTAGGATGCAATTCCTGTTGTTTTCTCGATTCTATGATATGCCTGTTAAAAATTGCGCGGGAGTTTGATTCTCCCCGGGATGGGTGCAATTGAGATTGATGAAGACCGATAATGTTCTCGCGATTGCGTAAGAGAAGCCGGCAGGCAGCTAGATTGGCGTCAAGGACAATCCCTGTTTCCGGGTCTGCAAGAAGAATGGCATCCGGCGACCCTTGGAATAGAGCGCTATACTGAGATTCGCTTTCTCGTAAAGCCTCTTCCATTTGACGGTGTTCTGCTGTCCCCTCATTTAATTTTTTGTTAAACTCGTCCTGTTTGTCAGTCATTTCAATTCTGACTCCTCTTCTGACATTCTTTATCTTCTTATAGTAAGATCTTTCCTCCTTGCTGATGCACAATAAGGATCCTGTGAATATTGCGTCGTTTATGCCGTACCGCTCTGTGTCGACCTTTCCTTGTTATTTGGCGTTCTCATCTTTAAACGATGCAACGGCATACTGACCTTCTTCGGAATTGATCATGTTTACAAATGCCATAGCCTCTTTGAATTCTCACGTTTGTACTTTTCAAGATTCACAGCTATCACGCTGTCCGTCCGGCTCAATGCCCGCCTTCTTCCAGAGGGTAAGCTTCATGATGTGGGTCCTGGCCTTGTCTCCCTAAGAGACAAATGATGAACCGAATCCCTCTCTTTTATTGAAAGCATCGGTTGCAGACTTTTTCCCTTGAATTTCGCTGGATCGTTCGGGGAACCGATGACCACAAAATCGTTGTATATCACGTCATGCATGTTCACTAGCGGTCCGCAATGCACTGACAGCGACCCTTCTCCTTTGCATGGACGAGCACAAGATGTGAGTCAAAGTGCACGTCTGAGCAGGCCAAGTTATTACCGAGCGGAAACAGAGCGAGTTGGAGAGATATAAGGATACTTCTTCTATCAACATTGATGCCATTTGGAGACTGGCTGCGGAATTGAACCGAAGACAAGCCATGCACAGTATATAAAAGCATATTAATTTTGTAAAGTAATTATTGCCCCGTTTTGGAATAGACATTATTAGTGGATGCTGCTTTTTCTGTGTGGATGCTTGTTGGTATTGTACAATTTCGATATCGCACAACTATTGTGAGGTTCACGAATGGGTGTGTTTTTATAATGGCTTGCTAAAAAAATGCTTACAATGAAAAATTAACTGACTATGCATACTGTAGCACAAAATCCGCACGCACACATCTGGGAGGGCGTTTACTTGAATACAGAACAGCACGATTGACGATCGCGAAGTAAAAGAAGGGCCAATTTTCCAGGAAATTGGCCCTATTTATGGCTATGGTTCCCTGCCGAGACTCTCAGTAAATCTCTTTTTTTGTATATCATTTCGGCTTTTTAATGACATCCTCTCGCGTTCACAACACCCCTTTGCACTGGCACGATTAAGAAAAGCCGCAGCGCATTCCCCGATCAACTCAAACTACTATTTCAACGATTTTCTATACATTTCGCAGAGCTTTGATCGCCTTTTCATCGTCAGCGGTCTTGATCACCGACGTTGCTGTCTTGGCCGAACTTGTGGTAGCGTAAAAATAGTAGATATTGATGTTAGCGTCAGCAATGATTTTTGCTATCCTCTCCAGCGATCCTGGCTTGTTCGGCGTCTCCACCATAATGACAGACGATTCGTGAATCTCCTCGGCCCCGATACGTTCGAGGGCTCTTTCCGCCTTGGCGAAATCGTCCACTATAAGAGTAAACGTGGCATTCCGTCGTTCGCTGCTTGCCGAGTAGCCCGTTGCGGCAAGGATATTAACGTTTTCTGCAGCCACGGCCGCAGCCAGTTTAGCCGTCAATCCGATCGCGTCCTGGAAGGTGGCCGTGATCTCGATCCCCGTTTTCACGGAAAACTCGCCGTTTGCCCGTGTCTTTGAGGCAGCTGCCGGCTTTGTCTTTGATGTTACAACGATTTTCTTTGCTTTCTTCTTTGCTCCTTTTTTCGTTGCTTTGGACATGTTCGTTTTCTCCTTTGAATTGGATTCCTGTTAACGGAAAAAATGAATTGTTATCACTAAGCGCTTATTACTACATAACTATATCATCCTAAGACGATTACACATATTAGTTTCTGTACAAGGCAGCCGTCACCTTCTGGTGTTATTGCGAGGAGCGGTTTGAGCGATGCGTATCTTAATATTGTTACGTCTTCCCCGAATCATTAGAATACAGAGCATGAATTCAAGATTGCTTCGCCTGCAGCTCGCAATAACCGGCGAGGATGCACGGCCTTCAGAGCAGTTTATAGATAAGCTCATTCTCCGAATAATCGATGGGGACGTCGATAATGACAGGCACCTCCTTGGTCAGGGCGTCCCGGAGCATGGGTTCGAAATCATCCATTGATCGGAGCCGGAGCCCGACAGCACCGAAGCCATCAGCGACCTTGATGAAATCGGGATTCGTGAAATCGACACCGTAGGAGGTGCCGAACTTTTTCATGGATTTCCATTTGATAAGATTGTAGCTGCTATCGTTGAAAATAACGATGGCCATGTTGAGCTTCATCCGAACCGCGGTCTCGAGGTCCTGCAGGTTCATCAGGAAACCGCCATCACCGGACAGGGCGACCACCTTGCGGTCTGGGTGAATCAGCTTTGCCACGATGGCCGCGGGGAGGGAAATTCCCATGGATGCGAAGCCGTTGGACATGATAAAGGTATTATTCTTATAGACTGGGTAGAACTTTGCCGCCCAGAATTTACACGTTCCCACGTCCGTTACCAGGATATCGCTCTCGTCCAGCACCTTTCTTATCCCGTGCAGCACTTGAGGTGGTTGGATGAGCGAGGTCTTCTGTGAACCGATCCGTTCGAATTCATCCCGGAAGTTGCTGTGGAAATCGATCGCGCACTGGCTCTTCTTGTTCGTGCTGAGCATGCCCTGGAGGAGGTCTAGGCTCTCACGGATGTCGGAAACGATTTCGACTTCCGGCACATAATGAAGATCGACCTCGCTCGAGGTAAAGTCTATATGAATGATGCGCTTGTCGATCTTCGGGTTCCAGTTCTTGGGGGCGTATTCGACAAGCCCGTACCCAAGGGCAATGATCAAGTCGGCGCGACCGAAAACGTCATCGATCTGCCGGTCGTTCGCAAGGCCAAGGGATCCGATGCAGGACGAACTCTTAGCGCTGACCGCCCCCTTGCCCATGAACGTCGTGACTACGGGTATGCAGAGCATCTCGGCGAACTGTTGGAGTTGGGCGTTAGCCGCCTTGCGGACGACTCCATGGCCGGCGAGGATCACGGGAAATTGTGCCGCCTCGATCAGGTCAGCCGCTTTTCTGAGCGACTGTCGGTCCGGAGAGCTCCTGCGCGCCCTGATGGGCGGAATCATGGAAGCATACATCTCATACACGGTCATGGAAGCAATGTTCTCGGGAAGCTCCAGGTGCGTGGGCCCCGGCTTTTCCGATTCAGCCAGCTTGAATGCCTTCCGGACCATTTCGGGGATAACTTCGGGTGTCTCGATCCGACCGTTCCATTTTGTTACGCTCTCGCACATTTCAACGATGTTGATGTACTGGTGCGATTCCTTGTGGATCCGCTTGAGATCCGCCTGGCCGGTGATAACGACCATGGGGGAAGAGTCGAGAAAGGCGTCGCCCACCCCAGTCAGGAGGTTTGTGGCTCCAGGGCCTAGCGTGGACATGCAGACGCCGGCCTTGCCTGTGAATCGCCCATAGGCATCGGCCATGAAAGCGGCTGCCTGTTCATGACGAGTAAGAATGAATTTAATCGTTGAGGTCCTGAGCGATTCCATGAAATCCATGGTCTCTTCACCGGGAATACCGAAGATATACTCCACGCCCTCATTTTCAAGACATTTAACCAGCAAATCAGATGCTTTCATGTTTTCTCTACCGCCTTACTCTGTCCCTATGCTGTATTCGGCCTTTCTAAAATTATACTTCTTTGATACAAAAAAGGCATGCTCATTTCTCAAATTCAGAGTTTACAAACGCTACTCTCAACGCTATCAATGCAAAAACCTGCCTGCATCCAATTGCAAATATGAAAATTCTTGCGCGACCACTCTTGTGAGCTGGACTATTTTCTCTGCTTCA
The DNA here is from genome assembly GCA_963826885.1 of Nitrospirota bacterium. GTDB lineage: Bacteria > Nitrospirota > UBA9217 > UBA9217 > UBA9217 > JAJYKN01. The sequence goes on along the minus strand of CAWGYL010000010.1, from coordinate 101,036 downwards.
ATTCCCTGTCATTTCAGTATGTTATTTTTTTTATCAGAGCCGCACCATTTTGGAATAATACTTGCTCTCTATAAATATGCATTAAGCATTCCTATGCTCATCCCTTCTGGTCTTCAAGCATTCCATAATACCGCTTGACTACGCAGAGGAATCATTTAGTAGTACACTGAGCCCCGCGCATGGCGATCTTACGATTAATGCGATGAAAGCGCGGGCCATTTACAAAGAGGATTTTGCGAGTGAAAAAATTTGATATCACCGAGTTAATCTGGTGGTCAACCCGTTGTCCGCATTTTTCAGATAAACTCGACAAAATATATTCAAAGGAGGAAAAATCAAGATGAGTAGCGACGCAATTACTGTGGCTCCCGCAGCAGGGCCGAAAGTAAAAAAATCCGTGGCTCTGTCCGGCGTGATCGCAGGCAATTCGGCGGTCTGCACCGTGGGCCGGACCGGAAACGACCTGCACTACCGGGGCTACGACATCATCGAGCTTGCAAAGCTGTCGACCTTTGAAGAAGTGGCATATCTCCTCATCCACGGCGAATTGCCGACCGAGTCGGAATTGAAGGACTACAAGAAGAAATTGAAAAGCTTGCGCGGCCTGCCGGCACAGGTGAAGACCGTGTTGGAACTCATCCCGGCCGCGACCCATCCCATGGATGTGATGCGCACTGGCTGCTCCATCCTCGGCAACGTGCTTCCTGAGAAGGAAGACCAAAATATCCCGGGAGCCAAGGATATCATGGATCGCCTGATCGCCACGTTCAGCTCCCTGCTCCTGTATTGGTGGCATTTCAGTCAGAACGGACGCAGGATTGAGGTGGAAACCGACGACGACACCGTGGCCGGCCATTTTCTGCATCTGCTACACGGCAAAAAACCTTCGGCGCTCCATGAGAAGGCGCTCGACCAGTCCCTGATCCTGTATGCCGAGCACGAGTTCACGGCCTCCACCTTTACCGCCCGCGTTATCGCCGGAACCCTGTCGGATGTCTACTCGGCCATCACCGGCGCGATCGGCGCGCTTCGCGGGCCGAAGCATGGTGGCGCTAACGAGGCCGCGCATGCGATTCAGAGGCGCTATAGCACACCGGACGAAGCCGAGATGGATATCATGGCCCGGGTTGCCAGGAAAGAGATCATCATCGGTTTCGGCCATCCGGTCTATACCGTGAGCGATCCGAGGAACCAAACAATCAAGGCGATAGCCAAAGGGCTCTGCGAGGAGGGAAATAATATGAACCTTTTCAACGTAGCGGACCGCATCGAAGCGGTCATGAAACGGGAAAAGAACATGTTCTCCAACTTGGACTGGTATTCCGCTGTAACGTACCATATGCTCGGGGTGCCAACGTCACTGTTCACGCCGATCTTCGTGATCTCGCGAACCACCGGCTGGGGTGCTCATATCATTGAGCAGCGGCTGGACAACAAGATTATTCGTCCATCCGCCAACTATACGGGTCCCGAGGACAGGGAGTACGTGCAAATAGAGGAGAGATAATAAAGATCTGAGAGGCAAATCTCTGCATGCGACGGAATATGTTATAAATTCAGATGATGCACAACCTCTTTGACACTCTCCGGGAATTCGACCCGGGCAATGGGAAAAAAGCGAAGTTCTATTCCCTGCTAGAACTCGAAAAAGCCGGCATCGCAAAAATCTCCCGCCTCCCGGTCTCAATCCGCGTCGTGCTCGAGTCTGTACTGCGCAACTGTGACGGCAGGAAGATAACCGAGGAGCACATAATACAGCTTGCAAAATGGGGACCGACAGCGCACCGAACCGAGGAGATACCATTTGTGGTCGCACGCATCCTGCTCCAGGATTTTACCGGCGTGCCCCTTCTGTGTGACCTGGCTGCAATGCGCGGGGTTGCTGCCAAGATGGGCAAAGACCCCGGGGTTATCGAGCCCCTTGTTCCTGTGGATCTGGTCGTGGATCACTCGGTCCAGATCGACACTTACGGCAGCACCGATGCGCTCAAAAAAAACCTGGAAATGGAGTTCAAGCGAAACCGGGAGCGCTACGAATTCCTGAAGTGGGGCATGCACACGTTCCGCACCTTTAAAGTTCTCCCTCCTGGAATCGGCATCGTGCATCAGGTGAATCTCGAACACCTTGCCCGCGGCGTTCACGAGAAGAACGGGCTCTATTACCCAGACACGCTCGTGGGAACCGACAGTCACACTACCATGATCAATGGCATCGGTGTGGTAAGCTGGGTGTGGGTGGGATCGAGGCGGAGGCCGGCATGCTTGGCCAGCCGCTCTACTTCCTCACCCCGGATGTCGTGGGCGTGAATCTCACGGGCAAACTCCGGGAAGGGGTCAACGCTACGGACCTCGTGCTAACCATTACCCAGAGGCTGCGTAAGGAAAAAGTGGTTGGTGCTTTTGTAGAATTCTTCGGATCGGGAACCGAATCGCTCAGTGTTCCGGACCGGGCTACGTTGGCGAACATGGCACCTGAGTACGGAGCGACCATGGGCTTCTTTCCCGTCGACGACATAACCCGGGATTATTTCCAGGGAAGCGGTCGAACGGTAGACGAGATCACTGCATTCGGGACTTACTTCAAGGCCCAGGGCATGTACGGCATTCCGAAGCCCGGCGACATCGACTACACACGGACCCTTGAAGTCGACCTCTCCACAATCAAGCCCTGCGTCGCAGGACCGAAGCGGCCCCAGGACCTGCTTGATCTTCCAGCGCTAAAGAACACAATGGCCCAGTTATTCGTCAAGTCGGTGGCTGAAAATGGCTTTGCAAAGATGTCCGGAGATCTGGCCAGACGCTTCACGGGAAAAAACGGAATTGACATCGGTTCCGGAGATGTGGTCATCGCGGCCATTACATCGTGTACAAATACGTCCAATCCGTCTGTGCTGCTTGCCGCAGGCCTACTTGCGAAGAAAGCGGTGGAGAAGGGGCTGCGGGTTAATAAAAAAGTAAAAACATCCCTTGCGCCCGGCTCGCGCGTGGTGACTGAATATCTTAAAAATGCCGGCTTGCTCTCCTCGCTTGAGCAACTGGGATTTTACGTCTCCGCCTACGGCTGCACGACCTGCATCGGCAATTCCGGCCCACTTGACGAAGCGATCGAGGAAGCGATCATCCAGAACGATCTTGTCTGCGCCGCGGTCCTTTCAGGCAACAGGAACTTCGAGGCAAGGATCCATCCGAACATCCGCGCCAATTTCCTGATGAGCCCGCCCCTCGTGGTTGCTTTTGCCCTGGCAGGCACCGTGCTCTGGAATCCGGACACCGATCCCGTCGGTGTTCGTCAAGACGGCAGCACGGTTTTTCTCAAAGACATCTGGCCTAGCAGTTCGGAGTTGGCTTCAGTCATGCTGTTTGCTGCTGAACCTGCTCTCTTCCAGCGCCTCTACTCGACCCCTGCAAAAGACCATGCTCTATGGAACAGCATGTCAGCGGTCAAGGACGAGGTTTACCTCTGGCCGAAATCCACCTATATTGCGGAGCCGCCGTTCTTCAAGGACTTCGCGCTGGAATCTCGAGCAGTCGGCAATATTCTCGGCGCCCGCACGCTGGCCATATTCGGTGACTCGCTCACCACAGATCATATCAGTCCTGCCGGCCCCATTAAGGAAGCATCTCCGGCCGGACAATATCTGATCGAAAACGGGGTCGCGAAGAAGGACTTCCAGAGCTATGGAACACGCCGCGGCAATCATGAAGTCATGATCCGCGGAACCTTTGCCAGCGTTCGCATCAAAAACCTGATGGTGCCGCCGAAGAAAAATGGCACCCGCGTGGAGGGCGGCGTGACGCTGTTCCAACCAACGGGAGAGCTGGTATCCATTTATGAAGCAGCAATGAAATATATGACCCGAAGCATACCCACAGTCGTTTTCGGAGGTGAGGAGTACGGCACGGGCTCGTCACGGGACTGGGCTGCCAAAGGGCCCGCTCTCCTGGGAGTGCGGGCAGTCATCGCAAAGAGCTTCGAACGGATCCATCGTTCGAACCTGGTGGGCATGGGTGTGCTTCCGCTCCAGTTCAGATCAGGGGAGTCCGTACAGTCCCTCAATATTAAGGGCGATGAAGATATGGACATTCTGGGGCTGGACAAGCTGAAGCCCAAACAGAACATTACGCTGGTCATCAAGCGTAGGGACGGTAGCAGACGGGACGTTACACTGTTGTCGCGTATCGATACGCCGATCGAGGTGGATTACTTCGCTGCACGGCGGGATCTTGCCCTATCTGCTGCGGGAGCTGCTGTCTGAACATAACCATTGACATCCTTTCCGGCCTGAAGGCCGGGGATTCCCGAATCAGGCTCTCCAACTACTGAGTGCCACCACAGATTATGTTCGCAGATGCGGCAGTATGGTCAGATCCCCAATATTGCAAGGGAACTTCGAATCATGCGAATGCAGGCAAACCGTTAAGGGAGGTAGATAATGGGAAGGTACAACGATCTATTTCAGAAGAGTATCAAGGATCCATCAGGTTTCTGGGAGGACGCTGCCCATGTAGTGACCTGGAGCAGAAAATGGGACAAGGTCCTGGACGATTCAAACAAGCCTTTTTCCCGGTGGTACGTCGGCGCTGAAATGAACACCTGCTTCAACGCTCTTGATCGGCATGTGCAGGCCGGAAGGGCAGACCAGGTTGCGCTCATCTTTGACAGCCCCGTCACCAACACAATCAGGAAGTTCACATATAAGGAATTGCTTGAACAGGTATCTCGTTTCGCCGGTGCTTTGAGGGACCTCGGCATCCAGAAGGGTGACACGGTCATCATTTACATGCCGATGATCCCCCAGGCCGCCATCGCCATGCTCGCCTGTGCGCGTCTCGGAGCTGTGCATTCCGTCGTATTCGGCGGATTCGCTCCCCATGAACTTGCCATCAGGATCGACGACGCGAAGCCAAAGGTGATCGTCACGGCATCGGGTGCGATTGAAGGAAAGAAGACCATAGAATACAAACCCATGGTCGACAAGGCAATAGAACTGGCCGCTTACAAACCAGGGAAGGTGGTGCTCTTTCAACGGCAGTTCGTGAAGGCCACGCTGAATGCCGGCCGCGATCTTGACTGGGAGGAACTGGTGGCAAAAGCAGCGCCTGCAGGCTGTACAGCGGTCAACGCCACGGATCCCCTCTACATCCTGTACACCTCGGGAACCACGGGCAAACCGAAGGGTGTTGTCCGCGACAACGGCGGGCATGCTGTTGCACTAGGGTGGAGCATGCGGTATATCTACGGCGTTGGGCCGGGAGATGTCTACTGGGCTGCATCTGACGTGGGGTGGGTCGTGGGCCACTCCTATATCGTCTATGGACCGCTCTTGCACGGCTGCACGACTATCCTCTATGAGGGGAAGCCGGTCGGGACACCTGATGCCGGGGCTTTCTGGAGGGTCATTTCCGAGCACAAAGTCAAAGTGCTGTTCACGGCTCCCACGGCCTTCCGGGCAATCAAGAAGGAAGATCCCAACGGTGAATTCGTCAAAAAATACGACCTCTCAAAATTCGAGTACCTATTCCTTGCAGGCGAGCGGCTCGATCCCGACACCTATCACTGGGCATCCAATCTTTTAAAGAAACCGGTCGTCGACCACTGGTGGCAGACCGAGACTGGCTGGCCAATCACCGCGAACTGCATGGGCATCGAGGAGTATCCCATCAAGGCCGGCTCCTCCACGAAGCCGGTTCCGGGATTCAACGTCACGATTCTGGATAGTAACGGTAAAGAGGTCGGTCCGAACGTGACCGGCCTGGTCACGATCAAGCTTCCTCTCCCTCCTGGCTCATTACCCACATTATGGCAGGCGGACCAGCGGTTCCTGGAATCCTACCTCAAGGTATATCCCGGCTACTATTTTACGAGCGACGGCGGTTACATTGACGAGGACGGATACGTCTTCATTATGGGCCGCGTGGACGATGTGATCAATGTCGCCGGACACCGTCTTTCCACAGGTGAAATGGAGGAGGTCGTTTCAACGCACAAGGATATCGCCGAATGCGCGGTTATCGGCGTGCACGATGAACTGAAAGGCCAATTGCCGGTCGGACTATGCGTCCTGAAAGCGGGTGTGAATACCGGCGAAGAAGAAATCAAGAAGAACCTGGCAAAGATGATCCGCGAAACCATCGGACCTATTGCCGGCTATAAGGAGACCTGCGTGGTGAAACGGCTCCCGAAAACACGGTCCGGAAAGATACTGCGCGGAACCATGCGGAAGATCGCTGACGGTGAACCGTACACCATGCCCTCGACCATCGACGATCCTACCTCCTTGAACGAGATCGAAGAGGCGCTCAAGAAGGTGGGGTATGCACATAAGCACTAAGTGGTGGAGCCTATTTTATCATCTCGCACCGTAAAACCTCGGTCCTCAGGCCGGGGCATAAGGCACTGGTTGCGGAGAAACCAAATAGGTATTCCTTTATTTAAGATGGACAAATGTCCACTTATCTGGTATAATTGCTGTAATGGTCAATCCGCCGTTGGTAAAACATCAGGAACTGATGATAACACCGTATTCATAGCTTTGCCACCTCTCTTGTCCGCGCTGCAGACGCTCGCGGCGTTTCCACGATAATCGTGGAGACACCTAAGGACATCAAAGAGGTCAAAGACTGGGATACCGCACTCAATAGCGATGTGAGCGGCGCAATCAACATCCTGAAAAGGTATCTCCCGGGGCAAATAAGGATCTCCTGGAGTAGTGGCTGCTTGGCACACCTGCGGCGAACTGGTTTGCCTGGAAAAAACCAGGCCATCAATGTCAGCCAATGAACGTGGCAGCCATCTCTGCCGCGTCTGCGAACAGAATCAGCAGTGGCTCTCAGGAGCAACAAAGCCTGATTCGGTAATCCTCGGCCTTCAGACCGGGGCGAATGTCAAAAAGGATTATGCATGAATTCAGGATTTCGATTGGGGGACTTTGAGCTTACTTGGCTCTCGGGCGGCAAATTCGAGCTAGACGGCGGAGCAATGTTCGGCGTCGTTCCAAAGGTCCTTTGGCAGAAGAAGTATCCGGTCGACTCGGAGAACTACATCCCTCTCGCTGCATCGCCTATCCTTCTAAAAACTGCGGGGTCGCTTGTATTGATTGAGTCGGGCCTGGGGAACAAGCTCACTGACAAGCAGAAGAATATATTCCGCCTGCGCGAAGAATGGTCCGTCCCTCAAGATCTCACCAGACTCGGCATCGACCGGCAGGAAATCAATTTTGTAGTCCTGACCCACTACGACTTCGACCATGCTGGCGGTGTTGTGATGCAGGACGAGACCGGGAAGCTCGAACTTACGTTCCCGAAGGCTAAGCATGTGCTCCAGAAAAGAGAATGGGACGATGTAATGCACCCGAACGTCAGGTCTATCAACACCTACTGGCCGCTGAACTACGAACTGCTGAAAGGGAGCAAGAACCTCGAACTAGTAGACGGCGAGGTTGAGATCGTTCCCGGTGTCAGTGTGGTACGTACGGGCGGCCACAACGGCGGGCACCAGATCTTGAAAATGGAATCACGTTCCTTGAAAGCGCTCCATTTGGGAGACCTACTGCCCACGCATGCCCACGCGAACCCGCTCTGGATCATGGCATACGACAACTATCCCATGGACAGTATTGCGGGCAAGGAATCATGGATCAAGGCTGGTGTGAACGAAAATGCCTGGTTCACGTTTTATCACGACGCGACGCTCCTGGCGTGTAAATTCGACGAGCAGGGGAGAGTGATTGACCGCTGGGGAGCTGCCTAATTGAAAATAGCAATGTAAAAGAGGGCCAATTTCTTAGGAAATTGGCCCTCTTTTATTGCTATGGCTACCCAGGCGCGACTCTCAGCAAAACTTGTTTGGTGAGAGCCACTAATTATAATTATCAAAATTTATCCAATATAATGTCGAACTCGTTTTCCGCTTCCCGAACCAGCGAGGCTATTTGATCTTTGTCAAATCGCGCCCCTCCTTCTAAAGCTTTCAGGCCATCCTCAAAGACCCTTACGATTAAATGGTTCACCTTTACATATCTTTCCTGTATACCGGGTTGCTCAATTTCCTTACCACTCCAGATTCCGTTCATTCTCCCAAAGAGGATATTGGTAATCTGCCTCATGATACTGGCAAGGTCGGCGACTTCAGGGTTCTTAAAATAAGCGGTCCCCTCATAGGAACAGGGTCCGAGAGCGAGCCGGTCTTCTTTGCTGAGATCATGATATGCCTGCGTTCCCTCCAGCACGATCTGGTGGTGGTAAAGCACGTTCGCAGTAACTGCAAGATTTTTGAGCAAATCGTTTCTCTTCAAAAACTCTAGATTGATTCGCAGATCGTCAGGCGAGGAATCCGGTTCGAACATGATAAACCCTACATTCGGTTCCACGCCATGCTTTCGAAGAATCGCGAGAGCTTTCTCATTCTGGGCCACGGTCGTCAGTTTATTCATCCGCTGAAGCGACTCGTCTTTTCCGCTTTCGAGCCCGACGAGAATGTGGCGAAGCCCGGCATCCACAAGTGGGCCGATCGTCTCATCGTGGATATCATTGACTCTTCCCTCAATGCCAAACCTGATGTTTTTGGGCTTCAGGAGGAAGGCGATGCGCAGGGCCCTGTCCTGCCCCATCTGTCCAGGTCCAAAAAAGTTGGGGTCGGTAAAATAGAAATCCCTCACACCTCTTTCAGCAACGATCGCATCAACTTCACTGGCAATGTTCTCAGGGCTCCTCCCGCGCCAGGGGATTCCGGTCCCATAAAAAGAATTAATGTAGCAGAACGTGCACTTCCCGTAGCATCCGCGGCTGCCGAGCAAGTTTACCTCCGGAATCCGGTTCATGGCCTCAGTGCGAACGGGAAAAGGGAGACTATCGAGGTCTACGATTGGGTCCGGCGTTTGAAGCCTAATAACGCCAAAACCGTCGCGTATTGCCAAGCCAGGGATGCAGGGAGTGACGTTTTTGAGCGAGACTGCTTCCGCCAGGTCCATAAAAGTCTTTTCTGGTTCGCCAACAATGACCGAATCCACGGCATGATGGTTTTTCAGAATATTTGCATACGAGATCGTTGCATAATAACCGTATGCAGTCACGGCAGACACCTGTCCCTCTTTCGTTACCGTATCAAGAAAATTAAAGAGAGCATGATCATGCTGCCAATGGTAGACGAGATGAACTCCAAGGATGTCCGGCTTCATGGCCTCCACGATGTTTGAGATCGCCCCGTAGGAGAGCTTGTTCAAATATCCTTCCACGATCTCGACATCATGTCCCTTCTTCTTCAGCATGCTCGCAGCATACCCGCTCAGAAGACACGAGGAAAGGGGGGTATTCGCAATATCATTGCACCGGTCAGGAGAAGCGCTCCGCGGATGTTCCAGCAGCAGGATCTTCATATAGCCTTCCCCACCTCCTGCCACATAAATACATTTCTGGAAAGATGCAGAGCTTCCAGGCGGTACCTGAATGCATCGAACGGTTTCGGGTTATAATAGGTCGGATAGAGAAGATCGGTATCCGGCCCTATGATCCCACTTTTCCTAGCTAGTGCCTCCATGCGTGTTCCCGGCAGAATCCGGATATTATTTAATACGACCGTGCCAAGATTTTTCTTGTTATAGTGCTGATCATATATCCGCTCCAAAAAACGAACTCCCTTGTCACATGTTTTTTCCGTCTCTCCCGGCACATTGACCATAAAGTGGTAAACACTGACGACATCGGTCCTTGCGGCGATCTGCGCTGCCTTCAGAATGTCGTTTTCCGTAAGTCTCTTATCGAGCACATCGAGGGATTCCTGACAAAGACCATCCGGCGAAAACGAGAAACATTCGCAACCCGCTTTTTCAAAAAGGGCCACATTCTTTTCAGTAAAATGGTCCTCCCTCATAAAGCCGTCCCATTTGAGCTTCAATTTCCTTCGGACTATTTCAAAACAGATATCTTCAAGGTGATTACTGGGATAATTTATGATCGGATCGGTAAAGTGAAATCGTTCAATGCCGTATTCCTTATGCAGGAACTCCATCTCATCCACGACGCTTCGCGGCGGTCGGCAGCGTGACTGTCTCCCCTGCAGCGCAGGATAAACGCAGTAGGCACAATGAAAAGGACAGCCGCGCTTCGTTTCGATCCCCATGGCAGGCACATACGCATTTATTCCGTCATAGAGGGATGGATCGAGCAAGTATCTGGCCGGATGCTTATACTGTCCCATATCCACACACTCAAAGGGAAAACCGATCTTTGCCCCGGTTTGGTTGCGCCGATAGAGTCCTCCAATTTGAGGCGGATTTTCCAGGGAAGAAAGAAGAGCCGGCAAAGACGTTTCCGCTTCTCCTATGAGGCCATAATGAATCTCAGGCGCTTCACGCATGAGCCGCTCGGGAAACAGGGAGAACGCTGTGCCGCCGGCAATAATCCAGGACCGGGGCATGACTGCGGCAACGAGCTTGACCGTGACGAGGAACGGAGGGATGAGTGAACTGGTCTTATTTGCAAGCGGATCAATGTTCCGCAATGACAACCCCACGACATCCGGTCTGAAGTCATGGAGCTTGTTCTTCACGGCGCCATAAGGGTCCGGCTCGATGTTCATGTCTAGCAGGTCTACCTCATAGCCGCGGTCCCGGAGGGAAGCAGCGAGGATAACAATACCGATAGGGTAGACTCTCTCTTGAGATGTCCCTTCAACGGAAAGAGCCTGTATGAATAGAACCCGCATCCTGATCACTCCAACAGCATCAATGCAAAGTATTTCACAAACTGGTCTTTGTTCTCCAGTGTCCTCAGAGACGCTCCTGCGCGTCGAACGGTCTCGAATACGTCGATACCCGCGCCTTCCATGGAAGGCCTAGCGTTCTTTGTGTTGGTGCACGGTCCCTTTTCGGCACAGGAATCACAGAGGGAGCAGGGACCCGCCCAGTATGAAAAGGCTTTGTGGAAACCCTCCTTGAAAGCGGTACGTTCAGCCTGTACGACTCGTAATTGAAAATTTCTCGTTGGAGGCTCTCCTTCCAGGAGTAAAGCATGCTTGTAGTCTTTGACGATCTCCCTCGTCATAGCAGCCGTAGGGCTGTTGGGAGGACAGTGCCGGTCGCCGTATCTGTCGCATCCGAACCGGCATCGAAGACCCGTCCATTCAGGGATATGAATGTCCTCTGCCTTCACGCGATACACTTTTGTAAAACCTTGAGCCCGAATCTTTGAAATCAGCAGGTCTTTCGGGTCGAGATGAAGAGAGTGGATCGCTGCCTTATCTTTTGAGGCGAACAGGACAGCGGTATCGGTCTGCAGGGGGACCAAATCCGTGCAAGAGAGCCCCATTCGCAGCAGTTGTACTTGAACAGACTTACTTGAAAAAACCCTGCCGTTGAACGTGTTAATGAACATGTTCAGATCACTCAACGCGGCCTTTTCCGGACAGTGCTCCAGAAAGAAATCATGGATCAAAAGAACACCGTTTTCCCCGAGACAATCAACGGCCGAGAGAAGGATATGGGAAAGCTCTTTCTCGGAATAGGCATGGAGAATGTTAGAAAGAATGACAAGGCGAAAGTTTTGTTTTTGAACAGGCCAGGGCCCCAGAATATTTGCAGGGCAGTACCGCAACCTGCCCTCGAGCCGCCGCTGTGACAACAGCTCCCGGGTCTGGTCAAGGACGTCCGGAAGATCGATGATCGTGGCGTTCGCAGTAGGGAAAAGATCAAGAAATGCCGCGGCAATGGCGCCCGAGCCGGCACCGACGTCAAGTATCTCACCCACCAGGGAACGAGCCTCGAAAAACCGGACAAGTTCACGCGCCTTTATTTTGGCAATGCCATCCATGGCACGGATATATTTTTGTATACGTTCGTTTATCTCCAAAGGTACATCATGCCCGGCGTAATCCACTCTGCCGCCTTCCTTAAGGCAGTCTTGCAGTCTGTTCCAACCCGGGCGCAAATATTTTCTCCAGAGGATGGAATCACCCTGGTACTGATGCTTGCCGCGCAGAAGACAGTCGCTGGAAAGTTTAGTGTTGAAATATCGCTCTCCTTCACTCGTTACCAGGCCCATTACACTAAGTGCGTGAAGAAAGCGATCGATTCCAAGGATATCGATGTCAAGAGCAGCAGATAGTTCTCGAGCGGTTGCCCCTTCCGTACCGATTACGGAAAAGATGTCCATTTCAACTGCCGCAAAGAGGACCTCGGAATACCAGTGAGCCGTAGCGAGATCTTCGAGATACTGCGGTCCGGAAGCTTGTGCGTCGTAACGCCGGAATGGCAAGATCATATCCATAAAATAAAAATCCTCAAAGCTGTCGCCCTGAGGATTGCACCCTGTTTCACTTCATCCCCTTCAATCCGCGAGAAGGTTTACATGGGTAAGCAAGATTTACTTTCTTTCCCGACACCTCTTACGGATGCCGACATTTTCAAGCAGATCTTCTGGCTCCCGATTCATCCTATTTGCCAGCCTTCCCGATGTTCAGACCAGTGGCTTCGGTGGCTTTCGTGCCGGTTAGAGTGGCGGAACCACTCCCGAGTGTCACGGGATTCCCTATTATACCTTTCAGTACCTAGTCTCTTCTTTATTTTCTACAAGAAAGATCATTAATAGTCAATACAATTTGTAGCGGATAAAATATAACTTGACATACCTTGTGAATTTTATCCCTGGTTGCGATCCACTTAGGTTATTAGGGTAGTCATGATGTCGAATACTGCTTGAAACGTTAAAAGTTTTAGGAATGGAAACTACCAGAAACAGGAAAGTTGTTACGTTTTATTATGGTACAAAAAAATAATAACTACAAGTAGAAACTGACTTCAAAGAGGCACGTTACGGCTGAAATCTGCTCGTGCATATGGGGTATGAGTAATTCTTTTAAAACGAAGTAGCCTGATTAACAATCGCGATGTAAAAAGGGGTTAATTTCCAAAAAAATTAGCCCTTCTTATTGCTATGGCTCCCTGGTTTTAAGTCTCTGCTTGCCTGCAGTCGAGATAAAAGTGATAGTCACGGAATGTAAGCAAAATGGACCCCTGTGTAAAACGAGCTATTTAAGACGACACCGATTCATATGATTTTCCCGTAAATCTCTGATTTTATTGAAGCTAGCTCTTCTTCTTGCCATGGTAACCTACTCGCGGGTGTTTTTTATGGCGAGAGATCACTGCGCATATTGTCATGCGCAGTGATTCCCTGTTTAATACTGGTTGAGGATTTTCTCCTCCACGTGAATGGTGCGGTTCGTAAATGTGGCCTATCGTTCCTGCTTGATAATAAATTTTAAGCAACGCGTTCGCCATATGTGCATTTCTTGCTGAGTTTGATAGTCACCTTGACATTGATAATTTTAATTGATAGCATTATAAAAGTGTAATCGCTTAAAAAAGTTGTCACGAATTTCAGCTTGAAAACTATTTTATATATATTTGGACGCAGCAATTTGTGCACTTTAGGTGTCTGGGCGAAGAGAGTGTGGCACGAAATGCTGTAGGCAACGAGAAAGGAGGTGGATTGAAAAGATTTTTTAAGGCAGTCAGTACCATGGGGGTTTTTAGGGAATAAGTCAAACAAGTTAGGTCTTTCAACAGGGAGGGGTATCATGAAAAAGCAACATAAACTCCTAAAATATTTAACGATTTTCTTGGCGGCGATTGCGCTTATTTGCGTGTTTAGCGTAAATTCCGTACAAGCCTTTTATCAGAGCCCACAAATCCCGCTCTACAGCACGACGCTGCGAGGTATCGGTCCTGATGAAATCCCGGTGGCTGCGCCTGATCCATTTCCCGCACCAGTGACTAGGGTAACCCATTACACAATCAACATCAGACAATTTCAGGATCAGATTGTGCCGACTTCGACAGGTTTGGGCCCGACAACCTTATGGGGGTACTATCCCGCTGTCCCACTATTCCCCGGACCTCAAAAACAATTGGGCGGGATTATTGTGGGTAAGAAGGGGGTACCGATACAGATAACGTTCACCAACGATCTGCCGAATGCAAGTCTCATTCCAATCGACACGACGATCCCTGGTGCAAACCAGGATCAGAACCGTGCCGCCGTCCACCTTCATGGAGGTCATACCCCATGGATTAGCGATGGTGGCCCCTTTGACTGGTTCACCCCTGACGGGAAACATGGCTTAAGCTTCCTGAACAACGTGCTGAACCCACGCGCAGGTATCAATCAGGCTGAGTACTACTACCCTTTGGACCAAAGTGCAAGGTTCATGTGGTATCACGACCATGCATGGGGTATTACCCGTACTAACGCCTATGCGGGAGTCGCCTCCGCTCTGCTACTCCGGGATGACTTTGAAAACGGTTTGATTCGCGAAGGTCTGCCAAACTATATCGAGCGCGGCGGGTTCGAGATCCCGCTCATTTTCCAGGACAAGATATTCGTCGGCCCTGATATCCTGAGTGTCGATCCGACCTGGACCGGGCCTACAGCCCCTGGCAGTCTCTGGTACGCACACACATACGAATACGACCCGACGACTGGCCGCTGGCCGCTAGGTCCAATTCTGACCACAGTACCTCCCGATCCATCTGAAGTACCCGAGTACTTCGGTGATACCATGCTGGTCAACGGTACGGCTTACCCAGAGACAACTGTCCAGGCGCGCCGCTACCGTCTGCGCCTCCTCAATGCCTGTAACGCCAGGTTCCTTAACCTCCAGCTCTACATCGCCGATAAGAGCCCGAATGGGATCACGCTGGATAGCAATGGCATACCAACCAATATCCCATTTAAGAACGCTGCAACCGGATCCACCTCCTTTTTGCAGATAGGTACTGAAGGCGGTTTCCTGCCTCATCCGGTTGCCGTCCCCTCCGGCCAGCCCATGATATTCTTGCCTGGCGCGATTGATCCGATTACAGGCCAGGCGAACCCGGCGCTTGTAAAACAATCGCTTCTCATGGCTCCTGCGGAGCGGACCGACGTCATCGTCGACTTTAGCAGCGTACAGCCGGGGACGAAGGTGATCCTCTACAGTGACGCGCCTGCTCCATTTCCATCCGGAGACGATCGGAACGACTATTTCCCAGGGTATAACGTTGGTAGTGGAAACTTCGGGATAGGCAACCCGGTCAATGGTACCACAACGCCAGGTTTCGGCCCTAATACCCGGGTTCTCATGATGTTTACAGTAGTTGCAGCATCAGGCCCTGCAGACCTGCCATTGAAAATCAACACGAAGACGGACCTGTCAGCCGGCAACGATCCGCTTCTTGTCCCTGCGGGCTCAACTCAACCGCCACTAAGGGTTTTCAAGCGGTTTCTCACCCTGAACGAGTACTATGACGAACACGGTCGGCTGATCCAGATCATCGGTGATTCCCATGCGCCTTATGGATCGCCGTATGTTGTAACATCCAGTTTTTCACCTAATCCTCCCGGTCCCAATGTAGGGGCAACGGAGCAAAACGTCCTTTATGGAACCGAGGAAGTGTGGGAAATATACAATACCACTGGAGATGTGCATCCAATGCACTTCCACCTTGTGGATGTCCAGCTCATCAACAGGCAGCTGTTTGATGAAAGTACATTCCCTGGTACCATAAACTTCACTGGCCCTGTTATTCCGCCAGCCCCGAATGAGCAGGGCTATAAAGACACAGTGCGGATTTATCCGGGCACTGTGGCCAGGATTATAATGCGTTTCACATTACCGGTGATCACAGGCCCGAATGGAAAACCCATTACTGTCATCAATCGACCACCAGCTCCTAGCATTATAGATGGGATAGCGCCTCTCAGCCCACGGACCGGCGGCCACGAGTATGTATGGCATTGCCACATTCTGGAGCATGAAGAGCATGACATGATGCACGCTATGGTTGTGTGGTAGCGTCATGGGCCTAATGTCCCGGAAAGACCTGTGACTTATAGCACGGTATATCATGCTGGTGCGAAAAAGCCCCGTGATTTTCGCGGGGCTTTTTTTAGTTTGCAACTAGGATGAAACATCTCAGGACTTATGTACCATGTTGTGAACCAGGCATTTCAGGCTGGGCATGAAACGGTCAGGAGTGAAACGAAGGCAAGCTCACCTTTCCCTTTTCTCGCAAATACGACAGGTTTTTTTGCACGATGTTCATACAAAGACGTCAAGCATACATTTAAGTTTTACTTTACTACTAAGGGGTGATTTTCATGAGAAAGGCACTGAGCGTCGCAATTCTCGTTGTGCTAGTGTCAGTTTCTTTCCTTGCCGGTAAATGGTACCAGAAGAAGCATCTGCCTGACAATGATGCTCAGGTAAGCCGCAAGGTCTTGTATTATGTGGATCCGATGAATCCGGCGTTGAAGTCGGATAAGCCTGGGGTCGCTCCTTGCGGCATGCCGCTCGAGGCAGTTTATGCTGACGGATCCACGAACACTTCCGGGATGCCACCCGGCACGGTGCACATAAGTCCCGAGCAGCAGCAGTTGATTGGTGTGACGGTGGCGACTGTTGAGAAGACCTCATGGAACCATCCCATCCGTCTTCTGGGAAGAGTTGTCCCTGACGAAAACCGCATTTACCGGATTAATTCAGCCAGCGACGGCTGGGTAAAGACGATTTTTCCCATCACCACCGGCAGCCTCGTCAGGAAAGACGAGATGCTCGCCACTTTTTATTCGCCGGAGTTCTTTCCTGCGATCAAGGCCTTTCTTTATGGCATGCGGGCGCTGGATCGGTTCGAGTCAAGCGGGAAGGAGACCCAAGGCCAGATCGACTTGACCAACGCAAATATCGATAACTACCGCGTATCCCTCCTCAACCTGGGGATGAGCGAGCATCAGATAGACGAAATAAAGAATAGCCATCAAGGCACGGACAGCATAGAGATCCGTGCGCCGGAGGCGGGCTTCATCATCGCCAGGAACCTTTCGCTCGGCCAGCGTTTTGAGAGGGGGACTGAACTTTACAGGATCGCGGACCTGAGCCATGTGTGGATCCTTGCGGACGTCTTCGAGAATGAATCAGAGTATTTCCGGCCTGGCACAATCGCACGTGTGATGCTTCCCAATCAGAGACGGGAATTTCACGCCAGGGTGAGTACGATCCTTCCTCAATTCGATGCGGCATCTCGAACACTGAAAGTACGGCTTGAAGTGGAGAATCCTGACTTCCTGTTGAGGCCAGACATGTTCGTGGACGTTGACCTGCCGGTCACGTTTCCACGCGCAATAGCCGTTCCTGTGGATGCTGTTCGCTATTCGGGGCTCAAAAAGACCGTCTTTATTGATCTTGGAAACGGTTTCTTTGAACCACGGGATGTCGAAACCGGATGGCGCTTTGGGGACCGGGTTGAAATCGTCAAGGGACTGATGCCCGGCGAGAGGATTGTCGTCTCGGGCAACTTTCTCATCGATTCTGAAAGCCGGATGAAGGCCGCAGGAAAAGGTGTGTACGAAACCGCTAACGCTGCGAAAATGGAAACGGTTTACAAGGCTTCTGTTCATAAGGACCCCGTCTGCGGCATGGAGGTCGAGGAGGGTGCAAGCAATCCTGCGGGAAGAGTGATCGAGTACCGCGGGAAAAAGTATTATTTTTGCTCCGACACATGCAAACAGGAATTCGAAAAGAACCCGGAACGCTACGCAGCAAAACCGGGAGGAAGTCATTTCGTGAAGCATACTGCTGCAGGGGATGGCAATGATTAACCGCATCATAGATTTTTCGGTTAAGAATAAGATTGTCGTCTTAGTCATTGTCACAGCCGCATGTGTAGCGGGATGGTGGTCTATGATACACCTCTCCCTTGATGCCATCCCTGACCTCAGCGAGACTCAAGTAATCGTATACTCGAAATGGGACAGGAGTCCCGACATCATCGAGGACCAGGTGACCTATCCGATCGTGACGGCGTTACTTGGAGCTCCTCACGTCAAAGCCGTCCGGGGCTTATCTGATTTTGGCTATTCCTTTGTTTATATTATCTTTGAGGATGGCACCGACATCTATTGGGCCCGGTCAAGGACCCTTGAGTATCTTTCTTCTGTATTACAGCGCCTGCCGCAAGGCGTCACGACTGAAATAGGGCCTGATGCTACCAGCCTCGGCTGGGTCTTCCAGTATGCCCTTGTTGACGAATCAGGCAAGCACAGCCTTGCAGACCTCCGCTCCCTGCAAGACTGGTATCTGCGGTACCATTTGAAATCAGTTCCTGGCGTTGCTGAAGTTGCTCCCCTAGGCGGCTTTATCCGCCAGTATCAGGTGAATGTTGACCCCAACAGGCTCCAGGCCTACGGGATCCCGATCAGCAGGGTAGTCGAAGCGGTTCGCGCTGGGAATGCCGAAGCGGGAGGCAGGCTCATTGAGTTCGGTGGGACCGAATACATGATCCGGGGCAGAGGCTATGCAAAATCGGTTGAGGATTTCGGCGATATTGTCCTTTCGGCGAACGATGCAGGGACACCGATCTGCGTAAAGGACATCGGCGAAGTTTCCATCGGCCCAGATTACCGAAGAGGCGTAGCCGACCTTGACGGGCAGGGCGATGTCGTTTCGGGCATTATTATCATGCGTCAGGGTGAGAATGCCTTGAACGTTATCAAACGAGTGAAGACGAAACTAAAAGAGATTGAGCCGGGTCTTCCTGAAGGCGTGAAGATCGTCCCGATCTACGACCGCTCCGACCTCATCCACAGGGCCATCGACACGCTGAATCGAACCCTCCTCGAGGTAATCATCACCGTCTCATTGATAATATTCATCTTCCTGTGGCACCCACCAAGTGCCATCATACCTATTATCACAATACCAATTGCCATTCTCATCGCCTTTGTCCCTTTCAAAGCCATGGGTATCACCGCCAACATCATGTCGCTGGCAGGCATAGCCATTGCCATCGGCGCTCTAGTCGACGCTTCAATTGTGATTGTGGAACAGACGCACAAGCGCCTAGAAGAGTGGAAACAGTCGGGAGAGCAGGGAGACTACCGCGAGATCATCGTCGATGCCATCAAACAGGTAGCCGGCCCCAGTTTCTTTGCGCTCCTTGTAATCGCCGTCTCGTTCATACCGGTGCTGACGTTCGGGGGGGAGGAAGGCCGTCTCTTTAAACCACTCGCATATACGAAGACTCTTGTGATGGTTGTTGCCGCCTTCCTTACCATTACACTCGACCCTGCACTCAGGCTTCTCGTCACGAACCTTAAGAATTTCAATTTCCGACCTCTTTGGCTCTGCAAAACCGCGAATGCCGTCCTTGTCGGCACTATCCATCCCGAAGAAAATCACCCCCTCAGCAGTTTCCTTGTCCGTCTCTATAATCCCGTCCTCCGATGGTGCCTGCGCAAGCGGTGGGTGGTTATTGGTATAGCTCTCGTGCTTATCGTCGTTACCGTTCCTGTTTTCATGAAGCTTGGCAGCGAATTTATGCCGCCCCTCAATGAAGGAGCACTCTTCTATATGCCCACAACTATGCCGGGCATCTCGATAACGGAGGCTCGGAGACTGCTTCAGGTGACAGACCGCATAATTAAACGTTTCCCGGAGGTTGACCACGTACTGGGCAAAGCAGGAAGGGCTGATACGGCCACCGACCCGGCACCGCTCTCGATGCTTGAAACGGTGATCGTTCTGAAGCCTCGATCTGAGTGGCGCAAAATTGACACATGGTATTCAGCATGGGCTCCCGGGTGGTTATATCCGCTTTTTTCGCGAATAACACCGGACCGCATATCACAGGAGGAACTTGTCAGACAGATGAATGATGCCTTGAAGATACCCGGTGTCTCAAATGCCTGGACAATGCCCATCAAGGCGCGCATCGATATGCTTACGACCGGTATCAGGACTCCTGTAGGGATCAAGGTATCCGGAGCGGACACGGCAATTATTGAGGAGATCGGCGTCAAGATGGAGGTTTACCTGTCTTCGATCAAAGGGACGCGGAGTGTTTTCGCAGAGAGAACAGGCGGCGGCTACTTTCTTGATATCGATTGGAATAGAAAAAGCCTTGCCCGCTACGGCTTGAACGTAGAAGAGGCCCAGGCGGTTGTCGAGAGCGCCATTGGCGGCGAGAATGTGACAACTACAATTGAAGGTCGTGAACGCTACCCGGTAAACGTCAGATATCTGGCCGACTTCAGACCCGATTTCGGCGCTCTTGGGCGTGTCCTGGTCCCCGTATCAGGCGGCCAGCGCCAGCTTCCGCTCAGCGAACTTGCAACAATCAACCCCAGGAGCGGTTCCTCGATGATCCGCGACGAGGACGGATTGCTGACCGGCTATGTCTATATCGACATCGCTGACAGGGACCCGGGCAGCTACGTTGAGGAAGCCTCACGACTCTTAAAGGAAAAGCTCAAACTTCCGGCGGGATACGCTGTCACCTGGACAGGCCAGTATGAAGCCATGCAGAGGGTCAAAGAACGGCTCTCTGTCGTTCTGCCGTTGACGTTGTTTATAATCTTTCTGCTCCTCTACATGAACACAAGATCTCTGACGAAAACAATGATCATCGCCCTTGCAGTACCTTTTTCTGCCATCGGTGCGATCTGGTTCCTCTATTTTCTTGGCTACAATATGAGTATCGCCGTATGGGTCGGTCTTATCGCTCTGCTGGGTGTCGACGCAGAGACAGGTATCTTTATGCTTCTTTACCTAGACATTGCTTATGATCAGGCAAAAAAAGAGGGAAAGATGAAGAACCTTGCCGATTTGCGCGAGGCGATCATGAACGGGGCAGTCAGGCGACTTCGGCCAAAGTTCATGACCGTAGCCGCGATGGCAATTGGGCTTATTCCGATCCTGTGGGCAGCCGGGACCGGTTCTGACGTGATGAAGCGGATTGCCGCACCTATGATTGGCGGCATCTTCACTTCTTTTCTTTTGGAACTGATGGTTTACCCGGTGATTTACGAGGTCTGGAAATCAAAATTTGAAATGAAGAGTATTGAATAAAAAAGACCGAAAATACATAGGGCTTCTGGTACTGCAAAAAGTGAGCACTTTATTAAAAGCTGTGAATAGTTGTCTTTAGAATCGTTTAACTTGCAAAAATCACGTGCGAGAGGAAGGGTGAACAGATGACTATCGAATGGAAATGCTTGGTCATGAAGTTGAGCTGGTTTGTATTATTGGGAGCTGTTTTACTTCCGGCCACCCAAGCGAGCGCTGAGGAATCGCCGGCATTCAAAAACCAGAAAGAAAAAATCAGCTACAGCGTTGGAGTCGGCGTCGCAAGGGATCTCAAACAGCGGGGGGTCGAGCTCGATGTGGACACATTTTTAAAAGGCCTGAGAGACGAACTCTCTGGCTCGAAGCTTCTCATAACTGAAAAGGATCTAGATTCCACGATGAATGCATACGAACACGAGCTAAGATTGAAAATACAAGAGTCAGAGAAGATCGCGGGCGAAGAAAATAAGAAAACCGGGGAGGCTTTTCTGGCGGAGAACGCGAAGAAAGAAGGCATTGTATCTCTTCCCAGCGGGCTGCAGTATAAGATCCTCAAGGCTGGCGATGGCAAAAAGCCTACTGATACAGATTCAGTGTTGATCAATTATCGCGGTAGCTTGGTCAACGGTACTGAGTTTGACAGCTCATACCCAACAGGCAAGCCCGCATTGTTCAGCGTCACTGGGGTCATCCCCGGTTTGAGGGAGGCATTGAAGCTCATGAATCCGGGTTCAAAGTGGCAGATCTTCATTCCCACACAGCTTGCGTACGGAGAGAGGAGAATATACGCCGTCGGGCCGAATTCCACACTTATCTTCGATGTGGAACTTCTGTCCATAGAGAAGAACATCGAATCCAGTGAAACTTCTAATGGTAAGGCGTCTGCCGGTATGGAGGGCCAATCCCAGCCAGCAGGCCAGAATTCCCCGGCGAACATTTCGCGTGGCGCCGTGTCAGCCAATTAATGCGGCCGTAAGCAGCAGGCATTCAAATGCTGAACATAACCAAGTTTAAAAGCATCGCATAGGCTAAAATTCATCAAGCCTTGAGATCGGGGCAGACGATTCGATACTAGCGGCAAACGTTTATGCCCGAGTGGTTTTTTTAATGAGGAGTCAACAGCAGTCTGACGAACCGATAAGGCCATCATATTTTGGAGCCTCGATTCCTCGGGCTATGAGCGTGTGATGAATGGCAAGACCTTATTCTATCTTACATTGAGTCGTGGTGCTATTGCTTCCTTGATAGTTCGTATTTAAAAATTCGGGAGGTTAATATGAGGATTAGAGGCGTGTCAGCAGCATTATTAACCACCCTTATTATAATCTCTCATCTTGGATGTGGTCGTGACAGCGGAGATAACGGTGCGAGTCCCAATGGCCAGAATCCCCTTGACAGCAACAGCTTGAGTTTAACAACAAATTCGGAGAATCCACTTATCGGTACCTGGGTCAGTGGGGAGTACAGCCTTACTTTTAAACCAGACAATACTTATTCGACCGATATCAATCGCGATGGTATTTTAGAGGTT
This sequence comes from Nitrospirota bacterium, assembly GCA_963826885.1. GTDB lineage: Bacteria > Nitrospirota > UBA9217 > UBA9217 > UBA9217 > JAJYKN01. Next base: position 78,630 of record CAWGYL010000010.1, on the reverse strand, counting down.
GGGGGAAGAGTTACGATAAGTGGCAACGTGGTAATATTTACCGATGCTGTTGGCGACAATTATTATAGTCAGAAAGACGATGGGCGGGTAATAAGTGGTTCTTATACGTATGCCATTTGTGGCAACGTTTTGACTTTTAGTCCAGTTCTTGACTTGTGTCGCGATCGGGCAAATATATTGTGTCTTAGTTATCAAAAGAAATGACATAATATAAGACAAATATAAAGCATTACATCACTCAGACACCTTTCGTGGTATTCGAGGGATGTATAAAGGATTTTGCCGCATAATTCTGTTCCGATCTATGGACTTCTCGTTTATTCCTCTATCGGACCTCCACCTCGTATTGCCTTTCACACGCCTGGACGATAGCGTATATATAATATATTAGCGCTTGAAACGATAAAGGAAATATATTTCCAGGATGCATGATACTATTAGGTTTTTTTGCCCTTGTCACAAAATTGACTATGCAGACTTGTAGATGACACTCGTGGGTGGAGCCCTGAGAGCCAGGATCTCAAAGAAAATGAATAATTCCATTTGAAGTTTTTAGTCAACGCTCCTTCAAGTTCGTTTGGCAATTTCATTTTACAAGCGGACAGTAGTATGTTACATTCGTTCAAGTACTTCAGTACACTAGGCCGATTACTCTTAGAATGCAGGTGATAAAGTTATGAAAAAACGTAAAGCCGTTCTTCTGAGAGGACCGGTAATTCGCCTACTGCGTAAAGCCTTCGGTCGCGATCACCGCGAAGCCATCATTTCTCACTCAATTGGGTCACATCATCCTGATGTTCCTTCCGAAATAGTTCCTGATCTGCGGCCAGCAGTTGAAGACATTCAAATAGCAGAGCGCCTGTTAAAGGCATACAAATTATGCATCGCAGGTGAATCAGCAAGTCAAACAATGCTTAAGCCGGATCTGTGGTCGATGATAAGTAAGCTACAGTCCTCTTTCTTGGGCATCTTGGAACGAAACGATCCTCCCTCTTTGGCTAATTATCTGTGCAATATGTGCCGTCATGACGCGACGAATGGCACAGTTCAAGGTGATCTGGAGTTCAATAAAATTAGTAATGATTCGAGTTATCGTGAATTCGTAGCGCTTATGATTAAGGACAAGCTCCTCTCACTTGCAGAAGCGGTTGGGGTGGTTCCTTGTGAGAATCCGGAACAGGGGGTATGGGGAAAGAGTCTGCACATGGACATTGATTCGCTTGTAGAGAAGGTTGAACAAGCGATAGGTCTCGATATTTCCCCTCCTCCTATCGATGGGGGTTTGCTGAAGATTCGATCTGCCAAGGCATTGTATCATGAACGCGATCTAAACGCGATTTATACTGCTTGGAGTCTGAAACAGCTCCTTTCTGCAAAGAAAAACGCTTCCATTTGTGAAATTGGTGCCGGTTCAGGAAGAGTTGCTTACTGGTGTAATAGGTTTGGATTTAAGTCTTATACGATTTTCGATCTGCCGCACATTAATGTCATTCAGGGTTATTACCTTCTAAAGTCTCTTCCTGATGCAAGGATCGTTCTCTACGGAGAATCTGAAGGAGTTAATAATCCTAACCAGATCACAATTCGCCCACATTTTTTCATTAACAAGATAGAACCAGACCAATTCGACCTCGTTCTAAACCAAGATTCGTTTCCTGAGATCAATCGAGAAACTGTCTTAAATTATCTCATTTGGATTAAAAAAGTTTCTCGACAACTCTTTTACAGCATTAATCATGAGAGTCGGCCTCCCACAGGTAGTGATTTACAACAAAACATCCCCGCATTGATTGAAGAGGTAGGCGGTTATCAACGAATATTTCGTATTCCTTACTGGTTGAGGAGAGGCTATGTAGCGGAACTCTACACTATCATTGGCAAGTAAAGTAGCAGTGACTTTACCCTTTGTCGTTTTCATAAACTTCTCCTCCTGCGATGATATCCGCTCGTTCGTTTAAGTACGTTACTTATAATCGTACTTAGATGCTTCGCTTCCGCTGCTTTATTCGCATTGACGTTTTTTGAATGCATTGCTCATTTCGCGACCAAGTGAAATCTTCACCTCCGGCATGTCCGCTGTTATTATTCTTGCGTGCCCTGTATTATCCGTTCCACATCGGCCCTTTCAAGCACCTCTTCTTTTATCAACGCTTCCGCAAGCGCGTCGAGGGTATGTCTTTTCCCTGACAATATTTCAGTTGCCCTTGATTCCGCATCTATGATGATTTTCTGGATCTCCTGGTCCATGAGCCAGGCCATCTCCTCGCTGTAGCGCTTTGGCAGTGATAACTCCCTGCCCAGGAATGGATGTTCTTCACCACGTCCGAGATTGACCGGACCGACCTTATCGCTCATCCCCCACTGCGCCACCATCTTCTCGGCCAGTGATGTCGCATCTTTCAGGTCATTCTGTGCACCGCTGCTGATATCGTTAAAGACGATCTTTTCCGCAACTCGTCCGGCAAGGTTAATACTCAATCTGTTCATAAGATAGGTGCGCGGATAATAATGCCGGTCTTCCCCAGGCAGGAGCTGAGTAACACCCATCGCGATTCCACGGGGGATAATGCTGACCTTGTAGATGGGATCGGCTCCAGGCAATTCCCACGCGGTGAGCGTATGTCCCGCCTCATGATAGGCCGTTATCCTCTTTTCCATATCGCTAATGGTCAACTCTTTCACTGCTCCCATCAGGATACTGTCCTCGGCCTCTAAAAAATCAAGCCGGTCTATCATCTCCTTGTTCTTCCGCAAGGCGACCAGAGCGGCTTCGTTGGTAAGATTTTCGAGGTCGGCGCCGGTCATGCCCGGGGTACCCTTTGCCAGGGCTTCGAAATCGACATCACGCGCCAGTTTCTTGCCCCTCACATGGATTTCTAATATCGCCTTCCGCTCTTTCCAGCCCGGCCGGTCTATCACAATATGCCGGTCAAACCTTCCCGGGCGGAGAAGTGCGGGATCCAGAACATCCGGCCTGTTAGTCGCAGCCATAACGATCACTTCTTCATGGGGATTAAATCCATCCATTTCACTCAAAAGCTGGTTCAGCGTCTGCTCCCGTTCATCACTTCCGCCTCCAAGCCCCGCGCCGCGAGTACGTCCTACTGCATCGATCTCATCGATAAAAATAATGCTCGGCTGGGTGTCCTTGGCTTTTTTGAACATGTCCCTGACCCGTGAGGCGCCGACCCCTACGAACATCTCTATGAATTCCGAAGCACTGATGCTGTAAAAAGGCACGGCAGCCTCCCCCGCGGCAGCGCGTGCAAAGAGGGTCTTGCCTGTTCCCGGAGGACCGATCAGAAGCACGCCTTTCGGGACCTTTGCTCCAATCTTCTCGAACCGGGAGGGGTCTTTCAGGAACTCTATAGTCTCTCTTAGTTCCATCTTCACATTGTCCATCCCGGCAACGTCTTTAAAGGTCACACTCGGTTTTTTCGCATCATACAATCTGGCCTTGCTTGCTCCGAAGGTAAAGAGGCCTCCAGGGCCGCCCTGAATCTGCTGGTTCCTTTTCATCATCAGGATCCAGAAACCGATGATAAGCACCCAGGGTAGAACCCCAACCACCATCTGCCATAACATGCCCTGTTCAGCGGGCTCGATGGTAATGATCACATTCTTTTCCTTCAGTTGGGACAGGAGCCCTTCACCCTGGAAAGAAGGAAGGACGGTCTGGAAGTATTTCACTTGTTCGGGTTTCTTTTCTTCCGGCAGTAAGACGCCCACCTCTTTAATCAACTCTCCGTTTACCAATTCCTTTTTTATCGAAACGGATTTGATATTGCCTGCACCCAGTTGCTCGATGAACTGACTGTAGTTTATCGTAGTGCGCGCGGGAGTGTTGGGATTGAAAAAAATATTCCAACCATACATAAATATAAAAATTGCTAAAAATACCGCAATATACCTCCAATAAATTTTGGAGATGTAGCCTTTCTCATCTTTCTTGTCTTCAGCCACGATTCACCTGCTTTCATCCTTCTGAGTCTGCGCAAAACGGTCTTTCGCGCGATGATTGTTCTATTCAAAGCGACACTGATACTACCGCTCACCTCGTTGCAACTCTCACCTCGACCGCGTGCTCCCGCCGGTCGTCAATAAGGGGAATGGTCTTGCCGATCTGCTCAACGCCATCGACGGTCACGCTTGCCCCGCTGTTATCACACCGTTGCAGGACGGTGATATGGTAGATGGTTTCCCGGTACCTATAGTGCACCGTGAACGAATCCCACTCCGCGGGCAGGCACGGCTCGAAACGCAGCTTTTCTGTTTCAAGCCGCAGTCCCAGAAGTGATTCCACGATAAGCCGGTACATCCATCCGGCCGATCCCGTGTACCAAGTCCATCCACTCCGCCCCATGTGCGGAGGGACCGCATACACATCGGCGGCGGCAACGTATGGTTCTCCCTTATAGATCGCGATCTCGTCGGGCAATCTCGCATGGTTTATCGGATTGATCATTGCCAACATATCCCATGCACGGTCGCTGTCGCCCAACGCGGCAAAGGCCATTGCAGTCCAGACCGCCGCATGGGTATACTGCCCACCGTTCTCTCTCACACCAGGAACGTACCCCTTGATATAGCCGGGATTCAAATCCGATTTATCGAATGGCGGGGCGAGGAGCTGGATCAGGCTGTGGTCCCGTCGAACCAGAAGCCTGTCCACTGCTTCCATAGCCGTGCGGCACCGTTCTGCATCCCCGGCGCCGGAGAGAACAGACCAACTTTGAGCAATGGAATCGATACGGCATTCGGGATTGCTTGCTGAACCCAGCGGAGAACCATCGTCAAAATAAGCGCGCCGATACCACTCGCCGTCCCAGCCATGCTTCTCAATATTTCCGCGCAAATGATCAGCTTCCTCCCGACAGCGTTCGGCGAATGACGGATCGCCGTGCAGGCGCGCAACCCCGGAGAACTGCTCGAGTACTTCATACAGGAAAAATCCGAGCCAGACGCTTTCACCTTTGCCGTGCTGGCCCACCAGGTTCATGCCGTCGTTCCAATCACCCGAGCCGATGAGAGGCAGGCCGTGCTCGCCACGGCTGAGGCCCCTCAGGATGGCCCGCACACAGTGATCGTACAGACTTGCCGTTTCTTCAGACGCATGGGGAAGATCGTAATACGAATCCTCGTCCTGGTTTACCGGTCGGCCCTCGATAAAGCGGACGGTTTCATCCAGCACTCCGGTATCTCCGGTACTCAAAATGTAGCGGCACGCGGCCAGGGGCAACCAGAGAAAATCGTCGGAACAGCCTGTGCGCACGCCCCGCCCCGATCGGGGGATGCCACCAATGCTGGACATCTCCCTCCTTGAACTGATGGGCCGCGCAGAGGAGGAGGTGCTCACGCACGAGCCGCGGCTCGGAATGGATGAGCGCCATCACGTCCTGCAATTGGTCGCGGAAACCGAAAGCACCCCCGGATTGGTAGTATCCGCTCCGTGCCCAAAGACGGCATGCCAAAGTCTGGTATAAGAGCCAGCCGTTGGCCAGCATGTTGACGGATTGATCCGGCGTTTCCACCTGCACCGCGCCGAGGGTGTGATTCCAGTACTCCCAGACCTTTTCAAGCGCCCCACGCGCGCAACAGATCCCCGGAAGCGGCGCACCAGGTTGCCTGCTTCATCGGAGTCTCTCCCTACGCCGAGCCTGAAGATAATCTCTCGCTCCTGCCCGTCAGCCAGATCGAAAGGGACCTGAATAGCGGCGCAGGGGTCCAGGCTAGCCCCTATCCTGCCGGAAAGCCGCGCACGGGTCATCGCAGCCGGATTTTGTAGTGTGCCGTTACGGCCAAGGAACTCGGTCCGGTCGCCGGTCACGGTCCGCGTCGCCTCGCCCGCATCAAAGAATGCAGTCCGTTCTGCGAACTCTGTGTTATAAGGGTTCCGCGCGAAGATCGCGCCAGTTTTAGGGTCGATTTCGGTGATCACCTGCATTGCCGCTTTCGACCGCAGATCTCCCAGCACCCATTCCACGTACCCGGTGGCTGAGAGCCGGCGTATGCGGCCTGATATGTTTTTCACTTTTAATACCGTAAACTTGATCGGATGCATCCATTGCAACGTAAACCCAGATCTCCGATCTGATGCCATCCTCCATATGTTCAAAGACGCTGTAGCCGAATCCGTGGCGGCTGACGTAATGCATCGCCCCGCAGCCCGGCAGCGGCGTGGGGGACCAAAAATGGCCGCTCTCTTCGTCGCGGAGGTAAAAAGCTTCTCCGTTGGAATCGCTTATTGGATCGTTGTCCCAGGGTGTTAGGCGGAACTCATGGGCATTTTCGCTCCAGGTGTAAGCAGCCCCGCTCTCCGAAACAATAGTCCCAAAATGCGGGTTTGCGATCACATTCACCCATGGCGCCGGAGTCTTCTGCCCCTGCGCGGTCGTAATAATGTATTCGCGGCCGTCAGGCGTGAATCCTCCGAGTCCGTTAAAGAACAGCAGGTCGTTGCGAGCCGTTGTCGCGACAGTTGAGGATTCAGCTTATAGCTCCGCGTTGGTATGAAACGCGGCGCCGGCGGCGCCGCAAGAGCGCGGCGGCTTACCTGATCTGCAAGCGGGCCAAGGCCGTCAGTGATGACGGCGCGGGCGACTGTTTGGAGCAAGACGCGGTCCTCAGCCGATATCTGTTCCACAGGTCTTACGAAGATGCCGCCCGGACGTTCCGTCACATTCGCCTCAACGCCTGCTGCAATAAGCCCCAGGATCTGTTCCTGCAGAAGCTGCCGGTAACCGGCATGATCTTCATTCCAGATTACGAGGTCCACTGCCAGTCCCTTGAGACGCCAGTACGCGTGGGCTTGCACGAGCTGGCGCACCAAGTCGATATTTGCCGGATCTTCTATCCGCAGCAGTACAATCGGGAGATCTCCGGAAATGGAGTAGCCCCAGAGACCGGACTGTCCGCGACGGTTCCTGAGGATAACGCCCGGATCGGCGCGCAGAGAAGAATTGGCGTAGAGAACGGAGCCAGCAAGGCGTCCATAGAGCTGCGCATCGGCTTCCGTGGCATTGATCTGGCGCAGGAGCACCTGGCTGTGAGTCCACGCAAGATCAAAAACGCGGTCCGCAAGCCGCCGGTCCTGGTATTTCTCGATAAGGCCCATACAGACATCCCGGGTTTCACCGATACCGGTGACGATATTGATTGTTGCCGGTTTCTCCGGATCAAGGGTTATTCGATACCGGATAGCAACGATCGGATCGAGCACTGAACCCTGGCTGCCCGAGAGCGAAGCAGACCCGTTCATCGCCTGAGGATCGGCAACGCTGTTTCCACGACCGATAAATCTCAGGCGGTCAGTCTCATAGGAAACTTCACCGATTTCCGCCCCGTGGACAGCCATGAGATGAAACATCCATGGCGCATGCTCGTCGCGGGAGCGGGGTCGGCGGGTGCAGAGGATCGCCTGCCGGTGTTCGACGATCTCTGTCTGAACAAAAAGATTGCTGAACGCCGGATGCAGCTCGTCTGCGGCAGGCGGTGCAAGGACGACTTCCGCGTAACTTGTGACCTCGATCGTTCTGCGTGTCCGGCCGCGATTGGTGATCGTGATCCGGCGCAGCTCGATATCATCCTCGGGCGACACAGCGATCTCGGTATGGGTATCGATGTCATGGTCCCGGCGGCGAAACTCGGCCCGCCCCTCCGAGAAAATCAGCCTCATAATTCTTCGATCGTTTGAGCACAGGCTGATATGCTGCTGACCAGAACTCTCCGCTCGTCGCGTCGCGGATGTAACAGAACGCGCCCCAATCGTCGCGGGTGCTGTCTTCTTGCCAGCGCGTGACTGCGATGTCCTTCCAACGGCTGTACCCGCCCCCTGCGTTCGTGATCATTACGTGGTATCTGCCGTTCGACAGCAACTGCACCTGGGGAAACGACGTGTCCGGGCTGCTGAAAAAGCGCACGGACGCCTCGGGGCCCGGCGAAGCCGTATGGACTCGGTACGTTCGGCAATCTGCGAATAGAATGCCGTAGCCCTCGGCACACGCTCTTGGAGCAGCAGCGTGGTCGCCTGGAACAAGGGGTCCGACTCGAATCGTTTCTGCATCGGACGGTCCAACAGCAGATAGGCAAGGGAGAGAAAGCTCATGCCCACATGATGGGCCATGAAGGAATGAACCATAACGCTTGATTGGCCGCGCTGCAGGCGGGAAGGGGTGTGATCGATTGCTTCATAGAATCCGAATTTCCCCTCGCATCCTTCCGCGGCGAGCCGCTGCAGATTCAGACAGGCCTCCTCAGGCGCCACCATCAACGCAAGCGCCGAAGCGTACGGCGCGACGACCAGATCGTCCGCGAGGTCGCGTTTGAGCCCCAGGCCCGGAACACCGAACGCCCGGTACTGGTAGCTGAGCTGAGCGTCGATCGTATTGAAGCCGGATTCCGAAATGCCCCAGGCTACACCGCATTCCCTTCCATACTCGATTTGCCTGGCCACCGCTGCCTTACAGGTCTCATCGAGCAACGTACGTTCATACGTCGGCATCACCAGGAGCGGCATGAGGTATTCGAACATTGAACCACTCCAGGAAACGAGGACCGGCGAACCACCGGCGTTCGTGAGCAACCGCCCCAAGGCAAACCAGCTCTCCTGCGGGAGCTGCCCTTGCGCAATCCCTACAAAACTGCAGAGCCTCGCTTCCGAAGCCAGCAAGTCGTAGTAACTTGTGTCTCGCCTGCGGCCGTCGACGTTGTACCCGATGGCCAGTAAAAGACTTGACCTGTCAAACAGGAAGTCGTACTCCATATGGCTCAGTTCTCCGGCCTGCGATGCGAGCCGTTCGATAGCCCTGATCCTCTCTGCGGCGGCATCGCTGCCCAGATTTGCCAGATCGCGCAGCGTTGGGCTCTCATCGGTGCTGCAATCGGACAGCGGGGCGAGGAGGATCAATTCGTCAAGCGCGGCCCGGCATTGCGCGGCAAAGGCGAGTATCCACCGTGCTTCCTGATCCTCCGGAAGGACAGCGGATTTATCGAGCCTGTAAAGCAGTGCCTCCGCGGACATTGTCAATTGAGCAAGGCAGAACCGCACAGCCGGGAGCGTTGCGGGCGGGGAATTGTATGCGGACTCCAAGTCGTTCCGAAGTTGAGCAAGGCCCGCCGGTTCTTCAATTTTTAGAGCGTCCACAAGGATATGCAAGGTGTCGCTTAGCCCGCCAAACAATCTCGCATGGACGATCTTTTGATCGGGAAGTTCCAGCAGACCCTGCCGCAAGGTGAGCAGATGGGCCGCAAGATTCCCGCTGTCCACGGTGGATATATATCTGGGCGGCAGCGGCTTCAGAGACTGCGTGTCGTACCAGTTGAAGAAGTGGCCTCGGTATCGTGCCAAGGCTTCCATCGTTGAGAGTGTATTTGTCGTGCGCTCGATGAACTGCCCCGTTGAAATGTAGCCGAAGTCTAGGGCGCTTAAATTGGCCAGCAGCGCGAGTCCCATATTCGTGGGCGACGTGCGATGCGCGATAACAGGGGCAGGATGCTCCTGATAGTTATCAGGCGGCAACCAATGGTCCTCCGGACCGACGAAGGTCTCGAAGAAGGACCAGGTTTTTCGGGAAAGCTTTCGGAGAAAAAGGGTCTGGCTGGCTATTAATCTCGCTTCATGCGGGGCAAGCGGCCGGCTGATCCACCACGCGATAACGGGTGAAGCAAACCACAGCGCCAGGAGAGGCCCTGCCGCTCCTAATGCAACCGGATTCGAAAGCGCCAGATAGATCACCAGGGCCACCGAAAGTACGGGGGCGAAAGACATCGTCCGACAAACAGCGGCGAGGCCTGTTCTGTTCTTTCGGTCCGGGTCGCCTGACGGACTCCATTCGAGAAGCCGATTGTGCGTGACGAGCATTCTCCATGCCGTACGCACGACTGCATCCAGACTGAAAAATGCTTCGTAGGGGAGGCACATTAGCGTAAACAGATCGTGAGCAAAGCGTCTGCCAATGGAACGCCCTGCGGCTGCGAAATGCTGCATGGGAAGCACGTCGCGCGGTTTTTGAAACAGATTCAGGATAGATGAAATAAAAGAAGGGATCAGAATAATCCCGATCATTGACATGGTCCAGAACCAGGGCGAAGGTAAGATCGTCCAACCGAGCAGTAAGAGGAACGTCAATGCCGAAGGCACGAGACTGCGCCGAAGGTTGTCGAAAAGCTTCCATTGGGACAGCAGCGAGAGGGAATTCATTCGGCGTTGCTGGTCACGCACGGCCCCCGGACCCGGGATTGTCGCCCGCAGCCAAGACAGAAGCTGCCAATCCCCGCGAATCCACCGGTGCCGACGGATCACATCCGCACCGTAGTGGGCAGGATATTCCTCGTACACCATTACATCGCTCAGCAGTCCGGCCCGAGCGTAACACCCTTCTATAAGATCATGGCTCAGGATCCGGTTCTCGGGGAAGCGTCCGTTCAGCGCCCGCTCGAACGTATCGACTTCGTAGATCCCCTTGCCGATAAAGGAGCCTTCAAGGAAGAGGTCCTGGTAAACATCCGAGACAGCACGCGTATAGGGGTCGATGCCGGGATCGCTCCCGTACATGCGCGCATACCGCGACCGGTTTGTGCCCGGCAAGCTCACCGCTACCCGCGGCTGCAGAATGCCGTATCCGGCAACAACGCGCTGCTTTTCTTCGTCGTAGTGAGGACGGTTCAGCGGATGTGCCATGGCACCAACAAGCTGCCGTGCCGAATCGCGCGGCAGTTGAGTATCCGTGTCAAGAGTAATCACGTACTTTACCTGTAACAGCACTTCAGTATTACCGACAACGAGGGAGAATCGGTCACGCGAGCCGTTGCGTAGAAGGGAATTCAGTTCCGCAAGCTTCCCTCGCTTGCGCTCGTAACCCATCCATACACGCTCCATGGGATTCCATTGGCGAGGGCGGTGAAAAAGGAAGAAAGTCTCGCTCTTTGCACTCCCGTACTTCTCATTCAACTCTTCGATTCTCTGCCGGGCGAGCAGCAGGAGCGGTTCGTCCTCCGGCAGTCTCTCCTCCGATGCATCGAGGAAATCAGTCAGTAGTCCGAAATGCAGGTTTTCATCGCGATTTGCCAGAAACCTGACTTCCAGCGCTTCGATCAGGTCTTCAATGTTTTGGGCGCTGGTAAGCATGGTTGGGACAATGGCAAGAGTCCGCGATTCAGGTGGAATACCTTTGGAGAAATCCATTCGCGGCAGCGAATGCGGCTTTGCCAGCAACGTAGCGAGCCAGTTCACCAGTGCAATTGCCAGTTGACTCACACACAGTAATGAGAGGATACTCGTTAACAGGAACAGCCAGGGATGCAAGCCAGCAGCGTTCGCCTTCACCTGCAGGATCCCAGTGAAAATCACCGTGATCAGAATGATCGTGCCCAGATAGAGGAACAAAGGAAACCGGTGGCCTGCCTTTCGGAGGCCCTCTGCTATGGACAACCGGACTCCAGCCAGGTGTTCAAGCTGCGCGAGTCCCTTGCCGATCAGATAATAGCCTACATGAGCCGTGCGATCGTCTTTGCCTTGCCTGTTGTCACTGCGGGCCGCGCTATCATGCGCGAGCTTGACCACGTTGGTAGCCACTTCTGCTTCAGATAGCATGCCAGTCTTCGCAATCTTCTCCACCACGTGACGGTAACGGTCGCGAGTAAAAAAATCCATTTTGCCGTATGTACCGTGGGGGTCCTTACGCAGGGTCTGCTCGACAACGCTCATCGTCTCGACGAACTTGCGCCAGTCCATCGTTCCCAGGAAGCGGAGGCTGCCGATGCTGTTGCTCATCGAGACCTGATCAGCCGCCTGCTGCTGATTCTCCGATTGCACTAGCTGCTCGATCGTCATGCTGCACCCGGAGAGTTGCTGCTCGATCCAGGTGAGCGGCATTGCCAGGGCAGGGCCCTGCCCCTGAAGCCGGCGGGCAAATTCTGCAACAAACGCGCTCTTGAGCGGCGGGTTTGAGCGTGCCATGTCCGCAAGGACCAGAATCAGACGATTCGGGTCCTTCGCGGCAACGTCGGTAATCAGGTCAGACCAATAGTCGGCGAGGTTCCGGTCCATCCTGTCAGCAGCGATCCGCGCACCGACCCGTCGGAGATTCTCGATTAATGCGAGGCGAATCATGATGGGAACTGCCCACAATTCTCCCAGCTTCAGGACGGTGACTGTCTGGTAGGCAGCAACGAAACTGCTGAGACTTTCCGGGTCCACCCGTCCATCGCCGTGTGAGATCGTCTCCAGGGCGATGTCATACGCGCGCGGAAGCCCCGCAGAGGGTCCATCCAGCAAGCGGGGTAACTCCCGGCTGTAACCCTTTGGCAAGTGCCTCCTTGCCGTGCGGATCTGTTCTTCAATCAGATAGAAGTTATCGAGCAGCCATTCAGCCGCAGGCGTAATCCTGCGGTCCGTCTTGACCGCCTCTACCAGCAGGCTGCGGGTCCCGGTCAGGATGGCTTCATTCTCAGCCAACCGCGCCAGAAGACGGTCAGGAGCGTGTCTCAGGCTCAATGTGTGCAGACCCGCTAAAGTTTTTCCACGCTGTTCCATCTGGTCGCTGCTGAACAATTCCGATCGCAGCGGCGGCTCGTACATAGCACACTTTGCTTCCAGGTCTTTTCTCTGAAAGCGCGCCAGCACATTGGGCAGGTTCCCGAGAATGATCTTGTTGCTCAACTTCAATGAAGCTCCCCTTTATGGCTACGGTCACCGGAAGTTAAGTTGCATTGAACCGGATCGGTGGACTCCGTAGGCGTATTCTTTTTTTTCGTGTCTATTCAGGTCAATACTCTTAGACGTCACTCCTGCCTGTCGGGCATCGTCGTTGTTTTTGAATCATGGTGATGAGATACGATTCCGGCCAAGCCGAAATGACGTCAAAAGAAAAAACACTCGGCATGGCATCAACTCTTAAAATAGTACCTGAATAGTCGCGTTATTGTAATGATATCAAGAATGTTTTCAGACTGTTATGATATCGAACGCCCACATGCAGAGAGGTACGCTGAGAAACGATAATAAGGTTAGGAGTGAAGAAGGGTACTGATCTTTTACGTCAAAATGAAGCAATTGAGAAAACGACTTACTCTTCGTTCTCCGTGGAGAAAATTTTGACGTTTGCATCAACGCTGCTCCATTTCATTCATTGGTCGAGGCCATCAGCCGCTGCCTGTCCTTGAACAACATCTCGCACTTATGGGCATAGAGCCTCATTACAACGCCCTTGCCAAACGTTTGGTGATTGACAATGTCGCCAATGCGGTATTTCGAAGCCATGCTGTAATCACGCTCTTTGCCTTTTGCCTCTGCGAGACCGGCCGTCCAGATGATCTCCGCTGTCGCTGCTTCTCCGACACCTTTTTTCGCTCTCGGCTTCCGGACTTTTTGAGCTTCAAGGGGGCTCCTGAATTTGTGCATGCTGCCGCACATCTTGCACCTTACTTTTGCGATTGTCTCTCCATCCATCGTCATGATGGTATGATCGCGATTCACCTTACACTTCCCGCAATAGGAATCAATGTTACGACCCGCCAAGTTCTTTTCCAGCATATTGCCTCCTCATTGACTATAAGTATTTGTTTATAACGAACAAGTCTGTGCTCTGAAACTCATCGGAGAGAGAGCGAAGGCCTGAATCTACGCTTCTCTAGGATAGAATCATTATACACTTTACTGGCGAAAAAGCTTTAATTCATTTTCTAATAATACAAGGCTGAAACTAAGAGAACTTTCTATTGAAATCGAAACTTCCATTAACAGTGACACTGCCGGCAGAACTAGAGGGAATTACAGGTTAAAGAGTCACATCATTTTGCTGCTCCTCACTATATTTGCAGAATTAATGCGATGCAAGCTGCATCAGCAGAACAATCAACGAACTGTTCAGAGATGAAAGGCATATTCGGGAAGATATCGACAATTTCATTAGGGACAAAAAGACAGGAGGTTCTTTATACAATAAATGAGCATCTGATGGTGATAATAGCAACTTATTAGCTAAGAAAATATGGCAGTGACTATCCGTAATAATGCTAGTGCTAAGGACTCCGTCGCTATCAACAAGGAGTCCCTAAAAATAACTATCAATTTCTAAACTCTCGATAACAAAACACTTCTTCCCGTTTAAAACCGCTTCCCCGACTATGTTCCGTCTTCCCCTGATGGCCTTCGACGTTTATTCACCATGCAATTAAGGAGACCCAAATTCAATTGAAAGATGATATTTAAAATTGGCTCACTAAAATCAGGAGACATAAATTCAAAAATGTAAACTTCGTTAATTTGACAAAACCAATTTAATTAACTAAAATACAGCATTCTTTGTTTATCAATAATTGCACGATATTGCCGGGTTAGGGTGATTATCACATGAAGAAACTAGGTGAAATTCTCATAGAATCAGAACTTATTGATGAAAAACAATTGGAAACGGCATTAGCTCATCAAAAAAAACGGGGTGGTAAATTAGGGAATACCATTACTGAATTATACTTTGTTAAAGAAGTTGAGATAGCTAAAGCAATCTCTCAACATATCCATGTACCTTATGTAAATATATTCTCTGAAGACTTTTCTGATGAAGAACTAAAAAAAGTAAAAGAATCAATTATACGGAAATACGAAGTTATTCCAGTAAGAAAAATTGGCTATACTCTTGAAGTTGCTATGTCTGACCCTTCCGATTTAGATGTTGTTACCGATGTTCAGTTTGCTATAGGATGTAATGTAAAACCATTACTTTCCCTTGAATCAGAAATTAAGGCATTTATTAGACAGTATTACAGCGGTACTCTTGTGCATCGTAGAACTGCGAAAATAGATTTTCCTGAAAAGTTAGAATTGGTTCAACAGAAGGGTATTTGGGAAAATACGCAACAATTCCAAGCTGAAAAGAAAATTAAAGACTTAGTTACTCTCCTTGTGAAAAAAGGAGTAATAACAATCGAAGAAGCCGGAAGTTTTATAGACTAACATGTAGATGTAAATATTTCATACAGCACATTTACAATTAGCAAATGTAGAATTAGCTGATTAAGCCAGGATTTGTGCGTACAAGTTCTGTCAACGCCATTAAAGAATCAAATATACCCTACCGACTGTGACGCCGAGCATGCACTAGGCGTCGCCGGAAGGTGGTTCGTGGAAAGAATTTGTTTTTTCCCCAAACTGCGATCCTGGCTTATACATGTAAAGCGAAATCAAGACCAGGTCATCGCTACGAATACCGTTTACAGACTGCGTAAACACAAATTCAGGCTACAAAAAATTATCATCTCTCCAGCACTGATCCAGAGGCGTGGAAAAACATCTTCACGCCCCCGAAAAAAAACTGCGGGAAAAAGCTACTTTATCTTCAGAGGTTTTCGGCGATAAGGTGCTTTTGATGAGTTTTAAAAGCAAGATCACCAGAAGGATTGTTGTATGACAATCGCATCAACACGGAAAGCCGGATATGCTAAACGTTCTGTAAGTTCCAAAACCTAGTCATGGTCACGCATTCCGATCTGCAATCGGACGAACAGACGGCCATCAAGGCCGGGGCAGCAAGTTTTATACATAAGGAAACAGACCTCGATCAATTCAAGAGGGATATAGAGCGTATATTAGACCGATGGTTGGGGACGCATGTACTTCATCAGTAACGATATCAGTGCGACCATTCTTCCGTCGCCTATCTCCACCCGGATTGCAATGAGTATACGATAATAAAAAGGCTTGCCAGGCTATATAGCGCAGGGGGAACCGATGAATCCGAACGACCATATTAAAGTATTCTTGATAGAAGACAACAACGATGATGCCGAACTTATCCGTAGATTTCTTACCGCAGGCCAGAACATGCATATCGATGTGGAGAGAGTGGATACACTGTCGTCTGCGCTCAAACGCCTGGGAGAGGAGAAATACGATGTCATCCTGTCGGACCTGGGGCTGTCTGACAGCTGGGGGCTGGTAACCTTCGGCAAGGTCCATGCAGCAAGTCCGGAAGTCCCCGTCATCGTCCTCACGGGCCTGGACGATGAAGCAGCCGCCCTCGAAGCGGTGCATCGGGGCGCGCAGGACTATCTCGTTAAAAGCCAGATCAACAGCAGAAATCTGATTCGGACCATCCGCCATTCCATCGAGCGCCAGAGGCTTATGGCCCAGCTAGCAAATAGCCTGAAGGAAATAAAGATCCTTCAGGGATTGCTCCCTATATGCGCTTCCTGCAAGAAAATTCGTGATGATAAGGGATCATGGAAACAGATGGAGTCATACATCAGCGAGCATTCCCAAGTCCAGTTTAGCCATGGACTTTGCCCTGACTGTGCAACGAAAACTCGGGAAGAATAACGCAGATTTGAACAGGATATGAATATTGTATGCAGACCTACTGAGGAATAATAGGTCGGAGGCTGTTCCCTTCTGCGAATGGCAAGTGCCATGTTATAAGTCTATGCAGCCCTCTTTCTCCGCACAGGAAGGAGGGCCATTTTTTTTGGGATGGCGGATGGCTTAACTGGCTGGCCTGATAAAATGCAGTTGTTTCCTACGTTGCTTTACGAAAACTGCCGCTGAGAAAACAACAAGCTTGAATTCGGTGAAATGCTGTTACCTGCTAACGCTGCGCCCTGGGAGAGACAAAAAGAGGCACCGGAACAACTGCCCGGCGCCTCACTGACTGGAAAACCGGTTGATGAACCTGGAACACAGGCCTCACCCTCTGCAAGTGCTCCCCAAACGTCTGTTGCTACGCCGCCTGCCCAAGCTTCTCTTTACTTTCGCCGTACGCTTTCTTGCCAACTTCCACGGCCTCCGTTATCGCTCCTTTGCCTGCCTCGTAGAGGTCCTTGCCCTTGTCAATGGCGGAAACAACCCGCTCCCGTGTGCTCGATGCGAACCGCTTCAGATCCTCCCTGGTCTCGCTTCCCGATTTCGGCGCCAGCAGGAGCGCAATGCCTGCCCCGATGATGCCGCTCGCCAGGATCGGCATCAGGAGTGAGCGCCCCTCGTCGTTCGTGAGTTCTAGGGGCTTTTCCTCCACATAGGCCTTCTTGCCGGCTTCCACGGCTTTGTTCACAAACACTCTGCTTTCTCCGTAGAGGTCCTTGCCTATATCAATGGCCTGTGAGAACCGGTCGGCGAACCGCTTCAGGTCTTTCCTGGTCTCGCTCCCCGATTGCGGCGCCAACAAGAGCGCTAATCCGGCCCCTACGACACTGCCTGCCAGAACCGGCATCAGGATCGAGCCTTTCCTCTCCGTTAGTTCTTCTTTCATGATCGTTACTCCTTTCTTCTGTCACTGTACTGAAAAAGGGCTACTTCATACTTTCACGCATGCTTTCAAACCTGCCATGTCTGGCCACCTTTCAAAACATATTCGTATCTAAAGTATACCACTCGTTCCAGGGAAACAGGAAAAAACGACAAGAAAACAAAAATAACAAAGGAAATGTCGACCGGTCTGGATTTTATAACATACTATCGTTGTACTTATGCAGTCTCCGGATTTCCGAACGAGTTGAATCGATGTATAATATATAAAGTCTGTTGCCGAGATGAGGTGACCCTTCTTGTTCCTGCGTAAAGGGGGGCCAGAGAGGAAAAAGGGTGTAGCGAAAAGGAGGTCAATCATGAATGCTAAGCTGAAAACTTTTATCGCGATGTTCTCGATCACGATGATATTTTTCATCGCTGATCCTGTTGCGAACGCATTGACAAAAGCTGAGATTGATGTTGGCGTGAGAGCGACCCTGTCCCGATTCCAGAAAGATATTAAGGGAGGTTCCGCATATCTGAAGGCGGCGAAGGGCGTGCTGGTCATGCCACACATCACCAAAGCCGGCTTTGTTGTCGGCGGGCAGTATGGTCAGGGTTCTCTTCTAGTCGGTGGCAAAACCGTCCGGTACTATAACCTCATATCGGGTTCACTGGGATATCAGATCGGCGCTGAGCAGTACGACATGGTTATTATTTTTATGACCGACGATGCACTGAACAAATTCCGCAAAAGTGACGGCTGGGAGGCAGGCGTGAACGCCGAAGTAACGCTTGTCGAAGTGGGGGCAACCGCGTCCGTCGAGACCCTTAAGAGTCAGAATCCCATTGCGGGGTTTGTCTTCGATCAGAAAGGTTTGATGGCTGGCGTATCTATCAAAGGGGCCAAGTTTACTCCGATTCGCCCGGAGTAAGACGCTTTTGAGGAAAGCATCCCTCCATGTGCTGCCTCCCTCTCCCTCGGTATATTGGAACTCATAGGAGGCAGCACTTCAGTATGTGTGTCAAAGGGACGTTCCTGATGGAATGACTAGGTTTAGCAAAAAGTTTATATTGAATCATGCAATTATGGTATTATTTGTTCGCGTGCGACCTTTTTCCTGCCGTTACGTATAGTGGGTGCGTGAAACGTTCATGATTACGTTCACGGACTGGAAAAGAAGATATTCAACTATTTATTAAAATCGTTATTCAAAAGATGACAAACGAAAAATTTTCACCTTCGACCATAAAGAATGTTCTGCTCGTCGCATATTATTTCCCGCCGAATACTGCTGTCGGCGGGATAAGGATCGTTAACTGCGTTAAATATCTCCCTTCCTTTGATTGGAATCCCTATGTATTGACCATACACGAGCGCTACATCGAGGAGGTGGACCCCAGCAGGCTCGACTGTATTGAGGCAGACAGGATCTTCAGAACGTGCAAACTATCCTCATTTGCATCATGGACATACCTAAAATTAAAAAAAGTCTACATAAGTATCGTTAAGAGAAATCCGGCCGCTTCGTACGGCGTGGCCACACGTGATGCCGACGAGAAGAACGATTCTTCCAGACCGGAATCAGTATTTCAAAAACTCAAGCGCTTCATTGCATCCTTGCTCGTGCTGCCTGATGGGGAAAGAGGCTGGGTATTGCCCGCAGCATTGAGGGCGGTCAGGGAGATAAGGCGAAATAATATTTCCTGCATAGTAACCTCCGGCCCTCCCCACTCGGCCCATTTAATAGGCTACCTGGTCGAAATGATCACGGGCGTGAAATGGGTCGTGGATTTTCGCGACCCTTGGGTAATCGATGGCTCTAAGCCGTTATTAGTTACAACCGATTCGTCGATGAAGCTCGATCGATGGCTGGAAAAAAAAGTGATTCAAAAAGCGGATTTAATAATCGCGAATACGGAAAATCTTCAGAACACCCTGAAGAAAGAACATAAAAATCAGCCTTCCCGCAAATTCTTATGTATCCCAAATGGTTTTGACGAAGGAATTTTCCAAAAGATGGACCATTTGAAGAAATATGATAAGTTCACCATAATCTACACGGGGACGTTATATTACGGCAGAACTCCCGAGCCTGTTTTTCAAGCGCTGAAAGAGTTGATTCAGGACGGCGATATCAGTTCTCGGGACATTTGCGTGAAATTAGTGGGTCACTGCAAACAGGTGAACAGATATCCGACAGCAAAGATGATCGAGAACTATAACCTCGGTTCAGTCGCAGAAGTTTTAGAACCGGTTCCCTATGCTGAGGCATTGGCGATGGTCAAACAAAGTCATCTGGCACTGCTCCTGGCGATTGAACAGCCTCTTTCAATACCTGCCAAGGCTTATGAGTACATGGGGTCTGGCACTAGAATTTTGACCCTTACCGAAGCAGGCGCTACGGCGGATCTGGTCCGCTCGACGGGTACCGGAGTGGTTTTCGATCCCTCAGACGTGGAAGGGATCAAGCATTTCATCCTTCAGTCGATGAAGAATCCTGATTCACTCACACAGAATGATACTTCTCATATTCTGAATAAATTCGATAGAAAGTTTCTTACCCAAAAGTTGGCCGATGAGCTCGATAGAATATGCACTCTATGATTATTATTGACAGAACGGCTGGCCTACGATAAGCGCGCGATCAAGAAAACATGCCTCATAGTTTCAAAGTCCGCCGCCCCGAGTGGGCGGAATGGCACGATCACTTCCAGGTGAACATCTGTCACGGCATTGACTGAACTGAAACACGTCGTTCAGCAGACAACGATCCTCTTTATGTCCACTGGCGGTGCGAAAACAGTACCTGTTTGGGCATCGCCGGGGGCATAGAGCGCCACTCCTCCCCACGCAAAGTCAGCATAGAAGCTAAAGCTGCAGTAGCATCTCTTTCGAATAACGTTCTTCTTAGTAACGCAGTCCTGAGCAATGTCGGCAAATTTACACTAGGTTTTATATAATACACTTTATTTTTGTGGACCTATTACGGCCAGTATGCAGCATACTAGCTCTGTCATTGGTTAAACACCCTGACTGGTAGTAGGGGAGGAGTGTATGCATAATCGTATAGAATCGTTTGATCTGATTAGATCATTTGCCATCCTGACGGTTTTCTTTGACCATACTATTATGCATGATCCGCGGATTGATAATGCCGTTGCCCGCCTCGCTATTGCAACCTTAAGTCCAGGTCTTACTATGTCACTTCTCGGATTTATCAGCGCCGCCCTCTTGTCGCCAGTGATGCTGAATTATGGACCATTTCTTATAAAAAGATTCACTAGGATATATATTTCCCTCGTCTTGTGCCTCTCCGTCGTACTCTCGCTGTATGCATATATGGGTAAACAGCATCTGCTGTGTCAACACACACTTCTTCACTACATGGGGTTAACTGCTTTTCTAGAGATATTGGCTGTGGACAACAAGTCTCCCATTGGAGAAGGGTTGTGGTTCATCTCGATAATAATGGCGTTGTATCTTCTCCTTCCGTTGCTGGCGATGCTGTTTAGGCATCGTAATGGACTGATGCATCTAATATTGATCATAATTGTCTCAACAATAATAAACTATTATGCCTTTGGTACTCAGTCCGCGTTTAACGTCATCATCTCGTTCTCGGTGGGTTTATTCGTCAGTATCCGCGGTTTACTCGGCGTGATTTATAAAAGACGGGTTCTTTTGACATGTTTGTTCTGCGCTAGTTTGCTGACGATAGTAGCGCTCTCGACGAGCGAAGTAATTCCCTACGCCATTCGTGGACTAATGTTCTCATTGTATCCGTTGGCCTTCGTTCCTCTTTTTTCTCATCTGTCCGAAATAATCCCGAGGTCTGTTATTAAAGCATCAGGCTTTTTCGCTGGTCTGAGCTATGAGTTTTACATACTGCACTTTTACTTCATTAATGATGGATTTCGAGATTTCTTTCATAAGCCCATGAGTGTTTTTGGCCAAATTACAATCTCTTTTTCGCTCACGCTTGTTCTGGCGTATATCATATCTTATATAGCGAAAAGACTTCGTGAGTCAGTGAACACATATTTGATCCCATCGACATCGGCGACGGATATCCATGCGTCAGGATAATACGAGTCCTTTCTTCCTTCCCGGGTAAGGTTCGTTAACGTTAGGGCGTCTTTGATGTCGCTTTTCTCCGATGAGCTTTCGTTCAGCTCATGTTCGTGCTTTAATGAGGTAGTCCGTATGAACCGGACAGCACACCCTTGGTCCTTCGCAAAATAAGCGATAGTGATATCATGCAGAAGCTTCTAACTGCATTGTACAATCAATGATATATTTTTAATTCGCGAGTAACTTCCTCTTCTAAGGTGGTTGTCAAGTTTTAAAGACAACTCACCTGTTAAAGTCGTGTGGTTGTGGCGAGCTTCACCTTCGTGATCCCTTTACCTAACCTCTTTTGTTCTTCGAGCCTTTTGCTCAACTTACTTTATTCAGGTCAAAGGGGTGGTGGAAGCAGACCAAGCTGTATCGCGCAAGCCACTTTGTGCCTACGAAGGACTACGGTCCTCCTTCCACCACAACCACGCATTAATTATCTCAATTACGCTGCAAGCGCAAAACTCACCGTATCCTGAAACTCCCGTTTGTCTCTCAGAAGGGCAAAGATAACTTTTATGAGTTTTATGGCAACGGCGCACAGTGCCTCTTTCTTCTTGAGCAGCTGCCCGAATCGATTCTTGATTTTAAGCCGCCGCTGATAATATTTTCGAAAGAACTTACTGTGATTGACCGCGCTTACGCTCATGAGGTACAGGCATTTTCGTAACAGCCAGCGTCCCTTCTTCGAGATGACCTTCCTGCCGATCCGTTTTCCGGAATCCGACTCTTGGGGATCATATCCGGCGTACTTGGTGATCTGTTTAGCATGGTGAAAGTATGCAGGATTACCCAGCTCGCCTAAAAAAATGGCGGCCGATAGATGTCCGACACCAGGGATCGACAAAAGAGACGGGGCAGCGGGAAGATGTTTTAATAGCTCCTTCATTTCTTTCTTGATCTCTTGTAACATCCTTTCGGTCCGTTTCACCTCGTTTAGGTATACCGTCAAGCGATAGCGGTCGGCATCACCAACCCGCTTAAGCCCAATGCTCGTTTCGGCCGCTAAATACAAGGCCGCTGCCTTCCGAGCACCATCCGTCTTGCTCCGCGATGCTTTTGTAATGATATCGGCTATTGCCGTTTTCTCAAATTTCAGTACATCCTCCGGGAAGGGACAGTTTTCTAAAACTGCCCACAATCCCTTCGTGTTCATGGCATAGAAGAGCTTCTTCAGTTCGGGGAAGTAGTCGTCGAGCACCGCGTGAAGGGTATTCTTTGCCCCTGTGTTCTGCCGTAAAATCTTCTCCCGGACCTTCGATAAGGTCCGTAGTTGCCTGGAAACGCCATCCTCGATGACCGTATCGATGTATTTACCTTCCCGGGTAAGGTTCGTTAACGTCAAGGCATCTTTGATGTCGCTTTTTGCCGATGAGCTCTCGTTCAACTCCCGTTCGTGCTTTAATGAGGTCGTCCGTATGAACCGAACGGCATATCCTTGGTCCTTCGCAAAATAGGCGATCTTTCTCCAATAGTGGCCTGTAGGCTCTAGCCCAATAAGAACATCCTTGAGCCCATGCTTTGTTTTCAGCTCTTCCGTTGTTCGAACGAACTTATCGAACCCTTCCCGGGAGTTATACACCTTGGGAAGCCGGCCCAGGACGTTTCCTTCCTTGTTCATGAACCCTACGGCATTAAAATCGGCGCCTATATCTATCCCCGTAACCAACGTCGTCTTCTTTATCCTTTGACGCTTTTCATACTGCTTGTTATAATCATTATTAAGCATGGCAATTTTTCCTTTCCGTTAAAAGATTTATTCTCCTAAATAAACTTTAACAGATAAGAAGTTGCCATGTTTCTTGTCCACCCCCTTATAGTAAGCTGTATCATTGGAGTTGCCGTTCTTCGCAACGATCCATACTTCATCTAGAAAACAGCATGGCGGATAAGTGTCATAGGAATTGACCGAAAAGTCCTCAAGCATTAATATTTGTATGTTGAACGAATATCATCAGTTTGTTATATTTGACTTCTATATAAGCATGTAATAATTCATGTGCCACCTGAAATCAAATTTTGCTATAATACCGAAAACTACTCAATCAATTGTTGTGCTGCCCCAAGGCAAAGAAAAGGATAATTTAAAAGCTACTTCGATAAAAAAACTGAAAAGGAAGGCATAAAGATCCTATGAATCCATCGGAACGTATTGACCAGCTGATCGCAGAACTCACAGACTGGCGTGGCAAAACGTTCGCCAGCATCCGCAAGAGCATCCTTGAGGCCGACCGGGAGATATTCGAGGAATGGAAGTGGATGGGAAGCCCAGTGTGGTCTCACGACGGAATAATTGCGGTCGCCAACGCCCACAAAGAGAAGGTGAAGCTTACCTTTGCCCACGGGGCGAGCCTTCCAGATCCTGACAAGCTCTTCAACGCAGGCCTCGAAGGCAACGCGAGACGAGCGATCGATTATTTCGAGGGCGATAAGATTAATGAGCGTGCTTTAAAAAATCTCGTCCGTGCCGCTGTTGATTACAATCGTGCCAAATTGAAGAAGAAAGCGCCTGCGGGTACTCGAGCGAAAGTACACAAAAGTGAAAAGACATGAAGCTATATCTTTTTCTGGCTGACTCGTGGATTAGGTGACGAATCCAAGCGGGTGTCTAGGATTCGAACCACACTCAAACATCAGAAGATCCCCGGTATCAGGTGCCAGCGCACTTTGGCGCAATATTCTGTATAACCGGGCAGGTTTTGAGCGAGGAACTTTTCTTCGTCAAAGAGCCGCCAGACAAGACCGAGAATCGTAAGGATGGAAGCGATAAGCCCCCAATAAGAACCGAGCGCCAAAGATGTCCCGATGAAGTATACCGCCGCGCACGCGTACATCGGGTTTCGTACGATGGCGAACGGGCCGGTGGAAATTACTTTTTGATCGTTGGCGACCTCGACGGTTGCGGAGCCAAATGAGTTCTCTTTGAATACCCGGTATACCATCCACATGCTGACAATTATTAAAATATCGCCCGCTATGGAAAGCCAAAATGGCACGTTCGACCATCCGAAACGGCGGTCAAGCGCGGGGACAATGAACGCGGCGATGGCCGGAATCCCGGCGCACAACACGATGATTTTTTGGATGGTTCTTTTCTCTGCCGTCGGTCCGTACTTTATCCTGTTTTCAAGAAGTATCGGGTTTTTTATCATGGAGAGTGTGAGGAGAACGCTCGATACGGCGCCCACCCCGAGAAAGACCCATGCCTGCCAATAATTGAGGGTCCCCGCCGCAAGGATCAGCGCGAGTCCTATAAGGACAGACATCACGACAAGCCCGAGCCACATTTTTGCCTTAGGACTCTTCATGGTTTAATAATAGCACTTTAAAAGAGGCACGCTCCTGAGCATAGCGACACTGGCGATTGCGAGCGCGATACCAAGGATGCCGAACTTTTTCGAGCTACCTCGGGAAATAAAACAGCCTCATTAGATTATTGCTTCGGCTGTTTTTCTATCTTGTTGCTTACCACTTCCGGACGACAGAATATGATTCTGTTAGGTCCATTGATATTATTCGGTCTAACGAGTGGTGGCTTATGGAGGATGTTTGCAGTGGCGATGTTTAATTATTTCAATCCTGCTTCATAACTGACCAAAGCTATTAAATAGTTATCCGTACTAACAAACGTGTCGAGAGGGTCGCTGATAAAATGCACCCCTCATAGCGGCGTTCACATGTCCTTTATATGATTATCACTTTTCAACCAGTATATTGCATTGAAATTTAGTCAACACGGCTGCATGCTAGTTATATATGGATAGAGCATGAGGTTATATTTCCCCATTAAAGTATAGGAAATATTTTCTTCAAGACTATCCAAAATAGAAACCTCCTGCTAAGAATAAGTTTATCTGGAAACTAAATTCTTTTAAGCAGGAGGTCTCTATGTGCTATGTAGATGATATCAGGCTTGAGCAATTTCGGCAACTGAAGAAAGAAATCCGTGGTTCGGACGAGTATTTGATCATTGGGATTGATGTGGCGAAAGAGAAGCACCGCGCGTTTTTTGGTACTGCGCAAGGCAAAACGCTTTTAAAGAATGTGGTCTTTGACAATACGATAGAGGGATTCGAAAAGCTGGATGCGTATGTGGATCGCATCAAGGTTCAATACAGCCTGCGGAAAGTCGTTTTCGGAATCGAGCCGACGGCAGACTACCACAAGCCCCTGGCGGAGCATCTGCTCAAATGCGGTCTGATGGTCGTTCTTGTTGGCGGCATGGCAGTAAAGAACAACCGGCAGCTTCTGAACGGTCGATGGGATAAAAACGATGACAAGGATTCGGCTAATATTGCAGATCTCATTGCCCAGGGGAAATGCATGTTTTATGAATATCCCCTGATGACGCTTCAAAACGTGCGCGTACTAAACGCAGTCAAGCGGCGACTGAAGAAGCGGGAACACGGCATAAGCGCGTATATTCGCAATCATATCCTTGCACAGTATTTCCCTGAGTTGGATACGTACTATGGATCGTCAGAGACCCTGGCGGTAGTACGGGAATGTCTGGATCCATCCGCTATCGCCGGCATGGAATACGATGACTTCTGCCGTACCGTAGCACCAGGCAAAATGACGTTGGCACGGGAACGCAGGGTGGGAGCGATTTGGAGGACCGCGGTCAATTCCGTTGGCTGCACCATGGGAGAGGCGGCCTTCCATGAAGCTCAGATTGCAGTAGATAGTTTGAACCAGGTTAGGCAGGAGATCAAAGCGATTGAGGACAAACTTGAGAATGCCTGTCTTGAGTTTCCCGAGTATACGTACCTCTTGAGCATTCCTGGGTTTGGGCCGGATGTTTCCGCCAAGGTCCTCGGGGCCATCGGCGATCCCCACCGCTTTACAAGCGGCAAACAGGTTTTGCGGTTAGCGGGTCTCGACCTGTGCGCGAAACGAAGCGGAAAAACGTCAAACAGGGCAACGCCGATCATCTCCAAGCAGGGCAAGGCGGATCTGCGGTGCGCGTTATACCAGGCAGCGTTCATTGCCTCGATTAAGAGCACGGACTTTATTCCCTATTTTACGAATAAGCTTGTCGGACGGGCGAAGGAAAAAGGGATTGGTACGAAAATGAGGGTGAAGCTCGCCGCGAAGCTCTTGATTATTGCTTGGACGCTGATGAAAAAGAAGGAGTGCTTCGACTCGAAATACCTTAAACTGGAAAAGCGGGTAGAACGAAAAGCAGCCGCATAATGGCGTACGCAAAATTTATTTCGACGGGAGAGCCCGTGCTCAAGCTAGTTGAGGGCAGTTGACCTCGTCACCTACAATACAGGGCCTCTCGTTTGAACGATAGAATCTGGATAAGGTATTCTTGGCGGCCATATGGCACGCCGCATAGGTGACATAACTATTAGAGATGTCGTTCGTCTGATTGCGAGAGACTCGTCGATAAAAGTGATAACGGCGTAAATGCCGAAAGAGAGAGGTGCGTTTTTAATATGCTGATCAAGTTATCCTGTTGAATAAAAACAAATTGAATCTTTGTCTTGACAGGAGCGTTATAGTATGTAGATGGACAATGGAGCTGTTATTTTCTGAATGATGTGAAGGATTCTAGTTGAACTGCTCACCAATTTGGAAGATGGGGTTCGAGGCAGCGCTCTTATAAACGTCGCATGTGACGCAAGTGTCGTATCTATGCGCAAATGCATCCTGACCTTTTCCGGACGTTAGCTTTAACACCTTAGTAGCAGGCAAAACCATTACCTGCCGTTTGTATTCGTCTTTTATCGTTGTCGTTTGATTCATTATCCTTTCTTCCGACTACCGGACATGGTGGTGATATACTTTAGTTAATAGTTCGTTCGGAAAGGAGGCATGATGCGTACTGCGCTGGTGGAACGCAGGTGTGAAAAAAGGTGATACAGCCGTTCTGGGAAGATGGGCAAAAGAAAGAGGTGATGGCCATGAAAGAAGAATCCACAAATAGAAAAAGTTCCATCCTCATACCGACCCTGATAGGCAGTGCGGTAGGGGCAGGTATAGCGGTACTACTGGCGCCGCAATCGGGAAAGAAAACCAGGAAAGATATAAAGCGGTTCGCAGCGAACACGCGGGACCAAGTTGCCGATATTATTGAGGAAGGCAAGAATCTCTATGAAGAAGGCAACAAGGTTGTTGCCAGAACCGTAAAAACCGGCAGAAAAATGTACGACGAGGGGACGGAAAAAGATAGAGAAGCTCATGCATAAAAAGGAGCGCTCGCACGTGGTGCCGATCCTAACGGGCGGAATCATCGGGGCGGGCATTGCGCTCCTGCTGACGCCGAAATCGGGAAAGGAGGTCAGGGAAGACCTTAAGCGGATCGCCGCGGATACGCGGGACACGTTCGTTTCCACCGTTGACAAGGGCAAGGCACTTTACATGAAGCTGAGCAAAGACATACCCAAAACCGTGAAGGAGCTCCGGCATGCGGCATAGAGGCACGTGTTGTTACAAGCGTCTTCTGGCATAAGGCATGCGCTTAATAAGTCATAGCGCCATGTTCCGGTGGTTTATTTGTGAAAAGGCATTGGCATGAAGACTGATGCCTTTTTGTTTGGATGTAGGGTTTGACGTTATGACGGGCGTCATGAGATACTGCTTCCGACACCACTCTTTTTCAGAAGAGTTCATCGAGGACAAATTGCGGGACGTTGGTTCTCAGGCGAGGGGGCTACTCAATTTCTGGTTAGCTTTCTCTAGACCACCGCGCTACGCTTGCGACGGGCTCGGCGCTCGACCCGAGACGATGCACCAGCGCCATCTCGGTCCAAGGCTCTTTATTCGGAAGAAATGGTCCGCGATAAGAAACATGATCGAAACAGAGGACTAACCCACGGGTTCAGCCATCTTTGCCGTTGACCCTTGATCTGTTAATGTATGTTTCAGCTAGTATTTCGTAATATTTTCTTATGAGCTCAATTGCACAATAGTAGGTGAATTCGAGTTTCATATTATATTAGCGGAGGTGCAGAATTCATTTTGTGTCATTGCATTTTTTTGATAAATTTTTCTGCCAGCAACTCCTCCCTGTAACGTTCACCGTGCGGAAGCTAACCAGATAGCATTTTATAACCAGAAGTCGTCACATATACGATAAGGAGAAAGCACTATATCACCGGCAGACAAAGGTGGTTGGAAGACCTGCACGAGAGACCATAAATACAGAAGTCCAGGTGGATGCCCGATATGATGGAAAGGTCATAGCGCTACCGGTGGTCAGCGCGTCAAAACAAGAGAATCTCAAAACGAACTTTGTACGTACCCAAACTTAGTGTTTAGAAACTGATTTATAGAATGTCCAATTCATGTACGTAGGCGTACGATCCACTAAACTTCAATGATCGAGGAGTCCATTATGTTACCACAAGAGAAGCTTATAGTGATTAAAGAACATCTTAAAACGGAATTTGAAGGATTTGATCTTGAACATGACTACATTGATTTTGAGAGACAAGGACATACTTTTCAACTTAATAAAGATGATAAAATATATTTCGTTACAGTGAGAGGATCTGTTACAGATAATAATACTCCTGCTGAAATTACCGAAATTCTTTGGCGTTATCCAATGAAACGACATTTTTACAATGACGAAGTTAAACGTATTATAGTTACAAGCACGGGCATTACGCTTGAAGATTCGTAAAAGAGTTCGGCAGCGGTCAGGTCACCGAACACTATAAAGGCGGATGAGCTTCTATGCCAAGCAACCTGAGATTCACAAAAGAACGACGGTACGATATCGACTGGCTCCGGGTCTTGGCAATGGCAGTCGTTTTCTTGTTTCATTGCGCCAGGTTCTTCGATTACGGCGAATGGCACGTGAAGAACAACCGGTTGGACTTTGGAATGACCGTGTTCGTGGGAGTCGTGAGTCAATGGCTCATGCCCCTGTTCTTTATTCTCTCCGGGACAAGTGCTTACTATGCTCTAAGACACCGTAATAACGGGCAGTATATCGGCGAGAGATCCAAGCGACTTGTCGTGCCCCTCGTTTTCGGTATATTCTTACTCATACCACCGCAAGTCTACATTGAGCGGATAACCCACTCGCAGTTTGCAGGTTCATTTTTCGAGTTCTTTCCAGAATACTTCGACGGCTTCTATGGCTTCGGCGGCAACTTCGCGTGGATGGGTCTTCATCTCTGGTACCTGGAGTTTCTTTTCATCTTTTCCGTGATTACACTTCCATTTTTCCGTTATTTAAGGAAACAGACTGTGCAGGATCTCTTGTCCAGATTAGTAGTCTTCCTGGAAAATCCCGGAGCGATTTTTTTACTCACCATTCCAATAGGGGTCATGGAACTTCTGGTCGACATGCGGCCCGGTGGTATTGGCAAGAGGGACTTCGGTGGCTGGAGTCCCGTGGTATACCTCGTTTTTTTTGCTCTGGGCTACGTCATCGCTATGGATGAACGCTTCAAGAGGGCCATGGTAAAAGGAAAATTCGCGGCACTGATGGCGGGCCTATTCACAACGACAATAGGATATATCCTTCTTCGATCAGGTTACTCATCCTTTGCACCTCTGTTTTCGCTGCTTCGTAGTTTAATTTCATGGTGCTGGCTCGTAGCGATATTGGGTTTCGGAAGTACGTTTCTCAATTTCAATAACAATTTTCTGAAACACGCAAACAATGCAGTACTGCCATTCTACGTTTTGCACCAGACGGTCATTGTCATTATAGGGTATTTAATCATGGGCTGGAACGGAGGTGTACTTGTCAAATATTTTGCACTAACCACGGTGTCGTTGGTTATGATCGTTGGCTTGTATGTAATAATCATCAGACGAGTGAGCGTTTTTCGATTCCTGTTCGGGATGAAAGCCTGATATCGAATCCGTGGTGTTTGCTCTCCGGCTGATCGACTTGACCCGAGCCGCTCAGCGCAGCGTTAAATGATACAGCCAATATATTACTCGCGCTAACCGCTTAATAAAATGAATCCTGCTCCAGAGAGTGATGTATTGCAACCGGGGGAAAAGGATAATGAGTTCCATCGAGTTCACCGCGGGCACTCGCCGTCTTGGAATCTTATCAGCTGTTGACAGCGTACTCCTAGGCGTGACCTACGCGTTCACGCTCGTCGCCGGCCTGCTGTCGTTGCAGTCACCACAGCAGCTCGCCGGCGACCCCCACTTCTCGATTCTCGAGCTTCTAATCCTGATGACACCCATTATGGTCGTGCTCATGGTCACTGTGCATGCCTGGACGTCTCCAGAAACTAAGACATGTAGTTTGGCGGCGGTCGTCTTCTGTGACGGACATGTTTGGACTGGCATGCTTCGTCCCGTGGTTGAGTCAATTCGTAAAGGAGGTCAGAAAAAGCTATGATTAGACGAACTAGAGATCGTCTTTTCAAACGTTGTTCATTTATCCTTGCCCTAGTACTTTGTGCGACTGGTCTGTCGTTATTCGCATGCAAAGGAGCATGCGCGGAATCGGATAAACCGCAGCCTGCGGTCCAGGATCACGTTGAGAATGACGGAACACAAGATAGGTGGGAATTGGATCGGTATTGTCGATTTCATTGGTGAATACAACCCACTGGGCATTGATCTTAAGGGAAGCATCGACTATCGAGACTCGTATGGATTCGATGAACGCTACGACGCTGTGAGCGCCTATTGGCAGAGCGGCGCCGCTATCGACATTAATCCGGCCTACATTCAGCCGTCAATAGATTTCGAGTGGATGCCCTGGCTTATTTTGACACTGAGACTTCAGGGAGATGGATATTACTACCTCGGTGCGAACAGTGGATTGCTCTCCTTTCCGTCTTCGACGTATCCCTTCGGTGACAGCGTGCGCAGAGCTCGGAAAGGAACCGAAGAAACCGGGTTCGGGCGGCGGGTACTGTTCAAACCCACGGTCCAAATGAAGGTGGGAAACATCCTTCTTCGCAATCAGTCCGATATAGCGCGGTACTGGTTTCCAGAAGACAAAGGGCCTTACTTTCTGGAACTTGAATACGACACGCTACTCAAGAACAACGATACTCTGTTAGCTAACCGAACACAGGCGCTACTTGAGATCGGAAAGCCGAGTACCGGTCAGACGCTGATCGGTCCATTCTATGAAATTGTATATGCCGATGCTGCAAGGCTCACTCGTCAACGGGTGGGGTTGCTTTTTTATTCAGAAAAGGGCCCAAGTTCTGCTTTTTTTGGTGCGCGTCATTACTTTGCCGAAGTCGGTTATAATCTGGAGGACACCAACCGGGCATATCAAGAATTTATCCTCATAGGAATTGGTACTGACTTCAGCATGAAGTAAATACACCAGCAATAGGAGCGCATGAGAGAGACGGATACAGTTATAGGGGTTTACCGGCTTAGTATGAAAACATAAAAATTCGTAAATTTACTCTTGCTCTGCCGACTTAGGAGCATTATGAGAAGAACCATCCGGAGCAGCTAGAGGAATAAAATAAACATGGAGGAATGTCGCAGATCTATGCAAAATGTGAATAATGGGTAATACATTCCCCCCACAATAAGAAGTGGGTCAGCCATATGGCCTGAATGTATGATATTATCGAGATTCTTTACTCTCGACACAAAATTGACAGTGTAGACTCGTGGGTGATCTTCGCAAATTGCTCCAGATTTATTTCTCAACATTTTCTTCCTGTATGTCTCAGGGATACTCGCATGCTTCATCCAGGAGTTGACGACTACGCGATTGACTATCGAGATGACCCTCTATACGACGGAGAAACGGGAGTCGATAACGGAATTGCGGAGCAAGGCTTTGCCGGAATTGGTGCCTGTGGATTCTTGGGCGCAATATGTTCGGTCCTGTCCGAGGCCCTTGGCCGGACGACAGATGGACGGGTTGGTGGGGCGACGATCCGCCATATCACACGCCCGTCTTCGTGCTGACGCATCACCCGCGTACTCCGCTTATGATGGCAGGAGGTACGGAGTTTCGCTTTGTCACCGAAGGCATTTACGCCGCTTTGGAGCAGGCGACCTCCGCAGCGGGCAGCTGAGATGTCCGCCTCGGTGGTAGCGTATCCACTATTCGACAGTTTTTGCGAGTGGCCTTGATTGACGAGCTGCATCTCGCTATCCGACCTGTCTTACTCGGTTCCGGGGAGCATCTCTTGAAAGACATCGATATGCGCGTTTTGGGCTATGAATGCGTGAAGTACGTTGCGGGAGAACGTGCGACTCACGTCTTTCTGCGTAAGCGCGCGTGATGCGTCCGAGTCGCTCGATTGGACACCTAATCGCTCAATATAGCTGACCAGCATAAACGCCTTGCCTACCCGAGCGTTGCGCGGCCGATCCTACGCTGATTTCCGACGTTCGTGTATAAGATACCGTCCGTATTCGATGATAGTTTCATGCTGTTGCAATTACACAGTAGTAGGTGGAGCACAGAAAACTAGGATCACAAAGAAAATGAAGAATTCCGTTTGAAGCTTTTAGTCAAACTTAGAGCCTAACTCACTATGTTTCCATTCTCGGCAACACTTCAATTCCCAATTTGTATTCGATAGCCTCTACCCATAAAGCGGTTACGGCTTAAAGTTCAGACATGGATTACCGCGGGAGTGTAGTTAGAAGTGCCAAAAAATGCCGGATGCATCAAGGCGGCATCCGGCGTCGCTTTCTTCACGCAGCTTTTCCCATCTTGCTCCTCCACTCCAGGGTGATCTCCTTGGCGAAATCGTCAAAGCTGCGGGGCTTGCGTCCAAGTAGCTTCTCCGTCTTTTCGAGATCGTCCTTCGAGGCGATCATTCCGTTATCTTGAAAGAACTGAAACATGATACGCATATCGGCAATTAGGAACTCCGGCATCATGCTTTTTGATTTTTCTGCCCAGGCATCGAGGTCCTCCCCGCTGTAGCGGATCTCACGTCCCAGATGCTTTGTGTAGGTCTTGGCGATCCCTTCTCCGGTCAGGGTATCAGGACCGTGGACTTCATACGTCCGACCCTCGTGGCCTGATTTCATCAGAGCGTTAATCGCACAGTCGGCGATGTCGCGCACATCGACCCGGTTCAGTCCTTTATTACCGATGGGCTGGGGATAAAGACTGTACTGCATGATGGCGGACTTCAACCCCAGGTCGTTCTGGAAGAAGTTGTTTGGCCGAAGGATCGTATAGGCGATCCCCGATTCCTTGATGGCCTTTTCCACTGGGAGTTTGCTTCGGAAGTGCGGTATTCTATCCGAACCCTCCGGCATACAGACCGACAAATAGACTATCTTCTTTACCTTGGCTGTCTTTGCCGCAGACACGGCAAGGAGCCCTTCATCGGTCTCGTTCGGTCCCACTGCATTCAGCAGAAACACTCTGTCGATGCCGTCAAATGCAGCAGCTAGCGAGTGGGGATCATCAAGGTCCGCCCTTGCCCCTTCCACGCCGCTGGGCAGTTTTCCCAGTTTATCCGGGGAATGACTCAAGACCCGTACGGATTCCCCTTGCTTCAGCAGGCCGGCTACCACCATGCTTCCTACCATACCTGTTCCACCTATGACCAGTGTTTTCATTTTGTACCTCCCCTCGCTGCTCACCGAAAGTCTTCGTAAAATTTAGGGGATGCTTAATCGAGTTGGATGCGAAGATGCTTGTGTGAGAGAGATGACTTAAGTTTGACACCAATAGGCCGGTATGTCAATGAATCCGGGAAAGATAGTGTCCATTAGTACTGCATGCTGGATACATCGTCGAACGCGATTACTCGTATCGTTAACACCTCTCATGATTCAGATTGAAATGAGCAATTATTTCATTCATAATATCTCGCAATCAACTGAACTTGTGGTAGTTTCGACTATTCGAATTATTGCACTTTTCATTCGGAATCTGTTAATTTCTACTGCTTAAAATATTAACTCGACATTATTGGCCTAATGTATTTCATCCTTTCTGATATAATATCAAAAGCAGTGGAGAAACTCTTCAATTACGTAGTAGGCATCTAATCCTGTATCGAGAAAAATTAATCAGTCGTGGCTGCATTGATCGAATGTTTTCAAACTATCACAATCTGCAGGACTGCTTATGATAACGATCTCCAAGAGTAACCGGCTTGTTACGCTCACCAATGTTTTCACCGTTGAGCCCGCAAACCAGCAACAACTTCTTGATTTGCTTGCCCGTGCGACTGAAACCTCTGTGCGCCATGTGCCAGGTTTTATTTCCGCCAGCCTTCATCGTAGCCTAGATGGCCCCAAGGTCGCGATGTATGCTCAATGGCGCAGTATCGAGGACTATCGAGCCATGCGTGAGAATCCTGCTCCTCTGCCTTACCCACAGCAGGCCCTCGCACTCGCCAAGTTCGAGCCGGGAATATATGAGGTCGTTGAGACTTTTTCGGCAGCAGTCGGAGACACATAAGTAGCGCAGTTCAACAAGTCACACAACGAAAGGAGTAAACATTATGAATGACGATAGCAAGGGCCCGGTAACGGGCGGGACTCACAAACACATGGCCGGCAGAAGCCCGTCGAACCGTGACTGGTGGCCGAACCAGTTGAAGCTGGACATTCTGCACCAGCATTCCTCCCTGTCCAATCCGATGGGCGAGGGTTTCAACTACGCTGAAGAGTTCAAGAGTCTCGACCTGGAGGCCGTGAAGAAGGACCTTCACGCCCTGATGACCGACTCGCAGGACTGGTGGCCGGCGGACTTCGGTCACTACGGGCCTCTGTTCATCCGCATGGCATGGCACAGCGCGGGCACCTACCGCATCGGCGACGGCCGCGGCGGCGCCGGAGCGGCCAGCCAGCGCTTTGCGCCCCTCAACAGTTGGCCCGACAACGTCAGCCTCGACAAGGCGCGCCGGCTGCTCTGGCCGATCAAGCAGAAGTACGGCCGGAAGATCTCCTGGGCCGACCTCATGATCCTTGCCGGCAACGTCGCCCTGGAATCGATGGGATTCAAGACGTTCGGCTTTGGCGGTGGGCGCGAGGACGTCTGGGAGCCGGAAGAGGACGTCTACTGGGGCTCCGAGAACAAATGGCTGGATGACAAGCGCTACTCCGGAGAGCGGGATCTCGAGAATCCGCTCGCTGCCGTCCAGATGGGCCTGATCTATGTCAACCCGGAAGGCCCCAACGGCAATCCGGATCCGCTCGCGGCGGCCAAGGATATCCGCGAGACTTTTGCTCGCATGGCGATGAACGACGAAGAGACGGTGGCGCTCATTGCTGGCGGTCACACCTTCGGCAAGACCCACGGCGCCGGCCCTGCGTCCCATGTGGGTCCCGAGCCGGAAGCGGCCCCCATCGAGGAGCAGGGCCTCGGCTGGAAGAGCAGCTTTGGCACGGGCAAGGGCGATGATGCGATCACCAGCGGTCTGGAAGTCACCTGGACCACGACGCCGACGAAGTGGAGCAACAACTTCTTCCAGAACCTGTTCGGCTACGAATGGGAGCTGACGAAGAGCCCGGCTGGTGCGCATCAGTGGACGCCGAAGGGTGGCGCGGGCGCCGGAACGGTGCCGCGATGCCCACGACTCGTCGAAGCGCATCGCGCCTTCCATGCTGACCACGGACCTCTCGCTGCGCTTCGACCCGGCCTACGAAAAGATCTCGAGACGCTTCTACGAGAATCCGGATCAATTCGCGGACGCTTTCGCCCGTGCGTGGTTCAAGCTGACGCACCGCGACATGGGTCCTCGCGCACGCTATCTCGGCCCAGAGGTGCCTGCCGAAGAACTCATCTGGCAAGACCCCATCCCCGCGGTCAATCACAAGTTGATTGATGAGAAGGACATTGCCTCCCTCAAAGGCAAGATCCTGGCTTCAGGGCTGTCGGTCTCGCAACTGGTTTCGACCGCCTGGGCGGCGGCGTCCACCTTCCGTGGTTCCGACAAGCGCGGTGGTGCGAACGGCGCGCGCATTCGCCTCGCGCCCCAGAAGGATTGGCTAGTCAACCAGCCGGCCGAACTGGCGAAAGTGCTCAAGACGCTGGAGGGTATCCAGAGCGAGTTCAGCAGCGCGGCCTCTGGCGGTAAGAAGATCTCGCTCGCCGACCTGATCGTTCTGGCCGGTTGCGCGGGCGTCGAGCAAGCCGCGAAGAAGGCCGGTTCCGGCGTGAAGGTTCCCTTCACGCCGGGACGCATGGACGCCTTGCAGGAGCAAACCGATGCAGTCTCATTCGCCGTGCTCGAACCGATCGCGGATGGCTTCCGCAACTACCTCAAGGGCAAGTACACCGTAGCGGTTGAGGCTTTGCTGGTCGACAAGGCTCAATTGCTGACGCTGACGGCGCCGGAGCTGACGGTTCTCGTTGGCGGGATGCGCGTTCTGAATGCCAACTTCGGGAAGTCCCAACATGGTGTCTTCACCAAGCGGCCGGAGGCGCTTACCAACGACTTCTTCGTGAACCTGCTTGACATGGGCACGGAGTGGACGGCGGTATCGGACGCCAAGGACGTGTTCGAAGGGCGCGATCGCAAGACGGGTGAACTGAAGTGGACCGGCACGCGTGTCGATCTCATCTTCGGTTCCAACTCCCAGCTCCGAGCCTTGGCCGAGGTCTACGGAAGCTCGGACGCGCAGGCGAAGTTTGTCCAGGACTTTGTGGCGGCATGGAACAAGGTGATGAACCTTGACCGTTACGACCTCGCCTGATCGTAGCATAAACGTCTTCGAGAGCTTCTGACAGGGCGGCGATAAAAAGATCAACTAACAAGAGGGTACAGGCGACGCTTTACAGCGCGCCTGACCCTTGGCGTTACAATTATCATCCAGGATTCTGCATAGATATTTAGTCAACACGGATGCATGATTGTAGGTGGAGCCCGGAGATCCAGGATCACAAATAAAATGAAGAAAGTCAAACCTCATTCCTGAACTGTTGAAGCTTCCTTTTTTAGCAACTTAAAGTTTACCAGTATTCGTTAGCGCCTACAGCTTAATTCCCCGCTTTGTTGTTCCCTATGCAATATAGACTGCTTTTACAAATCTATGGGTTTATAGAGAGATACAGATCAAAAGTTATGCGTCACCATCAGCTTGAGAATCGCCTTGTCAGAAGCGTCGGTAAATCCGTGACCGAACCCGAACTCGATGCTGTTCGGATTCCCGTTATAGTCCACGACGGCGAACAGGGTTTGCTGCTGGTTGGCAGGCGCGTTGAAGTGGCTAATGGGGCCGAAATCAGAGTACTGCTCCAGCGATCCAGCCCATGTTAGTGAAAAATTGTAGGCTACCCTTACGGCAGGTGCGAAATCGAGCACATCGATACCCTTGAACGAAGTGTCGATGATCGGATTGAAGATTATATCCGCCGCCCCGACCCGGCCCCCGACAATCGGCCGAATCTCCCCGGAATAGCGTGTGCTCTCCCAATGGAGCAAGTTGTAACTGAGCTCGAAGTTGATGCCGTAGAAGAAGCCGAGGTCGTGGGCATGCGGAACGACTAAGAGCGCACGAAGCTTGGCGCCGTCCAGAAGGAAGCGTCCGTCATTGTTTGCGGAGTAAAGCGGAAGATACATCCCAAGTTCCAGCCAATCAGCCACGCCGTAAGCCCATTCCGGAACACCGTTCAATGCATGATTCGGGACAATGCCACCGGGTAAGTCGGGTTGCTTACGTCCGTCCAGTGTATAGTTATTGTGCAATTCCAAGCTGAATTGCCCCGGATTGTTGATTACTGCGTCGTAGACCTGAATTTCGTCTGTCTGCGCAAGGGAGATCGGCGGGAAGGTGAGAAATGCCGATACAAACAAGATCAATCATCCGGTATACAGATAAAGAGTATGTTTCATGGAAAGTTCCATGTATTTAATTTTATATGAAATATTCATTTCATGACATAGTTATTTATCAAAATGTACATCCTGTACTCTTCGTAGTTTCTTTTTTTGAACTCATAAAGTATCAACCTGAATTCATGCTACGTGTCATTCTTCCTTGACGGAAGTTTCAGAGACAGTATAATGGAACTAGCGTGGTTATACCGCAAATATTTAAGAATGTTTAAAAGGAGATTTGATTATGGACGGTGAACACAAGCACGATCACAAACATGCACATGAACACGACCACAAACATCATCATGAACATGTTCATGACAAGGAGACGCATGACCATGAACACGAGCATAGGCATAACCACGAGCATCCCCATGAGCACGCTCACGAACACCAGCATACCACAAAACAAAAAACGCATAATCATGAGCATCTGGGCGAGCACGGCAAACACGTCCATGATCATGCAGGCCACAACGCCGAGAAGCACGTCCACAAACATTAACACTACGAAAAGAACATCATGTGATCCAGAGATTTCAATTATTGAAAATGACAATATGTTCGATGCGCGATTCTTCCTGAAGCCGTTGAAGTTGACATTCTTCGCAAAACATAAAGTTTGAAACTGTATTTGTTAGCCTTCTACCCATTTTTTACCCATTCGACAGCATTCACAAACATAATATCTTGACAAAGCCATCGGCAAAGTTTAAATTAATTCACCTAATGAAAGGGTATCTATGCCCTGGAACAAACGCATTACTGTTTTATTCATTCTGCTTTTCCTTGTTTCCACCTTCGTGGCGGTATCCCACCACCATGAAAGTACGGGGGACGATCACGACTGCCCAATTTGTATTGCCATTAATCATGTGCCCGCAACCAGCCAGTCGATGGTTGCTTTTGATAGCGTCCCCTGTTTCACGGAAGTAAAAATAGTTGTCACTTCCTCATCTGTCTTTGTCGATAATCTCTTTTTCTATTCCCTAAACACTCGCGCACCCCCTGTCTGAATGCCTGCAAATTTGCATCTCGCAATCAAATAGTAAGAGCGGGACTTCCCTATCTATCATCGGTTGATCGGGAAGGAAACTGCCTTCTTAATCTTTCCGCAATAGTTTACATCTTTCGGAAAAATTGCATCCGAGCGCGATAAAGTGCTCGCTCTATCTATTTGCGCGCATAATCAACTCATCCATGTAGGACCTTCTAATACGAGCATTTTGTTTTTATTTTTCTTTCTGCTCGTTCAGTCCAGCGTTATGAGCATGTCTGACTGCGGTTACTTCTACTGTGGGCGGGGAGAGGAATCTCGTCGGGCAACTTGTATATCCTGGACAGTCTGGCATTACAAGCTGTTCGAAGTCAACGGAATATAATAGGAGAA
Organism: Nitrospirota bacterium; assembly: GCA_963826885.1. Lineage (GTDB taxonomy): Bacteria > Nitrospirota > UBA9217 > UBA9217 > UBA9217 > JAJYKN01. The sequence continues at coordinate 39,193 of CAWGYL010000010.1, read as the reverse complement.
TGCAATGCGATCAATAAAGGTTTCAATGGGCTCCGCATTGGCGCTCGCTCTTTTCATCATAATGGCGGCCGTGGCTTATGCCGCCACTGGAGCTACTGATGAAATCCATGGAACGGTCAAGGACGCCCTGGGAAGACCCCTGTCCGAGGCAAGTCTGATACTGAAATCACCCGATGAAACTATCATAGGCAGGACTCAGAGTGATGCCGACGGCCAATTTGTGTTTTCGAGTGTTACGCCGGGCAACTATGCGGTCATGGCGGAAAAAACCGGTTTTCAAACAGGCACCGCCAAAGTGACGGTAGAGGCCGGAACAATAGCCACTCCGACGCTGACCCTGGCCGCCCAGGAAGCACTTGAGGTGTCGCTCGTGGCGGAGCGCTTAAACCAGGCTAGAAATGACCTGTCACCAAAGACAGGAGGCAGTGAGTACAAGTTCGACCAGAGTGATATTGCCACCTTACCTCAGGGGGAGAGTACGTCCTTCAACCAGGTATTGCTCCAAGCACCCGGCGTGGCCAATGACTCGTTCGGCCAGCTGCATGTGCGGGGTGACCACGCTAATCTCCAGTACCGCCTTAACGGTGTTATCCTGCCCGAGGGGATTACCGGATTCGGCCAAGCGCTAGACCCCCGGATTGTCGATCGGATGGACCTGTTGACTGGTGCTCTGCCAGCACAATACGGCCTCCGAACGGCGGGAGTGATCGAAATAGATACCAAGGCCAACTATGAGACAGGAGGGCGTGTCGATCTCTATGGGGGAAGCAACAACACCCTGCAACCGAGCTTCGAGTTCGGAAGTTCGAAGGGGAACCTAACCTACTATCTGACCGGTTCCTACCTGCAGAACGATTTGGGCATCGAAAACCCTACTTCCAGCCCCAACGCGATCCATGACCAAACGGAACAATACAAGGGCTTCGGGTACTTATCATACCTCCTCAATCCCACCACGCGGTTAAGTCTTATGTTCGGCAGCTACGATGGTTACTTTCAAATTCCCAATAATCCAGGACAACCTGTCACCAACCCGAGCTACCTGACCCAGCTGGGCCATGCCGGCTACAACTCCGCCACATTGAACGAGAATCAGTACGAGAACAATCGCTATGGAGTCGTAGCATTGCAAAGCTCTATCGGGTCGAACTTCGATTACCAAATTTCCACGGTCACCCATTACACGAGCGTCCATTTCACTCCTGACCCTATCGGCGACCTGGTTTTCAACGGGGTCGCTTCGGATGTTTTCCAAAGCAGTTTCAGCCAGGGCTTACAGGGTGACGGCAGTTACCGCTTAAACGTTGCTCACACAATCCGAATGGGTTTTTTTACGAGCATCGAAAATACAGAAAGCAACAACACCTCCTTGGTTTTCCCGGTAAACGCAGCCGGTAACGCAACCGGCCCGCCGGAAAAAATCACGGACAACAACCCGATGAGCAGCAACACCCTATTGTCATTGTACCTCCAGGATGAGTGGAAGCCGTCTGAAAAATTGACGGTAAACTATGGTCTCCGGTATGACGAGATGGACTTTTATTATTTGGACGCCAGTCAACTGAGTCCCCGTCTGGGCCTGGTTTACAAGGCGACACCGGAGACCACGCTGCACGCCGCCTATGCCCGAGATTTCACACCGCCGCCGACCGAGCTGGTCTTGACGAAGACACAGAGCGCGTTCGCAGGCACCTCCGGTGCGGTGCCGGGCGAAAATTCACCCGTTGTGCCGGAACGGTCTCATTATTTCGATGCCGGGGTAACCCAGCAAATCACCCCGTCGCTGAACGTCGGCGTTGATGCCTTCTACAAGATAATTAGGGATCTGATCGACGAGGGTCAATTCGGCGCGGCCCTGATCTATACCCCTTTTAATTACTCACAGGGGAGAATCTACGGTGTGGAGCTGACCGGCAACTACCGCTCCGGCAATTTTGCCTCCTATGGGAATTTTGCCTGTACCGAAAGTCTGGCCAAAGAGGTTTCATCGGCACAGTTTAACTTCAGCCAGGATGAGCTGAACTACATCGCCAACAACTGGATACATACGGACCATGACCAGACCTTTACCGCTTCCGCCGGGATTTCCTATCTCTGGTTGGGAACTCAACTAAGCTCCGATGCCACCTTTGGAAGCGGTTTACGGAGCGGATTCGCTAATACGGAGCACGTGCCGAGCAGCACCCAAGTCAATCTGGGGGCAACGCGTAAGTTTGCGTTGGGAAGCTTCGGTCCCATGGAGGCGCGTCTGAGCGTCATCAACGTTTTCGACAAGGTCAATATAATCAGGAACGGAACTGGAATCGGGGTATTTGCGCCCCAGTACGGGCCGCGGATTGGGTACTTCGCCGGCATTAGCAAATTATTTTAACGGTTGACGGAGGGGGACTCGTTCCCCTTCACAACCATCTATCGGATTGAGAGGTTTACGATGCAAGAAATACACATAGCTTTGGAAGCGTTGAGATTTGGCGGCGCGATGGTCTATCCGTTATTGGTGCTCGCGGTCCTGGCAGCAGTAGTCATACTCGACAAGGCGTTCGTTTATTGGCGGTATGTGAGCCTTCCGGGGCCACTGCTTGAACTTGTTGAAACCTATGATTTTTCCTGGGCTGATTTGGAGCGGCAGTTGACGGGGCTCAACCAACAAAACTATTTCCAGCGGTTTTTTCGAGTGGTCATGGACAACCGCGGGAAACCGGTCTGGTGGGTGGAATCGCGAGCCGGCGATGAAGCCCAGTTGATTGAGAAGTCATTAAGCCGGGGGCTGTGGGTGCTTGAAACTATCGTTACGGCTGCTCCTCTCTTAGGACTGCTGGGCACAATCACCGGGATGATGCATGCCTTCAACCTGATCGGCAACAACGGCTTGGTGGACCCAACCGGAGTGACAGGAGGAGTGGCTCAGGCACTGATCGCGACCGCGCTCGGTCTCTTCATTGCCGTCATTGCCCTGTTCGCTTTCAATTTCTTTTCGCGCCGGCAGTCGCAAATGCTTGATGAAATGGAACGGCTGGGGACGCGGCTGGTGGACAACATCCGCATGGCTGAAGTCGTCCAAGAGCACACCCATGAAACTACGTAAATCCCGCCAACATCGGCGCGGCCGAATCGAAATCATCCCGATGATCGACGTGATGTTCTTCCTTCTCGTCACGTTCATGCTTGCCTCGCTCTCCATGCAGAATCTGCATTCACTGGCGGTCAATCTCCCCAAGGGGAGTGCTGCAGCCTTGCAGCCCAAGACGCCGGTAACGCTTACCATCACCCGGGACAGCCGAATCCTCCTAGACGAGATCCCGGTGACTCTGGAGACACTTGCCGTGTTCTTGAAACCTATGCTCAAGGGGGAGGACGCGAGTGTCATTGTGGCGGCAGACAGCGCTGCGCCTTATGGAGTAACGGTCCAGGCAATGATGCAGTGCCGCGATGCGGGTGTGCAGCATTTTCTTATAGCGGTCAAACATGTCAGGTGAAATTATATTAATGAGGACGTCCCGAAGCATAGATAGCCCTTGGCACCGTCTCCCCTGGACGCTGCCGACAGCCCTGTTGATTTGGGCAGTGGCGTTATTTGGGTTAGCATATTTTATGGAAAAGCCCACCCATCAGCCGCTGGAGCCGTCTGCCATCGATGCTCAGTTGTTGATTGAGCAGCCCGTTTCGCCTGCGTCTGCCGCCGTACACCAACCCAAACCACTGCCCCAAGTCAGGCCACAGCCGGCTCCGGTGATATCTAAGGTGACCCCCACCACAGAGCAGAAACCGTCAGTCCAGAAGGCGGAGGAGGCAACTAATGCGCCCAGTAACGCCCATGCCACGCCGAGCGAGGGACCGGTTACGGGTGCGGTGAACACCTCCGCGAACAGTCGCACCCAGGCCGGGTCATATAGCGGAACTGGCTCGTCTCAGGGTAATATAAACGCGAACAGCGGAGCCCGGGCAATTGTTCAACCAATGCCGCAAATCCCGGATGACCTGCGGGCGGAAGTGTTCAATTTCTCTGCGCTGGCGCGCTTCCATGTTGCCGTCGATGGCAGCGTAAAGGTGGAACTCGCTAAGCCGACCCCGAATCCACGTCTTAATAGGATACTGCTGGATAGCCTCAAGAAGTGGCGGTTTATTCCGGCGATAAAGAACGGTAAGCCCGTCGACTCGACAGAAGATATCGTTGTCAAGATAGAGGTCAAATGACTTCACCACTTTTTTAATCGCGGTAAATCAGCACTTATTTCATAAACACTTAGTTGGTTAAAGTTGTAACTTTATATTGACATCATACAATTTTGCATCTAAGATAAATTCATGAAATGGCAAGCTGTCATTGTGCTTCTAGCTATCGCTCTCACCATCGCCATTCCGCCTTCTCTCTCTCTCACGTGCGGCCACGACGGACATACAATGATCGGCACTCTAGACATATGTCATTCAACGACTCCAGCCCTGTCGTCAGGGGGAAGCATGCCCTTTATAAAGGAGTGCCCTTATTATCCTTTTCCTCTAGTTCTTCAAGAAACCTCTATAATTATAAGTCCTCTCTTTAAACCTACCATAACAGCCTTTCAAGACGAACGCCCACCAAAAGCCTAATCCGTAACGCAGCCGAAGTTTTTGAGTCAGCTTGTTGTCTCACAGTCGGAAGGCACACAAATACGCATGCGTTTGCATGGTATCTCCGAGGATAGTTCTCATAGGCTATCCTCCCCTTTAAAGCTTGGCTCCACTTCGGGAATGTTTAATCCATCATCCATTTACGAGGTGCGATATTTCCGGAGTGGAGTATTTTTATGAGTTCATGGAGAATAGCCAAATATGCGGTTTAAGATCAACACTAAACTTGAGCAAGTTTGCAAAAGCTTTTTTTATCCTGCGAGCAGTGGTGCATTTTGAATACATGCAGGAGATCAATTAATGAAACAACAATAACACTTTTAAAAAGGAGGCTTGACCATGCGAGTAAAAAGATATTTCGCCCAGCAAGTTAGACAGAAGAAATTTACGCGAATATTGTTTAACAGCGTAGGCGCGTTCATTATGGTTGCAAGCACCTTGCTATTATTTTCAGAAGATGCAAGGGCCTGTGCAAGTTGTGGCTGCACATTGAGTTCCGATTGGGAAAACGAGCAGCTCTCTTGCACACCAGGACTAAAAATGGATCTTCGTTGGGATTTTATTGATCAGGATCAGCTGCGGAGCGGGACGAAAACAATTGATCCTGTAGCCGCCAGCAAACTTCCGGATCCCCAAACAGGTGGCACCGAGGAAATCGAGAAATATACGGTGAACAACTATTTTACGCTGGGAATAGACTATAGCACTGGCAGCGATTGGGGAGTGAATGTTCAATTACCATGGATCAATCGAAACCATAGCACACTCGGAACCGCATCGGATGGGTACACACCAGGGCCCGGAGGAGGGCAGTACAACTCACATACTTCAAGTATCGGTGATATAAAGGTATTGGGTCGTTACCAGGGTTTGTCACCAAGGCACAATGTTGGTATTCTTTTCGGTCTCAAGCTGCCGACCGGCAGTTACACAGATACCGGGACGTCGACTGACCCGACCGCTCCAGGCCCGGTCCCTATTGATCGTGGTCTTCAACCCGGGACAGGCACTACTGATGCCATAGTTGGCGCATATTATACCGATGGACTAAGCATGAATGTGAGCTACTTCGCCCAGGTGCTCTATCAAAGAGCGCTGGACTCAAGAGATCAATACAAGCCGGGTGAGGGACTCAACCTTACCCTGGGTTTACTGTACGCGGGTTTTTCTAATCTTTCCCCCTTGCTTCAGCTTAACTACCGATACGTTGTGCATGATGAAGGAGATAATGCGGATGAAGTTAATACCGGAGGAACATTGTTGTATATCAGCCCTGGCATCACCGTGTCTGTCAGTCAGCAGGTTGCGATATACGGTTTCGTTCAAGTGCCCATTTATCAGGATCTTAATGGAGTACAACTAGCGCCGCATTACACTGCCTCCTTAGGAGTGCGTTATACATTCTGAAGACTGCGCAACTAGGGCCGACCATGTACTATTCGCCCCTTGACCTCATGGGAAGCCGATTACAGGAGATATACATTAATGTAATCGACATCGCAGATCTTTAAAATTAGAATTATAGTTTGACATCGTTCTCATTGCTATATAGAAGGCTCAAATCATGAAATGGCAGGCATTAATAGTTCTTTTGGCAATCGCCCTCAGTATCATTGTGCCACCTTCGTTGCCTTTTCTGTCCGATCATGGAGCGACGACGGCGATCGGAGCACTCGACGTTTGTCACTCGGCAATGCCTGCCCTGTCGGCAAACGGAGACATGCCATGCGTAAGCGAGTCCCTGTGTCGTCCCTTACATCTTGATCTTTACGATATTTCTGCAATGGTAAATCCCCCATTAAAACTTTCCGCAATGTCTTTTCAAGACGAACGTCCACCGAAAGACTGATCGACAACACCTCCATCATCAAAACCGAGGTCGAGAGCTTTGAATTCATAACTGCGCAGAAATACGTGCGTGCGTGTATTTGCGCATAGGTCGTCCGTTAAGGACACTCCTCCCCTTTTAGATCGGCTCCGCTCCGGCATATCCGCAGTCTCATGCTCGCACATGAGGATGTGTTCGAGGCGGAGTCATTTTATGTGACTCCCGATGTGGAAATACGGCTGTTCTATTCTGTTATGCATGTCACACGGCACATCAAATAAATAAGTGCTATACTTTTGCTATCGATTTTGTATCAAAGTCGAGGAAAGGAGGAAATACGGCGAAAAGCAATTATTGCTAATTAAAAAATTCAGATCTATAAGCATCAAGCAGGGTGATACAAAATCTTATGTAGACGAAAGGAGTAGATAAAATGAAAAGCAAGAAGGGACTCTTAGGAGTCGTAATGGCTGTGGCGTTCGTGCTGACCATTGGGTTATTCGGTACGGCCTATGCAAAACATGGAGGCGATGCATCCATGGACATGCATCATCTGCACATGCTGATGAACCATGGACTTGAAATGGTTGCCGAGGGCTCGAACATGGTCATGCTTGCCGAAATGAAGATGACCGCCGCGATGGATCCGATGACCCTTGAACACGGTCATCAAATGATCAAGGAAGGCAAAGAGGTCATAGAGCACGCCCTGAAGGGACCGGAGATGCAGGCCATGCACAAGGGTGGTCATGGCGATGACCCCATGATGAAATATACCCATGAATTGGGCAATGCGGAATTGGCCGTGGTTGACTTGCTCGAAAATATGAGCATGGAAGGCCCGATGACGGACGACATGATGACCATGCACCACATGCATATTATGATAAACCATGCCCTGCAGATGGCAGCCCAGGGATCCAATATGGTGATGCTCGGACAAATGGGGATGTCGAATGTGGACAAATATTCCATCGAACATGGGAAAATGATGTTGGCCGACGCCAGTGCCCTTCTGACAGAAGTCATGAAAGGCAAGGCGATGACGGATATGCATGCGAAAGGCGTTACCGGCGGCAACGAAATGATGGCGGGCACGCACAAGATTGGCAATGCGGCACAGACGGTCATCGACCTCCTCGATAAGATGGCGTCCTCGGAACCGATGAAGATGAAGATGTAGTAGATACTGGTGAATTCGTTCTCTGACAAAAATGGGCATTCCGGCCTTGTCTTTAAGGCGTTTGGGACAAGGCCGGGATGTATGTTTTATTATGGTCATCTTCGCGAGGCGCATAGGGAGGCTGATATCCTCGTGACAATCCGGCTACCTACTCTTAGCATGAAAGCGGCGCAGATCCTCTTTCTCTTACTTCTCTTCTTGATGCCCGTTGCAGCCCAGAGCCACGCACACCCTGATCATTCCGATCCCGAAGCTGGCTCAACAGTCTCCGTCGTGCCGACCAGCGTTCGCATCTGGTTTGACAGCGCCCTGGAGCCTGTCTTATTCTCGATCATGGTCCATGCCGCGAAAGACGGCATGATGGTGGACAAAGGGGACGGGCACGTGGATGCGTCGGATCCAACTCTTCTCGAGGTCAGCGTGCCCCCTTTGCCTCCTGGTGACTACATAGTCTATTGGAGCGTTGTAGCAAGGGACGGACACCGGACCGCTGGCGCCTACACATTCAAGATCAAGTGAGAAAGGAAATTAGCTGTCCATGGGAATCTTTATCCAAAGCATTCCTCTTTGGGTCGAACTCATATCCATAGCTTTCTGCACAGGAATCCTTGTTTTTCCCCTCTGGGTCTTTTCTGACGCAGAATACCCTGATCGTGGTTGTCGAAACCGTTTGTGGCTTCTCTTTATCATTTCCGCGGCAGTGGCAATGGTCGCAAGCGTCATCGATTTCCTTCTGCGTGTTGCGGAGATGAGCGGGGAGACGGTTCTTTCTTCTTTTCCTTTGGTGCCGACCGTGCTGTTTAAAACGCATTCAGGCCGCGTCTGGCTCATCCGCATCGCATGTCTTGTTCTCATGCTGATTTCAGGGTCGATCAGAAAGATTCGCGCCACTCGTCTGGCCCTCATCGTCCTGATCTGCATCGACGCTATCATTGCCCTAACAGAGAGCGCTTCAGGGCATGCCGCGGACAAAGGCGATTTCAGCGTGGCTGAAATCATGGATTGGATTCATCTCCTCGGAGCGCTGGTGTGGTCAGGCGGTATCTTCGTGCTTTCCTTCGTGATTCTTCCCCGCGGAGCGGACTTGAACAGCCAAGCATTCCACGCCCTTGCGCGCCAGGTCGCGCGGTTTTCAGGCATTGCGGGTATTGCGGTCTTTTTCCGTCGTTTTGACAGCGCTTTACAATGCCTTGGTCTATGTGGGTTTCGTCGAGGCCCTTGTTCGCACATCATATGGTCTTACCATTTCAACAAAGATTGCCTTGTTGATACTGCTTCTTTTGCTCGCGGCCTATAACCGGTACATAAGCGTGCCGAACCTCGGACAAATCGCGGGTCTCGATTCGGTTAACATGGGCTTCCTTTCTCGTTTCGTAAAACAGTTTTATTCAAGCTTCTCGTTGAATAAGACAGGAGCCGATGTTCTCGTATTCTTCAAACGCGCAGTACGTCTCGAAGCGTTTCTGCTACTTTGCTTGTTGTTCTGCGCGGCCCTGCTGCGGCATGAGATCCCTGCGCGACATGCCATCATGCACGGTGACCATACCGGAGGACCCATGCATGAGCTAATGCATCATTAATACGACGGACAATGAAGACAGACGGGGGCGTCAAACCGGCTTTCATACCGTTGCAATCAGTTCATTTCTAAACCAAACTACGATTATAGCTCACTAGGTATCGACCCCCAATGCCCAACTTTCCACCTGGCACAATAATCAAGGGGGGAGCTGTATGTTATTTTTTTTCCAACACTTCTCTCACTTTGTGAAGGAATTCTGCGGTTGCTATCGGTTTGAGGACAATATCCAATCCCATATCGAGAAACCCCTTCTCATGGATAATGTCTGCCGTGTAGCCGCTTGTGAATATTACTTTAACTTCAGGTCGAAACTTCTTTATTTCTAGATACATTTCTTTGCCGTTCTTTTTCGGCATGATGATGTCGCTAACGACTAATTTTATGTTATCATTCTCTCTAAATTTCTGAATCGCGTCTTCGCCATCAACAGACTCTATAATCTTATAGCCAGCATCCTCAAGCACTGTGCGCATGAGAATGCGAACTTCGTCGTCATCCTCTGCGAGCAGAACAGTTTCCGTGCCTCGACACACGACTTCCTGAGAACGCTTTTTCTCTCTGGGGGGCGCTTGAAATATGAGAGGAAGGTAAATTTTAAACGTTGTGCCCTTATCGGGCTCGCTGTAAACGTCAATATAGCCGTTGTGCTGCTTAACTATACCATACACCATGGCCAGTCCCAGGCCCGTACCTTTCCCAACTTCCTTGGTTGTATAAAATGGCTCAAAAATTTTAGCTCGAATAACTTCGTCCATGCCGATGCCGGTGTCCGTTACCGCGATGAGGGCATATGTTCCGGGTTTACCATATGCATGAGTCTTCATGAAGTCCTCGCCCATCTCAAACAAGTCCGTTTCAATCAATAAAAGCCCGCCAGTCAGCATAGCATCACGAGCATTCGTTGCCAAATTCATCATTACCTGCTCGATTTGCATGCTGTCCGCCAAGACAGGCAAGTCTTGTCTACAGAGCCGTGTTTTAATTTCGATGTCTTCCCCGATGACCCTAAGCAACAGTTTCTCGACCCGGCTTATGATCTCGTTCACAGCAACAGGCTTTAAATCGATAACCTGTTTTCTGCTGAAAGCAAGGAGACTGTGAGTGAGATGCGCTGCCCGCTCTGCAGACGCAAGGATATGCTGGGCGTAGACGTTTAACGAATCGCCTTCTGGAAGTTTCATCAAGAGTAGGTTGCCATAGCCGACGATGGCCGTGAGAATATTATTGAAGTCATGAGCAACTCCTCCAGCCAACTGACCCACGGATTCCATTTTCTGCGCCTGACGAAGCTGCGCCTCCAGCTGCTTCAGCGGCGTGATGTCGGTAATAAGGCCATCATAATCGATCAGGTGCTCATTTTTGTCAAAACGTAAAACCGCTGTATTCCTTACCCACCGGATAGTGCCGTCTTTATGGATAATCCGGTATTCCAAAGGGTTTATCGAGCGGCCTTTGAGCACCTTCTTCTCATATTCTGTAACTGTAAATAGATCTCCAGGATGGATGATACGATGCCAGAGGTTTGGGTCTGCAACATATTCCTCGGCGGTGTAACCGGTAACGGCCAAACATCCCGGACCATGCATGATTGCCACTGGGCGTCCGTTTTCGACTTTAACAGCATATATATAATCCGTTACCGACTCAACGAGCCGCTTGTAGCGCTTTTCGCTTTCGGCGAGAGCTTTTTCACTAGACATTTGCTCAGTGACATCCTGTACTGTTGAAATCATCAAATCCTGCTCGTATAGCGGGATATTAACCGCAGTGACAAATATTGTTTCTCCCCGTTGATTGCTGACTGTCACGTTGTCCCAGCGCATCCTTGACGGATCGCCACTGGCGATATCGGACATTATTATTTCTTTTCTTGTTTTTCTTTGAACAGGATCCGGCATCACATGGAGAAAGAAATTATCTACATCTGAAAATATATTCCTCGGCCATCCGTATATCTCTTCGAATTTATCGTTTAGATAAATTGTTTTCCCGTCTGATATTTTATTTACTGCTAAGCCGATCGGCAGATTATTCAAGATCGTTTCTATAAAAGCATTACGGTTTTTTAGATTCTCCTCGGCCTGATTGCGCTCGACGATTTCCTGCTCCAATTTTATATTCTGCTCCCGTAAAATGGCGTCCATTTCTGTCATTGAACGGATTATAAAGAAAAAGATTATCGCAAGAAGCGGTGTTACTAAAAGAGGGGTGAGGGCTGGCAGAAGCAATGAAATTATATTATGAAAGAATTTTGGTTCCCAAACTGCAAACACGATGTAACAGAAAACAACGGAGAGTGTTGTAAGAAGGGCCGTGCTAGCAAAAATGGTGGCAGTCAATGTAAATTTGCGTGCTAATTGAGCCACTTTTAAAATCTGAGAAGTTTTCATGATTTAATCAGGAGCTGGTTTCCGTATTAAAGGTGGCTTGGGCTTAGTGAAACTCTTCGCATAATGCGATAATACTAGATGGATTTAGATCAGCCGTCACTTCGCCCCTCAAAGATCACAGACACAAATATTAAAAAACTTTACTACATCTTTATAGAAAGGGCAAGAAAAAGAAATGGGGGCGTTGGGGGGATCCCTTGATTGCAAATTAGCTGATATGAAATACTATGACCCAAAAAATGCTAGGTACGGAATGTAACCTGATATAGTTCGAAGATATGCATCTCCAACGAGCTATAGGACGTATTGTTGACTAAAAACTTCAAACGGAATTCTTCATTTTCTTTGTGATCCTGGCTCTCCGGGCTCGACCTACAAACACGCAGATTGCGTGATTTTGAAACTCTGACAGATTCCGCTTGAAGCTTAGCATATCACAATCTTCACAGAGCTCAAAACAGCCTTAAGACACGCACTCTTGGGGTTATTCAGCCAGGTAAAAAACTCTCGCCGCCGAAGCGCAAGCAGGTCATGCAGATACTCCTTGGGAGGTAAGAAGCTGAAGAAAGGATAAAGATGTTCAAATGCCTAAATCCTCACCTGGTACAATAACTGGGAGGAGGTCACCTACGTTCATCGACATCGGATTCAAGTTCTTTCGGGAAAGACATTTCGTTCTGAACTACTTTCTCTGCGAAAATAACGACAGTAATCTCCGAGGAAATCAACAACAAGACAAAGTGTTTTGAAATGCCTGAACTGTCAAAATACTTTTCGATTATTTCATTCACCTGCGATTACTTAGTCCCAGTTCTTGAAACAGGTGATGATTGACGTAGAAGCATCGCCGTGCATCTCTCGCTGGTGCAATAATATCAATCCCGGACAAATTGAATGCCAACTCGGTAGCTGCCGTCCTCGGTAGCTGCTGGTTTTCTCCATCTCACAATCCCTATCTTATGCTCGACGCCGCTGCTTGAGAATAGCAGGGAGTCGGATTCTAGGGGCCGATCGGTCCTAACGCACATTCCTGTATCGCCGATCTCTTCGAGGATGGCATTTATGACCATTTTCCCCGATTCCCCGGAATCCACCTTGAAGTCGCAATTGACAGGTTTCCTCAGCCTCAGGCGTTCATTGTTCGATGCTCTCTTATAGCTTTGGAGACTTGCGCATTTTTATCATCTCCAAATATTTCCTGATACGTAACGGGGTCTTCCTTATTCAAACAGGTCGGGCATATGCAGTGGGTAAAACTTGCGTCAGAGTGCTCCCTGATATGGGTTTCGCAATTTCGAAATCCTGAAACTGTCGTTTGTTACTGGAAGGAGCTCGCGATATTACGTAATGGCACATATTACACAATTCATCCAGAATTATTGTATGTCGCAAATGTCTGGTTTTTCAATAAGGTATTACTCGTCGTCTTGAAGTGGCCCATCGACAAGATCAAGCACTAGGGAATGAAATTCTACCTCGAACCATTTCTTGAATGTCGCCAAGTCGCGTTTTTTCGGCCAGTCGCTCTGTTCCTTCCACCATCCATTAAGCTGCTCTTCAAATATTAGGTCGTAAAATCGCTGAAGCAATTCGTCCTCCTCAAAACCATATTTAATCAGGTAAGAGATACGCTGTGTTATCTTTGTTGATGGTGTCCCTGGACACGTCTGCAGGATCGGGTAATGATTTTACCCATTTCAGGAAGGGCTTTTTTACACGGACGATTACTACAGATCTGTTTAACACGGTCGCCTATACTCCCTGATTTACCTATGATTGCTCCAGGTAGAAATGACTTCATCTACTTTGCCTTCGACATGACTTCGCGCTTCCCGCCGATCATATCCCATTGCCAAAAGTCTGTCATATGGCGTCTCAGTATGTCTGATATGGGCGATTACGGCTAATAAAACAGCCTTTTCCTCCAGATCCTTTGCGGACGCCGTACGACCGATACGGCCACTGTATTTAAGGCATGCGTGTTCCGCAATGATTACTTCTCTTTCTGGAGGACAAATGGGAAATAGTTCGCGAATTCGTTTAGCGAATAGATCTATATATGCGCGATCATATTCGACCCGCCGCTCTGCTTCGCGCTCTCTGCTCCGCTCCCGAGCTTCCTTATCAGCTAAGCATGCTTGTTCCGCTTGCACTAACGCCTGCTCCTCGACCAGGATGCCTTGTCGTTCGTATCGTTTTCTATTCTGACTCCATTTAAGAACTACCGCCGCCAAGGTTGAGTTCTTATGAGCTCTCCTTGTCAAAGCTGTATTCCCAGACGGGAGATAGACTAGATGCTCCATGCCTGCACATTCTAAGCAAAGCGCCCCCATTTCTCGATCCAGAGTAATCCATGCCTTACGACCGAGGTTCTGGCCGCACTCGTCACAAGTGGATTCGCGGTTTTATATGAAAACCTTAAGGTCAGAGGGTTGTTTCGAAGAGGTCATATTTATTGGTATTATGGAACAAGAAGTGTAATATTTCAATCAGAATCAACTTCGAAGATACATACAGCAGAGTAGGATAAACAAGGGCGAAGTAAAATAGGCCAATTTCCTTAGAAATTGGCCTATTCGTATTAGTATGGCTCCCCGAACGAGACTCTCAGCAAAACTCGTTTGGGTACCATTTCGGCTTTTTAATGACTCCTATCAAGAAAAACATACCTATAATAGGTTATTTTATCTCTAGAGCATGAAAATCGGCTTTAAATAGTAAAATCTGCTAAATTCTGACATAAAAATCTTTACTACCAGTATTCTTTACGCAGATATCGCTTTCTGACACAAAAGGACATGCCCATTGATAAGGTCATGTTCTCATTTCAATATGAATATTCTGATATAATTAAATTATAGCGATCGGGCCGATCCTTTTGCAATAAAAGAGCCCCCCATGAAATCGAAGATTGGGATCCGGGGAGATTAGATGTTAATCCAGGACGAGTATTTCAAGAACATTTTTAATACAGTTCGTGAAGGCATTCTCATCCTGGATGAAAATATGAGAGTTCTGTCGGTAAATCGAAGTTTCTTAAATATTTTCAAGGTAGATACCACAAATACTATCGGCTCCCTTTTATACGATCTTGGAAATGGACAATGGAACATCCCGAGACTTCGCGTGCTGCTTGAGGATATTCTTCCGAAGAACGAAACAGTTGATGATTACGAAATTGAACATAATTTTGAGAGCATCGGACAGAAAACCATGCTCCTTAATGCCTGCAAAATCAGAGAAAAGAAAAACGACCTGCCGATAATCCTCCTTGCTATCGAGGATATTACCGAGCGTAGGGAGATAGAAAATGGGCTGGAAAAATCCCGCAAAGAACTGGAAGTAACTAAAAGATCCACAGATGAAGCCCGCGAATACGCTGAGAGCATAATCAACACCGTGCGTGAGCCCTTAATCGCTCTGGATCAAGATTTAAGGGTAGTCACCGCCAGCCGCTCCTTCTATGAAGTCTTTAATGTAACCCCCAAGGAGACCGTGGGAAAGCTTATCTATGACCTGGGCAATAAGCAGTGGAATATTCCCAAGCTGCAAGAACTGCTAGAAACCATCCTTCCCGAAAAGACAACCTTTGATAACTATGAGGTCGAACACGAGTTTTCTACCATTGGCAGGCGCATAATGCTTTTGAATGCCCGGCAAATTCAAAGAGTGTCGGGAAAAGAGCGGATCATCCTCCTGGCCATTGAGGATATTACCGAGCGCAAGCGACTGGAAGACTTGTTAACAGAGTCTGAAGAGCGTTACAGGCGCCTTTTTGAGACCGCAAGCGACGGGATAGTGCTTCTCGAAAAACGCGAAGGAAATATAGCCCATATTAATCCGGCCGCTGAGAAAATGTTTGGTTACCCCAAAGAGGAGTGCATCGGGAAAAAACTTAAGGATATCGGTATATCGCTCGATATGGGTGATTTTCCAACCATAATGCAAACCTTGAACAAAAGCGGCATTATTAATTACGATGATGTTCAGGTAAAAACCAAGTCCGGGCAATATATCGACACAGAAATATATATGGTCGACAGGGCAAGGCTGGCACAATGTAATATTCGCGATGTCACTGAACGCAAAAAGCTTGAAAAACTAACTCTCGAAGCCAGTAAGATGGAAGCGGAACAGCTTCAAGCCGAGAATCGCTACCTCCTGGAAGAGGTCAAGCTGTTGCACACTCATGAGAACATCGTGGGAAACAGCGAGGCGATTTGCAACGTCCTGAAACAGGTGGAGCAGGTGGCCAATACGGATTCCACGGTCCTGATCCAGGGTGAGACAGGCACAGGGAAAGAACTGCTGGCCAATGCGATCCATGACCTGAGCCCGCGCAAAGGGCGTCTCCTGGTGAAAGTAAACTGCGCCGCACTGCCCCCGACCCTCATCGAGAGCGAGCTCTTCGGACGCGAGAAGGGCGCCTTCACAGGCTCCCATGCCCGGCAGATGGGCCGCTTCGAACTGGCTGACGGCGGCACTCTGTTCCTCGACGAAATCAGCGAGATGCCGCTAGAGCTGCAGATCAAGCTTCTCCGGGTGCTCCAGGACGGTGAGTTCGAGAGACTCGGGAGCCCCAAAACCATCAAGGTAAACGTCCGGCTCATTACCGCCACGAACCGCGATCTGAACCACTATGTTCGCGAAGGCAGGTTCCGTGAAGACTTGTTTTATCGACTCAACATCTTTCCGCTTTTCGTGCCTCCTCTGCGTGAGCGCAAGGAAGACATCCTTCCGCTGGTGTGGTCCTTTGTTCAGGAGTTCGGTGCGAGAATGGGGAAACGGATTGAATCCATACCCCAGAAAGCCATCGAAACCCTGCAGAACTATGGGTGGCCTGGAAATGTACGAGAGCTGCGCAATGTTATCGAGCGGGCGATGATCATGACCACCGGCCGGGTTCTCCGCATCGAGATACCGAAGTCAATTGAGGCAAAAAACGGGCGCCTCGGAACGCTCGAAGAGATTGAGAGCCGGCATATCACCGACGTATTGGACTCCACGGGCTGGCGCGTGAGCGGAAAAGGCGGAACAGCAGAAATCCTCGGTCTCAATCCGAAGACACTTGAGTCGAAGATGAAAAAGCTGGGCATTCAAAGAAAAAAATGAATTCCTGATATGTAAGGATATCTCTTAAATATCAGGAATAGACATTTTCCTATCATAACCTTCGTTGTAGTCCTCTATCAGATAGTTAAATATTATCAACACAATACCTCAACCCCTCCCCCCTCGGCACAAATAGTGCAAACACATCGTCATGAGGATGCAAATCATCACGTACACATGACTATACACGGATAGCGTAAGCAGCGTCCCCTTTGCCAGCCGTTCCAAAACGGGCCAGTAACTAAAACCTCACAAATTAGTAGAAAAACGTAACCGTTCAGGTCAAATATTCCGCATTAGGAGGCCATGACTGACATGATAATCGTAACACTGAGAATGACTGTGCGACCAGACAAGCGTCATAATTTCATGGAGTCGATCCGAGGAATGCTTGAGCCCACGCGGGTTGAACGGGGTTGCATTAGTTACCGTTTGTATGAGGACATTGAGAACAAAAATACCTTTTACCTCGTGGAGGAGTGGAAAACACGGGACGATTTCGAGAAGCACGTTCGTACGGACAATTATCGGAGGCTCCTCGCCTTGATGGACCTCCTCAGCGAGCCTTATGAGTTACGGTTCAGCACCGTGCCACAAACGGCAGTGATGGATCTCATGCTGGAGCTTGCACAAAAAAAAGGCGGGAACGGACGTAGTGATCCTGCCCCGGCAGGAGCCGGGGACATCTTGGTTTACAATGTTAGATGCTGTTGTCTTTTGTCTTCTTTTTCTTGGTGTTCCACATAGGCGAGAATTTTCTTTTCATCCAAGCCTATGCACGACACACAGTAACCACGAGACCAAATACCTTCATTAGCTAAATAGACCTATTGCAAAAAGGTGATTTCGTCTCAAGCGCTTTTGCTGACTGTGTCTTAAGGTACTGAACCACGCGGGCAACTGCATGTTTCAGAGGAATCATGATTGCCCTATGAACGTGATCTTCCTGAATATTGAGTTTACAATCTTGATATCGGGACCAAGTTTTGGGATGTGAGAGAGCACTTTCCCCCTATATTCCTACACACCCGTTGATTGAGGCCCCAAAGGGAACTTCCGTTGTGATAAAGAAAAAAGTCCTGATCGTTGATGACAATGCAGTATCCATACGTTTGCATAAAGACAAACTCATTCTCGATGGTTATTCCGTATTGGAGGCACGTGACGGTGTGGAGGCACTGGCTCATCTGGGAAAAGAGGCTGTCGACCTGATCATTCTCGAACCTTATATGGAAAAGCTTGACGGGTTGAAGCTCCTTTCAATTATAAGGCAAAAACCTGAATGGTGGAACACGCCGGTACTTGTTTTTTCGGCAAGAAACTCATCGATAGAGGTAGAGAGAGCCATAAATGCTGGAGCCACGGAGTTTCTGCCAAAGATGACAACCTCTCCTGCTAAACTGAGCGAACGGATCAAGTTGCACCTTGCGAACGTCAATTATTGAGGGCAATATAAATAATGCAACAAGACGCTAAGCACAAATGATGTGAATTTGACGGACATTCCCTGATGATCGTCTATAGCATTACTTATGTATAGATCAATACGTATGGAAAGATGAACTCTACGGACAGAAGTAAGCGGTTTATAGGGGGAAGTAATGACGAGGACCGATTCAGCACGAGCATGATGATCCAGCAGTTCGGTTACAACATCTTTATTGCCCGTTCCACTAAGAAGGTGATCGATTCCATGCATGTTGCTTCTCCAGCCAATAATGCATGCGAGGATAATGCTAAAATTAACGCTTGCTTAAGAACACACCATTATGCAGGGAGGTGGACGCTATGGCCGAGATCAAGAAACTCGGCGACATGCTAAAAGAAGCAGGGCTCATCGATGACTTTCAGCTTAAGTCGTCACTTGCACATCAGCGAAACTGGGGAGGGAAAATAGGCTCCATCCTGATTGAGCTGGAATTTATCAAGGAGGAAGACTTAGCCGGGGTTATTTCCGAGCAACTGGGAATTCCCTATGTCAACCCCTTCGATCCCCAAATCCCCGAGAGCGTTATTAAGCTTATCAAGCCTGAAGTCGCAAGAAAATACCAAGTGTTGCCGGTAAGAAAGGAAAAAGGTGCACTCGTGCTAGTTATGTCAGACCCTCTTGACATCGAGGCTATGGACGGGATCCGGTTTATTACGGGACTGGATATAAAACCTGCACTTGCCTTGGAGTCAGAGATCCGTGACGCTATCAGGAAATATTATGATCACGAGGAATTTGCCCGCAAACAGTCAACGGGCTCGCCATTTCATCCACGAAGTCCCAGTTTTGGCGAGAAGATGGAAATTATCCATGGAAGCAATCTTAACATGACGAAAATGGAATCGGGAAATACGGCCTCTCCCTTGCTGTCAAAAGAAAAAGCTTTGAATCTGGAAGTGCAGGACAACAAGACGCGACTTGATGCACTCATCGCACTCCTCGTTGAAAAAGGTTTGATCACCCGCGAAGAGCTGGCCAGCATGATCTACCAGAAAAAAATGGGGCTCTGAGACAGGGTGAGATCAGAATTATGGTGCGTTTTGGACCGCAGATATTAAAAAACATGTCTCCGACAAGGCATAATGGTTTTTGGAGGATTAAATGAAAAAGATGAATTGCTGGGAATACAAGAAGTGTGGTCATCAACGGGCGGACATAAAGCAGCAGAGATTGTCATCTACCCCGTGACAACCCTCCATATGCTTGACAGAGTCCATGGATGAGAAAATGCAGGAAGGGCCTGCTGGGCGAATTGCGGGTTCTCTCTGCGGCCGCAAAATTCAGGGAACCTTCGAACAAAAACTGCATAACTGTTGGCGGTGTGAATTAATGAACTTCGAGAATAAAGAAGAGGAACCTGCGCCGCTCGGCTTTTCCCATACCCGTCTTGGCATGCAGCGGTCTCTCGATAAAATGCAGAAATAATACGGCACGCATGAGTATTTGATTCATCGCGGCACCTCGACTCTTTTTATGTACAAGTTACAACCGGTATTATGAAACTTCAGGGTAACAGTCTCGCTTGCATACTTGTAGGCACAGCCCGGAGAGCCAAGATAACAAAAAAAATGAGGAATTCTGTTCGTAGTTTCTAGTCAACGCTACGATTTATTAGCTAGCTGCAGGAGGTAAGCGTTACCCACGATGGATCAGGTTTTAAGATTGTCCGCTCTAGCGTGATCCCGTTTCTTATTGTCATTTAATAAGCGCTATAAGCTCCCGACTCTTGTCGGGAAATTCACTGTATAATTGCAGGCACATACTCCTGCTGATTCTTCAGGACGTATGTGATGCGGTTCAATGGTTTTCTGGCTATAGGAATGGTGGCCCTGGTTTTTGGCATGTTTTTAAAGAGGCGTTCAAAAGCCATCAATAGCGCCGGGTATTTCCTAACAGCAATCCACGAACATTCAATGATTAAGTGTCGAAGAAATTGATTGCGTCGGTCAGTAATGCCTGTTGTAGTCTCTTTTTTTTCTCCGCTTGAGTCTGTGTGAAGAATGAGGCCGACATAGCTCGCAAGTTTGTCGAGTGGTCCACTCAATTACTCGACGTAAGGCTGAAATGGTGAAAATACGCGAACTCGGGAGAAACAAGCGGTGCCTATGATCCGGATATAATCGTTATGTAATGCATTACATACCAGAGGATTGCAGATAGCAAATCCTTCCTATTTTAATTTATAACCTATTAAAAAAACAAAGAATTAATATGGCATTACGATTGCAGTTAAAACATAGTAAGCATTTTGAAACGACATACGTAAAAGGTCATTCTATGATTGAAGCTAAATTTATCTGCCCGGGATGTTCAGCTATTATTGTGACAACGCGGCCTGATGTCCTTCTCTGGGAGCGCTGCCCGGCCTGCGGATCACATATGTGGGATTTATACGACTTGATGATGGCGGAAGCAGTAAAGTCGCGGGTTTCCCGAAGCTATTATCAGAAATCGAGCGTGAGAGTGCATACTCAATAGAAATTATGGAGATGCGGCATAGCAAAGGGAAAAGTGTCGACCGCAACCGAAAAATTGGTTTTCCATCACATAGGACAATTACGGTAACGCATCATTTCGTTACGTCAAATAAATAAACCATTGCGTTGAACTTTATGTACGTAGGAATTTGACACCCAAAGCAACTTAAAGAAATACATAGAAATACCGATAAGTATATATGTAATTATAACTTTGAATATATGATTAGCAAACAGTCACAGAATTTATGTCGTGCCTGAAAAATGCTTAATGTTCATAATATAACGGATAATGAGGAGCAAAAATGACAAAAAAAACAATAAAAAGAGTTGGTTTTTTTGTATCGATCTTCATAACGGCTACGGTCTGCTTCTCTTCTATTGCCTATCCAATAACAACCAGCAACGCCACGGTACCCCCAGAAGCCAGTGAGCAGGCAGCTTCCCAGAGAACGGTAACACTAAGAACCGAGTTTTTTATAGGTATTAAGAATAACGTATTATATACAGAAACCAACAACTACAGCCTTGAAAATGTTCGAATCACTTACAGACCTGCGCAGCTCAGTGAATTAGCGTCTCCAAACAGTAAGAAGAGCGTTGAGCTTATTTTTCTCAATAATGTCTTGAAACAAGCCATCATTCACCGGTAAGTGCCGTGAACCACTAATCGGTGAGCTTTTTATGGAGTCTATTAGGGTTCTTTTTTAATGGATAGAACAGGGTCTGCAAACGAGGAGGATCATAATGAGTAAAAAAAATAACCTACTGATATATATGCTTCTTATCTGTCTCTTCCTGCTCGGTTTTTTTGCGAAAGACACATCAGCATCTGATAACATGACCAACTTTTGTCAACTTCCCTCGTTCGTTTCCAATGCCCTGCCTCCGAATGTCTTGATCATACTGGACAACGCACAAAGCATGGATGAGAATGTGTATGATACTGCACTAGGATCTTATGACCCGAACAGCAAGGCCGTCCTCGCGAAAAACGCATTATTAAGCCTTGTTAATCAATATTCGGCTCAGATGAATATTGGCATTGCCACGTACTCGCTCCCCGGCATAAGTTATTATTATCTTAGTGCATCGCCGTATTTCGTTTCTTATCAGCCAAAATCGTACTGTGGACCAATACCGACAAACGACATTACGACAGTACCTGCCTGTGTCAATTATTGCGAGACAGGGAATGCCGCAGCACTCACAGCCTGCAATACAGCCTGTCAAGCCTATAATCCGCTTTTTGACGGGACATATATGGATGAGAATATCCAATTACCGCCTAATGCAGGGATAGGCGGTTATCCTATTGGTTCAGCGCTCAGAAATAATTACTGCTCGCTCAACTATCCAAAAACCGAGGCATGGCCAAATCCCGATGATCCGGCAAATTTCATATATACCGCCCACAACTCGGCCATGTATTCGTCCTGGAATCCGGGCGCCGCATGGTTTTGTTTTGCTCCTGGCTATGTTTGGAATAATGAATTAGTCGTTGGCCAATTTGGTGATTTTAATTACAATTGCTGGAGTAGTTTTACCGGTCAGAGTGACAGTTACACACTCGGCAACCCCGGATACTTTGGTTGGCAATGGTACCAAGGACCATTCGGACCTACTGATTCCGACCAGGCAAACGGATACGGGAATTTCGGCCGAATAGTAGATTCGTGGTATATCGGTCCGACATGGTTTGCAAATTCTTCGCCTGGCGGCGGCTACTTAAAGGTCCCGATCGCCGCCAGTACCCCTGCACAAATAACTGCACTCGAGACGGCGCTATCAACAACCGGGAATAATCCGCCCAACGATCCGGACTGTGCGGGTACGACTGCTCCGGCTGCCTGTAATTTTTATATGAGTTGTGCGAATACGGCTAATCCGAATGCCTGTTCATATGTCATAAACGCTGGCCTATCCCCGACGCCGGGGACTTTTTTGACGGCCTTAGACTATTTTAAGGGGACGCTGAATCAGGGAGGTGCTATCGCCAGCCCTATAAGTGATCATTGTAGAAAAAATTATGTTGTCTTTGTTACTGATGGTATGCCGGATACTAATGAATCCGGCAACCCCGGAACCTCCGCGTCTCTTATGCCGGATGTTCTCAGCAAGATAAGCTCTCTGAGATGTCCCACGTTAAACATGGCTGATCCCACCTGCCTGTTTACATATGCGGTCAACGGCACTACGTATCCTTTTGATATCCAGACATACGCTTTGGGTGTTGGTCTCAGTCCTTTCGACCAGAATACGCTTGATCAACTAGCGATAGCCGGCGGCACCGCCCAGGATAATCTGGCAAATCCCGGCCACGCGTTCTATGTGAATGATCCGACTGAATTTTTAAGTGCACTTACGGATATTTTTGCCGCCATAGCGCGTAATGTGGAATCGGGCACTGCCGCATCCGTGCTATCTTCCGGCGCAGGCAGTGGTTCTAACCTTCTTCAGGCATCTTTTTATCCAGAACGGTTGTTTGGCAATACCCAGATTGCATGGACTGGCGGGCTCCAGAATCTGTGGTACTATTTAGATCCCGGTTTTGCACAGAGTAGCATACGAGAAGATACCGTGCATGATTACATGCTGAATTTACAGCAGGATTATATTACGCAGTTTTACTATGATAATCTTACTCAACTGACCATGGCAGCACGGTACGATGACGTGAACGGGAATGGCAGTCTATTGATAAGCGAAAACACTCCGACTCTGCCATTTGATCAGTTACAGAATATATTTGATTCGGGTACGTTGTTGTGGCAAAGGAATTTATCCACGAGTCCACGGACCATATATACAACGATCGACGGCGCCACCCTCATGAATTTTTCACTTTCCAGTGCGGCAACATTAACAACGTATTTGAATGTCTCTGATGTCCCAACCGCCCAGAATACCATAAATTACATTACCGGTACGGATATCCTTCCGGCTACCACGTATCGTTCGCGTACCGTTTCCATGGGCACCACAACAAATGTCTGGAAACTGGGAGACATCCTGAATTCCACACCCAAAATCGCCTCGTGGGTACCGCTCAATAATGAATATTGGACATTATATGGAGACAGCACGTACCAAGCCTATACGAATACCGCGAGCTACGCCAGCAGAGGAGCGGTTTACGCTGGCGCCAATGACGGGATGTTTCACGCCTTTAAGCTAGGCACGTTGCAGCTTCAGTGGAGCGGGCAGGGGCAGTTCGATGAAGCGCGCTTGATCAATCCGGATACAGGCCAGGTATGCAGCCCAACAGACGCAAATCCCTGCGGCAATGAACTTTGGGCATTTATTCCCAAAAACGTCCTGCCCTATCTCAAATATAATTATAATCCTAATTATTGCCATGTCTACACCGTTGATCTTGCGCCATTTCTTTTTGATGCAAGCACAAATAAGCCCGCCTCGTGTACGCAGGCGAACTACTGGGATTGTCCAAAAGACAGCACAAGTTGGCGAACCATCGTGATTGGCGGCATGAGAACGGGCGGAGCATGCAGGGATGCGACTGCCACGTGCACCTCCGTGGATGGTTCCGGGAACCCTGACTGTGTGCAAACACCTGTGACCGGCCAGGGATATTCGTCCTATTTTGCGCTCGATGTCACCGATCAGGATAATCCCGTTCTCCTCTGGGAGTTCTCGAGTAGCCAGCTTGGCTTTGCGACATCGGGCCCTGCGATAGTGAGGATAAACTCGACGGAACCCAATGGAGTCTCTAACCCCGGCAATAACGGGAGATGGCTAGTTGTATTCGGCTCTGGACCTACGGGCCCTATCAATACGGCGTCCAACCAGTTTATGGGTTATTCGGATCAGGACCTGAGGTTTTTTATTCTTGATTTGCCGACCGGACAGTTGCTTAATACTATAGATACGGGGATACCGTATGCGTTCGCAGGCTCCATGTATAATTCAACTCATGATACCGGCTATGCAAATCCGCAGCTTATGTATCAAGATTCAGTGATTTATGTTCCCTACACCATGCGCACTGCAAACGCACCGTATACCTGGACAAATGGCGGCGTCGGACGCATCGTCACAGGCTTGAATCTGGACCCGACTACCTGGACATGGAGTAATGTGATTGACGGCCTTGGACCCATTACTTCCTCCGTGCAGCACCTGGACGATCCCAGTAACGGCAACATGTGGTTGTTCTTCGGCGAAGGCAGATATTTTTATGCTCAGAATTCCAACGTCGACGATCCAGACAGCACGGGCAGTGCTTCCGGCCAAAGGCATCTTTTTGGCATCAAGGAACCGTGCGCACAGTTGGTGCAGGCAAGTCCAAGTGACTATTTCATAATTAATCCGGCGCTAGCGGGTGCGTGTCAAACCGGGGTCAGTGCCAGCAGTTTGACCGATGTGACCAACTCCATACCAAACTGTTCAATTACTAATGCATCAGGATTCCCGGGCTGGTATATTGACCTCAATACCGCCGGGACATACTCCTTTAACGGGCAAACGTTCAATTACGGTGCTGAAAGAGTTATCACAGACCCAGTGGCGTCATCGAACGGCCTCGTGTTTTATACAACGTTCATGCCCTACGTTAACGAGTGCACCGTTGGAGGGCAAACGCAAATCTGGGCAGCCAATTATTGTAACGGTGGACCTGGAGGAACATTGTTGCAAGGCGAGGTATTGGCTGAGGTTTCGACCGGCGCCATTGCGCAGATCAACCTTAAAGACGCCATGACAGGTGCTGACGGCAGAAGTACGGCCATAACAACACCCGGTGCCCCACCGACCGGCCAGGGCATGGCATTGTTCCTCGTGCCTCCGCCCGCAAAACGGGTTTTACAGATCAGAGAAAGATGATAGACAAGGCATGGATGGTATGCACATGAAGCGTTTTCAGAACAGACCTACATATGCGTCAATAAATGGATTCACGATGACTGAGCTTATGGTCGTTATTGGCATAGTAGCGATTTTGGTTTCCATAGCCGCCCCATTAATGAGCCACTGGATGATTAAGGTCAGGGTAGAACAAGAGATCGAGCAGATGTATTCTGACCTGGTCAATACACGGGCACGGGCAATGAACTATAACAGGATCCAATTTTTGCAGCTGAACCTGGTACAGAACCAGTATCAGACATATGATGATACATTCCCTGCTCCGGACGGCGATGGTATCCTTACCCCGGGAAGCGACACTCTGGTAATATCGACAATTACAAAAGATCAGATGTGGGTGAACCCTGCGGGTTTTTTACAATTACAGTTTGACAACAGAGGGATCATATCAGGCACTGGCACTATCGGGTTAACAAACCTTTATTTGTCAATTTACGACTGTATCTCGGTATCACCAACAAGAATACGCATAGGGAGATGGAATGGTACAAACTGCATTCAAGTGCTCTAATAAAGGGTTTACCCTGATAGAGGTCATAATCTCTATGTTTCTGTTTTCTATAGTTTTTACCGGACTGGTCACAACTTCTGCCGTGGTTATGAGCATGAATGTAGATAATCTTCTGCGGAATGAAGCGACAAGTGTGGCTGACCAGCAGATTACTCAGATGCAAAATACACCATTTAATTCACTTCCCTCGGTTTACACAACAACAACGACGACGGTCACGAAGAATCTTCGGGGCATCGAAAATTTTCCATTCACTTGCACGCAGACGGTAAACCCGCTTGATGCAAATAACAAGTCGGTGATTATAAAGGTATCCTGGACCAGAAAAGGACAAACGAAAACACAAACATATGCCACGCTCGTGAGGTATACACAGTGATGCGAAGAGAAACAGGATTTACCTTGATTGAATTATTAATAACCATTTTTATGTCCTTGCTGATAATCACGGCAGTTGCAACCTCGTTCACCGGTTTCTTGGGGCAGTCCAGGACTCAAGAAAAGATCGTTGAATCGAATGAGAACATGGTGGGGCTTGAATTATTGAGGCGTGACGTGATGAGTGCGGGATACGGTTTATTCTGGGGCTGGAATACAACGCAAATGCCCTATTCGGAGGCCGCTGCTGATGCCAACAACCCTTATGCATCTTTCTTCAATGATTCCCCCTCTGGTGCACCGAGGGCTATTGTAAGCCAGCACGGTGCGGTATACACCGGGGTGAACAGCATATTCAGTGGTTCGGACTATCTTGTCATTAAGTCAATGAATGTGGCACGCAATACCGCAGGCGAAAAATGGACGTATGTGACCACCCTTGGGACACTCAATGGGACGAACGCCGGGGCTGGACCCGGGCTATGGAATTCTCAAAACTCTTCAACCGAGAATTTTCAGATAAATGACAGAGTGATCGCCCTTGAAATCAGTGACCCAACCAAGAGGGCGTTAGTTGTAGGAAATAATTTTTATACTACGTATATTGGCGGAAATCCACCCTTTGTTGACCCCAACTTTGTACCCTTCGCGTCAACCGACGCCTATATGGTATACGGTATCGACAGCCTTGCCGCTGCAGGAACGCCGAGAAGCCCTTTTAACCGGGCAGATTATTTTATCAGCGCTAATGGACCTGATGGCATGCCTAGCCGGTGTGCCCCCAATGCCGGCGTTCTCTATAAAGCTGTAATGAGCCAGATAACCGGGACGTTTACTTTACAATCACTGCTCGATTGTGTCGCAGATATGCAGGTTGTTTATTGGCTGGATACAACAGGATTGGGCACGCCACTTACTCCGATGTCAGATATCGCCACTGTTAATCCCTTGACGGCCCAGCAAATACGAACAGAACTCAAGCAAGTTACCATATATATCCTGACACATGAAGGTCGTAAGGACACATCATATACACAACCGACGAACCCGCCTAATGATATTTATGTTGGAGATTACCCATCTCTGAACGGTCGATGGTACACGTTGGGAGCGAACGTCAATTACCGCTGGGTAGTGTATCAATTGACCATCCAGACGGCAAACTTGATTTGAGGTACTGCTAATGATAATATCAAAAAATGAGAAAGGCGTTACGCTCCTTATTGTTCTGGTGTTCTCGGCGGTTGCGCTTATTATTTCTGCGGGATTAATTTACATGGTGATGCAGAGCACGCGCATGGCCGGCAGCACGAAGCGCTACAAGTCCGTGTATGAGGCGGCCGCCGGAGGAGTTGCAGTGGCATGTGAAGTTATCAATGCCGGTGCGAATCCAAATATCCCTGGCATTCAGAATTTTCAGATTCCCAATAATCCGAGATTATTTGACCCCGCCGTAGGAAAGCTTAATGTTCCAGCTACCAGTTGGCCGTCAACCTATAGTCGGTCAATAGACATTAATACTGCTGATCCGGACATTTCGTTCACACTTGGGGCAAACAACGAGTACCAAATATATATAAATATAATCGACATGGTCGGTAATATGACCGGCGTTATACGGGGGACGGGAATGAGTCTGCACACATCTGGTGCCGTACAAAATGCGGGCTCTAGCGTTACATCGTTAAACACGCCGCGTTTATTCACCGTTGAGATTCTTGCCCAGAGTACAGTCAATGTCTTAGAACGAGCACGGTTAAGCGTTCTGTATCAGTACTGAGGGACAGTTATTAAGATGGGCATGGAATACAACCGGGCATGATGATAATACTCGACAGTATCCACGAAAGAGATTATAGCAAACCTTCGATCTATGCTTAGAAGATTTCATCTGGATAAGGTACTACTAGGTGTTTTGTTGTTTGTGCTGTCTTGTTCTTCTCAAAAGTCGGCTGAAATAAGAGAAGGAGGGAGTAAGACAGCGAGCAGCGCTGTCTCTAAACCTACATCAGCCTACTCTATAGAAATTGCACCCCGTGATGCAAGACGTAACGCAGTCTTTTATATAATACCGGCCAACTTTAATCTTTCCGATGCCAGGCAAATAGAATGGACCGTAAATGGGGTATCAGTCTCAAACGGCGTGGCGACTAGCTTTAAAGCCTCCGACGCAAAGAGGGGAGATATCGTACAGGCAAACATAACGGGCCCTGCCTTTAAGGTCTTTTCCAATGCCGTGGAGATCAAGAACAGCCCTCCGGAGATAACAACCGTAAAATTCATGCCGGAAATCTTTAGGTCTGGAGATATGCTGTATGCTGATGTTACCGCGATTGACCCTGATAGTGATCCTGTGACAGTCTTGTATGAATGGACGGTGGACGGTCAACCGGCCGGCACGGACCAGCGAATCGGAGTGCCTCTCAAGCGGGGCAACAAGATATCTCTCAAGGTAACTGCTTTCGACGGGATGGACTACGGAAAACCTGTCGTGGTGGAAGGTGAAGTCTCAAATACACCGCCGGTGATTGTAGAACATACCGATTTTTCCTTTGACGGAACGACCTATACTTATCAGGTGAAGGCTTCTGATGCTGATGGTGATGATCTGACCTATGCTCTGGGTACACCTCTTCCAGGGATGAATATCAATGAGTCTACAGGGCTATTGACGTGGATTGTACCGCCAGAATTCAAGGGTGTGCAACCAGTCATGTTTATAGTAAATGATGGTCATGGAGGAAGCGCACAGTACACGCTCAACATCGAGATAAAAAAGTAATCATGCGAGGTTTTCGTGTTGCTATGTGCCGCACTTGTTATACCATGCTGGTTCCTTGTTGTCTTCGGAAAAAATATGTGCGCCGTTTAACATCTGCTGTGCATCCAGCTATTGTTTGTATACGGTTTATTCTCCTTATACTTACTTATTTTTTGGGTTCCTCGTCTGTTTTTTATTTTCTGTGATACTGTACTACATTTTAATTCGACTGTCGAAGAATCGGTCGTGTCTTTCCTCGTTTAGATTGTATACCACTTCCTCCGTAGTGTCATCTTCTTCGTCGTCAACCGACAACCGAAGCTTGCCCTTTTCCGCCCGCAGCACCACTGACTGTCCTTCCATGCGGCCCACCATGTAAAACGGCGTACGTGGCTTGCCCCCGCAGCTCCATGATGACCACAACGGCGGGAACAAGCGGGCTCGCCGCGGAAATGGCAAACAGATATAGGTCGGGTAGAGCACGCAACCCGACAATGTCGATAATGCAGAGTATGTCAAACTCGGTATCAGAATAATCAATCGCCGCCGTTATGTCTTCCACCACTGCTCCCTTTGCGGTGATTGATTTTCTTACCAATACAAATTCGAATCAGCGCACGCTCAAGATACAATAACGGCCTTTCATGATCTCGCCTTGATATAGACTTTGATTACGTTCTGATCTTTGGGACTGATGCTGACAAATTGTATACCCATGCCTGGGGTTTTCAGCGGGCCTTCCTCACGCTGGAAACTGTAGAGCACCACTCCTTCGACTCTGATTTTCGAATCTTCAAGTAATATCGTAATGGGTATCTGGAGCCCGACTGGCTTGGGTTTTAACGTACTAATATACATCCCGTGTTCCGACAGGGCAGTGATGTAATCTCTTCTCCCGGCGTATTGCGCGGCTTTATCGTCTCCCACGATGACGTTCAACGTAGTATTAAGCCGAAGATACAGGCGGGGCGGCGATTCCGTTGCTTTCTGTATTGCCGCGTACAGCACATCGGGTTCCACCGGCTTTTGCAGGTAGGCGGCACACCCTTCCTGCAGACAGTTGGCTTTGACGGTCTGGTCCTTTGACGATGTAAGAATAATGACCGGCACGGAAAAAGAAAGCGGATGGCGTTTGATCTTACTCAGGAATACGACACCCTCCATCCCGCCGAGGGATATTTCCGTCAGGATAAGTGCAGGCTGGATATCGCCCATGATCTCCAGTGCGTCCTCCGCGGTTTTTACCGTGTGGATATTGTATTCGAGCCGTTGCAGCAGAATGCTCGTATAATACAGATGTGCGCTGTCTCCATCGACGACAAGGAGGCGCTTCTCCCGGTCCCCGGATTTCAACGCCATGTTATTCTTGAGGGTCTCCGCCATCGCTCACTCCTCTTCAGTTCCCAGAATACTCATTGTGAGAACTCTTGTGGCTGCTGGGTCAATATATTTAATTTAATTTTAGCACATTTTATTTAGTTTTTCATAATAATAATTGTTTTTTGTGAAGAAGGTGTTCTTTTTTTGAACAATAGCATTTCAGACTAAGGTTTTGATTGAGATGTGGAGGAGAGATAAAATCTAATTATTACAGTAAGTTATTAAAATCTTAACCGCTGTTTTTGGATTCACTAACAAGCTTTAATGCGTGGATTCGACAATTAGAATAATGTTGCTGTAGATTGCCACGAGTTTATTCCTGATCACAGGCTATGAAAATGATGTCGAATAGGTAAATTTAGGTTTACAGCAGCTTACTGAAGACGATCAATCTCTAATTTTTTTATCGCCGGGATAGCAATCAGCAGTGTGATCCCGTCAACAATGAGAAAGAGGTTCAGCGTCGCGCTGAAGGTGCGCAATCTCGTAAATTTCCACCGCGCCGGAGATTCCTGCTCGAAGGAGGTCACTTCCTGCTTCGCCTTCACCGCCTCGGGATAAAGTTTAAATACAATAAATACATTGACGATAAGGGCCGCTGCGAGTAGAACAAGCGAAAGCCGACTCGCGAAAGCCTTCCATTCGACAGTTATAAGAAAAAACAAAGCCAGGGGCCACTGCTGCAAGGATGAGATCACAAAGGAAGTATCCTGGGAAGATGTGCCCCACAATATCGCTGGCCATATCTTTTCCATACGATTTAAGATTACCGGCGCGACTAAGAAGGTGAGGATCGACATTCCCGCGACCCAGAGGGCAAGGACAACATTGTATAGTGAAAACCAGGAAATTTTCATGAGCACCTCTTATCCAAATGTTTTCTGTCAGCAAATTCTTCCTGAAGGTGTGACGTATGGCAGACTCTCAGGATGTGTAATTTACGAATAGTTTTCTGCAGCGGCATCTCCCCAAAAAATCCCATTTTTATGCTTCCAATTGGCTGGCATTACTTCTATAATTTCTGCAATCATCATAGAATTTAGACGTAATATGTCTTGATAACTGATATGCAGAATGATATCTTAATAAGCGATTGTATTAAGCTGCAGGCGTCTTGGTGGATTACCGTCGAGGCCTGGCTCAAAATGAAAGGGCATATCACCGTATTTTGGTATCATAATCTTCTGAAGTGCGTTGCAATTACCCAACGCTGCTAAAGAGGTTAAGCCAGTGAAAGGGACACCCCTATAAATCTTGCAAACCAACTATTTGCAAACAGAGGAGGAGGTATCTTACGATGAAGAGAAGTTTATTGGTTACTTTAACAGGCATTGTTCTGTTATTCGCTACTACTGTCCTGGCTGAACACGTGAGGGATTGGAAAGACCTGGAACGTGTTCATAATCATGTTAAGGAAGCAATTACTGAAATGGAGCATGCACGCGCTGCAAATCATTATGATATGCAGGGGCACGGTGCAAAAGCGGAGGAACTGCTCAGACAGGCGGAACACGAAGTACATGAGGCAATTGAGGCTGTAAAAAAGGAAAAATAGGTTAGTAGTGGGATCCCTTTTGCTGGTGTTTATTGAGCGAGTTTGATTTGGATTTTTTTTAAATCTTGTGCAGGTTACATGTTGATAATGTCAATTCCAGAAAATAAATATTTGGGGTAAGCATATGACACCACCTGCAACCTCTTGATAAGGGGAGCGCCTGTCAACCCACCAGGTGCTGTTCTGGTTACCCCGCATCCATGCATGATTCAACCGGAATTCTTTACCCCTGTCACAATATTGGCTAACTTAATGCCGGGTTTGGGCGACCTGTCAGAACTCTACTTTGGAATCCGAAATTATCATAACCAAGTATCACAGACATATTCCTGTACTGGTAGTTGCAGCTTTTTGAAATTGTGGACTTATGTCGAATTCGTGATAGAAACCCAATAATATTTGACTGTCCATTGCCTTTTGTAATAATATGATACTATCCTTCGGGTTGGGTTTTTTGACTATACGATTTTTATTCACGTTGGGGTGAAAAATATGACCATGGATAAAGAACTTAGCAACAAGAAGATGGTTGAGAGATTCTAATATCTGATTGCTTTGTAATAAATCCAGGGAGCTCAACGACCATATTTACGAGGTAACTCGACAGTGCGCTTTTGCCTAAGATTTTAGGCCGCCAAGCCAAATTCAACGCGCTGTCGTTTCAATCATATCCAATCTCACCGACCGTTTTACAGGGTAGTTGTAGGGAATTCTATCAATTTCTCTCGACATCCAAGGCGTCGCAAGCAGAAGTTCGTTCGCAGTTGTATGGTGTACTGGATAATAAACTACGTTTTCAAAATCACGGAGAGACAAAACATTTCGCGTTCACCGATGAGGTCAGCAGGATAATTGACGGTCTGCGTGAAACAGTGGACAAAAAAAGAAAGAAGGTCTGAGTAGAAACTCCAGGTCGTATATTCTGCTCATATCTCAGTCCTATTTTCCTCTATGATCGATCCCACGATGAAATCTCTCGTTGCAGCGATCCTTGAAGGCGATGGCGAGGCGGCAATTTCCCATGCTGAAAGTCTCCGTGAAAGCGGGGTTGGTTCGAGGGATATCGTCGTTCACGGCGTTGAGGCCGCTATGGCTAAACTGGATGAAAAATGCACGCTTGAGCAATTCAACCTCCTGGAAATCATGCTCGCGGGCCGCGCTGTCACGGAGGTCATGAAGGTTCTTCAGCCGGCCGGCGAAGCGATTATGGACACGAAGGGTACAGTCGTAATCGCTACCCTGGAAGGGGACGTTCACGATCTCGGCAAAAACATTCTTAAAATGGTCCTCATCGGCAAAGGCTATCGCGTCGTGGACTGCGGCAAGGATTGTCCTCTGCAAAAACTCATGGATACAGCGGAGAAAGAACGGCCCTTGGCTATCGGCATCAGTGGCCTGATCACCCCGGTCATGTCACTGGTAAAACAGGTGAAGGGGCAACTGGTCCTGCGGGGTCTCGATGGCGTGAAGATCATTGCCGGCGGTGCGGCCCTGAAGCAATCTTCAGCCGGCAATCTTAACGTTAATTTCGTTGCCGAGACGGCGTTCGACATCCTCCGCTTTCTTGAACAAACGTAACTGCTCAGCGGGATGAGGAACCATGGGTACGCTCCGCGGCTACATGGCGGCAAATTCAGGATGAAACTGTGTTTATCTGTGCGTTCCGACAATGCCGAAACCTGTAGCTAGATCGGGTTGCGTTTCGTGAAGCGTAATTGCCCTGGTTACTCATAGGGGAAGAAATGAACAGTCTTGAACGGATCGCCGCGACCTTAAAATTTCAAAACACCGATCGGGTCCCGGTCATCGCGCAGGTTTTTGCACACGCCGCCTCACTGGACGGTGTGAGCGTGGACGACTACGTGTGTGATGGCGAAACGCTCGCCCGATGCCAGCTGAAGGCGCTGCGACACTACGGTTATGACGCCGTTTTTGCGACGATGGACGTCAACGTGGAGACCGAGGCTGTTGGCTCAATAGTGCAGCACCGAAAAAACCAGTACCCCGTGATCGAACACTATGCGCTTTCCGGAAACGAGGATTGGAACGCACTCGCAATTCCCGATCCACGACAAGCCGGGCGCATGCCTGAGATGCTGAAGGCCCTGGCAATACTCAAGGGAGAGCTCGTGAACGAGACGCTGATCGTCGGCTGCGTTCTGGGTCCTTTTACGCTCACGACGCAGTTGCTCGGCATGGAAGCCACGCTTAACCTCGCGCTCGATGATTCTGCCCGCCTAGAGCGTCTGATGGATTTTGCGACCGAGGTCATAATCTGTTTTGGCCAAGCCCAACTCCAAGCGGGTGCCCATCTGCCGATCGTTTTCGATCCCTCTGCATCCCCTGCCGTCATTCCCCCGCAGTTTTTCCGGGAGTTCGAACTTCCCCGGCTTAAGTGTGTATTCCAGGCCTTTGCTGAGGCAGGCTCTTTCGCGAACTGGCTGCATATCGCTGGTCCTGCGAGTCCAATCCTGCACTATTACCCGAAGGCCGGGGTCCATATTGCAAATATCGATTACTGTGTAGGCGCCGCAGAGGCGATCAACGAGCTTCCGACCACATGTGTTGACGGAAATATCAAGTCTGTCATGTTCGTGGAGGGCAGTCCTGCTGACATCGAGGCTGAAGCCAAGAACTTGCTTCGCCTATTTCACGGCCGGGGGGGCTTTATTCTCTCGTCGGGGTGCGAAATCCCGCCTGAATCCTTGAAGGAAAATGTCGCGGCGCTGGTAAATACGGTGCGATAGCTGCTCATGAGGATCAGGAACCACGGTCCCGCCTGCACTAGAAACAAAGGGCTTCACCACAGAGTTTCTAAAAGTCAAGGTTCACCTTGTGTGTATCTGAGTGTTTCATTCTGGCGAGACCCGTGGTTTAATGAATTAAAGATATGCCGAAACTCACTGTAATAGGCAGCGAGAATACTCGCATACTGCCCTTTTCTCCCGGGTCATCTGTACGCGAGATCCTCGACGCTGCCGGCATTCACGTCCGTACTGGTTGCCGGGGGAACGGGGCGTGCGGATTTTGCCTTGTGCAAGTTAAGGAGGGAAACGTCAATGACCCAACGGCGAATGAACGACTCACCTTGTCCCCCGAACAGTTCGATAAGGGCCTACGACTCGCCTGCCAGGTGATGCCTCTCAAAGATCTTCGCATCCGGCTTCGATACACCGTTTGGGGAGAACCAGCGTCTGTTGAATCTCAAGGCGGTTGGATCATGAGCGGTGTCCGATATGGCAATCCTCTATTGTTTGAGGCTTTCGTCAAATCAGCCCAGTACATCGTCCGACTCAAAACGCAGCAGGATGTCTGGGACCATTTGGGGAAGTTCATCACGACACACTTCCCGGCGGATTGGACCGCCTTTGTGCGGCGGGATGGCCTCTCCTCCGCTATCTCGATTCATCACGGCACGCTTCCCGATGCAATCGCCGTAGAGCGTATTCTTACGGAAGAAGTCCGGGCTCTCATCTCGGACGTGCTGGAGAGCGGTTTTCTGGCATCGCGCGTCATCTTCGCGCCGGAACCTTCGATGACCGTTTTTCTTCCCGTTGCGGAAGGGTCCCGGACCGAACAGGTTATGCTGATCGGCCACAAGGCGGTCGATCCGCTTCCGAATGCACTGCTGAATATCTACCTTGCCGTCGCCGGTCTGGCAGGCGCGACCTCTGAACGTTTGCTGAACGAACGGGAGTTGAACAAGGATCGCGCCCACCTTGAGGAATTGGTGACAGAAAGAACGGCGGAACTCACCGCCGTCAATACGGAACTCGAGGCGTTTAGCTATGCGGTTTCCCATGACTTGCGGGCTCCGCTTCGGAGCATCGCGGGCTTTAGCCAGGCCCTCCGCGATGAGTACGCGGAAAAACTGGACGCCACGGGAAAGGATTATCTCAGACGGATCATGACGGGGGGCCGCCGGATGGAGGAGCTTATCAACGCCCTGCTGGAACTCTCCCGTGCGTCCCGCTCCGATATAAAATCCGTCCGGGTAGACCTGAGCGCACTCGCAAGGAATATTGCCGATGAACTCCGCATTGCGGAGCCGGAACGGAACGTGGAGTTTGTGATAGCCGGCGGCCTTTCCGCCGTCTGCGACGAACGACTCATGATCATAGCGCTTGAAAACCTGCTCGGCAACGCATGGAAATTCACGGGAAAACGCTCTCCGGCTGTCATCGAGTTCGGGCTGAGCGACAGCGAATGCGGTCCCGCTTTTTTCGTAAAGGACAACGGGGCGGGGTTCGACAACAGGCATGCTGGAAAGCTCTTTACTACCTTCCACCGTCTTCACACTCAGGAAGAGTTTTCCGGGACCGGCGTCGGCTTAGCAACGGTGAAGCGCATCATCCGCCGCCACGGCGGCGCGATCTGGGCAGAGGGAGAAGTCGGAAAAGGGGCGACGGTGTATTTTACGCTGGGAGTATAATACAAGGACTGAATGAACAACTGAAGGCATGATGCCAATATTTCCATACCCGTCAACAGTTATCGATATGCAGTCCTCGTTCATTGAAGATTGTCATGCAACCAACAATCCTCATCATCGATGACAACGAGGACGATGTTATGTTAACGAAACTGGTACTCAGTTTACTTCTTGTATTTGGTATCAGTTGGGTATTCCGGTCCAAGCCGACCTACTGCTCCGGAGTTATCTAACCCCTGGTTCTGATTTAATCCATAAGACCATTACTGAAGATTAAAATGCAAAAATGAGCCAATTTCCTAGGAAATTGGCTCATTCGTATTGTTATGGCTCCCCGAGCGAGACTATCAGCTCTTTAAACTTCTCTTCCGCTTCCCTCTTATCCTTGTCTGCCTGAAGATCTGGATGACATTTCCGGGCCAGCTTTCTAAAGGCCCTCTTTATCTCCTCTTCGGTAGCATTCCGATCAACACCTATTACTTCATAGTAGTCTCTGAACTTGACAGGCCTTTTCCCCCATTTAGCCCTTCCGCTATTTTACTATCAGGACACGTGAGGGCCGTAGAAGATCTTCTCCCATCAGATAACCCTTTCTCAGTTCCAATCCGACCATCCCAGAGGGAATACCATCGGATTCCATTATCCCTGCTGCCTCATGATAATGAGGATCAAACTTCTTTCCGAGAGATTTAAACTGGACAACCCCATATCTTTTCAAAATATCCAGCACCTGCCGGTGAATGGCGCGATCCCCCTCTTTCACGGAACGAGCGTGTTTACCCTTCGAATCGATTGCCCTCTCAAGGCTATCAACCACTTCAAGAAGCTCTACCAGGAAGGCCGTCTTTGTCATTTTCTCGACCTCTTTTATCTTTCTATCCACCCTTTTTCTGTAATCATCCAAATCAGCGAGAGCGCGAAGATAGAGATCTTCTTTCTCCTTCACCTGTTTTTCGAGGTCTTTCAGCCGATCGTCCAATGTCCTGGATTCATCTCCATCAGCGGGTGTCTTGATCTCTTTCGGGTTGTCCATTTCTCATTTCCCCCATCATTCAACTTCAAACCCAATTCTCTTTCTTCTTGCCCAAAATATGTTGCGAGCTTCCCTTGACAAAATGGCTCCGCAGGGTGATTATAACGACTCTGATACAACATATCAAATTGTGTATTAGTCGGAATGAGCGGTTTTGCTGAGCGTCCTACTCGAATCGGGTAGGAGGCGGGATTACTCCCGCCGTCCTCCCACACCACACGTACGTGCCGTTCGGCATACGGCGGTTCCTGTCTTTCCGCTCTTTCGGTGACCTTGTCGCCTCCTGTTCTATAAGCACCTGACTTTACCTCGCGGATTCCGTCCGCTACTTCCAGCCTAGGCCCTCTTGCGGGGCTTGTGCTCAGTACAGATAGAGATTCGGTCTCGAACAGTCCGACAAGTTCGGCCCTTCATCCCGTTGGTGCGGGACTAATACGGCCTCTGCTGACTTCTACCGATCCATCTCAACACCTTACGATGTCGATAGCACATGGCAGAACGGCAGACCTCCCAGGGTAAGACGCATGACCTTCATCCCATATACCCGCCGCATCTACTTCCACACCTTCCGGATGGTTATCGGGCTTTGAGTCTTTATGCCCTCTCGCCCAAGTGTGGCTGCCTCATATGCGGTTTCTGTTCGTCAGGCCGGGACTTTGCTTACAGCTTCCTTCAGATTCCGGGTCGCCCCGGACACCCTTGCTGTTCGGCTAACGGTTCCTCCCATCAAGGCCCATAAAGGACTTTCACCTTCGAGTCGCCAGTCAGTTACCAATCTGACCAGCCTGTAAAATACAGAGCGTCATGCCTGGCATACATAGAAAAGGCCTGATTTTATATTAATAAAATCAGGCCTTTTATCGCTGGCTCCCCGAGCGAGACTCTCAGCAAAACTCGTTTGGGTATCATTTCGGCTTTTTAATGACTCCTATCAAGAAAAACATACCTACAATAAGCTGTTCTATTTCCAGAGAGTGAAAATTAGCTTTAAATAGGTAAAATCTGCTGAATTCTGGCATAAACTCTTGTCAACTCGTATTTTTTACGCGGACATCACTTTCTAACGATTCTATTCAAATACTGTCCATAAAGTGCAGAACTTTATCACAGGGTTTAGTTTTTTTTTTTTTTTTTTTTTTTTTTTTTTTTTTTTTTTTTTTTTTTCATGCTCGCCTCGTTCAGCATTGCTCTGGCCATCACGTACTCTTCTCGCTTCAAGCTCACAACCGGTCAGTGCACCTTGGCCACCGCTCGCCATGACCCTTTCTCGCGTACTTTTCTTCAATTCGCTTCGGATTATAGTCCGAAGGAGCCCTTGGCAAGGAAGGAATAATCGCCGGTGGTGACGAATAACTTCGCCGCCTGTTGCATTCCCATCTGCTACGGCCTGTACCTCAATAACAGTCATGACATACGCAATAACTCTGATAGAGATATCAAAGGCATAGACCGCGGCCTGCCCTATGGCACCGTCGATTTTCTGAAGCGAACCGACCTCCAAGGGAACATGTGGAACGACCTCATGTTCGGAGGCTCATATGATCACCGACCAGGAAGGTTTACATTGACGGACGAATCAACTCAAGA
>CAWGYL010000009.1:0-272115 GCA_963826885.1 Nitrospirota bacterium | reverse complement strand
GATGTATTGCTCGACTTCTGCGAACAGATGGTCAAGGAGACCAATCCCGGCGTTTACGAGCGGGCCGAACGAACCGAGTCGCCCCATGCTGACCGCCATGGCTACCGCACGATCGCCTACATCATGAAGTCGCTCAACCCGTTCACGGGCAGTCTTTATCGCGAAGCGCTTGAGATGAGCCGGATGACCCGCGAAATGTTCTGCCTGATGGAAGGGCGGCACGTCCATCCGTCGACGCTCTATCCGGGCGGCGTCGGGACTGTTCCGACGGTCCAGCTCTTCACCGACTATATCGTCCGCCTGATGAAGTACGTCGAGTTCATGAAGAAGGTCGTGCCGATGCACGATGATCTTTTCGATTTCTTCTACGAAGCGCTCCCCGGCTATGAAGAAGTCGGCCGCCGGCGTATCCTTCTGGGCTGCTGGGGCTCGTTCCATAATCCCGATGTCTGCGATTACACCTATAAAAACATGACCGAATGGGGCCGGGCGATGTATGTGACGCCCGGCGTCGTGGTCGACGGCCAGTTGGTGACCACCGATCTGGTGAATATCAACCTGGGCATTCGCATTCTGCTGGGGAGCTCTTACTACGACGACTGGGACAACTCCGAGACCTTTGTTAAACAAGATCCGCTGGGTAATCCGGTCGATCGCAAGCATCCGTGGAACCAGACCACTCTTCCCAGGCCGCAAAAGCGCGACTTCAAGGATAAATACACGTGGGTCATGTCCCCGCGGTGGTATGACGAGCGCACGAAAGACTACCTCGCGCTCGACACCGGCGGCGGCCCGATCGCCCGATTCTGGGCGACCGCGCTGGCCGGAATCGTTGATATTGGGTACATCAAGGCCACCGGCCACAGCGTCAAGATCTACCTGCCGAAAACGACGTCGCTGCCCGAAGTCGAGTTCGAGTGGAAGATTCCCAAGTGGAGCAACGCCATCGAGCGCGACCGGGCCCGCACCTATTTCCAGGCCTATGCGGCCGCCGCCGCCCTTCACTTCTGCGAGCAGGCTTTGAAAGAGTTGCACGCCGGCCGCACCAAGACCTGGACCGAGTTCAAGGTGCCGGACGAAGCGATCGGCTGCGGCTTCCACGAGGCCGTCCGCGGCGTTCTCTCGCACCACGTGGTGATCAGGAACGGCAAGATCGCCAACTATCATCCCTATCCGCCGACGCCGTGGAACGCGAATCCGCGCGACATCTACGGCACGCCCGGCCCCTACGAGGACGCCGTTCAGAACACGCCGATCTTCGAGGAGAACGGGCCCGACAAGTTCAAAGGCATCGACATCATGCGGGCCGTACGCAGCTTCGATCCTTGTTTGCCGTGTGGCGTTCACATGTACCTGGGCAATGGTAAGGTTCTTGAGGCCGGGCATTCGCCGATGTTTGGCACCGGCGGCTCATTCAGGAGCAGCCATCGTGAACGCGACCTCTAGCGAACCCGAAAGTCAAACGCCGGATCGAGCACCTCGAGGCGCTTGATCCACAACCTCGAGCGACTGCCCGATCCGGCCGCCCGCGACCAGGCGCGCGAGCTGGTGCAAACGCTCCTCGACTTTCACGGGGCGGTGGTTTCGAAGATCCTCAAGCGAATCGGCGAGTTGGGAGAGCCGGGACACGGCGGCTCCATCAGCTCGCTCGCCGATGACGAGTCCGTCTCGAACTTGCTCTTGCTGTACGACCTGCAACCGCTCAACCTGGAGACTCGGGTCAACCAAGCGCTCGATCAGGGCGGCCTTATCTTCGCACTCACAAGGGCGATGTCGAGCTGGTGGAAGTGATCGATGGGATCGTTTGCCTGCGGATGCAGGGGAGCTGCCACGCCTGTCCGTCATCGGCGATGACATTAAAGAATGCGATCGAAGAGGCCATTTATGCGGCCGCCCCTGACGTATCGGCCATAGAGGTCGAGGGGGTCGTTGACGTTTCGGCGCAGTCCCTCCCGCTGCTTCCCATCGTGACCCTCGATCCACGGCTAACCACCCGGAGCACGGCCTTGCCGGCGTGAGGAGAGCAATACGTCGTCGAAGACGACAGAACAAGCCATGGCCCGGCGACGTATTGCTCAACGGACGCGACCGCACCATTGCCCGCTGGATGCAAAACGTAACTGTTTAATGATTGATAACGATGATATGCTCG
Organism: Nitrospirota bacterium; assembly: GCA_963826885.1. Lineage (GTDB taxonomy): Bacteria > Nitrospirota > UBA9217 > UBA9217 > UBA9217 > JAJYKN01. Next base: position 269,963 of record CAWGYL010000009.1, on the reverse strand, counting down.
AGTATCCGGTGCCGAATTGCTCCCAGCGTGCGAATATATTGCTGCGATTGCCTGGAGCCGCTGCCGGCGTCGGCTGATCTATATGTCGAGGCTTAGCATTTCTCTAGAGACGGGTAGCGCAGTCGTCTGTTATTATCCTCAAGACGTTTCAGCCTCCTGGCTCGCGTCAGGATCTTTTCCTTTCCCATTTCCCATTCAACTGCCTTAGAGAACATCGCTTCGATGAGGCTAAGGTCACTGTTTGCACTCGCAGGCATCAGTCCTGGGATATCAATCCGCATCGCAATGAGAAACTCCTCAATGGGTCAACTTGATGTCGGAGGACTTTCCCGTTAAGACAATGACGAATTGCTGCTACTCAAATCGCAGCGCATCGATCGGATTCAGGAGTGATGCTTTATAGGCGGGATAAAATCCGAAGAAAATACCGATAAATCCTGAAAAGCCGAACGCCAGCAGAATGGAAGGGGCTGTCACTGCGATAGGCCAACCCAAGGCAGAAGAGAGAATCATTGATGAAGAGATGCCGAAGACACTACCTGCTACGCCTCCCATCAGAGACAGCGTCAGCGCCTCCGCAATGAATTGCATCCGGATGTCCCAAATCTTCGCTCCTAACGCCATGCGGATCCCGATCTCTCGCGTGCGCTCCGTGACGGATACGAGCATGATGTTCATGATCCCGATACCGCCGACCAGGAGAGAGACTGACGCAATGGCCCCGAGCAGCAGGGTCATTACTCGTGTGGACTGCTCCTGAACCTGCATATTCTGGGTAAGGTTCTTTATATCAAAATCATCGCCTAGTTTCGAACCGAGGTGATGCCGCTCCCTGAGCAGATCGTGGATCTGTTTCTCGGCTGCAGGCAGGTCTTCAAAGCTCTTTGCTTTGACCATGATGAACCATACCATGCCGGGAAAGGTGGCACCGAATAGTTTTTTGAGCGCCGTAGTCACCGGGACAAATATAACGTTATCCTGGTCTTGGCCTTGAGGCGACTGGCCCTTGACGGACAGTACGCCTATCACGATAAAAGGAACGTTATTGATTCTGATCGTCCGGCCTAGGGGGTTTTGTTCTCCGAAAAGATTATCGACTACCGTCTGGCCGAGCAAGGCGACCTTCGTCGCGTTCTTCACATCCTGCTTAGTAAAAGGCTTTCCGAGAGCCATATCCCAGTCCCGCGCTGCCAACATGCCTGGCGTTGTCCCATACACGTTGACTGCCCAGTTTGCATGTCCGAACACAACCTGCGTCATGCCCTGTCGGGTAGGGGCAACTTCTGATACTGCGGGGCAGTCTCTCAGGATGGCCTCGGCATCGCTCGTATTGAGCCTGGGTTTCGTGCCTGCGCCCAACCTCGCGCCTCCGGTCGTGGCGCTACCAAGCTCTATGATGAGAAGGTTACTTCCCATGCTCGATATGCGTTCGGCGATTAGCCGGCTTGCACCGGTACCTACGGCGATCATAGTGATAACAGCGCCGACGCCGATAACGATCCCGAGCATGGTCAGGGCAGAACGCATCTTGTTCACCGACAGCGCCCGAAACGATATTTTTATGGTAGAAAAAATATTCACCTTAAGTATTGCTATTGAGAAAGTGCAACCTCCCCAAAACATGGCAGAGGTCGCTGGTTCGAACCCTGCCTCGTCCACCATTAAACACAAAAGGGGCCAACCTTGTCAGGTTAGCCCCTTTTTACTTATCACCGGGTTATAACGAGCAAGATCAGTCGGCCTGCCGTTGTTTTTCCTCTTCTTCCTGCGCAGTTTTGCACTCAATGCATAACGTCGTCACGGGCCGCGCCTCAAGACGCTTGATGTTGATCTGGCCGCCGCAGGATTCGCAAATACCGTAGTTGCCGCTGTCGATCCGGGAAATGGCCTCATCAATCTTCTTGAGCAGCCTCTGTTCACGCCCCCGCAGTTTCAGCAGGAAATTATTGTCCAGTTCGGCCACCGCCTGGTCCGTCGGATCGGGAAAGCTTTCTTTTTCCGTGCTGATTTTATTGTTCAGCGTCTGCTCGGCTTCGGAAAGAAGCTCCTGACGCTGTTTGATGAGCTTCTTCTTGATCACATGCAGCTTTGAATCTGTTATTACCATCATGACGACCTCGGAATGCTGTTTTTTAGGGCCCCTGAAATCGTGCGATGCAAGGACGCCGCTGACATATAGATATTGAATTATGGTGTTGTACTATATCAAAAAAGGCAGGATGAGTCAATTACTAATTACCCCGACATCGATATCGGATTCGTCGATTGACAAGCTCGGGCCATTATTGATAATATCAAGTATGCTGAGCGACAAACAAAAAGTCAGCAAGATCATGAAATTGGGGATAGAGCTCTCGGACATCAAGGACGTTGATTTGTTGCTGGAACGGATTCTCAATGAAGCGCGAAAACTCGTGAATGCCGACGCAGGCTCTATTTATATAAAGGAAGGCGACAAGCTCAAGTTCAGCTATACCCAGAATGAGACGCAGCAAAAGCGGCTCCCGCCCGGCAAGAAACTGATCTATTCGATCTTTTCGATACCGATCAACAACCAGACGATCTCAGGGTACGTTGCGAACACCGGAGAGTACCTGAATATCCCCGATGCTTATAAACTGCGTACAGGCCTGCCTTATTCCTTTAACCGACGCTATGACGATCTCTCCGGATACCGCACCCAGTCCATGCTGACGTTCCCCCTCAAGACGAGCCGCGGCGAGACGACCGGCGTGCTCCAACTCATCAACCGCAAGGACGCCAGAGGCAAGGTCGTTCCTTTCTGGAAAAAAGATGAGCCCTTGATCAAGCATTTTGCCAACATGGCCGCCGTTGGTATCGAACGGGCTCAAATGACCCGCGCCATGATTCTGCGCACCATCAAGATGGCGGAGCTGCGCGACCCCAAGGAGACGGGCGCCCATGTGAACCGAGTGGCTGCCTTTGCCATCGCCATTTACGAGGCCTGGGCGAGGAAGCGGGGAATCCCTTCCGATGTCGTTGACAAGAACCGCGACATTCTTCGCATGGCGGCCATGCTGCACGACGTCGGCAAGGTGGCGATCTCGGACTCGATCCTGAAAAAGCCTGCGCGGCTCGATGATGACGAGCGGCATGCCATGCAGCAGCATACCGTCAGGGCGCGAAGCTTTTTTCAGATCAATATTCAGAGTTCGATGAGGCGGCACTGATTGTTGCGCTCAACCACCATGAGAAGTGGGACGGAACCGGCTACCCGGGACATGTCAGCGCCTTCGACGGCAAAGTAATCACCGGCTATGAGAACAGCGACGGTACACCACGGCCCAAGAAAGGCGCGGAGATCCCCGTATTCGGTCGGATCGTGGCACTAGCCGATGTGTACGACGCTCTCAGTTCACGGAGAGTTTATAAAGAGCGATGGGACGAATCACAGGTCCTCGACGAATTGAAGGCAACATCGGGAACTCACTTCGATCCCGATATGGTCGATACGTTCTTTGCCTGCATCGATACGATCCGCAGCATAGCCGATCGGTACCCCGATCATTAGGGCCAGTTGCGCCTCCTTTCCGGTCCAGCGTTCGTCGAAGAGCAGGGAATGGGCGCCTGCAGCGGTTCCTGCCCGTGACGCTTCATTGCCTACCATGAAAAAGAAAAAACCAGCCGAACAATCAACGCCGGACTTTAAAAACAAACCCTTCCAGGCTCTCAAAAGCCTGAAACCGGCTCCAGCGTCTGTAGCAACGAGGGAGCATCCAAAACGCGAGGAACCGAAGGAGGTCGAAGACGACAGCGAACTTTTCCTCCGGGCCGTTGCGGACGCACAGAAATTACGGGATGAAAACACGCCATCCGGCGAACATGCACTCCAACAGCAGTCAAAAAAGGCGGATTTTGCGCCGACCACGCAGGACCAGCAACTCTTTATCCAGGCAATGCGGCAGGTGGGAACTACCCTTATCGATTTTCAGCAGGATACGGATGAAACAGAAGACAGGCAGCGCCGTTCATCAAGCAGCCGCATGCGGCAGCTGAAGCGCGGGACAATCCGCATCAGCCAGGAGCTCGACCTGCACGGGCTTCTTCGTGATGAAGCAATCAGCCGGCTGGAACACTTTATCGCGAGCGCATTCAGCCGCGGTATGGAAGCTGTGCTCGTTATTACGGGGAAAGGCATTAATTCACCGGAAGGGCCTGTGCTGCGGGGCGCCGCGGAAGCATGGCTGCGCGGTCGGGGCAAAAGAATGGTTGCCGAATTCTCCCCGGCACCGCGCGATAAAGGCGGTTCAGGGGCGTTTGTGGTATTTTTAAAAAAGAAAATTTAACTATGCCTGCTGCTTCTTTTCCGGCAGGCCGAGAATCTTCCTGATCTCCTCACCCTCAATGGTTTCCTTTTCCAGCAGCGCCGATGCAAGTATTTTCAGCTTGTCCTGATTGGACGTCAGCATTTTTTGGACTTTTTTATAAGCGTCATCGACAAACCTTTTTACCTCCTGATCGATCTCGCGGGCCGTGTCCTCGCTGTATTCCTTGGCTCCTGACGGCAGGCCGAGATCGAGAAACATCGGCCGACGCTCCTTTTCGAAAGTGAGCGGACCGAATTTTTCCGTCATGCCATATTCCGTGACCATGCTGCGCGCGATATCCGCCGCGCGCTGAAGATCGTTCTGCGCGCCGGTGGATACTTCGTGGAAAATAATCTCCTCGGCCACGCGGCCGCCGAGCATGACACAGAGCTTGTCCAGAAGCTCGGTCTTGGTCATCAAATAACGGTCCTCAATCGGGAGTTGGAGCGTATATCCCAGCGCCGCGATGCCCCGCTGAACGATCGAGACGCGGTGGACTGGGTCCGTGGACGGCAAGAGCTCGGCCACGATGGTATGACCGCACTCGTGGTAGGCGACTGTTTCCTTTTCCTTCTTGTTCATCACCCGCCGCTTTTTTTCAAGTCCGGCCACAATGCGGTCGATTGCCGCCTCAAAATCGGTCATGTCCACTTCGGTCTTGTTCTTCCGCGCAGCAAGAAGCGCTGCCTCGTTCACGATGTTCGCGAGATCGGCTCCCACGAACCCCGGCGTGCGCGCAGCGAGCACGGAGATATCTACGTCCTTCGAAAGCTTGACGCCCCTGATATGGATCCTTAGGATGTCTTCCCGGTCTTTGATGTTCGGCCGGTCCACAAGCACGTGCCGGTCAAAGCGCCCGGGCCGGAGCAGCGCCGGGTCGAGAATTTCGGGACGGTTCGTCGCCGCCATGATAATTACGCCTTTTCGCGGGTCGAAACCGTCCATCTCGGCAAGAAGCTGGTTAAGAGTCTGCTCGCGCTCTTCATGGGCGCCCGCCATGCCGACACCGCGTGCGCGGCCCAGAGCATCGAGCTCGTCGATGAAGATGATGCACGGCGCCTTCTGCACTGCCTGCTGGAACAGATCGCGAACACGGGAGGCGCCCACACCAACGAACATCTCGACAAACTCCGATCCGCTCATGGAGAAAAAGGGCACTTTTGCTTCCCCGGCAACGGCTTTAGAAAGAAGCGTCTTTCCTGTGCCGGGCGGACCGACAAGGAGCACACCCTTGGGAATGCGGCCGCCGAGTTTGGTGAATTTTTCTGGATGGCGGAGAAACTCGATGATCTCCATAAGCTCGTCTTTTGCCTCATCTACGCCGGCAACGTCATTGAACGTTACCTTCACGTCGCTTTCGCCGTAGATTTTGGCACGCGACTTGCCGAAGCTCATGAAGGATTCACCGGGCCCCCCCGCGCTCATTCTTCGGAAAACAAAACTCCAAATCAGCATAAGCACGACGAGGGGTAGTATCCAGGTAAGCAGAAAATCCTTAATCCAGTTATCGGAAACTTCACCCCGGTAGGAGACGCCGCTTGCTTCAAGGGATTTTACGAGGTCGGGATCGTCGACGCGCACAACGGTGAACGGTTTGCCCTTCTCATCCTTCCCTTTTTCGAGCACGCGGGTCCCCTTGATCAGATCCCGCGTGATGATCAGGTCATCCACCTTTTTATCAGAAAGAAGCGTCTTGAAAGTGCTATAGGGTATCTCTTCCGTGGGCGTCTCAGAAAATAGCCGGAAAAGCATGATGAACATGAGCGCCATAAGCACATAGAACAATATTTGAGAACTTTTTTTCATGCTTGGCCTCGCTGACAGATGCAACCACGCGGAATGAAGCAGCACAAAACGTTTATCTTAATTTCCAAAACATCGTACGCAATAATTCCCCTTCGCCTGAGAATGCCGCTCAAACTGCCATATTCCCCTAGGTTAGCGGCTACACGCGGCCCGACAAACCAATGCCGAAGAAAAACCGCGGGCCTGGGGAGGGTCTCCACAGTTGGATGAATTTTTCATCCAGGAGCGGGTAGCGGTACATTATCTCATCGATCGGCATGATCTTGTAGCCGTTGATCTCGCCGATGACAGTAATCGGCCTGCCCGGCTGATAGACTGCTGAATCGAGGAACCGGTCCGAATGGATCAAAAAGCGTCCTTCCGATATATCGGCCTCAAGCGGTCTGCCGTCATTGTCAAGGGGCTTCTGTAAAACCTCAATGGATGTGCCGTCTACCGCATTCCTAACTGCAATTATTTCGCTGCCGAGCATCGCCCAAGTTCCCTTGAATTGATCGGGGTCACTCTGCAGGTCTCTGAACGATAGTTGCCGTCTACCCGGTCCGTCGCTTCCCGGGGAAAGACGAACGCACAAGCGGCTATCAGCAGCGCCGCGAGAAGATGGAAGAGGGCTGGTGAGCCTCGCACCATCCGTTGTTTCATGGCCGCTTTCCTCACCGTCAACCTTGCCTGGCAATCACTCCTGGGAAGGGTTGGTCGGATGTCCTGAAGGGCTCGTCAGCGGATCAATCCATTGCGGTTTTTCCCAGGTCTCGCGATCCTGCTCCCAGAGTTTAAGCTCCTTAGCCAGGACGATGGGGTAGGTAAATTCCTTATCACCGAGTGCCTTGAAACGCGTTCCTTCTATCTCGGCGGCCACGGTAATTTGCCGGTTCGGAGTAAAATTCATGGTATTAAGGTAGCCGGGATAGAGAATAAGGAAGATGCCGCCTGTCCTGTTCGTATCTTTCGGTTTGCCCCAGTAGTCAAGAGGTTTCTGGACGACCTCAATCATGGTGCCTTGCGGTGTATTATCTATTTGCGAGATTGTGCCGCCGAGGATGATGATTTTGCCTTTAAAGGTGTCGGGGTCTGTCTGGAGCATTTCGAAGGTGATGGTCTTGTCCGCCTGTGCGGTCATCGACCGGGAAATCGCGTAGGTGCAGCCTTGGAGAAGCAGCGTAAACAGGTAAAGCACGACGATTTTTTTCATATGCTCGGCCACCTCTCTCGGTTCGGCCAGGGACAGGAGAAGAAGGGATGGTGACAGGTCTGCTTCGTCGGCTATTCTCCGGAACGCTGATCCGTTTCTTCGTTGATCTTTTTTCTTACCTTGTCGGGAATTTCAAGGCCGCTTAAATCAAAGTTGCCGAGTTCTCTGGCAAGAAGGTTGAGCTTATCGCTATTTTGGAGATGCTTATTGATGATAATCCGCCGGGTTTCCATGACCCGACACGATCCCCCCTTCGACGACTTAAGATCGTCGTAGGAAACCTTGATCGATAGGGCTTTTGCAACTTGCTCAAGATCAACGAGAGAAATTTTCATAATCGTCTTCTACCAGTAAGTATAGCAGATTATCGCGTGGGGATGATCAATTCACCCTGTGTGAAAAGAGGCGAGATTCCGCAATGAATTACATCGGAATTTCCGAACAGGCGCGGACCGGCTCCATACCCGTGCGGCGGAAAGCTGACTATGCTTCTTCCTTGTGAATTTCCATGATGCTCACCACGGTAATATTGGCATCCTTCAGCGCTTTCTGAATGTCCGCAAGTTTGCTGTCCTGAACTTTCAAGATGAAATTCATTTTCGTTGCCATGATATTGTGTCCTCCCTGTTCGATCTGAAGAGTTGCTGTGCGATAGGTATAGTGCAAAACTGAAATAAATTAGCACAAAGGCAATAGTCAAGTCAACACTGAAAAGGGGTGCCGGCGGCGGATGCGTTCCCCCGCGGAGAGTTAGCGAACGATGGACGATGAGAAGCAAGAACCACCGCACATCACCGACCGTTGTAATCGCAAAACCATCGTTACACCCAAAGAACGCGCTTCCCTGCGTCCTGACTGCATGAAAAAAGCATACTTTAAAATATCCCAAGAAAAAAGGAAATTTTCTCTTGCTATTTTGCAGGAGAGTGTATATACTTTCTTCGAAACGCGCAACTACCTGCCCAGCGCAGTTAGAAATTTTACTCAATTATCGTAAGGAGGTAAGTTTATGGCAAAAGCCATGACGAAGTCTCAGATTGCAGACCACGTGGCAAAGAAAGCAGACATCAAGAAGAAGCTCGCAGTTCAGATCCTGGAGGACATCGCAGCGCTCGCCTATAAGGAAGCGAAGAATGCCTTCACGCTCCCCGGTCTCGGCAAGCTCGTACTCGTTCAGCGCAAGGCACGCATGGGCAGGAACCCCCAGACGGGCGAGGCGATCAAGATCCCGGCCAAGAAAGTCGTGAAGTTCCGCGTGGCCAAGGCCGCAAAAGAGGCAATCCTCGGCAAGAAATAGTTTTATGTAGCATAGGTAAAATAACCAAAAGGCATCCCGGATTTCCGGGATGCCTTTTGTGTCTCTGATGACAACGGAGTCTTTTCCCGGCGCATCTTCTTTTCGTCCTGAAAGAGCGGAAGTGCGAATACCGGACACCTTGTACAATGCAAATCATACTCTTTCTTTTTTATCCGCTTGCTTTTTTTTCACCGCGGCTCATTCTGCCCGCTCTCGGTCTTCATGCCCTGTTCATTGCTCGGACCGCGCAACAGTATGAAAGAATACCGCTCATAGGCATGCGGGACACGCTCGGCTTCCTTGCCTTTGCCATCGGCATAATCTACGCTGTTGCAGCATGGCATCGACGGCGGGATCTATTTACCTACCTGACTATTCCGTTGATCCTCCTTCTCTTGGGAGCAGGCCTCGTTTCACCGCCCTCCATGCCCGGGCCACTGCCGCCGGTGCTCAGGACGGCCTGGTTCGAGCTCCATGTTATGCTCTCCTTTGTTTCTTATGCGCTTTTCGCTGTCGGCGGCGTCTTCGGAGCACTCGCTCTTACCCGCGATGAGCCATCCGCGGAGACCAGCCAGTATCGCTGCGTGCTCATGGGCTATGTGTTGTTTTCCATAGCCATGATCTTCGGAGGCATATGGGCCTTTTATGCGTGGGGCACTTACTGGCTCTGGACGCCGAAGGAACTATGGACAACCATCATCTGGTTTTTCTACAGCCTCTATCTGCATGCGAGGCTCGTTCGGGGATGGAAGGGGAAGAAGGTGATATGGATGGGTATCATCGGATTTGTGATTGTGATGTTTACTTACGCGGGCGTGGGGCTTCTGATGAAGAGCTCCCATGAATTCTGAAAACCAGAGTCAGATGAACGGAGAGAAAAGCGGCTTCACAAAAGAGCGGCCACAACCGGCCCTCTTCGGCCTCATCCGATTCTTTCGTGTAATCCGTGTCGCAAAAATCATGGTATTATGATAAAATTTTTTCTTTCCCTCAAGACATCGGTCTGGACGCTCCTTGTCCTGATCTGCATTTTTTTTGTCGGCTCCTATATGATGCCGATGCATCGTGAGATTTTTTCTTCCATGAACGACGACCTTTTGTCTTCCTGGGCCGAAAGAACGGCACTCGATAATCTCTGGTACACCTGGTGGTTTTTTGCCGCTGTGGCAGGACTCGCGTTGCTCACGATAAACACCCTGGTCTGCAGTATTCAAGCGGTAAAAGAAAAATGGTCGCGTTCGAACGCTCTTCTGCGCATATCGCTGCAGATCATTCACATCGGATTTCTGTCTATCCTGCTTGCTCATCTGCTCGGCGCCGGATGGGGATACAAGCTTTCCGGCGCTTTGCCCGAAGGTGCAGCCGCGCAGCTGCCGGAAAAAAAGACCCTCTATCTCCGGTCGGTTCACGCTGATATTGATCCGAGGTGGGGTCCCAGGGACTGGTCCGCAGAAGTGACGCTGATCGAGAACAATCAACCGGTGGCCAGCGGGACGCTCGGCCCCAACCGGCCCCTTCTCTACAAAGGTATGGCCATTTATATGAAAAGTTTCGAGCTTGAGCCCCGGCCCTACGCGGTTCTCCTCGTCGCAAAAGACCCCGGCGCGATCTGGGCGCTTGTTGGCGGAATACTTTTCATATTAGGCTCCCTCTCGCACCTTGCGCTCAAGTGGGAAAAAGGGTAGAGTGCTGTTCACTTAATTATTGCATAATATAGTATCCTTTGATATAATGTTTTCATGAAGCTAAGCGTATGGGCGAAACAACAGGGAATAACTTACCAGGCAGCATGGAAATGGTGGAAGGCCGGCAAACTTCCGGTTGAGGCAGAGCAGATGCCAACCGGTACCATCATCATTAAAGAACAGAAAACCGCAGAGGGTTCTGTCGCTCTTTATGCCCGGGTGTCCGGTCATGACCAGAAAAAGGGTCTGGATGGGCAGCTTGGAAGGCTCACCGTATTTGCCGCGTCAAAGGGGCTGTCGGTTTCAAAAGCAGTCACGGAAATCGGTTCCGGCCTTAATGGGCACAGACCAAAACTCTTGAAATTGCTTGCCGATCCCCATGTCAGCATTATCATTGTAGAGCATCGTGACCGGCTTATGCGGTTCGGGTCCGAGTATGTGGAAGGAGCGCTCCGCGCCCAGGGTCGCCAGCTTATCGTGGCAGAACAGTCAGAAATGAAGGACGACCTGGTGCAGGATATGATTGAGGTGCTTACCTCGTTTTGCGCGCGGCTTTACGGCAGGCGGTCCGCGGCAAGCAAGGCAAAAAAAGCGGTAGAGGCCATGGGGGCGGTTCCGCAGAAAGCGCCGAAACGTGAAAAATAAGAAGCAAAAACGAAAACGCGATTCCGGAAGTACCCTGTCCTTCACGGCAAACACCCTGCTGTGCGACCTGTCGTTTCCGAAAACAAAGACTTCGCTCTATGATCTCCTCGCAGACCTTGGCATCCTTTACGGACGCATCAAGCGCACTCTTTTCAAAGACTGCATGAGAACCGGCAAGACGGCGATGGAATTCAAGAATGCCTATCTCTTGAAGTTCGGCATTACCGCCCGGCAGTTCAACGCGGTCCGTTTCGACCTTGACGGCAATATCAGCTCGGTAAAAGAATTAACCAAGCTGCGTATTCTGGATCTCGAAGAGAAAATCAAGTCGATCAACAAATGGCTGGCAAGCAAAGAAGATAAAATCCTGAAAGTCAGCAAAGATAGTAAATTAAAAGATTCTGAAAAGGAAGCTGCGAAAGCGAAACTCCGTTTTGCCATAGATAACAAGAAAGTAAAACTGGCGAACGTGGATAAGAAGCTTGCCAAACTGCGGCACGACCAGGAAACCAGGAAAATAAGGATATGTTTCGGGTCGAACAAACTGTTCAGAAAGCAGTTTAATCTGAAGGAAAACGGCTACAAGAGCCACAATGAATGGCTCCTGGACTGGAAAAAATCCCGCAACAACACCTTCTTCTCTCTCGGGTCCAAAGACGAAAACAGAGGCAACCAGACCTGCGCGCTCCAACCTGACGGATCCTTGCGAATAAGGGTCCCCGGCAGCCTGATCCATAAATACGGACGTTTTGTCACCATTCCCTCGGTACGGTATTCCTACGGCCAGGACCAGGTTATTTACGCTCTTCAAACCAAAACCGCAATTACGCACCGGTTTGTCAGAGACAGGAAGAGCTGGTATCTCCACAGCACCGTAGATATCCCGAAGGGGAAAACCCTTACGTTTAGCCCGGAAGAAATCGGGGTGCTTGGCGTGGACGTCAATGAAAAAGAGATTGCCGTAGCGGAAACAGACCGGTTCGGGAATTTTGTCTTCAGCATGACCTGGCCCGCCGTCGTAAAAGACCTGGACACCGAGCAAACAAAAGCATTGTATGGTGAAATCGTAAGGGAAATCGTTAACCTGGCCGTAAAGGCCGGCAAGCCCCTTTCTCATGAGCAACTCGATTTCAGCAAGAAGAAAGCATCCCTGAAAGAGCAGGGAGTCTCTTACGCCAGGATGCTTTCCGGTTTTGCCTATTCAACATTCCTTTCTCTGCTTGACCGGAGGGCGGCAAAAGAAGGGGTTATGGTTATAGACGTTGATCCCGCGTTCACCTCGGTCATCGGAAAACACAACTTCATGAACCGTTATGGCATCACGCCGCATGAAGCAGCGGCTATTGCCATAGCGAGACGCGCGCAAAGATACAGTGAACAACCGGACTCTGCCAGAGCTAATTCTTCCGTACCTGCAAGGACTCGGGGAAAGCACATCTGGAGCTATTGGAGAACGGTTAAAAACCGGGACGTCAAAAAGCGTGCCGGATTAAGGCGGTCCTCACAGGACTTCTCAGGTTGCGGTGAAACACGGAAGAAATCCCCATCAAAGACGACACCGCAGTCCATGCCGCCGCCTCTTCGCAGGTTGAAGAGTGAGCAAAGCGGCATGGGATCCAGGATAGTGAACAAAGGGACTTGGGCAAACAGGGCGCGAACCCCTGTCGTTAACCGGCAGCAGCACTGTTCGGCTGCCGTAGTAGTCTCAAAAATAAAAGACTATGTTTTTAGGAACGGTAGAGTGAACGGGATAACGGAGGTATTCGGGCAATGTCGAGACCGATAAAATGCCTATCTATCCGGGAGCGTTGTCGCTGACAATTTTCCTCCGTTGAGGTCGGCGACAACTTCGCTGCTCCGTGTTTCCATGAAAACATTCTAATCATTATGACAGAGCGCGTACTCGTGGCAATGAGTGGCGGTGTAGACAGTTCGGTTACCGCCGCGCTCCTGCAGCAGCAGGGGATGCAGGTCGAAGGCATTACGATGAAGCTGACAGCCGGTCTGTGCTGCGACATCGGCTCGGCGCAGGGCGTATGCCGCCACCTCAACATACCCCACCGCATGATCGATGCACAGGCGGACTTCTCCCAGGAGATCATCGCTGATTTTATTTCCGAGTACAGGCGGGGCCGGACGCCGAACCCCTGCATCCGGTGCAACGACCTCGTTAAATTCCATCTTCTGCTTCACTATGCCCGGGCTCATGATTTTGACTATCTCGCCACCGGTCACTACGCCCGCATTGAACAAGACCGGAGCTCTTCTCGCTATTTGCTCAAGAAAGGCGTTGATGAAGGAAAGGACCAGAGCTACTTTCTCTATCGCCTGACCCAGGACCAGATGAAGAGTGTCCTTTTTCCCCTCGGCAATAAATACAAGACAGAGGTCAGGGCGCTTGCCCGAGAACTTGCACTCCCTGCCGCGGAACGGCCGGAAAGCCAGGAAATCTGCTTTGTACCTGAAAATGATTATCGTGTCTTTCTGAAGGAGCACGCGCCTGATACGCTGAACCCTGGTGAAATGATCCTGACCGACGGCACGGTCGTTGGAAAGCACGAGGGCATCGCGTTTTTTACCGTTGGTCAGCGCAGACATCTTGGTGTAGCAGCCGGTGAGCGGCTTTATGTCGTCAGGATTGAACCGGAAAGGAACCGCGTCGTTCTCGGGAATTCGTCCGACCTGCTGGCCCAGGGCATGATGGTAACCAACGTGAACTTCATCCTGGTCAATGAGCTTCAAACGGCAAGAGACGTTACGGTTAAAATTCGTTACCGTTCGCCATTTGTTCCAGCGCACATAGGGCCTCTTTCTTCCGGCGCAGTTCGGGTCTTCTTCGAACAGCCGGTGAAGGGCGTCTGTCCCGGACAGGCGGCGGTGTTCTATGAAGGCGATACGGTCATAGGCGGGGGGGTCATCGACGCAGCGCTGGCCGGGGAAAGATATTGACAAACATCACAGGGATTCCCTATCATGCGGCATGGGCGCAATCATCGAGTCGTATCCCTAAAGGGGGGAAGAAGCATGGGCAAGTATGATGAGCAATTTTCGAAGAGTATAAAAGATCCCAAGGGCTTCTGGGGCCAGGCCGCCGAAGCAATCGGTTGGCACAAAAAATGGGAAGCCGTACTCGACGAGTCCAATCCGCCGTTCTACCGTTGGTTCAAGGGCGGGGAGTTGAATACCTGCTACAATGCCGTTGACCGGCATGTGGAAAGCGGCCGTGGCGATCAAGTAGCGCTCATCTATGACAGCCCGGTGACGAACACAATCGAGGAATTCACATACCGCGAACTCCTTGAGCAGGTATCGCGTTTTGCTGGCGTGCTTACCAACCTGGGCATCAGGAAGAACGATACCGTGATCATCTATATGCCCATGATCCCCCAGGCAGTGATTGCCATGCTCGCCTGCGCGCGGGTTGGCGCGGTCCATTCCGTCGTGTTCGGCGGGTTTGCGCCTCATGAACTTGCCATACGGATTGACGACGCAAAACCGAAGCTCATCATTTCAGCGTCCGGAGCAGTCGAAGTCAAGCGGCTGATCGAATACAAGCCCATGATCGACAAAGCCATCCAGGAAGCAGCGCACAAGCCGGAGAAATGCATCATCTTCCAGCGCCATTTCGTAAAAGCATCGATGATTCTCGGCCGCGATCTGGACTGGAATGAGCTTGTGGCGAGCGCACATCCCGTGGGATGCACGCCCGTATCAGCCCTCGATCCGCTCTACATTCTCTATACATCGGGAACAACAGGCAAACCCAAAGGGGTGGTGCGCGATAACGGGGGCCACGCAGTTGCGCTTCGATGGAGCATGGAGCACATCTATGGCGTCCAGCCCGGCGATGTATTCTGGTCCGCATCGGATGTGGGGTGGGTTGTCGGCCATTCCTATATCGTCTACGGGCCCCTGCTTGCAGGCTGCACAACCATATTATATGAAGGAAAGTCGGTGGGTACACCTGATGCCGGGGCTTTCTGGCGCGTAATTTCGCAGCACAACGTGAAGGTAATGTTTACGGCGCCGACGGCCTTCCGGGCGATTAAAAAAGAAGATCCGAATGGCGAGTTCATCAAGAAATATGATTTGTCAGGATTCTCCGCCCTCTTCCTGGCGGGCGAACGGCTGGATCCCGACA
This sequence comes from Nitrospirota bacterium, assembly GCA_963826885.1. Classification (GTDB taxonomy): domain Bacteria; phylum Nitrospirota; class UBA9217; order UBA9217; family UBA9217; genus JAJYKN01. The sequence continues at coordinate 254,869 of CAWGYL010000009.1, read as the reverse complement.
CCTACCACTGGGCTCACAATCTCTTGAAGAAACCCGTTATCGATCACTGGTGGCAGACCGAGAGCGGATGGCCCATCACGGCCAACCCCGTAGGCCTCGAATCGTTCCCGATCAAGCCTGGCTCCTCCACCAAACCCGTGCCGGGGTTCAACGTAAAAATCCTCGATACCGGCGGAAAGGAACTCGGGCCAAATCAGGAAGGTCTCGTCGCGATTAAACTTCCTCTTCCTCCGGGAACGCTCCCCACGCTGTGGCAGGCGGACCAGCGGTTCCTCGAATCCTATCTCAAGCCGTTCCCAGGCTACTACTTTACGAGTGATGGAGGATATATTGATGAGGAAGGATACGTCTTTATTATGGGCCGCGTGGACGATGTGATCAATGTCGCCGGTCACCGGCTGTCAACAGGCGAGATGGAGGAGGTTGTATCCACACACAAGGACGTGGCGGAATGCGCAGTCATTGGTGTGCACGATAACCTCAAGGGGCAGCTGCCGCTGGGACTCGTTGTGTTGAAATCCGGCGTGGACCGTGAAGCGGAAGATGTAAAAAAAGAGCTGTTTCTGATGGTACGCAACACCATCGGACCTATTGCCAATTATAAAGAAACGTGCGTGGTCAAGCGGCTTCCGAAGACGCGTTCGGGCAAGATCCTGCGCGGCACAATGCGGAAGATCGCCGATGGTGAGCAATATACCGTGCCTTCGACGATCGATGATCCCGCAACGCTTGGCGAGATTGAGGCGGCGCTGAAGGTAGTCGGGTATGCTGGGAAGCATGAAAAATAGAATGTTTTATTTAATACGGAAGGAACTATTTGACGGGACGAAATTTATCTGCGAAAGAATAGTTGTTCTTCTCCTTTCAATCTGAGACCTTAGCGTTTTACTAATTTTATCCGGGGTTTCAATTGTCGTTCCACTTATTGTTTAATTGACAATTCGGCGGCTTGGCATTAAAATTTCCTCCGTTCTGCAAGTCCATAGACCCTGATCCCAAGGAGAAAAACGTGGCTATTACTGTAAAAGGCCCCATCGTGGAGATGGACGGCGATGAGATGACGCGGATCATCTGGAAGATGATCAAGGAAAAACTACTCTTCCCCCATCTTCGCATGGACCTGAAATACTTTGACCTCGGTGTCAAGCACCGGGACGAGACCGACGACCGGGTGACAACAGACGCGGCGAACGCGGTGAAGGAGTGCGGAGTAGGGGTGAAGTGCGCGACCATCACGCCCAATGCGGTGCGCGTCAAGGAATACGGGCTCAAGCAGGCATGGAAAAGCCCGAACGGCACGATTCGGTCGGTCCTCGACGGCACGGTCTTCCGGAAGCCCATCATTGTGAAGAACATTCCGCCAGCAGTGCGAAGCTGGAAGAAGCCGATCAGTATTGGCAGGCATGCCTACGGCGACATCTATACATCTGTGGAGTTCAAGGTGTCGGGAGCGGGTAAGGCTGAGCTTGTTTTCACACCCGCTTCGGGCGAGCGGGTGTCCCTGGCGATCCATGAGTTCAAGGGGCCCGGGGTGATCATGGGCCTGCATAACACGGAGAAGTCAATCCGGAGTTTTGCAAAGTCCTGTCTCAACTATGCACTCGGTGAAAAGACCGACGTGTGGTTTGGCGCGAAAGACACCATATCCAAAACCTATCATGGCTTTTTTAAAGAAATCTTCGACCAGGAAGCTGAAGCCCGCAAACTGGAATTCGAAAAACAAGGAATCAAATACCGCTATATGCTGATCGACGATGCGGTGGCACAGATCATGAAGGCGGAAGGCGGAATTCTCTGGGCCTGCATGAACTACGACGGTGACGTAATGAGCGATATGGTTGCGTCCGGCTTCGGCAGTCTGGGCCTCATGACATCTGTGCTCGTCTCGCCGGAGGGTAAGTATGTTTATGAAGCGGCGCATGGCACTGTTATGCGCCACTACTACGAACACCTCAAGGGAAATCCCACATCGACCAATTCTGTTGCGTCTATCTTCGCCTGGACCGGCGCGCTCGCGCGGCGCGGCGAGATGGACGGAACGCCAGAGGTTGCAGCCTTTGCGCGTAAACTCGAGAAAATCGTAATCATGACCATTGAAGGCGGCGTGATGACGAAGGATCTCGCGTCCATCGCAGAGCCGAAACCTGCGAAGTTCGCCCTCACCGAGGACTTTATAGACGCGGTGGGAAAGGGGCTTTAGGAAGAGTTGCCCTCTGGAAGACAGGCTGAAGAGCAATGACTATAATTTGATGTTTTTACTCTTTAACAGAAGGGAAATAGGTGATTATCCATTTCTGAAAATTGAGGTGGCAATACAGAATTTAAATAGAGTCAAAACAAACCCTATTCTGTTAATGCTATCCTTGATCAAATGTCTATTAGGGTGTAACAGACGCACAGGCTGGAAAAGTGGCGGCGTTCCTTCAGAGGATCATCTTGTCAATATCATTAGGGCAAACACCTAATCGTCGGTTGATTTCGCGAATAATCATCAGGGCCCGCCCTGTCCGCCCGATCCGGTAATGATTTGTGTAAAGCTCGCGCTAATCGTATGGTCTATATTCACGAGGAAGAATGTATAAGTAGTGGGTACCGGTCCCTGCGGCACACCATCAACCAGAACAGCAGCAATGGAGTAGCCCGCGCTGGGTGTTATCGTGAAAGTTTGGCTTGCATTAGGGGCCACCAGAACGGCCCCGGAGGGGCTGATAGTTCCATTTGTGCCTGCTGTCGCAGTGATGGTAGAAAAGGACGCTATCGATCCCGTAGTAAAGAAAGAGCTGAAGGGATTTGTCATTGCAATACCCGATGTATTCGTGACGCCGTTGATCGTAAGGGTGTAGAGCGCACCCTGATCCAGGGGTGATGCCGGTGTAAAGAGAGCCGTAGCCGTAGCGCCTGTATAGCTAACCGTTCCGTGGACAGCGCCGCTGTTTTGATCGGAAAGGTTTATCGTAGTCGTATTGACAGTAGAGGAGATCATGGCCTCGCTGAATATTATTGCCACGGAGGTGTTGATCGGGACACCTGTTGAGCCGGAAGCGGGACTGTTGTAGGTCACAGTGGGCGGTGTTGTGTTGGCAGATGGAAGCGGCCCTTTCTGACCACAGCTTGCAGTCATCAGGAAAAAGGCAATGACAATCATTGTGTTGAGTAATGTAAATCTCTTCCTATTCATTTAACTCTTCCCTTCTGTAGATCTTCAAAACGGATGCGCCGCCAAAATTCAGTAAAAACTTTTGTAATTTCCGCCGTTATCCTTTTCTAATAATAATTCTCCGCATATACATCGGGAAAGTAACCGTTTACATAGCGGCGCTCTATGGCCCTCGTCGAGAGATGTCCTCGTTTAACTCCGCATAGAAAACATGCTCGACTGTATAAATCCGACTAGCTCAAGAACAAATAATACGCTAAAACAATTTGATCGTCTACATAAAAGTTTATTCGTGGAGTTATTGGCGAACCCTCACAACCCAATAATCCAAATCTGCGCCCGTTACAATACCCCAGAGAAGGCCAATGCTGGTTGATTTGTAATCGAAATTAAATATGCAACGCATTCAAATTTCCAAGCGACCGAGGTGCAATCTCTCAAATTCATTTTGCAGGATCCTAAGATATCCACGCTTGACCGACAGCGCACTTGCATTTTCACACCCTAGGACAGCAGCCTCGCCTTCACTTTTTCTGTTACCATGCTCTTGGTTTCAGGCAGCCATCACAATCACACGTCATCCTTAACGATAGCAACAAGTCTGGTTAGAACGACCGCAAATTGCGGTTGTCAGTGTATTCTATCGCAGGAAACCAAGTTAGGAACACACTTGCGAGCCTCGCAAAGGGGTAGCGAACACGGTATGATGGGGTTGTTGCAAGAGCGATACCGGACAACCAATAGCCATTACATCCAGACCGCCGAGGAATAATTAATTGAATTAATAATCCATTATTATCCCTACGCTCGATAAATATAAAGCTAACTCATTGATTATGCTAGGGTCGAAACATCAAAAGGCATTGAAATCGAAATAGTTGACATTTTATTATACCCATCATTGCAACAGGCATGACACACTTTATGAAAAACTGTTGGGACTCTAAAGTTAATAACTAAAATTTACCTCTAAAGAAGGATTTCAAAAGAATCAATATATTACAGAAAAATGCACTGGATTCTCTGAGACACCTAATACATAAGTTGATTCTATAAGATACATAAAATGGATAGGATGCATAATGTTTATAATTAGTTAGACATACTGTTTCCAATGGATACAGTATGAATTTTCAGTTTCCCTGAATATGTGTGTCCATTAGAAACACATCTTTTGTTAATTTTGATTTTAATGGTCGATCTTTCAAGAAAATAAGATGATTTACAAAGGGCATAATCATTGCATATTTAAATAGTTATGCGGCCATATAAGAAAAAAATACTCATTATCGACGAAGCAGGTTTCTCAAGAATCTGTTCTGCAATACTGGAAAACGAGGGATTTGGGACAAATATAATTCCCGATGTTCATCAATTTGACTCAAGGGTTGATTTTAGTGACATTGGGCTGATAATTACCAGTTATCCCTACGGTGCGTCTATGCTTGAGAAATTGAAAAAATGGAAAATTCCCATGATTATTTTGTCAGATCAGATGAGCCTGGAATTGATGGCGACACTTGATCGTTTTGATAAGTCACTTTCCTACTGTATGCTTAAACCTCTCGATTATCAAAAGTTCAGATCCCTGGTGAGTGAGACGATGAATAAATCCGAACAGAGCTTGCTATTGTGATTTGTCAATGATGAGGGAGTGTGACGTGATCGAGACTGCAGTTCATCCCACAGCCCGTGCGGCCGACCAAAACTATGAGCCGGCGATGGACAGAATGCTGAACTGGTACGCTGTCCATGTAAAATCGAGGCATGAATTTGTTGCCGCCGGAGAACTCGTGCGGAAGGGGATTGAGGTCTTTGTGCCGTCCGTCAAGAAGCTAAGGCAATGGAAAGACAGAAAAAAACTCATTGAGTTTCCGCTTTTCCCGGGATATGCCTTTGTCCGGGTGCCTGTTTATCCCGGGGCCTTTGTTGATGTTCTCAAAACGCGGGGCATTGCAGGTTTCGTCACCCTTGAACCGGGGTCGCCCACGCAGGTTGATGCCGGTGAGATTGACTCCCTGAGGGTCTTGATCGGGAGCGGTAGGGACATAGATATCTACCCCGGGCTGAAAGAAGGAACAAGAGTCCGCATTACCAAGGGACCATTAATAAACGCTGAAGGCGTTTTGATCAGGAAGATAGACGAGTTTGTATTTGTCGTAAATGTCGAGATCCTCGGAAGAAGCGTTGCGGTGAAAGTCGCACCGCATGATGTAAATGCCGTCTAAACAGCGGCCATAGACGCAGATCGGACAGAGCACATGTGCGGGCGTCGGTGGTTGTGCCGTCGGAGATGCTGCACATGAGAATAAAGAAGAGACCTTGTCAGTTAATGGTATGTAACTGAGAGGGCGGAGCATTGTAAAGGGTCTTCCGATATTTGTCAGCCCTGCGAAGGCTGACGTATCGCTGTTTCGAGCCGGGCTACCACGGCATTCAAGAGCTTGCGAGAGGATCGACAAGACTTAGCCGGGGCTGAACGGCTTTCCCATATCGTCAAGACACTCCCCGAACTCAACCTTAAGAATCCTCAGTACCGCATGGCGATTTCGATCTGGAGAAGACTTCCCGTCGGCATGACGAAATTCATCGGCCCGGCGATTGTCAAGAACCTTCCCTGGTATACAAAAGGGCCGAGTCTTTTATCTTGCAAGTTACCGGTTTACAGTGTCCAAAAGCGACAGTCCTTGTGTACAAGAATGCGTTGATGATCATCCGGCTGAAGGGACTAATAAATCATATAAATATTAACCGTCTCATAATAAAGTGGACATATTCATACGATTATGCTATATTTAGCACATGAGAAAAACAGATGCGCGAAAACTTGACCATAAGACCCTGACAGCAGTAAGACAACGAGCTGTAGCAAGCGTACAAGAAGGACATAGCCCTGAGATTGTTGCCAAAACAATGGGTATCGCCCGCGCCACCATGTATGGTTGGCTGGCAAGATACCGTGACGGCGGCTGGGGTTCGCTGGATGCTCGGAAACGGGGCGGAAGACCACCTAAACTGGACGGGTCTGCAATGCAGTGGATTTTCCGCACCGTAACGATGAAGAATCCTCTTCAAATGAAGTTCACCTATGCCCTGTGGACCGCAAAGATGGTTGGGAAGGTGATCTCCGATCGCTTTGGCGTTAAATTGAGCAAAGCGTCTGTGTGTCGATTGCTTGCACAACTGGGACTTACTCCGCAGCGTCCTATTTGGCGTGCGTATCAGCAAAAGCCGGAAGAAGTTCAGCGTTGGTTGAATAAAGAGTTCCCCAAGATCAGAAGCTTGGCGCGCAGGGAAAAGGCGCAGATATTCTTTGGCGACGAGGCTGGCGTTCGGTCTGACCATCATGCCGGCACTACCTGGGCAGTTCAGGGAAAGACGCCTGTCGTGAGCAGCACCGGCGCTCGTTTCGGATTGAATATGATATCTGCGGTGAGTGCCCAAGGTGAATTCAGATTCATGGTAGTCAGAGGCCGTGTGGGTGCAGCTTTTTTTGTCGAGTTTATCAAGCGGTTGGTTCATGGCTCGGATCGTATGATTTTCCTGATAGTTGATGGACATCCGTCTCATAGGGCACGTAAGGTTACCAAATTTATCGAAACAATTAAGGATCGTTTTCGGCTCTTCTATCTTCCGCCGTACTCGCCGGAGCTTAATCCCGACGAACGGGTTTGGAATGACCTGAAGAATAATGCTATTGGGCGTCATGCCATTACAAGCCCGGAGCAATTACATCGTGCAGTCGTAAGTCATCTCCGGTTTATCCAGAAATCACCGGATCGCGTGCAAGCCTACTTTAATGGCGAAACAACGAAGTACGCTGCTTAATGTTCAGACTATTTTGAGACCATTAATATATGAGCGATTACAGGATAGAAATAATAGATTCTTTTGATGCATGGAAGCAATTGGCCGGTAAATGGAACGACTTGTTGAAGGGGTCCAGGGCCAACACCGTCTTTCTGACCTGGGAATGGCTCTTTTCCTGGGCAGGGTGTTATTTGAATGAAGATCGAAATCTCTTCATACTTGGTGTATACAGGGATCATGAGCTCATAGGGATTGCCCCCTGGTATATTCGCCATGATAAATACAGACTATTGGGCATGAGGCGAATAGAATTTCTGGGATCGCCTGATGCCGGCTCGGACTATCTCGATGTTATTGCTAAACGGGGGAAAGAGCACGAAGTCGCCGCTTCCCTGTATCAGTTTCTTGTGGGTCAGGGTCGTTCACACTGGGACAGCATGCTGCTTACTGACATTCCCTCTTCTTCTCTTTTTCTCTTACATTTTTCGGACAAAATCGAAGCCGATGGAAAGTATGCAGAAATCAGGCAAAGCTCTTACTGCCCGGTCGTCCCGCTACCTGCGTCAAGCCAAGATTATTTCTCCACGCTCTCCTCGAACCGGAGGGAACAGTTCAGGCGGCATTGGCGCTTGCTGAGGCACCAGTCTGAAATTGAATACCGTTCATTTTCTGGAGCAGATTGCGGAATGGCGTTAAACGAATTACTCTCTCTTTACAAAGATAAGAGCAAATATTATGACGAATCATGGCATCAATTCATCAAGAAATTTGCCTCATATTGTAATGAGGATTGGCTCCAGGTAGATTTACTGACAACACACAAAAGAAATATAGCAGGCCTTCTCCATCTTCGATATCGCGATAGCTTGGCAATGTATCTAATGGTGGTCGATAAAGATTTTAACTCGCAGATAAGCATAGGGAATGTTCTTATCGGGCTCACGATAGAAAAAGCCATTGACCAGGGATTATCCCGGTATGACTTTCTAAAAGGCCATGAATGCTATAAATTTCACTGGGCGGCCAATGGGCAACGCGCGCTCAGTCTCTTTTTCAGCCGGGGAAAGTTGTACCCTCTCCTTTCATCGACAACACGATACATAAGGCAGGCAGGAAAGATCTTGTTGCGATAACGAAGAAGCATCCCAGGGAGAGGGCGTGCCATTTATTAACAGCATTATGGCCGTAGGCCGCGTGCCTGAGACATTTTGTCGTGCTATAGGCCCGTTCTTAAGGATGGTCGTTATTATGCAGGGGGTGCAATGTTGAATCGTCTTACGGCCCGAGTAAAGCATATTTTGAAGACCATCAAGCTTGATATTGTCTACTATTATCTTCGCGAGATGATTTATATAAATAGGGTGGCAGTTGCGGTCGAGAAAGATTTGTCATCATTGATTCCGCTGAAGGACTCACTGGAACAAGCCGGTGTGAAACTCGTAGCCGTAACACCGGATTCAATTATGCAAGATGCAAAAAAAGAGCAATCGTTGATCTTCACGGACGAAGACAGACGAAAGTCCGCCGTGCACTACCTGAACGAAGGATATCAAGGATTCGCAGTGGTCAGGGAAAGAGAAGTGTGCGGTGATATCTGGTATACCAGTGCACGCAATAATCGGAAGGGACCGATACATCCTGATGTGGAGTGGCTCGGGATTCAATGCGGAGAAAACGAAGCATATGCGTTTGATATGTATTTGCAGCCTGACAAGAGAGGGAATAATCTGGCCAATTTGCTCCATAACGGAGCTCTGCATGAGATCAAGAAGAACGGATTTGCCAGAGTTTTCGGCTACTATTGGGCCAAGAATATTCCCGCACTTTGGGTACATCGAACGCTTCGATACAAGGAGCTAAGAAGGATAAAAGTGACTCGATTGTTTTTTATTTATTTTCATATTGATGAAGTTGTTGATAAAACGTCAGGTACTTTGTTTGCAAAAAGATATGGCTTTAACTTTACATTTCGTTAAAGGAGAATCAATCACATGAAAGCCATGACAAATGAAAAAGAACTAATAAGACAATTTGTGATTGAAAAGCTCGCTAGGGCAAAGAAGATTAATCGTATTAATGATCAAGATAATCTTATTGAAAACAACATCATTGATTCATTGGGAATCATGCAGCTGGTGTCGTATATTGAAGCTACGTTTGCGGTGAAGGTGAAGGATGAGGATATCATCCCTGATTACTTTGAATCCATCGATGCAATCTCTAGTTATATCGAAAATCTGCAACAACCCTCTAGCGAGTAACAATATTCCCATGGTCCCGAGGAAATAAAAATCGGGAATAAAGCATGGATGAACCGGTATCATGCAGCCCATCATTATCTAGGGCATTAATATTGCGTACCTAAAGGTATTATTTGGGGGACGTTTGATTCCCCAAATTAATAGCAGCGTGAGTTCAAAGAAGATTGACTTTTGGACGTTCTTTCTTTTTGCAACTCAGAAAGGAGTTTGTAATGGTTGAAGTGGGCTTGTCAGATATCGCCATATATGTTCCGCCCTACTATCTTCCCCATGCGGAACTAGCAGCAGCATACGGAGTGCCAAAGGAAAAATATAACATAGGGCTGGGCAATCAAAACATGGCTATCGTTCCCAATTGGGAGGATATTGTTTCGATGGCAGCCAACGCCGGGCTGCAGGTCCTGGAGAAGTCTGGAACTGACCCTGGGGATATTCAATCACTCATAGTCAGTACGGAGAGCAGTGTGGACCACTCGAAGCCGGTCGCGAGTTTTGTTCAGGGATTATTAAAGATCGGTACTCGTTGCAGAGTCTATGATATTAAAAATGCTTGTTATGGGGGAACGGCGGGGTTAGTCGACTCGATAGAGCGAATGTCGCATACCGTAAAGTCTCCTCGAAAGAGCTTGCTCATCATGGCGGATATCGCCAGATATGGTTTTGGAAACCTTGGAGAACCTACACAAGGGGCTGGTGCCGTAGCTTTGCTTTTGGAGAAAAACCCTGGTCTTTGCTCTGTTGACACATCCTTGAATGGCGTCTTCTCTCAAGACGTATTCGATTTCTGGCGGCCGACCGGCTATGCTGTGCCGTTTGTAGCCCCTGGGAAGCTTTCGATTGAATGCTACCTTATGGCCTTGGAAGGCGCTCTTGCGGACTTCCGTTCCAACGCTGGTATCGAACAGGGGAAACTGATGGACCATCTTGACTATGTTATCTATCACATGCCATTTACGAATATGGCCAAGAAGGCACATCGCCGTTTAATCGAGATCGAATACAGGGACAGCGATTTAGAAACACAGGAAGAAATTTTCAACAAGACCTTTTCGAGCAAAGTTGTGCCCGGACTCATGGGAGCGAGAGAAGTCGGAAATATCTACACAGGCTCCCTTTATATGGGTCTCGTCAGTCTCCTGGAAAATGAGCGGGAAAAGATCGAAGACAAGAGGATCGGACTTTTTAGTTACGGTAGCGGGTGCATGGCAGAATTTCTGGTTTACCACACGAACACGAAACTTGGTAAAATCATCGATTCGCTTCACTTTAAAGAGCAACTGGACAAAAGAAAGAAAATCACCTTTGAGGAATATACCCAGTTTTATTCAAAGAGCCAGGAAGGGGTCTCCTATTCTCCTGGCGAGATAAATTCCATGAAAAACCAATATACTAAATTTCTGTTCACAGGCTTCATGGATCATAAACGACAATATATTTAAAGGTTCTCATGCTGAAGGGCGAGTGCAGGATTCATGCCCGATAGATGGGGCCTATTGATGCTATGAATGTCCCAACAGGGCGGCGAAATTTTATTGATGCCGGTTTAATAGAAACGACAGGAGACAGATCATGGATAGCGTCAAAAAACGCCTAAAATTAGCCGTGAAACAGCTGCTTAAACGCGGACGGCGTTGGCGACGGCAGGCCGAAATCCACCGGTCTGCAACAACCATCCAAACATTTGATCGCCTCCTGGAGGACTTCCGTGCCCTTGGCCTCGAGCCTGGTGACACGGTAATCGTCTATTCATCGCTTAAAAGCCTGGGATTTGTTGAGAATGGACCTCAAACGGTAATCAAAGCGCTGTATCAATCCGTTTCGCCAGGCGGGACGATCGTTTTCCCCGCGTATTTTATGCCCGCCGGCACGACCTATGATACGTGCAAGTTAAAAGATTACGTATTCGACCCCCGGGTACACAAAACGAATGTCGGCCGTATACCCGAAGAGTTTCTTAAATTCCCCGGCGTTGAACGAAGCCTCCATCCAACGCACTCGGTTGCTGCTCTTGGACGTAATGCACGTTATCTGACCGAAGCACACCATCTCGCAACCTCAACCTTCGGTAAAGGGTCACCCTGGGACCGGCTAATAGAGATTGGTGGAAAGGTGGTCGGTCTCGGCATCCCAATGGCTCCAGGAGGATTGTATCATCCGCTCGAAGATCATATGATGGAAGCTTTCCCTTTGCCGGTCAGGATGAAAGAGACCTATTTCTTACGCTGCCGGCATTGGTCAGGAGAGATTATAGAAGTCCCGGTAACGCCTTTGGCCCCCGAGTTTTTATCGAGAAGAATTGACCATAAGAGTCGGGGTGATCTTCGTGACTATTTCTGGCGGGAGTTTACCAACGCGGGATTGCTTCGGGTTGGTCAGGTGGGGGAGGCTCGCACGTGGACGATTCGAGCACAGGATTTCTTCAAACATCTGATATATCTTGCTCACGAGGGCATCACCATCTATTCGACCCCGGAAGAATTGTCGCGCCGACCTCTGACTTGATCATTTGGAATTGTGAGACTTCGCTAAAACGTTTAAAGATGTTGAGTGATGCCAATCGATATCTCTCAAAAAAAGGTGCCGATCATATTAGATCATTACCCGCCTGATCAGACCAACAGGGATGTACAAACGCACTAAGAAATGCTACGAAGTCGTTTGATCCTACGCTTGACCAAGAATCAAGCGTCTTCTGGACCGCAGCCCAGACTGCAGCAAGATTATCTAACCACCGGTTGGTGGTTGATCCATATCGAACTTAACGCCACATACTCTCCTGCATGCGCAGGGCTGATATGGCGGGAGGTACACGATCCGGATTTTTTATGTTTATTTCAGGACCTCCCGGACCGCATCACTCTTATGCCAACATGCACGATCAACATACAGCCAGATAGTATAGCCGCGAAGCCGCCTATAGAGGTGCTGCATCCACGCCGCTCGGAGACCGCGCCGGAAAAGGAGCCACAATGGAAGCCTATATAACTGGCGGCGTCAGGACCGCCATCGGGAGATTTAACGGCTCCCTGGCCTCCCTGAACGCCATAGACCTCGGCTCGGCCGTGATCAGGGAGATCGTTAAAAGAACCGCAGTGGAAAAGGATGAGGTTGACGAAGTGATCATGGGGAACGTGATCCAGGCCGGTTTGGGGCAGAATCCGGCCAGGCAGGCGGCAATTCGTGGCGGCCTTCCCCCGGAGAAAGTTCCCGCGTTTACGGTAAACAAGGTATGCGGTTCGGGCTTGAAGTCGGTTGTGCTCGCGGGTCAGGCCATTGCGGCAGGTGAAGCAGACGCCATCATTGCCGGCGGCATGGAACATATGACCAATGCCCCTTATGTGGTGAAGTCGCAGCGGTGGGGACAGCGTCTGGGAAACGCCGAGATGATTGATACGCTTGTCAACGACGCCCTATGGGACTTATTTTATGAGTGCCACATGGGGATTACCGCCGAAAACGTCGCTTTGAAGTTCGGAATCAGCAGGGAGGACCAGGACGCATTTGCGTTAGCTTCCCAACGAAAGACGGAGCAGTCGATCAAGGAAGGCAAGTTCAAGGACGAGATCGTTCCGCTGCTAATCAAGCAGGAAAAGTGCGGAGACATGATCTTCGATACGGACGAGCATCCGCGTTTCGGTACCACGTGCGAGGCACTTTCGAAACTGAAACCGGCGTTCAGGAAAGAGGGCACGGTGACGGCCGGAAACGCCTCGGGGATCAATGATGGGGCCGCGGCCGTGCTTGTCGTTTCCGGAGAAAAAATGAAAGAAATGAACCCTCCGTGGGCGTTCAAGATCAGGGGCTCGTCAACGGCGGCTATCGATCCTGCGTTCATGGGTCTAGGCCCAATCAACGCCTGTAAGAATGTTGTTTCCCGTGCCGGGATCGGCGTGAAGGACCTTGATCTTATCGAGATCAACGAGGCCTTTGCCTCCCAGTCGATCCAGGTGAATCGGGAGTTGGGATGGGATATGGACCGGGTGAATGTCCTGGGCGGTGCAATTGCACTGGGACATCCGGTGGGCGCCAGCGGAACGAGGATCCTCGTCACCCTTCTTTATGAAATGGTCAGGAGGAACGTGAACCTGGGCCTCGCCTCGCTTTGTATCGGCGGCGGGCAGGGCATAGCGGTGATCGTAGAACGGACCAGATGAAAACCGGAAGCGAGAAATGATCGACTTTGCCGGGACCACAACGGAATTTTTGGCGCCCTCTTCGATTGCGGGAAAGGCTCATTTTTTTCCCCCTTCTCTTTATATTTCTCTTGTTAAGTAAACAGAATTTAAACATTTGCCCGAAGGGCGATAATTTAATTCGAACAAGTACAACGAGTTGTGACAGACTGGAGCCAAGAATTTTAAGACCAAATTTTTTTGGCACTTTACTAACGGCTTAAACGGAGAACTCGTGGAGTGTTGCAGTAAATATGGAGAGCAATTCAAATATAGTATTTTCCACTATCATCGCAACGATAGGGCGACCAACGTTGGCACGAGCCATTGAGAGCGTTCTCTCCCAGGATTCGCCGGTTAATTTTGAGGTGATCGTCGTAAACGACACCGGGAAATCACTCCCAGTGGAGGATTGGCATCACTCAGAACGAGTGACAATACTTAACACGAATCGGCGTGAGCGGTGCGTTGCTCGAAATGCCGGGGCGGCAATTGCGCATGGGGCATATTTGCACTTTCTGGATGATGATGACTGGATGCTGCCTGGTGCGTTCAAGGAACTTTGGAAAGTGGCCCACGGCAGCAATGCAGCTCTGATCTATGGAGCAACGAGAGTGGTCGACAAGGATGGAAAGCACCGGGCAGAACATCATATAGGTGTGCATGGTAATGCATTCGTACAGGTTATGGCCGGCGAACTATTTCCCCTCGTGTCGAGTTTTTTTGAGAGTAAAGTATATTTTGAAGTCGGTGGATTTAATCCGCGCTTTGTCTGGGCGGAGGACTGGGATATTGGTCGGCGGATTGCTCTTCGGGGGGATGTGGTGAGCACTCATTTTCCGGTGGCTTGTCTTGTGCGGGATAAAGAAAATACCACAACAAATTATGACAAAGGAGGAGTTCGCAATATTTTGTCTATTAATCTTATTTTGGATGAGAAAGGATCATTCACGCGAATGTTGGCATCTGCCCAGAACCATTATTGGCGCGGGAAAATGGTCCGTACTTATTTGATTGGTATAGTTTGGAAAATCAAGGAAAGAAAGTTACTGAGGGCATTGAGCCGCGCAAGTGAGGCAGCGGCAAGTTTGATTCTGTTCGCTGCAGACATGACCTCACTAGTTTTCTGGAAGTCTCTTTTTCGACCTCATCATACGAAATTGGACATTGAGTAGTAGATGCATTACCTAGTCATAGGATTTCCCCGGCGCCTTTCAACTTCACTTTTATTACCTGTAGGATGAAAAAATCATGGATATATCATTGACTGAAGAGCAGATACAGTTCAAAGAGCTTGCAATTAAGTTTGCAATGCACGAGCTTAATGACGGAGCGAAAGAACGGGAAAAAAACAGCGAGTTCAATGCCGACGGATGGAAAAAGTGCGCTGATTTTGGTATCCAGGGCCTTTCAATGCCCGAGCAGTACGGAGGCCTCGGCCTGGACATTATCACGTGCATTGCGGCCATGGAAGGACTGGGCTACGCGTGCAAGGATAGCGGACTGCTGTTCGCCCTCAATACCCACATTTGGACCTGTGAGGCGCCAATCCTGAAATTCGGCACCGACGCACAAAAGGAGAAATACCTGCCTCGAATGATCCAGGGATTGATTAAGGGCGGCCACGCAATAACGGAGCCCGATTCCGGCTCCGATGCGTTCAATATGAGGTGCAAAGCAGAAAAAAGGGGAGATAAGTATATTCTCAACGGGGCAAAGACTTTCATAACGAATGCGCCGATCGCGGATATCCTCCTGGTCTTTGCCACAACCAATCCGCAAAAAGGTTTCGCCGGTGTTTCCGCGTTTATCGTGGAAAAAGGCTTCCCCGGATTTTCCGCGGGGAAACCCCTGGAAATGATGGGATTGAAAACCTGTCCGGTGGGGGAGGTCGTTCTCAGGGATTGCGAAGTGCCGGAGGAGAACAGACTGGGCAAAGAAGGCGTCGGCGCTGCCATTTTCAACTCGGAAATGGAGTGGGAACGAAGCTGCCTCTTCGCGACTCATCTCGGGGCCATGGAAAAAATGCTGGAAGACTGCGTTAATTATGCGAAAGTCCGGCAGCAGTTCGGAAAGCCGATCGGGAAATATCAGTCAATATCCCACAAAATTGCGGATATGAAGGTCCGCATCGAGTTGTCCAGGCTTATTCTTCATAACGTTGCGTCGATGAAAGCACAGGGGAAAAGAGCCTCCCTGGAATCATCCATGGCAAAGCTGTTCGTCAGCGAAAGTTACGTTCAAAATAGTCAGGATGCAATTCAGATTTACGGGGCATACGGATATTCAGCAGAATACGATTTCGAACGGAACCTTCGCGATGCAATAGGGGGCAAAATCTATTCCGGGACGTCGGAAATACAGAGAAATATCATCGCAACCTACCTGGGTCTGTAATAATGAAGAGCCCGGACGGAAACCGAGCAACCTATGACTATGCACTTATTACATCATCTCCTAACGGAAAGTTCACAAAAATATCCTGACAGGACCGCGGTCACCTTCAAGGATAAATCGATAACCTATGCGGACCTGGAGGTCAAAAGCAATCAACTGGCCCTGATGCTCTCGCAGCACGGCATTAAAAAAGGCGACCGTGTGGGAATCATGCTGGGCAAGTCGGTCGACGCGATAATATCTCTCTTCGGCATTATGAAGGCGGGGGCCATCTATGTGCCGCTCGACCCCCTCTCTCCGGTAAGCAGACTCGGTCATATCCTCACCCATTGCGGGATTGAATGTCTTGTTACCTCGCAGGAGAACAGGGAGAAGCTGTACTCGGAGCCGCATGCCGGGTTGTGCATCAGGAAGATCCTCTTGACCGGATTGCCGCCGAAAGGAGACATTCACTACGGCGGGGATGCCGATTGTATTGCATGGGAATCGACGACTGCCGGAGCATCCGGGCACTATCGACCGGTGGCATTGTCAGATCAGAGCCCTGCTTACATTCTGCATACGTCGGGGTCAACCGGCGTCCCGAAGGGAGTCGTGATATCGCATCTGAACGCGTTGTCTTTCGTTCATATGGCTACGTCGTTCTTTGAAATCAATGCCTCGGACCGCATCGGGAACCATGCACCGCTACATTTCGATCTCTCGGTTTTCGATATATTCGGAGGGATCAAATCCGGTGCGACTATAGTGCTGGTCCCGGAGTTCCTTTCCACCTTCCCCGTGAAGCTAGCCGAATTTATCGATCAAGAGCGTATTTCAATTTGGAATTCAGTCGCATCGGTGCTGAACATGCTGGCCGAACGGGGAAGTTTGGATCGGTGCAATTTTGAAGCGCTTCGCCTTGTGCACTTCTCGGGAGACATCATGCCTGTGAAGTATCTCCGGACATTGAAAAAGCACATGAAACGGGCAGCATTCTATAATATCTATGGCCAAACAGAAGCAAATTCCTCTCTGTATTTTCCCGTCCAGGAAATCCCCGACAATGAGGCCTGGAAGATCCCTATTGGAAAGTCATTCCCGAATTTCGAGGTGTTTGCACTAAATGAACGCCATGAAATGATCACTCGTCCTGGCGATGAAGGGGAATTATATGTAAACAGTTCAACCGTCGCTCTCGGTTACTGGAATGAAGAAAAATTAACCGCGGAAAAATTTGTGGCTGATCCTCGAAATCCTTCGTGGAGAACGCATGTTTACAAAACGGGGGACCTGGTGCGGATTGACGACGAAGGTAATTTCGTCTTCACCGGCCGGAAAGATCATATGGTTAAGAGCCGAGGGTACAGGATCGAACTGACCGAGACGGAGACGGTGTTGAACGGCCATCCGTACATTAGCCAAGCAATCGTGCTCGCTATACCGGATGAATTGATAGGGAACAGAATTATCTCATATATAGCCCCGCTAGAGGGCAAAAAGATATCTACCGAGGATATAATGACTCATTGTAATATGTTTCTTCCCAAATACATGGTACCTGAAGAGATATTCTTTATCGAACGGATGCCCAGAACGACAACAGGCAAGGCTGATAGGAAATTGATGACAGAGACGTATTTAAGCATGCAAAATGCCGAAATAAAACATGAGGGACAGAGATAGAGTGATATATTGTCCGCTCTGACATAATCTTTCTCTAATTATGAAAATTCAACGAACATCCCTTCTACAGCGGTTCCCGTCGTTAGAAAAAGCATCGTGACCGGTCTGGCCCATTAAATCCGAATTTGAAAGAAATTATTGAGGGATCGGACATTGTTTTTACACAGATTCTATCCTGAATATAAAAGCAACCATTGCTTTGTCTGAACCGATCAAGAAAAAAATTTTACTGATCTCCTATCATTTCCCGCCCAGCACCGAGGTCGGAGGCCTGCGGGTCGCCAACTTTGCCAAATACCTCCCCGCCTTGGGATGGGATACGTACGTATTGACGATCAAAGAATGTTATCTCGAGAAAGTCGATAACGGAAGACTTGATGGCATTGATGCAGAAAGAATCTTTAGAACAGACAAGCTTCCCACGGTTTCGGGCGCCTATTTGACATTAAAAAAAATCTATTATGGCCTGTTTATGAAAAAGCCCCATATGGCGGAGAAGAGTGACGGCGCCGATGTCCAGCCGGCTGGAAATCGGTCTTCCACGGAAACGCTGTCGGGAAAATTGAAGCGCTATATTCTTTCCTTTCTCATGATCCCAGACGAAAAAAGGAACTGGATCCTGCCGGCGCTCTTCAAGGCGGTCCGGGAAATAAGACGGAATAACATTGATTGTATTCTGACCTCATGCCCTCCATACTCGGTACATATCATCGGCCTTCTGACGAAGATGATCACCGGCGTCAAATGGGTTGCTGATTACCGCGACCCCTGGAGCATGGGCGGTCCAAAAAGAAATTTCGCAACCTGCGCCCTGTCGATGAGGATCGAGCAATGGTTGGAGCGCAACGTGGTCCGGAGGGCCGACATCGTCCTTATGAATACCGAATGGATTCGCAGTTTCTACGAACAATCGTTCAAAGACCAGCGGGCCGGGAAATTCCTATACTGTCCCAATGGTTTTGATAAAGACATTTTTGAAAAAGTCTCTCAATTAAAGAAATATGAAAAGTTTACCATTACGTATGCCGGAACGCTCTATTTAGGAAGGACCCCGGAGTCTGTTTTTAAGGCCATGCAGGAACTCGTAAGCGAAGGAAAGATCAGCTTGCAAGACGTTTGTGTCAAACTGGTCGGGGATTGCCGATACGTAGACGGTCAGCCCATTGCCGGAATGATCCGCAAATATAATCTGGATGGCGCCGTGGAGATATCAGATCCCGTTCCCTATGCCCAGGCACTGGCAATCATCAAACAAAGCCACGTAGCTTTGCTGCTGGCGCCCAATCAATCGTTCCAGATACCGGCCAAGGTCTTTGATTATATGGGTTGTGGAACACAAATATTGACCCTGGCTGAGGATGGGGCAACGTCGGATTTGATACGATCAAGCGGCGCAGGATCTGTCATTCATCCCTCCGATGTGAAAGGGATCAAAGAGTTTATTTATCGATCAATGAACAACAAGGACCTTCTGATGCACAATGATTCGGAGGACGGTTTGGACAAATTCGATCAAAAAGCAATAATCCAGGGCCTGGCCGAACATCTCAATCGTATGTGAGCCGCATTCTGTCTTTAACTAATATTTTACTTTTTAAAGAAGGATTTCAAATAAATCAACATGTTAAAGAAAAATCCAACCGACCCTTAGAGACAACTACTACATAAGTTGATTCTATTAGATACACAAAATAGACAGGAAGCATAATATTTATAATTAGTTAGACATACTGTTTCCAATAGACACAGTATGAATTTTTAGTTTCCCTGAATATGTGTGTCCATCAGAAACACATCTTTTGTTAATTTTTATTTTATAGTCGTTCTTTCAAGAAAATAAGACGATTTACAAAAGGCATAATCATTGCATATTTAAATAGTTATGGGGCCATATAAGAAAAAAATACTTATTATCGACGAAGCAGGCTTCTCAAGAATCTGTTCCGCAATACTGGAAAACGAGGGATTCGGAACAAATATAATGCCCGATATTCATCAATTTGACTCATGGGTTGATTTTAGTGACATTGGGCTGGTAATTACCAGTTATCCCTACGGTGTGGCTATGCTTGAGAAGTTGAAAAAATGGAAAATTCCCATGATTATTTTGTCAGATCATATGAGCCTGGAATTGATGGCGACACTTGATCATTTTGATAAGTCACTTTCCCACTGTTTGCTTAAACCTCTCGATTATCAAAAGTTCAGAACCTTGGTGAGTGAAACGATGAATAAATCCGAACAGAGCTTGCTATTGTGATTTGCGTCAATTTACCGATAGATCAAAGATTATAAGAACGGAAAAAAATAAACATTATATCCCCAGCTTACAATTGGCTCGGATATGAAAATAGGATAAAAGGAATACAACATGTATGAAGCATTTTTTCATTTGAAATTAAAGCCATTTGAGCTAGTTCCAAACCCTGCGTTCCTTTACTTAAGTAAAACGCATAAAAAAGCGATTCATTATCTCCAATACGGGATACAAGAGCGTACGGGGTTCATACTGCTGACCGGAGAAGTCGGGTCGGGCAAGACCACACTCATCAGCGATCTGACGAGGCAGCTCGCGCAGAATGTGACGCTCGCCAAGGTATTTAATACGAAGGTAAGCTCGGAACAGCTTTTGGCTATGATCAACGACGATTTCGGTCTCGATGTCAAGGGTAAGGACAAAATTATGCTGTTGAAGGACCTTAACGCATTCTTGATCGAGCAGCATTCACGGCGGCGCAACTCGGTGCTCATCATTGATGAAGCTCAAAACCTCAAGGCCGACCTTCTGGAAGAGATCCGGATGCTGTCGAATCTGGAAACCAATACGTCGAAGCTTCTTCAGATAGTCCTTGTCGGGCAGCCTGAACTGCGAGAGATCCTCGCTGCTCCGGGGTTGAGACAGCTTCGACAGCGGATCGGCATCAGCTGCAGCATCGAGCCTCTCGATAGGGACGACACCCTCAACTACATCCAGCATCGGCTGGAGATCGCCGGCGACAGAGATGCGGTCGCCTTTGTAAATGGCAGCATTGAGGCGATCCATAAATACTGTAAAGGAATACCGAGGCTGATTAATATCCTGTGCGATTTCCTGCTGCTTGCGGCATTTAATGAAGAGACGAAGGGCGTGGACTCCGCAATGGTGAACGAAATTGCGAATGACCTCGATTTTGAGAAGCTTTATTGGGGCGGAAATGGTACGGCGTCGAAGACGAACGTCAATCATACGGCTCTCTTGAATGCACTGGGAATACAGGAATTCAAGCAATGAACAGGGTGACCGGGCAAAACCGGTAGCGACCCGTTGGCGGCAGAGGGAGCAACGAAGACGGAACGAAGGCAGTATTACGACGATGAGGGAGTATGACGTGATCGAGCCTGCAGTTCATCCCACAGCCCATGCGGCCGACCAAGACTATGGGCCGGCGATGGACAGAGTGCTGAACTGGTACGCTGTCCATGTAAAATCGAGGCATGAATTTGTTGCCGCCGGAGAACTCGTGCGGAAGGGGATTGAGGTCTTTGTGCCGTCCGTCAAGAAGCTAAGGCAATGGAAAGACAGAAAAAAACTCATTGAGTTTCCGCTTTTTCCGGGATATGCCTTTGTCCGGGTGCCTGTTTATCCCGGGGCCTTCGTTGATGTTCTCAAAACGCGGGGCATTGCGGGTTTCGTCACTCTTGAACCGGGGTCGTCCACGCAGGTTGATTCCGGTGAGATTGACTCCCTGAGGGTCTTGATCGGGAGCGGTAGGGACATAGACATCTACCCCGGGTTGAAAGAAGGAACGAGAGTCCGCATCACCAAGGGACCACTAATAAACGCAGTAGGCGTTTTGATCAGAAAGATAGATGAGTTTGTATTTGTCGTAAATGTCGAGATCCTCGGAAGAAGCGTTGCGGTGAAAGTCGCACCGCATGATGTAAATGCCGTCTGAACAGCGGCCATAGACGCAGATCGGATATCGCACATGTGCGGGCGTCGGTGGTTGTGCCGTGGGAGATGCTGCGCATGAGAATAAAGAAGAGCCCTTGTCAGTTAATGGTATGTAACTGAGAGGGCGGAGCATTGTAAGGGGTCTTCCGATATTTGTCAGCCCTGCGAAGGCCGACGTATCGATGTTTCGAGCCGGGTTACTACGGCATTCAAAAGCTTGCTTAGGCAGAAGAAAAGGGTTGCGAAAGGCGAAGACATGAAAAAGACCATGTATCTATTCATCATTCCTGTCATCCTGTTCGCCGTATTCGGCTCTGCATACGCCGAAGAATATGTAATCGGAGACGAGGATATGCTCCAGATATCCGTCTGGGGAAATTCCGAGCTGAGCGTGACTGTTCCGGTGCGTCCCGACGGGATGATCTCCGTCCCGCTCGTGGGAGATGTAAAAGCGTCCGGACTTACTCCTCAGGAGCTCAAGAAGACCCTGGAAAAAGATCTCACCCGGTTTGTTAAGGCGCCGGTCGTCAGCGTCATAGTCACGGCGATCAACAGCTTCAAGGTCTATGTTTTTGGAGACGGCATTTCTCGGGCGCAGCCTGCTCCAGGCGGGCAGACCGCACCGGGCCAATCTGGCCAGATAACGTTACACAGACACACGACATTGTTACAGCTTCTTACGCAGTTTGGCTCCCTGAGCGATGTCAATTTTGCCGATGCCTATCTGATGAGAAACGGAAGCAAGCTGAAAGTCGATTTTGAGCAATTGGTGGCGAAGGGAAATGTTTCGCTTGACGTCGAGCTCGAATCGAACGATCTCATTTACCTGCCGGGCGGCCTCAGCAGCCGCATCCGGGTCATCGGTGAGGTGAAGACGCCGAGCCTCATTCCGTTCTTTGAAGGTATAACCGCACTAGATGCCGTGTTAAGCGCCGGGGGATTTACGGACTTTGCCAGCAAGAATGACGTGCTGATCGTGAGAAGGGAAGGGAACGCGGTGTCGAACATCGAGGTTAAATTGAAGGATGTCATGAACGGGAATCTCAAGAAAAACGTCTATCTGAAACCCGGCGATATCGTTACCGTGAAGAGCAGCATCTTCTAGGGAGGCATGACTTGCAAGAAGAAAATTCGCCTACTTTTGATATTAGAGTATACGTCAGGATCATCCGAAAGAGGAGATATCTGGTTCTTTCGGTCGCCCTTGGAGTTCTATCTCTGCTTACGTGGGGGAGCTTTATATGGCCAAAGACCTATGAGGCAAGCTCCACAGTGATGATGGACAAGAGCGCGCTCGTCAACCCATTGGTACCAGGTGATACGTCTTGGCATGATAGGCAACAAGATGAAGAGCGCTTGCTGCAGGTCCAAAATATCTTTGTGAGCAGGAGCCTTATCGAACGGGTCGTTAAAAAACTCGGACTCAACGAGTCGATAGAGAGAATTCAAACAAACATCAAAATAACCACCGGAGGATTTGGACCGCGGCCGGATCCGGATTTATTCACCATTGCGTATCGCGGAAGAGATCCGAAGATTGCCATGAATTTCGTCGAGACGCTTGAGAAAGAATTTATCGATGAACGTGCCGGACTTCAACGGTCGGAAGTAATCGGCACGTACGATTTCATAGACGATCAATTGTCTGTGTATAAAAAAAAGCTTGATGCTTCGGATAAGGCAATCCGAGAATTTCAGGAAAAGCGCCCGGAATTGATCCCGCAGAATGAAAACATGATGGCGACGCGAATAGGAAACTACCAGACCGATCAAATAAACACTACGATCCAGTTGAAACAGCTTCAGAGAAAAAAGGAAAACCTTCAAAAACAGCTTTCCGGCGAAAAAGAACTGACTACGGCATACCTATCGAGCGACGGCTCCCAGGTGAACCGGCTGAATGACCTCCATAACCAGCTCACGCTACTGTTGACCAAATATACGGAAGATTACCCCGAAGTGATCAGGGTGAGGAGCGAAATAGAGGAGCTTCAGAAGCAACTATCGCAACCAACGAAAACCAATCGTGATAACGCGGCGGACGACAGCGCAGGGACCGAAACGAAAACGCTCAACCCCATCTATCGACAGATAAAAGAGGAATTAGCGAAGACGGACACGGAAATCGAATCTCTTAAGGCACGGTTGAACGAGTTGACGGATCAGCAAGGCGAGGAGCGTGCGATACTGGGGCAGGTGCCGAAGGTGCAGGAGGACTGGTCGAAGCTGCAGCGGGATCGGAGCGCCTATCAGAAGGTCTACGATGAACTCTTACAAAAACGGGAAAGCGCACGGGTTTCAAAGGATCTGGAGAGTACGAACAAAACCCCGGGGTTTCACGTGGTTGATCCGCCGACCATGCCTCTTTTTCCCGTCATCCCGGACAGGATCAAGCTGATTCTTATCGGCATCATGCTCGGAATCGCCGCAGGCGTGGGATCGGCAATAGGCCTCGACTTCCTCGATCCCTCGTTCAAGGACGAAGACGCCGTTCGAGATGTGCTGCACCTTCCCGTCCTGGCAACGATACCGAGCATCGTCACTGAAGCGGATGTCCAAGCCGAGGCGAAACTCGACAAGAAAATATACACAGCCGCGGCCGCATATCTCGGCCTCATAGGAATTGTGTTCATGGGAGAACTGCTGTACCGGTATGCGGGAATTACCATCATGCATTTTTAGCGAGGGAACGAAATGAGCAGGATAACACGAGCACTGGAACGGGCGACAAAGACACGGGCAGGCAACGCGGAAAATGACCGCTCTTCCGTAATGCCCTCACGGTCCACATCATACGCCTCTTGCGATCCGTCGGTCTTCGAGGTCAGTGAAGGAGGGGTAAACAGAGACGCGGTGAATTCGCATGTCGTCACGATAACGGACCCCTATTCAAACGCCGCCGAGGAATACCGGAAACTTCGCGCGCGAGTCTTGCGGGCGACGGAAAAGGACTTCCAGAATACGATCATGGTGACGAGTGCCCTGGATGGTGAGGGAAAGACCATAACCGGCATCAACCTGGCAGTCGCCATTGCGTTTGAACTTGACCATACCGTGCTTCTCGTCGATGCCGATCTGAGAAAACCGTCCGTCCACACCTATCTCGGATTGCAGCCGCAGCGCGGTCTCAGCGAGTACCTGCTGTCCCAGGCGCAGCTGCCCGATGTCCTGGTCAAGACCGGAATCGGCAAACTTGTTCTCCTGCCGGCAGGGAACCCGCCGGAGAACCCGGCGGAACTCATTGCATCGGAACGGATGAGGGACATGATCCTGGAACTCAAGGATCGCTACCGGGACCGGTACATCATCATCGATTCTTCGCCGCTCCTTATGACGGCAGACAGCATATCACTCTGCGATTATGTCGATGGGGTGATTTTTGTCACCCGGGCCGGGGTCACCGACCCGAAGACCGCGACACAGGCGCTCTCGCTCTTAAAGGACCACACCATTCTGGGCACAGTATTCAACGATGTGTCTAACTATTCTGCGAAGGGCCGCAATTCGTACTATTACCGATACGGCTCGTCGATAACTGCAGACACGGCGGATGCCCCACAGGGCGGAGAGAATGACGGGACTGCACAAAATACTTAGTGCTCAGGCCATCGGCACACTGCCGTTCCGCGTTATCGTCCTGGCTATGGCGGTGCTCCTGTTTATGATCCTGGTGCCGCCCCGGCGCGCCTCCGGCGCGGAATTCACGATGCAGCCTGAGCTCACGCTGAGCGAAGAATACAACGATAACATTTTTCTGACGACTACGAACAGGCAGACGGATTACATCTCACAGGCTATCCCTGCCGTGCACCTTGTCTATAAGACCGATCTCTGGGACTGGAATCTGGACTATGCGTACATTTATCGGTATTACTACTATGGCAAGATAACGGACGACTCAACGCAAACGGCGAACCTTACAAACAAGACGGAGTTGATTAAAAATACATTTTTCGTCGCGCTGACGGATAATTATAGCAGAGTATCGCTCGATGTCTCACGGGACTATACGCAGGAAAGCGTCAGTGTAAATCAATCGGACGTGAATGTTTTTACAGTCAATCCTTATATAGTCGCAAGAAACACTACACGCTCCCCTATCTTTCTCGGCTATCAGTATATCAGCACCTGGTACAAGAATCCCA
This sequence comes from Nitrospirota bacterium, assembly GCA_963826885.1. GTDB lineage: Bacteria > Nitrospirota > UBA9217 > UBA9217 > UBA9217 > JAJYKN01. The sequence goes on along the minus strand of CAWGYL010000009.1, from coordinate 229,328 downwards.
ATGCCATCGATACGATAGAGCAGGCGGAATATGCAGAGATGGTGACGGAGGTTTCGTCCCAGACGACCTTTACCACTGGCGTACGTTACTCCCGAAACGAGAACAACCTCGATACGTTCGATAAATTCGATATATACGCCGGACCTCAATATACTTATGCTCCGAACTCATATATGTATGCAACCCTGGGAAACAGTTGGCTCGATTTTGATACAACCGGACATACCAGCCAGGTATTCTGGAAAGCGGGCATAACGCATCAATACTCGACGATGACTGTCTCGTTCGACACGGGGTTAAGCTATATTCCTGACCCGCAACTCGTTGTGAGAAGGGTAGATCACTATATTGCAACCTTAAAAAAGACGACGACCAGGACGACGCTGCAGCTTTCCGGTGGCTTGACTGAGTACCGAAACGCGGCACAAAAGTACATCGAGGCTACCGCCTACCTAATCGACGGGACGGTGACATATTCGCTCTCGCCGACATCAACAGTCCTCGTTGATGTTTCCGTAGAACACCTGCGTGACTATGTGATCCCGAACGTTCAGATCTATGACATCCAGGATGTGTATCTAAACAGACTGAGATTCGAACATAAGGTCCTGGGAAAGAATCTGACTCTTGCCCTGGAGTACCGGTATCAGAATGCTTATTCCCCGGATGTGTACGCGAGTAATTATTTCAACAACAGGGTTATCGGGGAAGTGAGGATGCAATTTTAATCCTCCAAGCCAGGAGAACTCTACAAAAATGATGTTATGGGGGAAAAAGCTGGATCTCCTGGAGCAAACGTCCCAAGAGTTATGCAATCCCGGACTTGGTTGCTACCTGGAAGAATATTTTCAGGGATTAGCATTGACTGGTAGCCAAGATGCCCCCGGCTCCCGCCGGGGAGTTTCACTCAACGATGCTGCACGAAAGGCCACGATAAGATGAATGTGATGTTGACAATGATGGTCGGAGATGCGCTCCTGTCCATTCTTGCAGTATATGCCAGCTTCTTTGTGAGACTGGGCTCGTGGCAAAACGAGTTTAAGTGGCATGTGATGCGATTTGCGGTTTTTGCAGTAATAACCGTACTTTCTTCCTATCTTCTCGAACTCTACAATTACGGCAAACGTCTCCGCAAAAGAGAGCTCTTGGTGCGAATTGTTCTCGCTCTAGCGGCCTCTTTCCTGGTTCTTACTTCTGTTTATTATCTGATGGGCGTTGTCATGACCGGGAGAGGATTGCTTATACTCTCGCTTTGTTTCTTCGGTATTTTTCAGTTTCTTTGGCATATCAGCTACATGAAGATCTCGAACTCTCCCGATCGCGCGCGAAGGGTTCTCGTGCTAGGCACCGGACCGCTCGCCAAGAAAATCGGTGAGCTTATCCAGACCACAAACCATCAGCACATACTCAAAGGATATGTCAATTTGAGCGGCGAGTCAGTGCATGTCCCCGCAGATGCCATTGTCGGAAACGGCCACGGACTTGTAGCGACAGTAAAAGAAGAAAAAGCTCATAAACTGGTGGTTTCTCTTTCCGAGCGAAGAGGAGTTTTTCCGGTGCAGGACGTCATGAATTGCAAATTCAGCGGTATTGAGGTAATTGACGCGCCTTCATTTTATGAAGAGATCACCGGGAAGCTGCTCATCGAAAATACAATGCCGAGCTGGTTCATCTTCTCCAACGGCTTTAGGATGAATGCGACAGCGAAATCATCCAAGAGAATCTTCGATATTGTGTGTTCGCTTATCTTTGTGATTCTGATACTGCCGCTCCTGCCTCTTGTCGCCCTGATAATTAAGCTGGATTCGCGCGGTCCTGTTTTTTTCAGACAGTTGCGCGTCGGAGAAATGGACAAACCATTCTTTATCTACAAGTTCAGGACCATGCGACAGGATGCCGAGAAGGGGACCGGAGCAGTCTGGGCACAGAAAGATGACCCCCGCGTTACCAGGATCGGACGATTGCTCAGGAAAACCAGGATAGACGAGCTACCGCAGCTTTATAACGTACTCAAGGGCGAGATGAGTTTCATCGGGCCCAGACCGGAGCGGCCGGAATTTGTTGCCGAACTTAAGAAGATTATCCCCTTTTATTCAGAGCGGCATTTTGTGAAGCCGGGAGTCACCGGGTGGGCGCAGGTCCGATATCCTTACGGTGCTTCCGCAGAGGATGCCATAGAAAAATTGCGATATGATCTCTATTATATCAAGAATGTATCTCCCTATCTCGATTTGGTGATCATTATCGATACGGTAAAGGTGATGCTTTTCGGGAGAGGGGCCCGATAGGTTATCAGAAGAGGATCGAAGCATTTTTTTCAATCCTTGCTGTTCAGATGTAGCTCAATAAAATTTCTGCCGTTGGATACGGTTATGATAATCAGCCGCTCTAGGGTCTATGAGCGTGTTTCATAGCGCATCGGCGTGTTGCGGCCGGAACAGGTACTCGTGGCGTTGCAGAGATAAATCTAAGACGGCAATTTCCAGAAATGGTTTTCCCACGGTTAAGCATGATCTAGGTGGAGCAAAACGGTAAGGAGTTCACTCCTTCTCTTTGTTTCCCGATCTAAAAGGAGGCATCACCATGGAGTCAATACTCGTAACGGGCGGCGCAGGATTCATAGGAAGCAATATTACGGAGGCCCTGCTGCTGAAGGGATATAGGGTCGTGGTACTCGATGATCTCAGCACGGGAAAGATGGAAAATATATTTCAAATCGAGGCAAATGACAACCTTAAATTCGTCAAGGGAAGCATCCTTGAAAGTGGCTTGCTGCGGTTCATAATAAAATCAGAAAACATTTCCCTTATATCCCATCAGGCTGCCGTGTCGAGCGTTTCTAAGAGCATAGCCGATCCTGTCAAGACTGTGGAAACGAATATCGCCGGTACGGCGAATCTTTTTCATATTGCATCGGAATACGGTTGCAAGAGAATCGTTTTTGCAAGTTCATCATCGATCTATGGAGACGCACCCGAACTGCCGAAACGAGAAACAATGACACCGTGCCCGAAATCTCCCTATGCGATGTCAAAAGCCGCGAAAGAGATGCTCGGCAGTATTTTTTGTGGTCTGTACAATATCGAAATCGTGGGTCTTCGATATTTTAATGTTTACGGAAGGAGGCAGGACCCAGCCTCTGATTATGCGGCCGTAATACCGAAGTTCATCACAAAGGCTCTTCAAAATGAGCCCATTCCCATAGAAGGTGATGGTGGTCAGACCCGCGATTTTATTTATATCGACGATGTGGTAAGAGCGAACATTAAGGCTTTGACGGGAAAAATCGTATCAGGCAGCGTCTTTAATATCGCCTATGGAGAGCAAACAAGCGTTCTGGATCTAGCCAAGGCAATTCTTGGAGTTACTGGTTCGAAATCGGAAATCGTGTTTAAGCCGGCAAGGATCGGGGACATTCGGGATTCCGTTGGAGACATTGAGTCCGCAATAAAAAATCTTGGTTACAGTAGAGAGTTCAACATTCAGCAAGGGCTTGCGGAAACAGTTGCATGGTACCGTAACCATTCGGGAAAACAATGTGCGGCATAGCAGGTGAATTAAAAATTCATCATGATCGGGGAATAGCGCCAGCCCAAAAACATAACTCCCATGATTAACGCGCTTACTATCGACGTGGAAGATTACTATATGGTTTCCGCATTCGCGGACGTTGTCCGATTTGCAGACTGGGGAACGTATGAAAGCCGCGTGGAAAAGAATACCTATCGAATCCTTAAGGTACTGGATGAACATAATGTTAAGGCGACCTTTTTCATTCTCGGGTGGGTTGCAGAGCGTTGTTCAAAACTGGTCAGAGATGTTCATGCTTCCGGACATGAGGTCGCTTGTCACGGGTATAGTCACTGCCTCATATATAATATGACCTCCGACCAGTTCAGGGAGGATATTCGAAAAGCGAAGGGCATCCTGGAAGATATTATCAGTGCCCCGGTAATCGGCTACAGGGCTCCAAGTTATTCCATCATTAAGGAAACGCTCTGGGCCCTTGACATCCTGATAGAGGAAAAGTTCCTGTACGACTCCAGCATATTCCCTGTCCATCACGATCGATACGGCTTACCCGGAGCTGAACGTTTTCCCCATATTGTTAAGAGAAACAATGGAACACTCCGGGAATATCCGCCGTCGACATATCGTATCCTCGGCCAGAATATTCCGGTAGGGGGAGGCGGATACCTGAGACTTTTTCCCCTGCAGGTTACAAAAACCGCCATCAGAAGCATAAATGAGCGGGAGGATAAACCGGTCATCGTGTATCTCCATCCCTGGGAGATCGATCCGGATCAGCCGCGGCTCAATGGTCGGTGGTCCTCAAAGTTTCGCCATTATATCAACCTCAACAGCACGTTGCCGAAGCTTAGAACATTTTTGGATGAATTCGAATTCAACCATCTGTCTGCATTACTACACGAATAATTCTGCCATCAGCGATGTAGAAGTATATACATCAACCTTATTAACCAAAATCTGGACAATTGAATCCCTTGATACGAACAGATAACATGACGGTTGGTTATCCCCGGGTGAACATGAACCTTATAAGAGAACAGACGGACGTGAACATCCGCTTGTACCATGAAGAGGACAGACATCGATGGGACCAATATGTGATGGAGTCGGATAGAGCAACCTGTTATCATCTCATCGCTTGGAAAGACATTATTGAAAATAGTTTTAATCACCAGACGTTCTATGTCCTTGCCGAGGACCATGAGCATACCATACGAGGGATTCTTCCCCTGGTCCGCCTGAAGAGCTTTTTTTTCGGTAATTTCATGGTCTCTCTCCCTTTTTTCAATTATGGCGGGATCTGTGCAGATAATGATGAAATTCGGGACCGTTTGCTTCAAAAGGCAGTACAGCTTTCACAGGAGGGTGGCGCGACGCACATTGAATTACGGCATACGCATCCTATTGATGGGCTTCTGGTGAAAACCGCAAAGGTCTCTATGAGGTTGGGTCTTCCGCACCGGAGCGAGGAACTATGGAATTCCTTTTCGACGAAACTACGAACCAAGGTTCGACGGCCTTCAAAAGAAGGGATGTATACCAAAATAGGTCGAGAAGAGGAACTGCAGAGCTTTTACACTGTTTTTTCGAATAACATGCGCGATCTTGGAACACCCGTCTATTCGAAAGAATTTTTCAGGAACATCATGAAAGAATTCCCTGACGCATGGATCTGCACCGTATATACCAGGACAGGACTGCCAATCGCCTCTGGATTTCTTATCGGCTTTAAGGACATCCTGGAGATTCCCTGGGGCTCATCGCTGAAACAGTACAATCATTATAAACCCAATATGCTCCTGTACTGGAGTTCGTTAATGTTCGCTTGTGAAAAAGGGTTCAGAACCTTTGATTTCGGACGCTCTACGCCAGGGGAAGGTACGTATCAGTTCAAGGAGCAATGGGGAGCCAAGCCTGCGCAGCTGTACTGGCACTACTGGCTTAAAAACGGTGCATCAATGCCGGAGCTCAATCCTAAGAATCCCAAGTACCGCCTGGCGATCTCGATCTGGAAAAGACTTCCCGTCGGTATGACGAAATTCATCGGTCCGGCAATTGTGAAGAACCTTCCCTAAAATACAAAAAGGCCGAGTGTTTTATCTTGCAAGTCATTGGCTTATAGTGCCCAAAAAGCGTCATGAAGAAATGCATGTCTAACACGTTGAAGAAGGACCCTCATTGCGCGCTACCCCCGCGGGGAACGAAGGGGTCCTCAACTAACTTGCCAAGAGAGATACTCCACCGAACACGGATTGACCGATCATATCGGGACCTCATGACTATACGCTTGTTTATGGAATTGTATAGAGGTGCTTGGGAGCAGTATGTCGATGGGCCCCCGCTAAGCCTGACGCAGTCGATTGGACTTCAGTCGTGAGAAATCTGCCGTGAAGATCCAGCGAACCATACCTCCTGCTGCTGCACCCATTGATGGTTATGCCTTGTTGCACGGGATCGCCGGAATTTTCCTTGATCGGAAGTACCAGGAATTACTGGAACGTGAACTCAAGGATTATTTCGGCGTCAAGCACGTTTTTATGGTTTCATCAGGAAAGGCCGCATTCACCCTCATACTGAACGCATTACAAGCTTTATCGCCCGGGAAAAAAAAGGTGCTGATCCCGGCCTACACTTGTTTTTCTGTGCCCTCAGCAATTGTCAAGGCGGGCCTTGAGGTTTCCCTCTGCGATATCAGCGATCTGACCTTTGATTTTGATTACGGGCTCCTGGAAAAAGCAGTCGACGAAAATACGCTGTGCGTGGTCCCCAACCACCTTTTTGGGGCTCCATCAGACATGAACAGGATCAAGAGCATCTGTGGTCCGAGAGGCGTCTATGTTGTGGAAGACGCGGCACAGGCCATGGGGGGTAACTATGCCGGGAAGCTCCTGGGAACACTCGGTGATGTGGGGTTCTTCAGTTTGGGCAGGGGAAAGAACATAACCTGCGGATCAGGGGGGCTTATCGTCACAAACTCTGACGCGATCGCCCATGAGATCGAAAAGAAATGTTCAACACTAGAAACACCCCGGCTCAGAGAAAATCTCGGAGAACTGCTAAAAGCGATGCTTCTGGCCGTCTTCATACGTCCTTCGCTATACTGGTTCCCTTCAGGGATGCCCTTTCTCAAACTGGGGGAGACGATTTTCTACAAGGACTTTCCGATAAAAAAGTTTTCAGGGTTGAAGGCAGGCATGTTGCGGGGTTGGAAAAAGCGGCTTGAATCATCCAATAAAGCCCGGAGGGAAAATGCCCGGGACTTCGGAACGCTGATGAGTCTGAAACGGCAATTCGATGTGACGGTCCCCTTTCTCCGCCTGCCTCTTATGGCAGATAGCAGGACCATGAGGGCTCATATCTATTCTCTTGCCCGTAAGAAGGGCTTAGGCATAAGCCTGATGTATCCAACCTCGATCAACGAGATCGAAGAGATCAAGAGCCACTTCGCGGGCATGACATTCCCAGGCGCAAGCGATATTGCGGGCAAGATATTAACACTGCCTACGCATCAATACCTTTCCGGGAACGATAAAAAAAGAATCATGGTTTTATTCCAAAGGGTCACTCAGGGAGAAAGCTCCACGAATGCCCGGCAATAATCGCTGTGAAGAAATCGTTTTATTGACATTTGCGGAAAGAAGATCTGCATGGCAGGCGGTCCCATACTCACAAAAAAGGGGTACGATAGTATGAAAAAAGCTTTCTGTCTTGCCGCGTTTGTACCCCCTTGCTCAACACATTGAACCTGTCTTTTGATCTCCTTCTGCAACGTATCGAGGCCATTCCCGAGTCGTCAACCATGCTGCTTCTCGGCCAGGCATTGCTACTTTTCTCCTGGCGAGAAAATAAAAGAAAAGTTGCTATCACGAGATAAACCGGCCTTAAGTGGTTCGGATGGGGGAATATTCTCATAGCCTTCTTCGGCGGAGATTTTTTTGAAATCCCTATGAAAAATAAAAAACTGTCAATCATGTCAATCGTCGGCGCAAGGCCTAATTTCATGAAGGTCGCCTCTATTGCACGGGCTGTTGATAATATGAATCGCGCAACGGGCCGTCAAGAGATTGTACACACCATTGTTCATACAGGCCAGCATTACGATGAGAAAATGTCTAACCTCTTTTTCCATGAACTGGAGATCCCGAAGCCGCAGTACAACCTTGAAGTCGGCTCGGGTTCGCACGCGGTGCAAACCGCCCAGATCATGGAGCGCTTCGAGCCGGTCCTGCTGAAAGAGCAGCCGGACGTCCTCCTGGTCGTGGGCGATGTAAATTCCACGATTGCCTGCGCTCTCGTGGCCACCAAAATTCAGTACAACGGTGCGAGCAGCAGGAAGCGCCCGCTCATCGCGCATATCGAGGCAGGCCTGCGCTCCTCGGACCGCGATATGCCGGAGGAGATCAACCGCATTCTCACCGATGCCCTCAGCGACTTATTATTCGTAACGGAAGAAGTTGCCATAGCAAACCTGGAACAGGAAGGCATTGCGAAGGACAAGGTCCACTTCGTGGGAAATGTCATGATCGATACGCTGATCAATCACAGGGCAAAAGCAGGCAGGCTGAACGTTTTAGCCGACATCCTGCATCAGCATTGCCAAGACCCTGCATTGAGGAAAAAGCTGACAACCGGCCGAAACGGGAACGGGCCTTCCTACGGGCTGATCACCCTGCACAGGCCGAGCAACGTGGATACGTCTGCCGCTCTCAAACCATTGATGGACTGTATCGACAGAATTTCTTTTGAAATTCCGCTCATTTTCCCACTCCATCCCCGCACGAAAAATAATCTGAAGAAATTCGGCATCCTCCAGCCGGGGGTCCGAACAGGGGACATCCTGTACACGGAACCGCTGGGATACCTGGAATTCCTGAACCTGCTGCTCAATGCTTCCCTTGTTTTGACCGATTCCGGCGGCATCCAGGAAGAAGCCACATTCCTCAGTGTCCCTTGTGTAACGCTCAGGCATAATACGGAAAGGCCTGTTACCGTCACGCTGGGAACGAATTATCTTGTCGGAACTGATCCTGATAAAATAGTTGAGACAGCGTTAGCCGTCATTAACGGGAAAAGCAAGGAAAGCTGCATTCCACCACTATGGGACGGCAAGGCGGGCGAAAGAATCATAGAGGTGCTGTCCAGAAGCGTATGAACATCTGGATAGAATCACGATCACTCAAACGATAGGCTTCAAGAACTGGAAGTCATCGGACTTGCGATAGGCTGGAAGAGTATGTGCGGGATTGTCGGATTATACAGCGAACGGGGAAAGCCGCATGATGAGTTGTCTCAATTCATCACGACGATGGCCACGTGTCTAAAACACCGGGGGCCGGATGACCGGGGGTATTATGTCGGCAACAATATTGCCCTTGGCCACAGACGGTTGAGCATTATAGACTTAAAAACCGGTCAACAACCGATCTTTAATGAGGATAAAAGTATCTGCATCGTCTTCAACGGAGAAATTTACAATTATCAGGAAATCAAAGCAGATCTCGTACAAAAAGGCCACCTCTTTTCATCCTCGAGCGATACGGAAACCATCGTCCATGCCTATGAAGAGTGGGGTGAAAAATGTGTGGAAAAGTTGCGAGGCATGTTCGCCTTCTGCATATGGGACTCGCGGGCGCAGAAAATGCTCCTTGCTCGGGATAGGTTGGGAGAAAAGCCCCTGTTTTTCGCGCAGTATAACGGCACCTTCGTCTTTTCGTCGGAAATGAAATCGATTCTTGCCGATCCGCGATTCGTCCGCGCAATCGATGAAGAGGCACTCAGCTCGTATTTTACATTCTCGTATATTCCCGCACCTCTAACCATCTATAAGAACATAAAACGACTGTCGCCGGGGCACGTGCTGGTATACGCCCAAGGGCGTGTGCGTATACAACAGTACTGGGACCTGTCCTTCGAACCGAACCGACATAAAAGCGAAGATGATTTTATCCACGAATGCATGGAATTGCTGGATGAATCGGTCAAGATGCAGCTCATGAGCGATGTGCCGCTCGGGGCTTTTTTGAGCGGTGGGATTGATTCAAGCGCGGTTGTAGCACTCATGAGCCGCGCAAATAATGGACCGGTAAACACCTTTACCATCGGGTTCGGGGGGAATATCGGCGGGTTCGATGACGAACGCAAGTATGCCAGGCTTGTTGCCGAGAGATATAACACTAGACACCGGGAGCATGAGGTCCAGCCAGAGGTGGAAGGATTGCTGGAACGGATTGTCCGGTCCTTTGATGAGCCTTTTGCGGATGATTCCGTCATTCCCTCATATTTCGTGTCTCAAATGGCGCGAAAGAATGTGACCGTTGCTCTGTCCGGGCTGGGCGGGGACGAAATGTTTTGCGGGTATGAGCGCTATCTTGGTTTTCAGATGAGCCAGGTATACAATAAAATTCCCGGATTAGTAAGAGAAAATATAGTGAGAAGGTTAATCGAATGGATGCCGGAATCGTCTTCCGGGAATTACACCGTGAACCATATGAAACGCTTCGTCAGGTCCTCATCCTCGAACCATGCAGAGAGATATTTCGGCTTCATATCCAAACTGAACAAGCGATATAAGGACGCGTTTTTTTCCACGCAGGGCAAACAATATGCAGGGGCGCTGGAGACCGTAGAAAAAAAGTATACCGAACTGTTCGATTCCGCGCGGGCGGACGATCCCCTCAACAAGGTGTTTTACTGCGATATCAAAACCTATCTTCCAGAAGATATCCTGGCGTGCACCGACCGGTTGAGCATGCATCATTCCCTGGAGGTAAGGGTTCCTTTCCTCGATTACAAACTGGTCGAATATTGCGCGACGATTCCACCCGAGCTGAAGATAAAATGGCATCGGAAAAAATATCTTCTCAAAAAGGGCGTCGCCGGATTATTGCCGAAAGCCATTCTCAATCATCGGAAGCAGGGTTTCGTCGGTCCCATGACACGGTGGCTTCAAACGCATTTGAAGGAATTGACACTGAGTACATTGTCAAAAAAGAATTTAGGAAAACACGGTTTATTCAATGAAAACACGGTAGAAAATATCCTGACGGATCATTACAGCGGACGGGAAATCAATGATACGCTGATCTGGTCACTCGTAATGTTTCAGACGTGGCACGACCTTTACATGTCGTGAACGGGCATGCCGGTACTATTCCGCTGTCAGGATGATCTAGTATCCATATGGACGCAATAAAAACACTTTTTTGGCTTTCTGCAGGCTTCGTAGTGTATGCCTATGCGGGGTATCCGGTCTTCATCTGGTTGATCGCATCCCTGTTCCCGGCCAGACGCCGGGAAGGTGAGAAGCCTTCCTTACCGAAAGTATCGCTCCTCATCTCGGCATACAATGAAGAAGCCGTCATAGAAGACAAGCTGATCAATTCGTTTTCAATACAGTATCCGAAAGATTTACTGGAAATCATGGTCGTATCCGACGGCTCCGATGACAGGACCAACGACATCGTGAAGTCATATGAAAAGCAGGGTGCAGTGCTGAACTATCATGAAGGAAGAATCGGGAAAACTGCATGCCTGAATCATGCCGTTGCCTCCGCCTGCGGTGATATCATCGTTTTTTCAGATGCAAATTCATTCTATGACAGGGACGCCATAAAAAATCTGGTGGCAAACTTTGCCGATGAACGGATCGGATTCGCGTCCGGGTATACAAAATATGCCGAACAGGGAGTGGACGAGGTCGCGGCATCTGTCGGAATCTATGCAAAAATCGAGAAGATGACGAAAAAATCGGAAAGCAGAATCGGCTCCTGCGTGGGTGCGGACGGAGCGATTTTCGCCATTCGAAGACATCTGTATAAACCCTTGCGTAATACGGATATCAACGATCTGGTCATCCCCCTGAAGATCATCGAACAGGGATTTCGGGGGGTTTTGGAAGAAAACGCCTTCTGCGTGGAGAAAACTGCGGGGAGTCAAAAAGGCGAGTTCGGAAGGCAGGTCAGGATCACCAATCGTGCGCTCCGGGCAATTTACAACAATGCAGCACTGCTGAACCCCCTGCAATACGGATTTTTTTCTTTTGAACTATTTTCCCATAAGATAGCCAAATTCCTAACGCCCTTTTTTCTCCTGTCTCTTGCATGTTGCAATGTGGCCCTCATGAACAGCGGAACGGTATATAACGTACTGCTCCTGGCGCAATTGACCTGCTATATCTCCGCCTGGGTGGGTCACTCCCGGAAGCGCTCCACGGTTTTTTCTACACTGAACTCGATCTGCTATACCTTCGTAGCAATGAATGCAGCCATCCTAAGTGGTTGGGTGCAATTTGCGAGAGGAAGAACGTATACCACTTGGTCGCCGGCCAAAAGGTGATCACTCGATGGAACCTATCTCCATAATCACGAGAAAACAACGTTGGAAAGGAGTACTCCCATGATAAGAAAAAAAGCCCTTAGCACGCAGGATTATTTGCACCATATCGGGGTCCCCGACATGACGCCGCGCACGTCTCCCTTTGATCCCGGATATGACCCTCTGACACTGGAGAGCCACCTCGAACAGAGCGCGCACCTGATAGATACGCTCAAGATTTCCATGGCCTGCTGGCAAATCGCCAATGAGAAATCTACTCGACGCAAAGTTGATGCGGCGCGCCGTATGGGTGTTTGTGTATGCACCGGCGGCGGTCCCTTTGAAGTCGCAGCCACGTTCGGAAAGCTTGCCGAATATCTGGACTTGTGCGCAGACATCGGGATGAACCGGATCGAGGCTGGCGAAGGTTTTACGGATTTGCGCTATAGACCCGAAGAGGTCATAAAGATGGCCGATGAGCGTGGACTGGAAGTGCAATTTGAAGTAGGCAAAAAACATGACGGCACCTTCACCGCAGATGTCGTCGGCGAATTGATCGACCAGGGGAAAAAGTGGCTCGATGTCGGGGCGAAGCAAATCGTCGTGGAAGCCAGGGAAAACGCACAGGACATCGGTGTTTTCGGCACCAAGGGAGAATTCGATCCGAATTCAGCGGACCGGTTTGCCCACGCCTTCGGCCTTGATGTTGCAATCTTTGAAGCACCGAACAAACCGAGCCAGTTTGCGCTCCTGAACCACTTCGGCCCGGAAGTTCATCTGAGCAATGTGCGAATCGAGGAGCTTCTCCGGGTGGAAATTTATCGTCGGGGACTCCATTCGGATGCCTTTCAGCATGACAATTTAAGGCCGAAGGGCCCACAGTGATCCTGCACTACAAGTGAATACATGATCATGGCCGGCAGGCATAAACATTACCTTGATACAGCCGTTTACGGAAAAGTGGGAATAGCTGCATGGACCGGACTGCATTTTCAATGTAGTACAAGCGTGCTTCGCATGAGGTCCAATCACCAAATACAGGAACAGTGAATAGAATTTTCTGTACCACATTTTTTTGATGACAACATGCTCTCCCTCTCATAGAGAAAAATTAGCTTTCTCCACATTACGCATGAAAAAGCGTCTCGGCATCATGGCGTCGCGGCTTTGGGGTCGGACACAGACAGTGTATGTGTGGGACCGCATCCCGTTTTACCGACAGTTATGGGAAGCTGCGGCAGCCAGGCTCTCAGCGCAGTTCTCAGAGCTCGCTGAAGGCATCTGGGAGGTTCGTCGCGGCGAATCAAAAACATATATTAACATCCATAGGATCCAGCTGGATGATGCAGTTATCGACAATCTCGCGGGAAATAAACCATTTTGCTATGACATCCTAAGGCGTGAGAAGATTCCAGTGCCGGACCACGTGATCTTTCGGCCAGACGAGCTGGACCGGGCGTGGCAGTTTTTAAACGGGAGAAAAAGTTATTTTGTCGTTAAACCAGCCCTGGAGACGAGTGCCGGAATGGGTGTCACTACGCATGTCCGGACAAAGCGGGAATGCAGGAACGCGATAGCTCTTGCCTCTCTTTACAGCAGCACGATCATTCTTGAGGACCTCGTGCCCGGTGAATGCTACCGTCTTCTTGTTTTGAATGGGAGGATGATTCATGCTGTCCGACGTAGGGGTGTGCGCGTGCGGGGGGACGAGCGATCGACCATTGCGGAGCTTGTTAAGAGAGAGAACGAACGGGGGCGCGGAAAAAAGCCAGCGAATGCCTTCGGACCGATCACCTGGAACCGAGATATGTCTGCTACGCTGTCCCGGCAAGGACTTACCTTTCAATCCGTGCTGCCAGGCGGGCAGGAGGTACTAGTTCAGAGCCATGAACGTCCTGGCGAGAAACATGTTGAGGTGCGGACGATCTATAACGAAGTCGTGACGCACCTTATCTGCAAGGAGCTTCGGCAGCAGGCGGAACGTGCGGCCTGTCTTCTGCATTCAAAATTTACGGGTGTTGATGTCATAACGCTCGATCCCACCGTACCGCTTGAGCAGAGCGGCGGAGTCATCAATGAGATCAACAGCAATCCGGGAATGCATCACCATTACATATCGAGCAGCCATAATGCGTATAATCGTACGGATGATATACAGCCGGCGGTGACCGTTCTTGCATATCTGCTGGACCGGGGTATGTCGTGAGGAGAGGAATGAAACGTCTCTGGCGCGCGACGATCATGTCACCGTGGGTCTCCAGGCAGTACGCTTCAAGGAGGTGGTCATTTTGAAAGGATCAGTAGTCATCGATTGTTTTCCAGATAGTGCGTTACGCTACAAAGAGTTTTATGCAATCGTTGTAATCGATGTCATCCGTGCAACCACGACCGCGACGACGGCAGTCAGTCTTGGAAGACGAATTTTTCCTGCGAGAACAACCGACGAAGCCGCCGAGCGTGCATCGTGCCTGGAGAATCCGCTTCTTGTCGGCGAACTGGGCGGAAACATGCCCTATGGTTTTGATGTGACAAACAGTCCTGCGCAAATCGCTCAACGCACGGATATCCACCGTCCCATGGTTCTTGTGTCGTCTTCGGGTACGCAGCTCTTGATGAACGCGGCGGGTGGGCCAGCCGTGTATATTGCGTGTTTAAGAAACCTGTCGGCCGTCGCCGGCTATATCGCAGGAAAACATGACCGGGTCGCGATTCTCGGGGCGGGGACGCGCGGGCAGTTCAGGAGGGAAGACCAGATGGGGTGCGCATGGGTGGCAGAACGGCTCGTGAGCTGTGGATATCGAGCGGAAACGCCCGAAACAGACCAATATATCGCCAGATGGCGCGGTGTCAGCCCCGAGGAAGTCCGCGGCGGCAGGAGCGCCGCGTATCTTCGGAAGTCCGGACAAGAGCAGGATCTTGAATTTACCCTTCATCACATTGACGATCTTGATGTTGTGCCCAGCCTCGTGAACAACGAGTTGATCCGGCTGGCGGGGACCGTTTTAAAACCTGCTGTTTAATTTATTATTCAATCAATTTGACGATTTTCCATCAAGGTGTTTTCATGGACAACGAAAAAAATACGCCCGTTCTCATCCTTAATTGCCAGATCGGCGCTCTGGCGATCATGAGAAGCCTGGGAAGTCTCGGGGTGACTCTGTACGGCGTGGATGATGATAAGAACGCACCCGCGTTCGCCTCCCGTTATTGCCGGGGGAAATACGTCAAAGCACTGGACGAACAACGCCCGCAGGAATATCTGGATTTCGTCATCCGCATCGGGAAACAGCTGGAGAAAAAAGCGATCCTCATCCCGACGTCCGACGAATTGTCGGTCTTTGTCGCTGAATATGCCGATAAACTGAGCGAGTATTTCCTTTTTCCCCGAAACGATCTCCGGCTCGTGAAAGATCTCATGAGCAAAGAGGGCATGTACGAACTCGCGACCAGGCACGGGGTACCCACCGCATTCACGGTATTCCCCCGCACACTCCGGGATGTGCAGGAGTATGCCGACGGTGGGGCGTTTCCTGTGATGCTGAAGGGGATCTTGGGAAACCGCCTCCAGGCCAGGACCGGCGTGAAAATGATGATCGTACATACAAAAGAAGAGCTGGTCGAGGCGTATAAAGAACTGGAGGACCCCGACCAGCCGAACCTCATGATTCAGGAGTATATTCCGGGGGGAGACGATCAAATTTACATTTTCAACGGATACTTTAACGAACAATCGGAGTGTCTCGCCGGCTTTACCGGCCACAAGATCCGCCAGTTTCCCGTCCATGTGGGTTGCGCTTCGCTCGGCATCTGTAAATGGAACCAGGAGGTGGCAGACATTACGACCGCGTTCATGAAGACCGTTGGCTACAAGGGTATACTCGACATCGGGTACCGGCTCGACCCCCGCAACGGGAAGTATAAGGTCCTCGACATCAATCCCCGCGTGGGGCAGGCGTTCAGGTTGTTTGTCGCAGAGGACGGCATGGATGTAGTCAGGGCCTTATATAAAGACTTGACCGGCCAGCTGGTACTGAAGCGACCCCCGCGAGAAGGGCGAAAATGGGTGATCGAGAATTACGACATCGTGTCATCGCTCCACTATTACCAGGAAGGCTCGCTGGGGATTGGCGATTGGCTCCGGTCGTTCAAAGGGGTGGAAGAAGGCGCATGGTTCAGCTGGAAAGACCCGATGCCGTTTATCTTGATGACTGCGCGGCTACTGAAAAAATCAGCGGTCTGGTTGGGAAAGAGGCGTACCAGGGCGAATAAAAATACCGATAGTCAAAAGCACAGGCAGAAAACTCATGTCAAAGACAGCAGCCATTAAGACAACGGTTAAAAAGAGTGTTCGCTCCCTGCTTCCGCTGGCGGTCCGCAAACACCTCTCCCTCTGGGTGAATAAGCAGAAGTGGCTTGACAGCAACCGTCGTTCCTGGTGGTCGTTGGAACTTATCCACGATTTGGCTGAGAAAAATATAAATGACTATCACAAATTCCTGTGGTCGCATCATCTATCCTATGCCGCGCCTTATGAAGTCGCCGCCACCTTTGGCAGGGAGAACATAAAACAATCGCGTTTGATCTTTTTTTCGGACCTGACGGAGCACCTGACTGGACGGTCTCTCGACCCGCGAAAAGACATCGTATCTGTTTTTGAAGTCGGCTGTTCGTTGGGATATCAATTGCGCTACCTGGAGACGGACGTTTTTCCAGCAGCCTCTATGTTAGAGGGCGTCGATATCGATGCGCATGCAATCCGGACCGGGTCCGAATACCTCACGCAGGCAGGTTCAAAAGTCCGGTTACAGTCTGCTGATATGGAAGAGCTTGAGCGTTTCCTGGAAAATAGAAGATATGACATTATGCTCTGCACGGGAGTGCTCATGTATTTGAAAGAGGAAGAGGCAAGTCGTGTCGTCGACATCATGCTGCGGCATACCGATATTATGTTGGGATTTTCAGGTCTCGCCCATCCAGACATCGACAATGCCCGACTTGAACATTCGGTACCTCGTGAAAGTGATCAGTCATTCATCCACAATATCGATTCCATGGTAAGAAAATCGGGTGGAGAAATTGTCGCCCGAAGATGGGAAGGCGCCAAACTTGTTGACGGACACACGATCTATTTCGTGTTTGCATCCAAAACCACAAGGATCTGAGAGAACCTCAGAGGTACCGCCCGGTTAATTATGGGGCACAAATAAGACTTTTTTATAAGTTTCTTTAAACATCGTCAATAATAGATGAAAACTACCGGCATTCCATCAAAATCAAATACGAAAAAAATATTATTGATCTCCTATCATTTCCCGCCGAGTATGGCGGTGGGAGGTCTGAGGATCGTCCACTTTGCAAAATATCTTCCTCTTTTTGGCTGGAAAACCTCTGTCCTCACCATCAAGGACAAATATATCGAAAAACTGGATATGGGAAAATTAAACGACATACACGTCGAAAAAATCTACAAGGCGGGTCAGCTTCCTACGATCATGCAGGGCTACTTAAAGCTGAAAAGCCTGTATCACAGCCTTCTCAAGAGGAGGCGGATTACAGTGGAGGAATTGGAAAGAACCCATAGCCAATCGCATAACACATCTTCCGGGCCGGAAAAGACAAGTCATAAGATCAAACGTTTTATAGTTTCCTTTCTCACTCTGCCCGATGGCGAACGGAACTGGGTTTTGCCGGCGACATTCAGGGCTGTTCGAGAAATAAAACGAGAGAACATCGGATGCATTTTGACGTCTTCTCCACCCTACTCGGTTCATCTCATCGGCCTTCTGGTGAAAATAGTCACCGGCGTCAGATGGGTTGCGGATTTTCGGGACCCCTGGGTCAGTTCCGGCCCCAGGCGACTGTATGTGACCTCGGCCCTGTCCACCAAGATTGAAACATGGCTCGAAAAACAGGTGATACAAAAGGCGGATCTGGTTCTCACGACCACCGAGAATCTTCGCGACAATTTTAAGAAATCATACGCTGACCTGCCCGAAACAAAGTTCGTCCATATCACGAACGGTTTTGATGCGGAGATTGCCGCGCAGCTAAAACACCTAAGAAAGTTTGATACCTTTACTCTGACTTACGCGGGCACGCTCTATATCGGGAGAAATCCGGAACCAACTTTCAAGGCAATTCACGAACTTGTGCAGGAGGGAAAACTCAATCTTCAAGACGTCAAGGTTAAATTAGTGGGGAGCTGCAAGCATATCGATGGCCAGCCGATATCCCGGGTAATTCATGCGTATGGTCTCGATTCAGCCGTGGAAGTGCTGGACACGGTCCCTTATTTCAAGGCCCTTGAAATCATAAAGCAAAGCCATGTGGCCTTGCTCTTTGCGCCAGGCCAGCCTTTTCAAATACCAGCAAAAGTTTTTGATTATATGGGTCTGGGAACGAAGATCCTAGCCTTGACTGAGAAGGGCGCAACATGGGACCTGATCACATCGACGGGCGCGGGAACGGCTTTTTATCCTGCCGATATCGATGGGATTAAAGAGTTTATTTATCGATCGATGTCTGACGGAACCTTGACGGAACCGGCAAATGGTTCCGCGATCCAACAGCAGTTCGACAGAAAATGGATTACGCAGAACCTTGCCAAACATTTGGATCGTATCAGCGGTCTTGCAAGATGACAATTGCATACGCTGCTAGAATAATGAAGACAGCGAGGTATTTTACTTCACGATGATGCGAGAACTTATGAATGCCACGAAAAAAATACCGGTGGCGAAAAGCTTTATTAAAACCCATACTTGGCAATCCATCAGGCACAGAATAGCGCTTCTCAAGAGCGATCGCACAGTGGTAACATTCACAGGTTTCTTCAGGTTGCCTATCCAATTTGAGACGCTCTCCGGGCCAGTTCAGGATTCGATTTTGCGGGAGGGTGCGACCCTTCCTTTGGTGACGGAAAAAGTTCATTTTTATGAGTGGGGTGATGTTCATGCCTAACCTTGAGAGTCTGATAACAGCGGGTAGGTATTATTCTTCATTCTTAAATTCCGATATTGCGAAGATATATATGAAGGGCCGGGACAATGCGACGTATGACGTCATGAACCACCTTGAGGCGGCTGTCCAATGGATTTGCCGTGCGCAGGATGCGTTTAATGACGGAGGCGTGGCACGGAGTTATTCGCTGGTCTACAATCCTTATTTCAAACGTAGAGGTTGGGTGCCGTCCTATCCTGAAACCACGGGCTATATCATTCCGACGATGTTTGATTACGCCCATTTAACGAAAAAACAGGACATATTCGACCGCGCTGTTCGTATGGCGGACTGGGAATGCGACGTCCAGATGGAAGATGGGGCCGTGCAGGGAGGGACCGTCGATCAAAAGCCAACCCCGGCTGTTTTTAACACCGGGCAGGTGATCTTCGGATGGCTCAGGGCCTTCCAGGAAACCGGCAATGCAAGGTATCTGGATTGCGCTGTAAAAGCCGGAAAATTTCTGGCGGATCATCAGGACAAGGACGGCGCATGGCGAAAAAAATTGTCGGATTATACAAGCGACGCGATGTCCTCTTATTCGTATAACACGAGGACAGCTTGGGCGCTGCTCTTGTTGTCCACGGTTGATCGCGGCGCCCGCTTCAAGGAAGCGGCAATTCGAAATATAGAGTTCGGCCTTGACCAGCAGTTGAAAAACGGATGGTTCAAGTCCAACTGTCTCAGTGATCCGTCGCAGCCTCTGCTTCATACCATAGCGTATTGCATCCGCGGTATCCTGGAATCAGGCATACTGTTGGACAATCAAAATTACGTTCAAAGCGCCAAAAAAGCAGCTGACGCATTGATAGCGCAACAGCGTAGCGACGGAAGCCTCCCGGGACGCTTTAACGAGAGGTGGGAGCCGACTGTATCCTGGAGCTGCCTTACGGGCGATGCGCAAATATCCATCATCTGGAGCAGATTATACCAGGTGACCGGTGAATCGAAATACCCGGATTGCGTGGCACGAGTCAATGGATACTTGAAGAATGTTCAGTTGCTCCGGACAGATAATCCGGACATTCATGGTGGAATCAGCGGCTCAGATCCGGTTCATGGCGAATATGGGCGTTTCGAGATCTTAAACTGGGCGGTAAAATTCTTTATAGATGCTCTGCTGCTCGAACTGTCGGTCAAGGGGAAAAGAGCATAAATGGCAGCGGAAGAAGCATCGTTTAAAACAAGGGCCTTGAGGGGTTTTTTCTGGTTGAGTATCGGAACGTTTGCCGGCCAGCTCGTATCCTGGATATCCACGATCGTTGTCATCCGGCTGCTGTTGCCGAAAGATTACGGTCTCATGGCCATGGCGGGCAGCTTTATCGCGTTGTTGGGGCCGTTCAATGAGCTAGGAATCGGCTCCGCGATAGTTCAGGCGGAGCGCATGACGGAGAAGGAACTCCGTCAAATTTACGGTTTCACTATTGCGAGCAGCCTTGTGTTCTGGCTTGCCTGTCACTTGGCCGCTCCCCTTGTCGCCCTGTTTTACAAGGAGCATGATCTTGTACCCATCCTCAGGGTCGTGCTTGTAAACTTCATGCTGATCGCTTTTTATTTGGTCCCGCAATCGCTCTTTATCCGTGAAATGAACTTCAAATCAAAGACCGCCATTGATGTGTCGGCCCAGATCGGGTCGGCGCTGGTGACCTTGATCCTTGCCTTGAAGGGCCTGGGAGTCTGGGCGCTTGTTATCGGCACCCTGACCCTCAATTTGATCAAAGCTGTTTTATTTAATGTGGCGCGCGTCGACCGGCTCAGGCCCCTTTTCAATTTTACCGGCTCGGGGAAATTCATAAGATATGGCGTCACGCTTACCGGAAGCAGGCTGTTCTACTCTCTCTATAACCAGGCCGACCTGATCATCGTTGGCAGGTTCCTGGGACAGGTTACTTTGGGGATCTATGGCGTTGCGTTAAACCTCGCATCAATACCGGCAGATAAAGTTTTGCCGCTCATTAATCAGATATCATTTACCTCCTTCTCGAGAATTCAGGCCGACATGGATCGCGTCAGAAGAAACATGCTGCGTACCACGCGTGTGATTGCCTTTTCCGGGTTCCCCATATTTTGGGGTATGGCAGCCGTTGCGCCGGAAGCCATCCCGTTGATTCTTGGTCCCAAGTGGGTGAATGCCGTTCTACCGTTTCAACTACTATGTATCATGCTGCCGCTGAAAGCTCTGAGCCCCATTCTCAATTCGACGATAATCGCCATAGGTCAGGCGAAAGCTAATCTGATTATTGCCGTTATAACGACTATAGTCATGGTCATAGCATTCCTGATCGGGGTGAGAGATGGGATCCTGGGGATATGTCTCGCATGGATCATTGCGTATCCCCTCGTTTTTCTTGTTACCTGCTCATATTACTTAAACGTATTGGGAGTACCGATAAAACAATATCTGTCAGAGATCTCCTTTCCACTCTCTGCAAGTTTTGTAATGGTAAGTGTCATTTTTCTATTCAAAAAAATGCTGAACATCTCGCCATTATATTCACTGATACTCTTAATATCATCCGGCATAGTGTGTTATCTAGTCATGACCCTGATATTCAAAAAAGAAGAGTATTTAGAAATGAAAAGGCTTCTGCAACGGTGATTCGATTTGTCAGTTTACTGAACGACCATGATGATGGATACGAGGACCTAAACGAGGAGTTCGCTGCAACCAGCATGATGGCTATTTTGCATATAACACATGGTTCAAGTCCAACTGTCTCAGCGATCCGTCGTAGCCTCTGCTTCATACCATAGCGTATTGCATTCGCGGCATCCTGAAATCAGGCATACTGTTGGACAATCAAAATCTGGATATTTATGGGTATAAGCGGCTCTGATCCGCTCCACGACGGATACGGCAGGTTCAAAATCCTGAACAGGGCGGCAATATTTTTTATCGACACACTGATGTTCGAGATATCAATTCAAGAGAAATGCAAATAATGGCCTCAGAAGAAATAACTTTCCGAGCCAAGATTCTGAAAGGGTTTTTTTGGCTGAGTACGGGATCTTTTATCGGCCAGACCATATCCTGGCTCTCGACTATATTCGTGATTCGACTTCTGCTCCCGTCGGATTACGGACTGATGGCCATGGCTACCAGTATAACCACATTGTTGATGACGATAAGTGAACTTGGTATCTGTTCTTCTATTATTCAAGCAAGAGAGATTACAGAGAAAGAAATACGTCAAGTTTTCGGTTTCGGTATCTTAACAAACCTCCTAGCGGGGGTGCTCTGCTTTATGGCTGCCCCGATTATTGCCTCATTTTACCATGAGCAGAAACTGATACCCCTTATCAGGTTATTAAGTGTAGATTTTATCATAATAATTTTCTATATGGTCCCCGAATCGCTGTATATTCGTGAAATGAATTTTAAAGTGAAAGCCATAATTGATGTTTCGGCGCAAGTCGGGGCATCTATTTTGACGCTGGTCCTGGCATTATACGGGCTAGGAGTTTGGGCTCTTACCGCAGGCCTCCTTGCGCCACATATTATAAAAGCTGTGAGTTATAACGTGGGATACTCCGTGAGGTTAAAGCCAATTTTTAACTTTAAGGGCGCAGAAAACTATATAAAGTACGGTTTTCATGTTACAGGGAGTAGACTGCTCTACTATCTCCATTCAGCGTCAGACCTGGTTATCGTGGGTAAATTTCTGGGCAATTATCTACTGGGCATTTACGGTGTTGCCATAAATCTTGCTTCAATCCCGGTCGATAAAGTTCTACCGATAATTAATCAGGTTTCTTTTACTTCATACTCGAGAATTCAAAATGATCCCGAACGGGTGATGAAAAATGTGTTAAGGGCGACCCGCACTATGGCTCTTGTCAGTTTTCCTATTTTTTTCGGAATGGCAAGCGTGGCAAAAAAAGCTTTACCGCTGATTCTCGGTGTGAAATGGGCAGGGATTGTCGTCCCTTTTCAATTACTTTGTATTGTTCTGCCTCTTAAGGCTCTGAGTCCGCTATTTAATCAAGCCGTCTTTGCCATAGGTAAGGCAAGAGTAAATGTCATAAATTCGGCCATAATTTTTGTTGTTATGGCTGTCTCCTTTCTGGTTGGGATAAGATATGGTATCGCGGGCGTATGTTATGCCTGGGTGATTGGCTACCCTGCCGTTTTTATCATAACGGGCATACGCAGCTTGAGGGTTTTGGGCATAACTCCGAAAAATTATGTGTCGGAGATAGTTTTCCCCTTTATAGCAAGCGCTGTAATGGCGATATCTTTGATGTTGCTTAGCAGTGTAATTGCGACGTTCCAACCCCTAGTTGCCTCGCTTTTTTTGATAACAGCCGGGGTATCAATTTATGTCTGCATAAGTCTTATGTTTAGGAAAAATGATTATTTGGAATTGATGAGACTTTTGCAGAGATAATTCAAGATAAGGGTCAAATCAATTCCAAGAAACTTGGTCTTAAGAGTATTGGATTCGAAGGTGTTAGACATTCTTTTCACTTAAATGTTTTAGAATTGTGTTGAAATTAATAACAAAAAATGCTACTACTCCGGAAGCTTCGATAAATCGGGTAGGCCATACATATATGAAAAGTTTTATTTATAATATAAGAAAGTTGGTTTGGGACGTAAAAGAAGAGATAAGGACATGGAAGCTCTTCTTGTTGGGTGCAGTGCCCGGGCGTATCGGCATGGCTCTGAGAAGAATATTTCTTGTAAAAGCGTTCGCACATTGCGGCGAAAATCCGGAAATTGACGAGGGATTCGTCGTGTTTAATCCGCAGGAGTTATCAATCGGCGATAATTTTATTTGTAACATTCACTGTACTATTAATGCAGGCGGTGTTGTCAAAATAGGCAATGACGTTATGATCGGCCCAGGCGTTAAAATCTGGTCCGTAAATCATCGCTTCGATAATTTAACAATTCCCATCAGAGAGCAGGATTACAATTACGCCGAAGTGAATATTGACAACGATGTCTGGATAGGAGCGAATGTATTTGTTGCACCTGGGGTGAGTATAGGTAAACGATCAGTAATAGGCGCTTGTACAGTTGTCACAAAGTCCATTCCTCCATTTTCTGTGGTTGTCGGTAACCCTGGGGAAGTTATAAAGACTTTTGAAGAAAGCAAATAACCGGTAGACTATGTCTTTTTTTATATTTAGATTACTGACCTTTGTTTTGCTTGGGAGGCCTCAGGACTTTTTTGCCATCTTGGCGCCATTAAGGATGGCACTAGTATTAACTCTTGTTATGTTAGCGATGACTTTCCTGGGAAATAAAAAAAAGACATCAGGGGGGATTTTTAATTTCTCAATAAGCAAAAAATACTCATTCTTTTATCTCACCATGATACTGGGAATACCCTTTGCATATTACAGACGCGGGGCCTTTGATTATGTATTTTTAATCTACTTGTCGAACATGCTTTTCTTTTATTTTTGTTTCATCCACATCGATTCTATCAAAAAGCTGAAAAGTATCATATTTGTTGTATGTTTCAGTGCTCTTTTTTATGGTGCATTAAGCTGGGCCAAGGGAACTTTTAACGACCCTACTGGAAGATTTTCCTTTGGAGAGATGTACGACTCGAATGATCTCGCGTACTTCCTCGTGTCCCTGTTTCCCTTGTGTCTTTTTTTCATCATAAACAAGGAGGGCCTGCTCAAAAAAATATTCGGAATAACAACCTTCGGCATATCTGTCATTGTCATTTTGATTACAGGTTCACGGGGCGGGTTTCTGAGCCTGGCAGTCGTGTTCACATTATTACTTTTTAAATACGGGCGGAGCATAAAATTATCATACAGGATTTCCCTGTTGGCCATTGCACTTGTAATGATTGCCTTATATGGCAGTAAAATTGACACGGAGCGGTATGAGTCCCTCAGGGATGTCGGAAGCGACTATAACGTGACCGAAGAAGGCGGTCGCGTGGAGATCTGGAAAAAAGGGATCCAAATGGCCCTGTCCAATCCGATAACCGGCGTTGGTGTGAACTGTTTTGGAGCGGCCCTTGGTGAAATGAGAGCGGCCCGAGGCGAGCAAGCGAGATGGCAGGTTGCCCACAATGCATATGTCCAGGTAGCCGCGGAAGTAGGTTTAATAGGCTTCCTTCTTTTCAGTTCGATGATCTGGGGGACCCTGAAAAGCCTTTCACTTTGCATACATACAGAAATTGCATCTCCCCATGCGAAGGAATTCAGGTCCATTGCCGTGTCGCTTCAGATCGGCTTTATCGGCTCCCTGGTGGCAGCATTTTTTTTAACACAGGCTTACTCAATGCTATTTACGCTTTTTTTTGCTCTATCTGTTGTCATGAGGAAGCTTGCGCTCGAGCATTCTGATCAGCGTCAAGCTGCCGTATAAAATACTTCTATGATGAAAGCTGTGGCAAGAAATATTAGACTATTTTGTTCCCAGGCAAGAACTCTTTCGATCTTCGACACAGCATCGCTCTTTATAAGAGCGCTCTTTAAGTCGGAACGCATATTTATTTATAGCAAAGAATTGGATGCGCCCATTAACAGCTCACCATCGCATTCCGGGTTTGACGATTTCATAATAAAAGGAAATCCTGATGAACTTGAGAAGGCCAGAAAAAGCATGGAGCTCCTTCCCTGGGAATTCTGCTGCGATCTTTATGATGGCGTGGAAGATTTTTTTATTTACCGGAAGAATGGGGAAATTGGCCACATCAGCTGGATTTATTATAAAGATGATCCAAACAGGATCATCAAGGTGCACGATGGTGAAGGAGAGATAAAATATTCCCTTACACTCCCGCAGTTCAGGGGGAAAGGGATCTACCCGGCGACACTTATAGCAATCCAGAAATACCTCAGGGAGCATGGACACAGGCGGGTTTATATCTGCGCGAAGCATGACAACCTTCCCTCCATCAAGGGCATAGAAAAAGCGGGCTTCAAATTCGTTACCAATATTAACCTAATCAAGATTATGGGAATACAGGTGAACAAAAAATATGCAGCCGGTCATTGAAAACAAAGGAATCAGCGTACAAGTAAGAGAAATACCAAGTTCAGAGAGCGCTTACTGGGACAGGGAAATTCAGCGTTTTGACTTCGTCCATCCGTTGAATGCTTACGGTTGGGGACAGGTTAGATCAGTTGACAACTGGACCCCGATATATCTCGTTGCCGAGCGTGAAGGTAAATTTTCCGGCGGGATGATGATACTTGAGAAAAAGCTTCCATTTCTTCCCTTTTCTATCTTTTATAGCCCGAAAGGACCGGTCTGGGATTACGAGGACGATGAAACACTTTGCGGTCTGATCGCGAAAGTGAAAGAAATTGCGCGCAGGGAAAAAGCGATTTTTTTAAGGGTCGACCCTAATATACGGGAAAGCTTTGCAATAGATAATGAGGACAAGTTTTCTTTATTAGGCTTTAACCATTTGGATAATAGATGGACATTCTGGAATTCACCCAGAGATGTCGCTCGAATTGATCTGACAAAAGTCAATGATGCAAATGAATTTTTTAATATGCTTGATCGGGATACGAGAAGATGTATCCGAAAAGCTGAACGGGAAGGTGTCAGAATAGAGGCTGCCACGTCCGAAGAAGAACTGAGGGCATTCTACAATATATTTAAGGAGTTTTCCGTCAATAAAAGATTCATGTCCCGTGACTATGAATACCAGAAGTGTCTTTGGGACACCTATATCGTCAAGGGGATGGGCAGGTTATTTCTGGCAAAATATGAAGGGAAAATTATCGGCGGCCTGATATGTATTATGTTCGGAGGGAAGTGCCTGGCAATGCACATGGGGACTCCTTACAAATACCAGAAATTACAGACCTATTACGCCTATGTCTGGGAGGGCATCAAGTGGGCCAAGGAAAACGGCTGTTCCTGGTTTAGCTTTAGAGGCGTCGGCACAACACCGACCCAGGAATACTTCAAAAAAAAATATTTACCGGAAGCTGTCGGTCTGGTCGGATATTATGATCTTCCATTCAGTTCTATTTTATACAAGATTTTTTATTTTGGAGAATTTTCTGTTCTTCCAAGAGCATGGCCGATACTCGTAAATGGAAGAAAACTTTATAACAGTGGAATAAAGATTTTTAGGAGAAGTTAATAAGGATGGCAAGAAAAGTTTTCAAAATAGCCGTCCTGGCAACAGTAACCGATTTTGGAGGCGCAGAAAGAGTTGTCCTCTCCTTGATAAATAATGTTAACAGTGATTCATTTGAGTTGGTTCCAATAATCTTTACTATATCCAGCATGCATGATGGCGTATTTATAAAGCATCTTGATACAACAGGGAAAAAATATTACAAGATCTTTGTCAACGATTATAAACTTAAATACCTTAACCCTCTTGTAAATATCGTTGAAACTTACAAATTATTAAAAAAGCACAAATTCGATTTGATACATACTCATGGCTACAGGGCCGACGTTTTAGGAATATTCCTTTCTAAGTTAATGGGCTTGCCTTTTATTTCAACATGTCACGGGTTTATATTAAATGATCTCAATTTAAAAATGTATAGTAGGCTGGATCATTTTGTGCTTCGTTTTGCTCATAAAATTATGGCAGTATCTGAGGGAATAAAAAATGACTTGGTCAAAAGCGGCATTAAAGAATCCCTAATTACCGTGATTCAAAATGCAGTAGATCGAAACGGTAATGAAGAATTATTTACTCAAAACCGACGAATAAAGCGTGCGTTATTCAACATAAAGGAAAAGGAATTTGTTGTTGGGTACATCGGACGCCTCAGCGAGGAAAAAGGAGTTAAATATCTTATTGAGGCGATTTCAATGCTTGATGATCTCAACCTGCCTGTAAAGGCAATAATAATTGGAGAGGGTCCTCAAAGGAACGAGTTAGAAGATCTAGTCAGAAAAGCAAATATCGAAGACAGGGTACATTTCACCGGCTTCCAGGATAATATTGAATATTGGTTGCCGGCCATCGACATTTTCGCATTACCTTCCTTGACTGAAGGCACACCCATGTCGCTGCTCGAGGCAATGGCCGAAGGCATTCCCGTGGTAGCGTCCGCTGTGGGCGGCGTGCCCCAGGTTGTGGATTCGGGAAAAAATGGAATACTTGTATCTGCCGGTAAAGCTAAAGAAATTAAGGATGCTATTTATCTTCTTTATGAGAATGAAGCTTTAAGAAATAGTCTTTCCAGGGAAGCTAAAAAAATGATGCAAATGAAATATAGTGTAAAAGAATGGATCAATAAAATTGAAACCGAATATTCGAAGGTACTAAATAAATAAAATGAGCCTTGTTTATTATTTTTTAATTGCCTTTGGCGCATATTTAAGCTTATATATTCTTTACGACTTAATGCTTTTATTTGCACATTTTTTAATTAAAGATAAGGACATTCCAATTCTTTCACCAGTAACAAGATTTGGAATTATTATTCCTGCGCATAATGAAGAACTCTTATTAGATAGATTGTTAAAGAGCATAAACGAACAGGATTATCCGTCAGACAAAGTAAAGACAATAGTCGTGGCGGATAACTGTTGTGATAATACCGCCAAGATCGGCCTTGAAAATGGTGCTCTTGTTTTGGAAAGGAAAGACAATCAGCAACGCGGAAAAGGTTATGCAATAAAGTTTGCCCTGGAGAAAGTTGATATGAATCAGCATGACGCTTTTTTCATCATTGACGCTGATAGCGTCATAAAAGCTGACATGCTTGCGCAATTAGATAAGGCTCTTAGAAACGGGAAAAAAATTATTCAATGTTATAACGGTGTAGCAAATCCGGATCAAAGCTGGTTTACCCGGTTGTTGGATGTATCGAGGACCATAGGAAATGAAATCTACCATCCCGCCAAACAAAAACTTGGGTTGTCTTCGTACCTTATGGGGAATGGTATGTGTTTCTCGAGTGAGGTACTCATGAAATATGGCTGGAACGCGTTTACGGTCGGCGAAGACTGGGAATATTATGCGCGGCTTATTCAATCTGGCGAGATCGTCGCTTTTGCCAATAAGGCACGTGTCTACCATCAAGAATCATCCTCATTGAAACAGGCAACTTCTCAAAGGATGCGATGGTCCAGCGGAAGGTTTGCCATTGCATGGAAATACGGTGGAGGTATTTTTATCAAGGGGTTGGCAGAAGGAAACATAAAAAAAATTGATGCTTCGTTGCCTTTGCTTCTTCCCAACCCGTCACTCGGAATGAATCTTACGATTATCGGGTTAATGATGTCGTCATTGCTCGCTGCTGTAGTTAGAAATAATGGATTTATTCTATGGTTTTCTGTTCTTTTACTAATACAGCTTGTCATATTTATAGTAGGCATTTTGTACACCCGCCATAAACTTAAAAATTTTCTGGCTCTTTTTGTTGCTCCAATATTTTTGATTTGGAAAATGGCGATTGACGTTTTATCTGTTCTGGGCATTGGCAGTAAAACTTGGGTAAGAACCGAGCGAAGGTTGTAAAACGACAATCAGACATTAATCGTATAACGCATAAAAAAGAGGAGTGTATATACATGTGGAAAAGATTTAGAGCCATTTTGAGGTGCCCGTGTTGTCAAGGCAAGTTAGATATAAACGCTTTCGAAGAGCATAAAGTTGAATTAAAAGCAGAAGACTATACAAAAGGTGAGAAATTAGGAATTCCATCTGATCAGTTGAATGAGTACGTCGACTCTGGAATATTGTTATGTGAGGGGTGTAAGTATTGGTTTCCAATATTATACGGACTTCCGGTTATGTTGCCTTATAAGACACCAATTTCAGAGGAATTTATTGATAAATATAAAACAAACATCGCTAAATTTTCAGATAAATATACCATTGCCCAAGGAACTCCAAAACCAGGCGAACAATTTGTACTCAAGTCATTTTCCAAAGAGTGGTTAGAGTATGAATATGATGGAATAATTTGGGGCTGGTCTTACGAAGATCGTGAGAAGACGCTATTTACGGAAATGGGCGTAGACCCTGAGAATAATGCAGGAGCTAAATTTATAGAGATCGGATGTGGATTGGGCATTACTACCGATTTTGCACAAAAAAAATATCGAGGAGATGCGGTGGGGATTGATTTAAGCTTGGCTGTCCTTAAAGCGAGCGATCATTTTCGCAACAATCCATTTCTTCATTTTGTACAATCAACCCTTTTTCAACTGCCGCTACAGAAAAATTATTTTGATCTCATGTATTCTCACGGCGTGCTTCACCACACTTATTCAACGAAAGAGGCTTTCAAGTCCATTACTCAATGCTGCAAGCAAGATGGGTGGGTTTATATATGGCTATATGGAAAAGGTGGTCAAACTGAGTCTTGGGACAGGAAGTTAGGCCATTACGCAGAGGTCATGTTGCGTCCAGCGTTAAGCCGTATGCCCACTTCTATAGCAACAATAGCCCTCTCGCCAATAGCTTTAGGCTATATATTGTTTAATTACATTCTAAGACTTAGCAACCCAACAGCACAAGCCTATAATTTTAGTCGAGCACTTCATGCCGCAAGAGATAGGTTTACTCCTCGATTTGCTTTCCGCCACAATTATGATGAGGTCGAAGGCTGGTTTAGAGAATTTGGCTTTACGAATATCCAAAGGGTAGATTGGCAAAAAGTACCGCCTGGTGTTCATTCGCTATTTCGGCGATCAATAGGTGTTAGAGGACAGAGAAAGCTAAACTAATATACGGGGCGTTACTTTATGACCAGAGCCCGTGAAGATCCTGCACTATCGTAATGGCGTATGGCAGAAAGAGACGGATAAAAATTGAACAAAATAAGTGGATCAGAATATATTCGTCAACGAGACAATTGAACAATATAAAATCACGAAATATTGTCGTTTCAGAACACCCTCGCCTGCATTTTACTAATATTTTTAGAGCTAGGGTGCAAACAGGCCTTTTTCAGAGTTTCTACGGGAAAGATGCAACCTATTTTTACCTTGGCAGAGGGGCGCTGGGGCATGCAGCAAAATTGTTAGACTTAGCAAAAACTGATAAAGTACTCGTCCCGTCATATCATTGTGGAGTTGATATAGAATCGATTCTTACGGCAGGAGTGGGAATCGTATATTATAAAGTAAAAGAAGATTTGACGGCAGACATGAACGATCTGCGGCATAAAATTGACATAAACTCCAGAGCTGTACTTGTAACACATTATTATGGTTTTCCGCAACCGATAGAACAAATCAAGAGGTTTTGCCTGGAGAAGAATCTGTTTCTCATTGAAGATTGCGCGCATGCTTTATTCACATCATATCAAGGAAAACCGCTGGGAACTTTCGGGGACATTTCCATATTCAGTCAAAGGAAATCTTTACCTCTGCCTGACGGTGGAGCTTTATTAATAAATAATCCAAATATTGCTCCGCCGTCATTGACGAAAAAGCCAAGCCAGATGGCAGCATTAAAGAGGACCATCGGCCTTTTGATTGGCTCTTCGAGGAATACAGGCAATAAAAAATTGTTGCGAGTTCCTTCAAAAATTATTAAAAAAACAATCAACAAATTATTTCAGATAAAATTCGGTAAAATATACAATACGGGAATGGAATATGATATTTCAATGACCCATATCATGATGTCAAATTTATCAAAGAAGATCATGGATGGCACACAAGTAGAGAAAGTGGTACAAAAAAGGCGTGCTAATTTTAAATATCTGTTAGAACATTTTTCGAATTCGCTTTGTGTAAAAAAAGTATATTCTTCTCTTCCCGAGGGAACATGCCCGTTATTTTTCCCAGTCCGGATTACCGGGAAAGCCCGGCAAGAGGTGCAATGTTTATTGCGGCAGCATGGAATTCATACATTTGTTTTTGGTGAAAATCTGCATGCCAGTTTGCCGATTAATACGTTCACGGAAGCGGAAACGTTATCGAGAGAAATCCTTTGCCTACCCGTACATCAGGACCTCAACCGGGCAGATCTAGACTATATGCTAAGTCGCGTGATATCCATTTCGTAACTTACCCTTAAGAGATTATGTTGCAAATAAAAATAGCAAGTATTGAGGAAATTAACGCATCCAGAGAAACATGGAACAGCCTGGTAAAATCAATGAAATTGCCCACGGTATTTTTAACGTGGGAATGGATTACAACCTGGCTTAAACATTTTGAAAAAAAATATGAGCCCGTTATCGTTTTTATATATTCTGACTGCAACATAAAAGCCATTGTTCCCTTGTCGAAAAGTTCTATGAAGCTCCGGACTCGGCTTTTCAATTTTCAGGTACTCAGCTTTTGCGGAAGCATCGAGCTTTATCCGGACCACCTTGACGTGATATGCGCTGAAGATAATGCAGATATATATGTTAAAATGCTGTTCGATTTTTTTCTGAATACCTATACGAAATGGGACGTAATGCATTTACCATTTCTTGCAGGCGATGGACATCTTGCCAAATGGCTCCAATGGAATAGCACTAAACATAAAACTATACAATCAGACGTAATTATTGCTCCGTTCCTGAAAGTAGAACACGACTTCGAGGCCTTCTTAGGAGGATTTGAACGGAAGAAGCGCTATAATCTGATGAGAGAAAAGAACATCCTGTTCAAAAATGACGTATCACTGACAAAAGTTAGCGATAAAGCAGAGCTTGAAACAGGGCTGAAAGATCTGTTCTTACTCCATAACGCCAGGGCAGGAGAAAAAAAAGTCACGTCAACGTTCTCCAAAGATGCCATCCTAAATTTTCACAGAGAGATAGCGAGGATATTTTTGGAAATAGGGTGGCTCCGGCTATTTCTTTTAAAGAAAAATGACAGTGGCGAGGCAATTTCGGCGGCTTACGGCTTTGTTCATGAAAAAAGGTTTAATTATTATCAGACTGGGCTGGATCCTATTTGGTTGCGTTTCAGCCCCGGGAAGATATTAATTTATAAAATGCTTGAGGATATGTATCATTCCGACATCATGGAGTTCGATTTTTTGGGCGGTAATGATAATTACAAGACCTACTGGACCAGGGATTACAGGGTCATGAGAACGTACAGCGTTTTTAATAAAAATATAATGGGAAATATCGAATTTCGGGCGGATATTTTATTTGCTTTCCTGAAGTCCATATCTAACACCGTAACGGCTCGATTTGGCAGGAAGAAAGTAATCTCCAAACATGCTTAGCAGATTGAAGATGATCATTAAGAGTTTGCTAGCCGGTGCATTTTACTTTGGCGGAATTTTGCGTTTATTTAAATTTATTAATAATACATCAGGCAGGCGTTTAACGATATTGGCTTATCATCGAGTAACAAATAAGAACATATGCGATA
Source organism: Nitrospirota bacterium (assembly GCA_963826885.1). Classification (GTDB taxonomy): domain Bacteria; phylum Nitrospirota; class UBA9217; order UBA9217; family UBA9217; genus JAJYKN01. Next base: position 196,246 of record CAWGYL010000009.1, on the reverse strand, counting down.
TTAAAGCATCCTTACCCTCTCTCTTTGTAACAAGAGATTCTTTTATAAAGCAGCTTGAGTTTATCAAGAAATACTATACGATCATTAATTTCAAAGAATTAAAAATCCATGCCGCCAAGAACGATATTCCGCCTAATTTGTTGATAATCACTTTCGATGATGGCTATGAGGACAATTATCAAAATGCCTACCCAATCATGCAAAGTATAAATGTCCCTGCCGTCATGTTTCTTACTGTCAATAAAATCAGTCGGAACGATCATATACCATATTGGTGGGATCGCATGTATCGTTATCTGAACCAATACGAGCAATGGTATGTGAAAGGTTTACATCCGGAGCTCGATGTAGAAATACAAGCTCTTTTAAAACAATTCACAAAAAACCCTTCCCATTTATTCAGTTATCTTAACCAAGGGGATACTGATAAAATAGATAACCTCTTAAATTCCATGCAATCAAAGTACAAAATATCAAATGATCTTCTTAATGGCGAAAATGCTATTCTTCAGTGGGAACAAGTGCAAAAAATGAGGGAAAGTATCGAGATCGGTTCGCACACATGCAGCCATCATAATCTGGTTCACTTGAAAGAGAATGCATTATTGTATGAAATTGCAGAGTCATCAAAAATGATAAGAGCCAAGATAAAAGATGACGGCATTGCATTTTCCTACCCCGCCGGAAATCATAACGATTTCATTAAAAGTAAAGTAATAGAGGCAGGGTATGATTTTGCGGTAACGACAGAAACGGGAATAAATGATCTAAAAGACAAGTTTACATTAAAACGAATTTGCATCTGGGAAGGAACGAGCTCGGGACTTGACGGAAAGTTTAGCAAAAGTCTGTTTGCATACAAGTTGATGGGGTTTTAAATCAAGACTTTGGGTGATCAATGTCGGACAAGATAAACGTCCTTTTTTTAACTGTACAATTAGAAACGATCGGTGGGTCTGAGCGTTTAATTTATCAATTAGCCTCACGATTGGATAGAAATTTATTTAATCCTACCGTAGCGTGGCTGGACGGAGAACGCGTTTTAAAGGAGTTCACAGAACTGGGGATACCACTATTTCATATTCCAAAGATGAAAAGGTTTGATATCTCAACTTTTCAGAAAATAAGCAATATCATAAAATTAAACAATATACACGTCATTAATGCCCATCATTTCATGCCGATGTTCTACTCGTTTTACGGCAGCAAAATAGGCAACCACAGAAAACTACTATATACGGAACATTCTCAATGGGAGATACAGAAAATCCCCTGGCAATGGAAGACCATTGGCGCCTGTATACTCAGCAAATCAGATGGCGTAATTGGTGTTAATCCGGCGGTATCAATGGAGATAAAAAACAAATTTAACATAGATTCAGAAAAAGTATTCAGTATACTAAATGGTGTGGATATCAAATCATTTGAAGCAACCCCGAAGGATAAATCTTTAATACGGACAAGGATAGGGGTATCCGCTGAGGACAAAATAATAGGCATCGTGGCTAATTTCAAGAACGTAAAAAACCATGTATTCCTGCTTAAAGCATTTCATGAATTGCTCAAAGATTATAAGAATATAAAACTTGTAATGGTCGGTGAAGGTTATGAAAACGATCCTGAGAATTCAGAACAGGAGATACGGAATTATGTTCAGGAAAAGGACATCAGTAAAGATGTTTTGTTCTTAGGATATCGTGCAGACATCCCGGATATTTTGAGCATTCTGGATGTTTTTTGTCTAACTTCATTTAAAGAGGGGTTACCCATAAGTTTAGTTGAAGCCATGGCTGCAGGTCTTCCTATAGTGGGAACTGATGTAGAAGGGATTAGAGATGTGATCATTCCCAACAAGAATGGCCTTCTAGTTAAGATAGGCGATGTAGACGGATTAAAAAATGCTTTGCAAACGTTAATTGGAAATGAGACGTTAAGAAAGAAATTTGCTCAGGAATCGAGAAATTTGGTGAATAACACATACTCTCTAGACACATGTGTTAGACAATATCAGGATTTGTTCTTGAAATGTTAAATAGAATATTATACCGTTGTTAATTTGTTGCAACCTGAATTTGTGTTTTCGCAGACTGTAAACGGTACTAATACAAACTGGAGGAATCGCCCCAGAAGTTCGGTTTAAATCGTGTCCGATGGGACGGTCCCACCCTGGCGACTCACTTACAGCGACAGTTCGGGATAAAGCTGAGAGTCCGTCAGGCCCAGTATTGGATGCATCGACTCGGGTATCGGTTAAAGCGGGCCAGTCATGTGTATCTCCGACATATACAAATAACCCAATACAATTGTAGTCTCTTCCGAAGAATTTGTTAATACTCCGACATGATATTTTACATGACGAATCTGCTAAAAACTGCTATGATAGTAAAGTGAGCCATGTAAATCTTACTATTAATCGGCAGTATTAGACAATGATGCAACTTTATGCCGATGTTCTCATGGTGGATAGAATCATTTGGTCTAAATAATATAAACTACCTTTGTGATTTAAATCACGGTTAATTAATCTTTTTTTTTGTATATTCTCTCCATAGCGAGTTGAAAGGAGAATACTAATATGAAATACTTGCGGATCTTCTCTTTGTTTGTTTGTGTGGTTATTACTCTATTAGCAATCCCTAATCTTAGCAATGCTGTTATCCTGCCGTGGTCCATGAACTTTGACTCTTGCCCAGACTATAACGATTCTAATAATGGTCAGGCATGGCCATTAGGGGCTTGCGGACTCTCTGAGAACGGCAACGATAATCAGTCCTGTCCTACTGGGGGTAATATTTGGAGTCAGCTAAACGCTTCCGGGCAAAACGCCTATGACGCTCCCGGCAAGGGCTTTCGTGTGTCCATTGGAGATGGGGATAACAACGGCAGCACAAGGTTCTATACCTCTCTCGACCAGCCATACACTGAACTATGGGTTCGCTGGTACATGCGGTATCAAGCGGGATTTCAATGGAGCGGGGGAAGTCCGCAGTACCAGAAATTAATCTATCTTGATGTGGGCGGTAGCTACTCAGTCATAGAATGGTTAGGGAATGGGTTTGGTATAGGCAGAGCAAACAACAATTATGTGGTTCCCTATGGCTGGCAGAATATTTTTGGCGGTGTAGGCAGTGATGGGCTGTGGCACGCCTATGAAGCTCACCTCAAGATGGATACTAACGGAAGCAATGGCGTCCTTGATTTTTGGGTTGATGGAATCTACAGAGGCGGTCTCACCAATATTAATTATGGTACTACGACTTGGAGCGGTTATCTTGAATTTGCCACGAACCAAAATGCTCCTGCAAATGGGACGTGTATGTTTAATGATTGGGATGACATAGCGATTCAGGCGACGACCCCCTCTAATCATGATGCTCAAGGAAGACCATTTATCGGGCCAGTGACTGGTGGTATAGGAACTGCTCCTCCTGCTCCACCTACCGGCCTGCATTAGATTTCAGACATCGAAGTGGTTAATAAAGCATAATTTAATTATTGAAGCCCAAAACCACGGGGGAAAATGGAGACCGTTATGAGACATGTTATAATCAAAGGGTCTTTAGCATTTTGTCTTCTTTTCTTTCCTTTAGTTAGTTTCGGTGGTACTACGCTTTTCCAAGAAAATTTCAATGATGCAAATTTTTCTTCACGAGGATGGTATGATGGTGCTACTGGATCGGTAGATACAAGCAATTATGCTCCTGGCAGCACAGCATCTTTTAAATGTCACTTCCTCTTGGGTGGGACGGGATGTAACCCTGCCGATGTGGGGAATCCTTTCAGACATAAATTTACACCAACCAATTCGGTTTATTTCAGCTATTGGGTTTTACATTCATCTAGCTGGATCGGGTCAGGAGTAAATTATCATCCTCATATATTCTGCTTTCTTACAAATTTAGATGGAGACTATGCTGGCCCTGCCGACGCATATTTAGATGCTTATGTAGAAGAGAACCAGGGTTATCCGCAACTTGACCTTCAGGATGGTCAGAACATAAACACGGCGAATATAGGAGTAAATTTAATCGGTGTGACTGAGAATAGAGCTGTGGCCGGATGTAATGGTACTCAAACTGGACTTAATCTTGATGGTACGGCCAGTTGTTACTTGTCAAATGGAGCCGGTTCTGCTTATTGGAATGGCATGGACTGGAAGGGACCAAGCGCAGTCTTTTTCTCTTCCGCTAAAACCAGTTGGCATCATGTGGAAGCATACTTTCAACTAAATACCATAGTAAATGGTATAGGGCAACCGAATGGCGTTCTTCAGTATTGGTATGATGGGCAGCTCGTCATCAATCAAAATAATGTTATTATGAGAACTGGAGCAAATCCAACTATGCAGTTCGATCAGTTAGTGCTGGCACCCTATATTGGGGTTGGCTCGCCCGCAGATCAGACGATATGGTTTGACAATCTGGTTGTTGCCACTTCAAGACCAACGAGCACGACGGCGATGCCTTCTCCGCCCACTAACTTGATTGTGCATTAGCATGTCGTTGAAATATAATTATTGTTGAGTTAAAACATCCCCCAAACCTTAATTCTTGCTCTGCCGGGGAGAGGACCGAGGTGAGGGGCAAGTTCGCATCAAGGATAAGTTTATATTTATTTTATGTAAATCAGTATTGATGATAAATGCCGCACAGTTATAGTCATCGTTTAAGTAATTCTGCTGTGCATTCCTTATCGTTGTTAAAATTCCCTCGCACTTCGTAAAAAACGTTGCCTTGAGCGCTCAGCGTATGAAAAATCACACTTACCAACTTGTACCCCGTCGTTATCATCAATACGGAAGAAGACAACTGAGACTACAAGCAGGCTGAATTTACCGTCGAAAATGTTCGAATGCTCCCTCGCCTCAAGGATCTTCTCGATCGATACATTATCAGGTCGACTTACCTCTTAACTTATCAGGTATACTTCTTGCGAGTGGGCAGCTGATATTCGTAATCAGATACGATCCCAAAACAAATGCGAGATTGGAGCACATGTGCACCCTTGGAATACGCCACCTTTAAAAGAAGATATCTATGAAAGAAATAGCATGGTCAAGAATTTGCTTTACTTCAAATTGGATCAGTTGCGTGTGCTTACCGAAAAAATCTATTATTTCCCTGAGAAAAGCCCTCGCTATTTCAGATCAGGCCGCTGAAGGTCAGGTTCTGAAACTATTAACGCATTTATTGAGTGCGGGTATGTGATTGACAGCAGTGTCAAGCCCAAGCCGACCATATTTTTAGGGGCAATCTGCGGTGAGGGTTCTGAGTATCCTGAAGTAAAAAAGAGACCCTATTGGCTCTCGGTTGGCGGTGGTACGAGAAATGTCGGTGGAAACTAGCTCCTGGTTCCGGATACCATCGAGCTTAACAGATGGCCGTTTGAATTTAGACAAAGGTTTATGTGCAGCTCCAAAGCGATTGGCTTAGGCTTCTGGGACTGTCGGGATCATGCACAGTGCAGAACTACTACGTATGATCTGGCTTTCTTCCGAAGAAAGCTCATCAGCTGATATGATTGGTTGTCGAGGGTAATGATTGATAATTGTGCGCAATATTTGGACTTCAGTCTTCACAGTACAACGCTGCTTCTCGGGAAAAGCCCTGTCAAGAACAATGAAGAACACGAGCAGTTTAATTTGAAAATTGAGAAAATCCTTGAGTATTTGGCGCCAGCCACGAATCTGACATCGCTAACATTACTGGAAGTGGGGAACTGTATTCAGGCAGTCAAAGAATACTTTGAAGAATAACACTATGAATAAGTTACGCGAAGATAATATCAATGAAGAGCGTATAATTTATTTAGACAGTATGCGAGCATTCGCTATATTGATGGTTGTTGGCGTTCATGCACTCGGATATTGCTCTAAACTACCTAATACCACTCATGACGCAATAAGGTTTATCGTTCAGACCATTTCAGTCCCGGTTTTTTTTCTTGTAGACGGTTTCCTGTTTGCACATATGAACGTATTCAAACCAAAGGTAACTTATTTATACTATATTAAAAAAAGCGCCACGAGATTGTTAATACCTTGGGCAATATTTGTTATTGGCTATTCTATTGTTAGATATATTTTCGAGCTTTACAATTTTTTTGACATAAAAGAGCTTGTTGGACAGCCAATAATGACAATAGTGAAATACAGCTATGGTTCAGTAATCGCGCCACAACTATATTTTCTTTTCTCGCTATTTTTGATTCGTCTGATGTTTCCCGTTACAAAGCAATTATTTAAAATAAATCGGCACTATGTGATTATTTTAAGTATTATGTTCATCATTCTATTATTGACAGCGAAATATATTTTATTTCCTTATTTAAATATCGATGGTGGACAAGAGCCTATATTGCATGCTCTTTGGGGAATGCAATTTTATTTAGTTGGTATAAATCTATATATTTTTAATAAAGATATTAATAAAGCAATGGGGTTTGCTCTATTTTTCTCACTGTTATGCACAATCTATTTTATAAGCAAAACAGTGCTCACTGTTCCCTTTATCGGCATTATTATACAGTATTTTTATTTATTAAGCTTTTACTTTGCTCTTTCTTTATTTCCTGCTAATTTATCTTTGGTCAATTCCATAGGTGCAAATACTATGGGTATATACTTATTGCATGCACCAATAATCTTAAAAGCTATCTCTAGAGTGACAAATTATTTTATAAAATCACCTCTATTGTCATATATATTTTTATGTGTTCTTGTTTTGTTTTCCAGTTATCTTCTGACAATTCTAATAAACAGGATACCCTACGGCCCAATTTTGTTCGGTTCGACCTACAACAATAATAAATCGTCCTGTCTTTCATCCAAAGCCTCAGTGAAACAGGTAGAGTACTAGGCGTGTGGCGTTCATTTATGACTCTTGTAACTCGGGAAAAGTGATCTTGCAAGTTACGGAAGGCAACGGTTGTTTTGGGTAAAGCCCAAAATTAAAAGATAGTATTAATAACTGCAATTCTTGCTGTTTTCCTGTTTAGTCTTTGGATGTTCATTGAGAGCGCGCCCGTCTAAAAGAATGTGAAAGCCTATTGATAAAGCGTTTGTCCATATCAAGTCGCTTCTCGAATTTCCCGATAAATCCAGGTCGCTACCAAACAATATCATATATGTAATGGGCGGTATGCAGAGAAGCCTCATAGCCAGATTTCAAAAAACAGCCGACTTGTATCGTACTGGCCAAAAAACCATCGATTCGTGGTCAAATTTACACTTGTACAAGATAGGTTCTATCTTGGACAGCATTTTTATGGCTTGCGAGAAGCTCTTCAAACGAGAGTATTCCAAGACATTGTAAAAGCAGCTATATTCAGCCCTCCGAGTTGCAACACTCAGAGAAATCGTAGACTGAAACATTAGAGTTTCAAGGAATGAAAACCGCGTGAGTATAGGGATGTATTCTCTCGAGTGCAAATTTTAACCAGTCAATCGGGATATTTTACCCTGACAAAAAATTAAAGTTTTTAGCTCGACATGTCGATAAATGTGATAAGAGTAACGCGGTATAATTTGTCGTCATTCAATTACTATAAGATATTGATAAAATGTATTAAAAGTGGATAAAATTAATTATAATTATAGATGATGAGGAACTCTTCGGCGTCTTTTGGAACAGGAAAGTTATATCATATTGTGGGTGGCTGGTTGACTCCAGTGCTCCCAACATGTAGTATGTATTCTTGATGAAAGCCACAGAGTCCCTATCATACTTTGACTGCATGGCCACTGACAGTCAAAGCACTTTATGCCAAGAAACATAATCACAAACTTTAGGGGTACTTGATTAAGTCAGCCACCCACATAAAAATATGACATTGCCCGACGTAAATCTCGTTGTTACCATCGATACAGAAGAAGATGACTGGGGTCACCAGCATTCTAAATTTACCGCAGAGAATGTTCGAATGGTCCCTCGCTTGCAGGATCTTTTCGATCGATATAGTATCAAGCCGACATATCTTGTAACGTATCAGGTTGCATCTAGTAAGTGGGCGGCAGACATTCTTGCTGATATAAAATCCCAGAGTAAGTGCGAAATAGGATCACACTTGCATCCTTGGAATACACCGCCTTTTAAAGAAATTGTCAATGAAAGAAACAGCATGCTCAAGAATCTGCCTTTCGAGTTGCAAATGGAAAAATTAATTGTGCTCACTGATAAAATTGAGAGTTTCCTTGGAATAAGACCCCAGACATTCAGAGCGGGCCGTTGGGGTCTCGGCCCTGAAACCATTAGGGCACTCATCGCCTGCAATTATCTGGTTGACAGCAGTGTTACCCCAACAATATCATGGGTGAATTGCGGAGATGGACCTGAATACCGTGAAACAAATACAGAACAATATTGGCTGTCTGCTGAAGGGGACAGATGCGGTAAGGACAACCATTCTTCTATCCTGGAGCTTCCTGCCACGATTGGTTTTAACCGGTGGCCGTTTGCATTCTGGCAAAAGATATATTTAATATTGCAAAGTGAGAAATTGAAAACACTGCATCTGGCCGGCATTGCAAACCGTATCGGCCTACTCCAAAAGATCTGGTTCTCTCCGGAAGAAAGCTCGGCTAACGACATGATCGCTCTGGCAAGAGTGATGGTAGCCAACAGAGCAAAGACTCTTAATCTGACTTTTCACAGCACCTCATTACTCCCGGGTAAGAGTCCTTTTGTGAGAAACTCCAAGGAGCTTGAAGAGTTTTATCAAAGAATCGAGAAAATCCTTGAATATCTCTCGTTAGCCACTCGCCTACAATCCCTGACTTTGTCAGACATCAGCAGAATATCCCATTAGAAAAAAAATCAGGAAAATATCACGCGCGTTTCATTTTTTTTAGGATAATTCAGCAATTTCCAGGAAAGTCCGCTAAAGCAACGACTCCAGTAGTGGTTGTCTTTCACCGGTGATGTCGGCCATTTCTGCAAATACAAAAACATTCAAGAGAATGCTGGCTAAGTGTGTCTGCTTATCTTTACTTGCCGTTCTCATTGCCTGTTTCGGAGTAATACTCTTACTAAGTATTAAAAGTTTCCCTGGCCATGGGAAGCTTAAACGTGCATTGCTGGACAGACTCGTAATTGTGAACGCTATGAAGAACGGCAGTTCCCTGGGAAACACAAAGCCCGGTACGATCCTCTATGTTCTTGGCGGCACCCAAATCAGCCTGGTATACAAATTTAAACTCGCCGCCGACCTTTACCACAGGGGGGTATGTGAAAAAATAATATTTATGAGTGAGCCCGGGATCACCGAATACGATCCGCAGCTCAACAGAAATCTTACAAATGACGAATGGGCCATTCGATGGTTGGTTGATCTGAAGGTTCCGCAAAAAAACATTGAGGTAGTTGCGATGAAAAGGGGCTTTTTTGGAACGCTTTCTGAAGCAAGGGGAATGCGGGCCCTGGCGTCTAAGAGAAACTACACTCATATAATTCTGGTCACATCATCGTTCCACACGAGGAGGACCTTGACAACATTTTCAAGAGTATTTCAAGACCGGGGATTGACCCTCTCAATTTATGGTGTGGCTGAACCCATCGGTCTCCGTGGTGAGCTTTATGAGTACATGAAGCTTTTTCTCTATGAAAGAATTGTTCTGCCTTTTTACGACGATCGGCAATCTGAAGAAGGACATTTATCGGTTCCAACTGAAATGAGGTTGTTTGCATGAAGAGATCTTTAAAAAAAATTCAAGAACGACTCAGAGGTGAACTATGAAAGTAGGTATTGTGGGCTGTGGCCTGAACTCCGACTACCACATTAATTTTGTGAAGGCGTATCCCGGTGCAGAAATCGTCGGCATCGTCGATAAAGACGATCGGAAAGCCAGCGAGTGTGCGTCGAAATACGACATAAAAGCTGTTTTCTCGAGCATCAGGGATCTCGTTGAACATGTAAAACCGGATGTCATCCACATCGTGACCCCGCCGCAAACGCATTATCATGTCGCGAAAGAAGCGATCCAGGCTAAATGCAATGTTTTGATCGAAAAACCATTGGCGCTGAACCTACGGGAGGCGACGGAACTCTTCGATCTGGCCGAGCAACATGGAGTCAAGCTTTGCGCCATGCATAACCATTTTTACGATCCCTGCATGGCTGCTGTTCATGAGCGCGTAAAAAGTGGAGACTTCGGTAAGATCATCAATATCGAGAGCTATTACGGCCTCAATACGCAGATCCCAGCCTTCAGGGAGTATCCTATGCCGAACGTGTTGCCCTGGCTATATAACATGCCTGGCGGCGTTTACCATGACTTCATGGCGCATCCTCTCTACGTGATGCTCGATTACACGGGGAAGCCCCTTGAGGTCAAGGTTATGCACAAGTCGTTCGGAACTCTCCCCCACGGGATACCGGACGAGCTTAGGATATTGATCAAAGGAGAGAAAGCCTTTGGGACGCTGACGTTTTCTTTTGCGGCAAAGCCCCATCTTCATTTTGTAAGGATCTATGGTACTAATATGATGGCTGAAGTGGATTTTAATACGATGTCGAACGTCCTGCATCCGGTAAGCTCACTCCCGAAAGCCGCCCAAAAAGCTACCTACAACCTTTCTGAAAGCTGGCAGCTGTTCAAATCAACAACAGCCAATGTTATTAATTTCGCACGGGGTAAGCTGAAGCCCTATCAGGGGATGAAAATTCTTATCCATCGGTTTTATGATTCAATTAAAGGCAATAGTGAGATGCCTGTTACAAAACAGCAAGCACTGCTCGTAATTGAAACCATGGACAAAATTTGGCAGCAGTTGAAACCCGAACCTCTAAAGTTTGATCCGATCATTCCGCACGCATCTTATCCGTTAAAGCATCAAGAAAAGGTCCTGATTACAGGTGGAACCGGCTTTTTGGGTAAAAGGCTGGTTGAAGGTCTGGTGAGAGAAGGTTATCCGGTCCGTGTTTTAGCCAGGAAACTTTCGAATATAGAACCATTGGAAAGATTGGGGGTAGAGATCTTTTATGGAGATGTCGGTGATAAAGAGTCCCTAACGCGATCATTTGACGGTGTTGATGTGGTGGTGCATGCAGCAGCCGGTACAAGCGGACGAAAGAAGGATTGTGAAACCGGGACTATACAGGGGACACGGAACATTTTAGAAGTGAGCGGAAACAAAAAGGTCAGTAAGCTCATTTATATCAGTTCTTGCAGTGTGTATGGAGTGGCAGATTATAAAACAGATCAAGTGGTAACCGAAAAGTCTGCTTTAGAAAAATATCCGACCAAAAGAGGAGATTATTCTGCTTCCAAACAACAAGCCGAGAATTTTGTTGCGGAGGCCACAGGGAAAAATGAATTTCCCATAGTGATTTTACGGCCAGGGACCGTCTTCGGTCCTGGTGGGGATCTTTTTACGCCCATGATGGGTTTCTCTCTGATGAAGAAGGCTTTCATCGTTATCGGAAACGGCAAGTTTGAATTACCTTTCGTATATATTGATAATCTTGTATCTGCTGTTATCACGACCATTCAGAATGAGAAAGCCAATAACCAAACGTTTAATGTTGTAGACGATGAAAAAATCACCAAAAAACAGTACATTGATCAGGTCATGAAAAAGTTATACCCAAATGCCTTTGTTGTTTACTTTCCCTATATGCTGCTATCCGCCATAATATGGGGGCAAGAAATATTGTTCAGGATATTAAAAAGATCACCGTTTCTCACCCGCTACCGGTTAATATCTTCTCAGCGGAATGTCAGATACGATAATTCCAAAATAAAGGCAACGATACAATGGTCGCCCGTAATCAAAATGGATGAAGCTGTTGATGCAATTTTAAAATTTGAAAAGAATAAATAATTGTATTAAATGAATTATCATGGTGAGATGGATTATCTCCTCTCACGGCTAGAGGGGAGAGGAGATAATAAGGGGTGTATGCGTTCGAATTAAAGAGTCCTCATAACGTCAGCTGAATAAGCACTTTCATTCCCTAATGTATCTACCGCCGTCACAGCGAAATAATATGTCCCCGATGCTAGGGTTACGGTATCCGTTGTTACATACGGAGCCGTTAGATTCGGTGCGACATCTATATGTTGTGTGTAATTGCCGGATGATGTCCCATAATAAAGCCTGTATGTTGAAAGATCAGTCGCCGGGTTCAAAGATGTTCCATCCGCTCTTGTGGTAGGCGCATCCCAAGTTAATGATGCTGTCCCTGTCGTCGTTAGACCGACACTAGTACTAGCACCACCTGATCCTCCTCCACATCCCGCTAAAATTATAAACAAAGACAATGTAAGTAATATAATGAATGATTTTTTGAACGACATTTTATAATCCTCCATCTATATAAAAAAGGCCACCAAAGAAATATTCTATGCGGCTTACTTACCGGACATCGGATAATGATGATAACAGAGAAGCGCAAAAAGATACATTAATTCAATGTACTGGTCAATGACCACTCACTAGCTTGAACAAATTATAAGGGAAAAGTGTCAAAAAAAATGTGATTAGAATCACAGTCTGAACGCAAATTTAATAGAACTTGAGAATCATTAATAACCCAACGTTAGTAACATAATATGAGTTGGTTGTCTTCACTGGTCTCTGTTTCGTCATGGTCGATATGCGAACAAAGCCTGTGAAATGGGTTTTATTTCGAACAACAACAAACTTAAAATCTGATGAATAGTGTAAAGGCTGTCTAGTTTTATAACGTTTCCTCACGATAGTTACAGGCATATAAATATATTCTCCAATAGGCCATACTTCCGCACTGATGCGGGAGCCTATAAATATCGGGAGAACATTTTTTACTCAGCTACTGGACGACTAGTATATAGCAATTCAGCCTAGGCTGGCAAGAAAAAAAGTTCGTTGTTTCTATTTGCAAATTTTTGGGAAACTGAGCGAAAAAATAACTTTGCGACAAGGAGATAAAGGAATAGCGGCCTCGGTTTTGTTTGTTATAATGTTTAAAACATATGTCCAAGGAGGCCGTCAAATTGAGAATGATTTTAAACCACTTGCTTCAGCCTAAGTTGAACGCTGGAGTGTCGAACGCGGGAAGGAAGTCGCCTCCAGAGTATACTCGGTGAATCGATTGAGGCTCTCTTGCGTGAATCGGCACCGAGGCCAACCGCAGTCGAACGGCATGCTGGAGCGGTTTCATAAAACATATAAAGGGAAAAACAGTCGTCCGAAAACACCACAACCCCTTGCCAATACCATGAGACTTGTGGCATAATACAAAACGAATTATGAGACGGCTGGCTCGACAGCACCATCAACTACATCACGACGTCAGCCAACATATTTTAAGATAAAAATGTGTCCAAGAAATCCGGGCGGCTATATACTATCATAAAAGTGTTTTAAGACCTTTTGCCATTACCAAGTAAAATTAGAAAGGATTATATAATTGACTATGGTACTTCAGGATAAAATTAAAAAAAGAGAAGCTACAGTAGGTATAATTGGCCTCGGTTATGTCGGGCTACCCTTGGTTATCCAGTTTGTAAAAGCCGGATTTGAAACTATTGGTTTCGATATAGATGAAGACAAAATCAAATACTTAAACCAGGGAAAGACCTATATTAAACATATCCCTGACAAAGAAATAAAAACACTTAAGAATAATAAGGGTTTTAAGGCTACCACTAATTTTTCAATGCTAAAGAACACGGATTGTGTCATCATGTGTGTACCAACACCATTGGGGAAGCATCATGAGCCTGATCTCTCCTTTGTACTGGATACAACAAAAACGGTTGCCAAACACCTTCACAGAGGACAGCTTATTGTGCTTGAATCAACGACTTATCCAGGCACGACAGACACGGATGTGCGGGAAATCCTTGAAGCAACTGGCCTGAGAGCAGGCCAGGATTTTTATCTTGCTTTTTCACCAGAGCGGGAGGATCCAAACAACAAGCAATACACAACAAGCACGATACCAAAAATCGTGGGTGGCTATACTAAAGATTGTCTCAAGGTCGCTGATGCACTCTATAGCGCTATTGTTGCACAGACTATACCGGTTTCATCTACCAGGGTTGCGGAGGCAGCAAAACTCCTCGAGAATATTTATCGGGCCATCAACATCGCAATGGTAAATGAGATGAAGGTACTATTTGATAAGATGGGCATTGATGTCTTTGAAGTGATCGATGCGGCCAAGACTAAACCTTTTGGATTTCAGGCCTTCTATCCCGGTCCTGGTTTGGGCGGGCATTGTATTCCCATTGATCCCTTCTATCTCACTTGGAAGGCCAGGGAGTATGATTTCCATACCAAGTTCATTGAACTAGCTGGGGAAATTAATACCTCTATGCCCAATTACGTCGTAGATAAGGTCACGGGCGCACTCAATGCGAAAAAGAAGACCCTCCCGTCATCAAAAATTCTCATCCTGGGCCTTGCGTATAAAAAAGATATAGACGATACTAGGGAATCGCCGTCATTGAAGATTATTGAGCTTCTAACAGAGAAGGGTGCCAGAGTAGATTACAATGATCCTTACATTCCGAAGACGAAAAAGATGCGAAAATACGATCTCATGAAACGCTCAGTGCCAATAACTGAAAAAACGCTGAAAAGCTATGACTGTGTAGTGATCGCTACAGATCACTCGTGTTATGATTACAAACTCATCCTTAAACATTCTTTACTAGTCGTGGACACTAGGAATGCAATGAAGGGTCTCGAAAGTAAAGGTAAAATAGTAAAAGCTTAGAAAATATGCGAGAGATATTTTTTCGTTCGTAGTAGCAATATAATTAATTATTGCGACACCGGTTCTCGATGCCGATTTAATTTTACAGTGCCATTGCTCAGGTGCACAGCGTTCGTTTTGCTCTTGATATGCTGTTTCGGTGGTTGTGGGCAGACCTGGGTGATAAATTGCTCACAGTAGTGGTATCCCGGTGATCAAGGGAAAGTATGACAGGTAACTAAGCTCTCAAGATATCGTGCCGTTATCCTGATCGAGCCCCAGGCGATTGCGGAGTGCCTTTTGCATTCCCAATGCATTTTGGCTATAAGATTACCCTCTGCTTAGGCAAGATGAATATAGCGTTTTGAATTAGCCAATTAGAACAGCAGTTTTTTTCTGCTTATCTAAGCATCGAATTTCACGATTGAATTTGCTCTCCATAAAAGAACGTGGTCTCAGGGTATATTTACTGTATTACTAATTAACGCAAAGGCCGGGGGACATAGCTCTGTTATATTTAAAACAATTGTTTGCAATATTGCATCTGTTTCAATTATCGTAACTTATATGAGCAAAGTGACAAAATCTAAAGTCATAGCGAGAAGTGCTATAAAGGTCGATGACAAGACAAACGCATTGAAGAAAATAGATCTTTTTTCTTCCATGACGCTCAATGAACTGCAGGAAATACGAGATAAGATTATCATCAAGAGTTTCTCCAAAAATCAAACGATCCTGCGTGAAGAACAAACAAATCAGTTTATGTACATGATTCTTGATGGAGAGGTGAGGGTGGTACAAACAACGGACGAAGGCAAAGAAATTATCGTGACGGTGCATCAAGCGGGTGATTTCTTTGGAGAGCTTTCTTTGATTGATGGTAAAACCGCACCTGCCGCAGTATACGCGGCAAGGAATTGTGTCACCGCTATAATATCGAAAGAAGATTTTTTTTCCTTGTTACTCAGTCAGAATAAAGTTCTTGAAAGACTTCTTAAGATCCTTTGTTCGCGGCTGCGTGACGCCATGAAAAAAATTCAAATATTAAATTTTAACAATGCTTCTCAACGTATAAAGATGTTGTTCCTCATGCTTTCAGAATCTTATGGGGAAAGGGTTAGTGAAGGTACGGTTTTAAAGTTAAAACTTGTTCATCAGAATATCGCTGCTATGACTGGACTCTCGCGCGAAACAGTTACAAGAATATTAGATAGATGGCAGAAAAGCGGCGAAGTAAAGATACTCAAGAATAAATACATCCTTCTTAAGCCAGAGTTTGAGTCGATTCAGCTTTAACAACAAGCATTACTGTGGGCATTTGCAAGAAAACGAACTTGTTATTTTCCAAGAGCACAATCATACACGCTTCTAACTTATCATATAACGTATTCGTATATATTGTCAGCACAAAATAGCTATAATATTCGAATTCGAAACGCCATGAGTAAATTTCACTACACTTCATGGAGTTCTATATGGATAGGGCCAGTTTTCTATTTAGCTTTTTTCAAAGACGGAGAATTTTTGAGGAGCTTGCCCGTTAGTGCAGTCAGGAGGTTCGTTTTGGCCCGACTGACTGGTTCGTTAGCAAGCGTTTCGTTTAAATAACGGAATAAACGGCGAAGCTTTTCCTGGCTGTAATTTTCTGAATAAAGGGTACTTATAAACTGCGAAATTATTTCACTCAAAAAGGTCGCAGTGCTGTAGTCATGCTGGCTAAAAGGCTCAGACGTCTTTTTGTTATTCAGGTTTAGTACACCTACCACCCGATCCCCGATCTTGAGCGGCAGCGAAAGCAGTGATTTGGTCGTATACTGCGATATGCTAACTTTCGAGAACCGCTCATCCCTTTCAATGTCCTCGATGAACAAAGGTTTTCCTTCGAGTGCCACCCATCCAGCAATCTTATCTCCTAATTTTATCCGCGTTTTCTTGACAACGTCATCATCCAGGCCAATTGCGCTTTTTACCGTAAGCTCACTGGAGAGCTCATCAGCGAGCATGACGGAACAGATATCTAAATCGAGCAGTTCCGATATGAACTCGACAAATGAGTCCATACTCTGCGCGATGTAGGTATCGATTGTCTGTTTGGTGCTTTTCGGAATAGACAGGGTTATCCGGCAAGCGCCGTCAACGTTCTCAGCGGAAAGCCTCCATCTATGCGTTTCAACAATATTTTTGGCAAGGTAAAGCTTTAGCCGGTCTTCTGAGTGGTCCATCTCGAATACAAAACGGGCATCATTGAGGATGGAAAGAGCATAATCCGGAAGCGGTTTGGCCAGAACAATGCTGACATTTACATTGTTTGCTTCACTAGCAACAATCTCAATGCGGTCGCCACGATCGAGATAATAACAGAGTCCATCGATAAGATTGGCAAAAAGTTGGCCGACCTTGATTTTATCGCCTACAACATCCAAGCGGGTGTTATCGGATTCAAGCGCCAGGCGGACCCCTTTGCGCGACAGGACGGCTGAGAGCGACTTTGAGTTTTGAAGTTCTCTAAATATATCACTGAGATTCAAAACAGTTTTTTTGATGTGCATCGTTTCATCTTCAAGCCTGAGAAAGCCCAGAAGGTTCTCTACAATGGAAACCAACTTGTCGATTTCCAATGAAATAATGCCCTGAAATTCCTTTTGATCTTTTTCCCCGATATTTTCCGTCTGTTCTAAAAAATATATTGCACCCTTGAGTGAGTTCAATGGTGTACGCAGTTCATGTGAAACCCGGGTGAGAAATTCAGTTTTTAGGATATCGGTTTCCACCAGTTTTTTGTTGATGTCTTCCAGCTCCGCCGCCTTTGCTTTCAGCTCTGCCATGAGTAAGGCGTTATCAAGAAAAATAGCGGAATGGTTTGCCAGTGTTTTCAATAACTCGAATTCGTCTATCGTAAAGGGCGTTCCGTCTTTCTTGTCGTTTATATTGAGCAGCCCGAATAATTTTTTCTTGCTGATAATAGGACAGGAAATAAAGGATTTCGTCTTGTAGCGGTCTGGTTGATGACTTTTGAAGCCGCCATCACGGTCGATGTCCTCTATCAACACTGGTTGGCCTTTTTTGGCAATTATGCCGGCGATCTCGTCCCCGAATTTCACCCTGCAGCCTTCCATGACCTTAGCATCGAGGCCCCGCGCTGCTAAAATCGTGAGCTCCTTGCTATCGGTCAACAACATTAGAGAGCCTCTTTCGGCATGAGAGTAATTGATTGCTGCGTCGAGAAAAGTATTCGCGATCGTGTTTATATTGTCAGTAAGGACAATGGCATGGGATAGTTCCTGGAGAACAAAAAATTTCTTTTTATATAGATCAATTTTATCCATTTCTTATGGCTCCAGCGCTTATTAACTACGCCATGCTTTCAGGACTGACTAATACACGGAAAAGGAGACAAGCTGATGCCTTGACTGTTGTCTCACCGGTTCGCCGGTTGCCGTGATTCTCATATTGCAGTGAGTGTCTATTAAAAAAATGTTAAGCACTTTTACCGCGAAGGTGACATATTATACAATCTCAGGATCATCCATCTCAATTGTCAATCCCTACATTTCCTTCAGTCGCTTATAAAATGTCTTCCGCGAAATTCCGAGTTGCTTAGCCGCTTGAGATTTATTTCCATTGCAACGCTGTAATGCTTCATTAATAGCTATTTGCTCCAAATCTTTGAGCGATTTTATCGGTTGTTCATTTACCATATCCTTAGCCGGGATGGGGAAGTCCCGGGGAAGCTCCTTGAGGGTGATTTTCTGGCCTTCTGAAAGAACCACGGCGCGTTCAATAACATTTTTTAGCTGCCGAACATTTCCCGGCCAGTCATATTTTAAAAAAGCTTCCATGACTTCATCGGATAGAATTAATGGCCTATTCTCACGTATCGCAAAAATGTTCAGAAACTCCGTTGCAAATACAGGGATATCCTGCTTTCTGTCTCGAAGGGGTGGCACATCTATCTGTATTACGTTGATCCTGTAATACAGATCCTCTCTGAAGCGGCCTGACTCGACTTCTCTTTTAAGATCTCGGTTTGTCGAGGAAAGCAGTCGGAAGTTTACTTTGATTTTTTTGTTTGTTCCCAGGCGTTCTATTTCACGCTCTTGCAACACACGTAGCAATTTCGCCTGAACTGAAAGATCGATTTCGCCGATTTCATCGAGGAATATCGTCCCATTCTCCGCCATCTCAAATTTACCTGCCTTAGTGGACGCGGCGCCGGTAAATGCTCCTTTCTCGTAACCGAAAAGCTCTGATTCCATGAGTTCTTTGGGAATGGCCGCGCAGTTAACGGCAATGAAGGGTTTGTTATAGCGTTTACCGCCGTAGTGGAGATTGCAAGCCACAATTTCCTTGCCGGTACCGGTCTCGCCTTGGATAAGAACACTGCTATCCGTATCTTTGGCTGAGGCAACGGTTTTAAGAACTCCCGCCATCGGAACGGATTTCCCGATAAGAGGGTATACATTATTTTCGGTGACCGCGCGTTTTTTCAGATTTTCAAATTCTTTTTTTACGTCGCGCTGCTCCAATGCGCGAGTCAGGACATCTTTTAATTTGGCATAATCAGGCGGTTTGATGAAATAATAGAACGCTCCGCTCCTCATTGCATTTACCGCGGAATCAACTGTGCCATAGGCTGTCAGAAATACAACAGGAATGTCGGGATTATTATCGGACACATGCTGAAAAAGCTCAAAGCCGTCTTTACCAGGCATCTTCAGGTCAGTGATGATTGCATCGACGCTCTCTCTACGGACTATGCCAACGGCGCTGTCTACATCCGTCGACTCGAGAATATGATAGCCCTCCTCCCGTAATATTGCGGAGAGAACTTTAACAGCATTGGGTTCGTCGTCTACGATCAATATTGTCTTACTGTTTATCATTGAGATTTTTTGACGCCTTGCTGGCGGGAATGAATAGCGTTATTGTCGTTCCTTCGTTTTTTTTGCTGTCAATCTCCAGGTGACCGCCGTAATGCTTCAGAATTTCGTAGGTGATGGAGAGCCCGAATCCCCTCCCACCTCTATTGCTGCTCGGAATAATGTCATCGAGATTCTGAGCATCCATCCCGGGGCCACTATCGGAGATTGCAATGACGACAAAAGGATGGCTGGAGCGCATCGCAGTGTCGGTTTTAATGCTCAGCTTTCCGCCGCCCTGCATTGCTTCGATCGCGTTGTTCATGACGTTAAGAATTGCCTGCTCAATATGAAAGGAATTCATGGTGATCGGAGGAATTTCGCCGAACTCAAACCGCGATTGAATATTGCGGGTATAAATCTGGAGAGAGGTGAATATTTCTACCTTTTTCAATAACGCATTGATGTCTGTTGCGCGCTGCTCTGTTTCCGAAACTGAAGAACTCAGAAAATTTGTGATAAAGTTCTCAAGACGCGTAATCTCATCTTCCATGATCTTGGTGAATTCAGTAAGCGGCTCCTCGGAATGATATTTCTCTCTCAGGTAAACAACGGCGCCCTTGATCGCATTCAGTGGGTTTCGTACACCATGAGCCAGAGTGGAGGCTACCTTGCCGATATCAATCAGCTTTTGCGATTGATGCAGTTTTTTTTCCGCCGCGCATGCTGAGTAGGGCTGAATCAGGACTTTTACCAGTTCAACTTTTTTACGGCCTCGGGGCTTTACTGGCGTAATTTCAATATCAGCTCTAGTACAACCCAACAAGCAATTGAATGAATAACCCTTACAGGATATTGCCTTATTTTTTTTAACTGCTTCAGCAACAGCGTCTTTATCATCCACGATGATTCTTGGCAGGATATCGTAATATTTATTCCCGATGGCCTGTGAAGACGGCCGTCCGGAATATATTGCGATTTCCTGCTCCCACGAGGTTATGCATAATTTATTATCTGTATGGAATGACAATTCTCTCATGGATGACTCAAGAACGATGATATACCTCGATATCAGGATGTTGAAAATCCCCAGATGTGGTTATGCACGTGACCAGTAACACGCGACCAGAATATTAGGTTACGCAAAAATTAACACTCTATACCAGATATGGTCAAAGTAAAATTCACCTGTAAATACGGAATGTTAAGATGATACTATAACCGTTTTGTAAAAGGATGTAAATACCCTTGAGGGGGTATTTTATGGGTATGAGCAAGGGTAAATAATTTCGCGGAATTTCAACGGGTTGGATATGAACTGCTAATGATATCCACTTGGTTGTTCAGCGTCTATCCTCTTGCGCCATCCCACTATCATCGAAGCGTGTGCGAATGTGGTTGTGCATTGTCGCAATTATGGCATTTTTATTACCGCTATTTATTTTGCCATATCTATACAGGAAATCCAACGAAGTCTGAATACAGAGACACAAAAAGAACACAATCAGTTATCGCTTAACGCCCACGATATTGGGGATGGCCAATTGTACCATGTCCTCGTCTCCGGGGTCGTGTAAAGTGGCTTCACTCCTGCCCGCCAAGTGAAGCTTTTTAGTGTCCGCACAGAGAGAAAGGCTCGCTTCAGGACCGCCTTCCACATGCATGGCACGTACTACGTTGAGGCCGGTTTGTAAAAGTTTTTCGTTAAACTCAAACATCGTATAGGGCGTTCTTGAAAAGAGAAAGAGAATATTTCCGCTGCGGTCTTCCGCGATTGCCGCCTCACTCCACGCTCTCGATTGCCGCTCCCAGACATTGATGCCAGGGTTCTTGATAAGACGCAGGTTCTGAATCACGGTACCGAACGACTTAAGAACTCTTTCCGTGAGATCCGAGCGATCCATTATCTTTGCCGGTGGAAGTGGCGCAGCGGTCCCGTCGAGGAGCAACACACTTTCATAGGTTTTGTTCCACCTTTTGTTATTCACCGTGTCCGACGTTTTCATGTATCCCACGTGGGTTACAAGATCAACATCATACATGCCCGCATTGATGACGGCTACAAGGCCGAAATCTTCGCACCATTGTTGAGCCGTTCTCTTACGGAGGTCCTGCTTGGTCCGGCTCAGTGCCACGAGCCGTGCGCGGCGAGGGTTAATCCGAACCACGTGGAGGACGTCAGGGCCTGTCTGCATTTCGCCGAAAGGATACTGTGCGTATTCAACGCCGGCAGCAATAGTTGTCCATTGCACTTTTTTTTCTACAGTTTGCTGTGCCCCAGAGCGTAGATCAAAAAGCAACATAATCGCTATATACAGAAAAATTCTAATGTGTGTAGCTTGAGGCATCGTTTTCTCCGCAGAAACCGGTTTTCTCCATTTGTTGTTTGCAGTTGGCTGACCGGGCTGCATCTCTGGATTGCAGAAAAAAGGAAGAATTACCGATCGCGCATTTCACAGACTTTGCTAGCAAGGCGAGGGGAAAATGGGTTTTTCTAAAAGTATGTCTCCTTGTCGAATAATCGCTGCTGCTATGTGAGCCACTCTCCCTGGCAACTTCCGTTCAAATCTTTTCTGCGGCTCCCCCTTCTTCATAAGTCCCCCATCGACTACCTGTGCATTTCGCTTCTTTTCTGGAACTTAGGATGACGTTTTATTTTACTTTATTAAATGTAATTTATGCAAATTAATTCACAACACATTCGCTTATATAACTTTTATATAATTTCCCGTACCGCAAAACCCCTGTTCTTCAGGGCGGGGACATAAGGTCCAGGTTACAAAGCAACCAGATGAGTTTTATTCGGTGATAGCAGCAACCCTCTCCAACTATAAAAAAGAGCCTCACTTTTTTTATCAGCGTGATAACGCGTTGTGCGGTTTTTTTAGCAGCGCGGTGAGCATGATCGCTGCGCCTGCAAAGACCGCCGCCATGAAGAAGCTACCGGAGAAACTGCCGGTTCTTTCGGCCATAATGCCGGCAATGGAAGGGCCCGTGATTTGGCCGAGGCCGAAAATGAAGGTTATGAAGCCGAAGGCGGCAAGCGCCCTATCCACACCCACGTATTCACTCACCGCCGCAACCATGATCGACGGGATGGACCAGGCGACGATGCCGTAGAATCCGATGGAGAGATAGAGGAACAATGGCGGCAGCTTTGCTGCGACGAGAAGATAAGCGAGCGTCTGGAGTGAGAACACGATCATAAGCCCCTTTTTTCTTCCAAGCTGGTCCGACAGCGTTCCGAATACAGGACCGGAAAAAAGGCTCAAAAGCCCCACCCAGGACCAGAAGTTACCCGCGATTGCCTCCGAGAAGCCCCGCTCCTTGACTAGCGTCGTCACAATGAAGGTCGCGTATATCACGTAGGTATATCCAAAGAGAAAATAGATCGCGCCAAGAAGATAGAGCGTTTTGTTTTTGTAAATGCTTTTCCGGTCCATTTCTGACTGATACACCGTCGTTGCCTGGCTCCCATCGCCTCCAAAGGGAAATAATCCCACGTCCTGCGGTTTATTCCGCAGAAATAAAAAAGCGAATCCTGCTATGATTGCTACCGCTCCCGCAAGAACAAGCCAGTTGACCCTCCAGCCATCAAGCCCCATAAGCCTGTTCACGAAGGGGATAAGCTTCCCTGAAATAATGATGGCGAATCCGCTGCCGATAACCACGAATCCGGCAGCCCGGCCTCTGATAGACCGGTCGAACCATGCTGTGATGAGACCCATGACCGGCACGTTCGCAGCCCCGCTGCCCATGCCGGTGATCAGGTAGAGGAGCAGAACGCCGGTGAAGCTCGTTGAACGGCTGATGAGCGCCATGGAAGCCGCGATGATGACAAGCGCAATGACGATCAAGCGTCTAGATCCGATCCTGCGCGCGATATGGCCGCAGAAAAGTACCGACAGAAGATAGCCGATGAAATTGCAGGTGCTGATGAAGCCAATCTGGGAATAGGAAAGCTTGAGTGATGCCGCCATGGAGGGAAGCAGCATCCCGAGCGCAAAACGGCCAAACCCGAGACAGGCCATGATGCAAAGCGTGCCGGTGACGACGATCACCCAGCCGTAGTGGAAGGGGAGGCGCGAGGTTTTCGATCCGAACATGGGGGGAACTATAACATTTCCGAGGAAAATGAAAAAGAAGAAATATTGAGGCAACGACCTTTGCACTATTGTCAGGAAACAATTAAGTCCTTGCTAATACAATTAAGTCGTTGTTAAACAATTAAGTCCTTACAAAACTAGCATCCGATGGGATGGGCATGGACAATTAAGTCCTAACAAACGGAAACAAATAAGACCACGGCCAGCCGTAGCAGATCGTTAAGAATTTTGCTTGTCTGGCCTATGCTAACCCAGACCTTATTAGATGTCTCGGAGCCCTATAGATGCCGCGCAGGATCGGCCAGAAACAGCAAGGACCTTCTGGTGGGTCGTCTCGACGAGTATACGGCCCAAGGCGCATTCTTTTAGTGAATATATTTTCACTTTATCGAACATGATTTCATTATAATGAAATCATCCAAAACGAAGCAGAAGACCATGGTCGTTAGCCCGTGGATGATTGTACCACTTTTGTTTCTCTCATCCTTTCAGGGGGAGTTAGGAGGGGGTGCTTTTGCGGTTTCAAGAGGCCACGGGCGTAAGTCCGTGGGTATTTACCTTATTTTGTCAATGCCCTGCGTACAATTTGTAGCGAATCAACCCAATTTCCCGTCCAACCTATGAACTGCTGAAAGCCGCAATATCGACGGCGGCTCACATTCGATGACTTCCTCGCGCCCAGTGACGGGATGGCGAAAGCTCAGTTCCGCGGAATGAAGAAAGTAGCCCGGGTCGCCAGGCAATGCGCGCGTATCGGGCGCTGGTAGGCCGCCCGCAACGTAAAGCGGGTCGCCGACCAGAGGATGTCCGGCCTTTGCCAGGTGAATTCGAATTTGGTGAGGCCTGCCTGTCGCAATACGCACATCACAGAGGAAGGAATCTGCGCGGCGTTCGAGAACAGTTACTTGAGACAAAGAGGGCTTGCCATTCGCAGAAGCGGCATGAACCGAACCAAGTAATGTATGCGGCACCGGGCCGATGGGCTCAGAGATCGTTATCTCATCCCAAACAGGCAGGCCGGAGGCAAGTGCGCGGTAGCGTTTGCCGACTTCTCTTGCCGACCACTGACGCATCAATTCTGTCCGGGTATGATGGTTTCGGGCGCACAGAACCAAACCCGAGGTCCAACGGCCCAATCGATGGAGAGGGGTTGCGTCAGGTGCATAGGCGTGTATCTGATATAGCAGCGTTGCTTCCAGAAAATTGGCGCCCGGAAGAGTCGGCAAGCCTGCCGGTTTGGCTACTGCGAGCAAGTCTTCGTCTTCGTAAAGCACGGTAAACGACTTGGGCGCATCGGGTTCGATCCAGGGTGGTCGCTGCCAGACAAGTTCGCAACCCCTGCGTAATACAGTTTTGGAATGGGCGCGACGCGCATCAATAAGTACGTAACCAGACTCAATCCGCGCTGCCCACTCCGCCGGGGAGGAGTGACAATAGCGTTGGCTGAGATAACCAAGCAACGTCTGGGCGTCAGCATCAGGGCCGAGTTGTTCGCGGTATTCACAGCCTTTGTTCAAGTTTATGCCCGTGGCGGGTAAAATTGTTGTTTCCAAAGTCTTACCACTTTCGAGTTCACTACGAAATTCTTTCATTTGATAATTCACATTGACGGGAATAGACATACGTTGTAGTCGAGAATAAACTGCTGAAATGACTATGACATCTTATCATTAACGCGACCGTTAAGTATAGTAGGAAAAACGTGCCTTCATATTGTACTGCGCGGTGTGTTTTTCAACCGACGTCGCTCAACTGTTGGACGCGAATTATAAGCGCCTCTAGTTTTTCCTGAACGATGTCTAACCTCTGTTCGCCTTTGACAGGACGGCTTCATTTTAAGATATCGGCGATTGCATCCTTTTTTCGGTATACGGTACCCTGAAAAAGGGCGACTGCATTACCATCCTCATCCTTTACATCGATCAGGTAAGTGGCAAGTTTGGGGTTGAACGATACTTCCCGGCCTTCGGCCATGAGGGTACCTGTCTTCACGGCTTTGAAGAACGAAATGCTCACGTTGATCGCCATGGCCAGAGTACCGTGAGAGTTGGAAGCCACCGAGAAGACCGCGTCGGCAAGCGAGAAAATGGCGCCGCCGTGGACGGTACCGGCGCTGTTCAGGTGATGCTGTTGAAGCTTCATTCGGGCTTTTGCCTTTCCCGGTGAATATTCAAGCATCTCCACCCCGAGATGCTTTGCAAAGTGGTCCTTATCAACAAATTTCTTTATGGTATCCATAGGTCCATCCTTTCCCCTGCTTATAAAGCCCCGCCATTATAGCAAAATCCCGCATCCCGACTCAAGAGATAATACCGAATTTTTATTTACAAAACAGTTCATTCTGGTTTATAATGATCGCCGTTTCTCGATGAATTAACTTCCTGTCCCGATCGAATCCTTGCTCTGAGGAGCCGTCTATGCCCTGGAATCAAGAAGAATCTCTGCCGCGACAAGAATTGAGCAAGCTGCAGAGTGATCGCCTCAAAAAGGTCTGCGAGAGAGTCTATTCCCGCGTACCCTTTTACAAAAAGAAGTTCGACGAAAAGGGTTTGAAACCCTCGGATATCAGGGGCATTGAGGACATCACCAAGCTTCCCTTCACGAAGAAATCGGATCTTCGTGACAATTACCCCTATGGTCTTTTTGCCGAGCCCCTTGACAACATCGTGCGAATCCATGCCTCGTCGGGCACAACGGGCAAGCCCACCGTGGTTGCCTACAACCGGAACGACATCAGCCTTTGGGCCGATGTAATGGCCCGAACCTTTACCTGCGCCGGCGTTACGAAAAAGGACGTGGTCCAGAACGCCTATGGATATGGCCTGTTCACCGGCGGTCTCGGCGCGCACTATGGCGCCGAGCGCGTGGGCGCGTCGGTCATTCCCATCTCGGGCGGGAATACGCAGAAACAGATCCTGCTCCTGCAGGACTTCGGGAGCACGGTAATCTGTTCCACGCCGTCTTTCGCGCTCTATATTTACGACGTTGCCTGCGAAATGAAAATCAACCTCGACACGATCAAGCTGCGCGTCGGCCTCTTCGGGGCCGAGCCCTGGACCGACGAAATGCGGCACGAGGTCGAGGAGCGGCTTCGCATCAAGGCTATCGATATCTATGGTCTATCGGAAATCATCGGCCCCGGCGTCTCGTCGGAATGCATCGAGGCGCAGAGCGGCCTGCATCTCAATGAGGACCACTTCTACCCGGAGATTATCAACCCCGAGACCGGCGAGCAGCTGCCCTACGGCCAGGAAGGCGAGCTCGTGGTAACGAGCATGTCCCGGGAAGCCATGCCGCTCATCCGCTATCGCACCGGCGATATCACCAGCCTGAACCCCGAGCCCTGCAAATGCGGCAGGACCCTGGTGCGGATGATGCGGGTGCGCGGACGGGCGGACGACATGCTTATCATCCGTGGGGTGAATGTGTTCCCGTCGCAGGTCGAATCAGTGCTGCTCCGTTCCGAGGAGGTGGCTCCGCATTACATTATCGAAGTGACCCGTAAGGGCCGTCTCGATGAGATGAATGTTCATGTGGAAGTGACGCCCAAGTTTATGGAAGAAATGGCGACGAAGGTGCTATCCACGGACCTGAAGGCCTTTGTCCAGGAAGAAGAGGAACTCATCCACCTCAAGCGGGAGATCCAGAAAAACATCAAAGACATTATCGGCGTGAACACCGAAGTGACGCTTCGGCCACCTAATACGATCCAGCGCAGCGAAGGCAAGGCCAAGCGCGTGACCGACAACCGGTTGAAATAAAAAAACACGGGCAAGGGCCAGGTAGCAAACAGCATGGGTTTTGGATCATCATTGCACATCAACTTTTCCTGAACGTTCTACATCATTTGTGGTTAATTTTTCAGTCTGGGAGTGATTTTGAAAAAAGCAATTCTTTCCGGTAACGAAGCAATCGCCAGGGGTTTCCTCGAAGCGGGGGGCAGGCTCGCAGCAGCCTATCCCGGTACTCCGAGCACCGAAGTGCTCGAAACCCTTTCAAAGGCCAAGGATATTCACGCCGAGTGGTCCGTGAACGAGAAAGTGGCCATGGAAGTGGCTATCGGAGGCGCCATCTCTGGAGTGCGTTCGATGGCTTGCATGAAACATGTGGGCGTGAATGTGGCTTCCGATCCGCTCATGACCGTGGCATACACGGGCGTCAACGCGGGGTTGGTGCTTATGGCGGCAGACGACCCGGGGATGTTCAGTTCACAGAATGAACAGGACACGCGTCACTTTGCCCGGACTGGGAAAATTCCCTGCCTCGAACCGTCGGATTCCGCGGAGGCCAGGCAGTTCACGAAGACCGCTTTCGAGCTTTCTGAGTCATTTGACACTCCGGTTATTCTGCGCACGACAACTAGGATATCGCACTGCAAGAGCGTGGTGGAAACAGGGGAGCCTGAATCTCCGGCCGGCCGCGGCCTTGCCCGCGACTTCGGTAAATATGTGATGCTCCCCAACAATGCCAAAAAGCGGCATGTTGCCATTGAAGACCGGCTCCTTCGTCTCAAGGAGTGGGCCGAGACATCGCCGCTCAATCAGATCATTGACGGCGACCAGGATATGGGCTTTATCACCTCGGGCATATCGTTCCAATATGTGCGCGAAGCCTTCCCGAAGGCGGCGGTGCTGAAGCTGGGCATGACCTTCCCGCTTCCCGACAAGCTAATTGCAAAATTCGCTGCCTCCGTGGCCTGGCTCGTCGTGGTGGAGGAGCTTGACCCCTTTCTCGAAGAGCAGATCAAGGCCTTGGGCATTACAGTCCATATCGGCAAGAACAAGCTGCCGCTCTGCGGCGAATTCAGTCAGCGCCTGGTTCATGAGAAGGTTATGGGCAGCACGCTGCCGATGAAAGAACCCGCAGGTGGGCTTCTCATGCGTCCGCCTACGTTCTGCCCCGGGTGTTCTCACCGGGGCCTGTACACCGTACTTGCCAAGCTCAAGGTTTATGTGTCCGGCGACATCGGATGCTACACGCTGGGCGCCCTCCCGCCTTTTTCTGCCATGCACACCTGCATCTGCATGGGCGCCAGCATATCTGCCGCGCATGGCATGGCCAAGGGCCTCGCTCTCCAAGGCACCCATCAGAAACCCGTGGCTGTGATCGGCGATTCCACGTTCCTGCACTCCGGCATAACGGGTCTGGTGAACATGGTTTATAACGGCGGTGACGCCGTCGTGATCATTATGAACAACGACACGACGGGTATGACCGGCGGACAGGAGCACGCTGGAACGGGCAGAACGGCAAAGGGAAGCGAGTCGCCGCGCCTCGATATCGCAAAGCTCTGCCAGGCAATCGGTGCCCGGCGGGTGCGTGAAATCGATGCATACAATATTAAAGAGCTCGAAAAAATCATGAGAGAAGAGCTCGCGGCGACCGGGCCGTCGGTGCTTATTTCGAACCAGCCCTGCGTGCTGCGCTACCGCGTGTCCAAGAAAGCGTACTCTGTCGAGAAAGAGGACTGCAAGGGCTGCAAGCTCTGCCTCAAGGCGGGTTGCATTGCCCTATCTTTCACGCCCGAAGGGAAGACAGGGTACGTCGAAATCGATCCGCTCCTGTGCAACGGCTGCGGGGTCTGCTCACAACTGTGCACCACGGGGTGCATGAAGACGGAGGAGCAGATGGCAAGTGACAAGTAGCAAAGGGCAAGAAGGAGAAGCAATCAGCACGGCATGTGCCAAATGGGCTTGATCTCCTTGCTACTTGCCCCATTTTTAACTATGTGTATCTTCGAAAAACTGTAGTTCATAATTTAATTGAGGAAAGACGTGAATGTATTTAATATCCTGATCAGCGGCGTCGGCGGACAGGGCGTACTACTGACGAGCAAGATAATCGCCGAGGCGGCGCTCCTGGAGGGCCTCGATGTGAAGCAGAGCGAAGTGCACGGCATGGCCCAGCGCGGCGGCAGCGTGCTTTCGCAGGTGCGCTTCGGAGACAAGGTCTATTCGCCCATCGTGAGCGAAGGCGAGGCGGACCTGCTGATCGGGTTCGAGCCGCTCGAAACAGCCCGATATCTTCACTTTCTAAAGGATGACGGCGCAGTCATATACAATACGCGGACGATCGGCACGATCGGCGTTTCCATCGCCGCGGAAAAATATCCTGCCGACATCAATGAGGTGATCAGGAGCCGCGCGAGGACCGTGATGCCGTTTGATGGTACACAGCTCGCCGTCGGTGCGGGAGACAAACGCACACTCAATCTCGTTCTTCTGGGTGCCGCGCTGAATTTTCTTCCCTTGAAGGAATCGGTCATCCTCGAGGCCATTGTGAACACTGTTCCGAGGAAGGTTCTCGAAGTCAACCAGAAGGCTTTTGCCGCAGGCAGGGCACAGGGGCGGTGAGGTTACTCCATCCGTCATCAAACGCTCTGATGTGCTTCCCTGAATCGTAATTTCCCGGCATCGGTAACATTCAATCCTCTCAAGGCCCTTCAGGCAGCGATGCCTGGGTTATCACCATTCCAGCGAAAGCGGAAATCCCGTCCTTCCAGGAAAACATGAAATCCTTACGAGTAGCCTGCGCCATAATAGAGCAAAACGGAAAAGTCCTCGCAGCTCAGCGAAGCGAACGCATGAGCCTGCCTCTAAAATGGGAGTTTCCGGGAGGAAAGATCAACGAGGACGAGAGTGTTTCGGAATGTTTGAAACGTGAAGTATTGGAGGAATTGGGGATTGAGGTGATGATTCATGAACCGTACCCCCAGGTAACATATTCCTATCCAGCCTTTATGGTGACTCTTTATCCTTACCGCTGCACAATTAGCGCTGGTGAAATTGTCGTTCACGAGCATAAAGCCATTGCCTGGACAATGCCGGAGGAATTACTCGGTCTTGACTGGGCTGACGCGGACTGGCCGATCATAAATACCTATCTTGAACGTCACCGGAAAACGTCGGGTCTTTGATTATTCCCCTGGTGGATCTCCGACCGCAATCGCAGCCCCTCCCTGATTCGAGGCACGTATCGAAAAGGGATTCGGGCGACGTTCGCAGCGGCGCCGTGAGCATAAAGTGAAGTCCCGCCAGTTAGAAACCGTTATACTTTTTTTAGGCCGAGCAGCGCCGCAGCGTTCTCATAAAGCATCTTTTCTTTCAACCGGTCGGATATTTTCAATTGCGTGGTTCGCTCAAGCATTTCCTTCTGGTCCGTCCAGGGACTGTCAGTTCCGAATAACAAGCGGTCTTCACCAAAATAGCCGATGAGCCTGACGAACTCCTCGTCGCTTACTTCGCTGAGCGTCATCGATGTTTCGGTATAGACGTTTTCGCATCTGCTGAGGCAACCGATACGTTCCCACTGCTTCCAGCCTCCGACATGAGTGCAGACAATGGTGAGGTCTTTGAACCAGTCCGCCACTTTTTTGATTCTTTCCACGTCAGCCTGGCTGTTGTTCGGGAATGCAATGTCGAAACCGCTGTGGAACATCACGATGAAGCCGAAACTCGCCATCAGCTCATAAAAGCCGTACATATATTTGTCGTCAATGAAGAAGCGCTGATACATCGGATGCAGCTTGACGCCGCGAATGCCTTCGCGGTGGGCCTCCCCGAACACCTCTTCAACTTCCTCGGTGTCGTTTGAAGGATGAAAGGAGATCAGCGGATGGATGCGTTCGCTCTTGATCTGCTTGCAGAAGTTGAGGATCGGGACCATCTGGGCCGGCTTCGTTGCGATGTTCGCCACGAGGCTTGCCGAAATGCCCGCCCGATTCATGGAGTCAAGCAACCCTTGCAGCGTGCCGTCCGTCCGGGGCCGGTAGTGGCCGGACTCGGTCGCAAGGGTTTCCATTGTCTGTTTCGCGATCCTGTCTGGAAAGACGTGGGTGTGGAAATCAATGTAGTTCATGAAATGCGTAGAGGGCATTGCGCAGAGGGCTGAGGCGGCGTGAAATGGTACTGATTCCATGCGCCGTGCCCCATGATCTTTGCCCCTTCCTCCTTAGAATTTTCGGTTGTCAATAACCCGTATCGCTTTTCCCTCAAACCGCTCCAGCGTTTTCTTTTCCACGAGTT
The DNA here is from genome assembly GCA_963826885.1 of Nitrospirota bacterium. Lineage (GTDB taxonomy): Bacteria > Nitrospirota > UBA9217 > UBA9217 > UBA9217 > JAJYKN01. Next base: position 164,575 of record CAWGYL010000009.1, on the reverse strand, counting down.
TCACCTCGACTGCTATGCCGAGTTCCGAGGCCAGCCGTTTTTTTATGGTTTCCTTGAGTTTACTCTGCCTCTTCATTTCGTCGAAGAATATCTGCTCTGAAACCTCGACGAGCACCGTAGTCTCGTCGAGCGCGCCTTTGCGGTCGATGATGATCTGGTAATGCGGGGCAACGCCCTCGATCTCGAACAATACCGTCTCGATCTGCTGCGGGAAAACGTTCACGCCGCGAATGATCAGCATATCATCGGTCCTCCCGAAAATGCGGGTCATTCTCCCCATGGTCCTGCCGCAGGGGCAGGGCTCGGGGAGTAACCGGGTGAGGTCCCGGGTGCGGTAGCGAATGACGGGGAAAGCCTCTTTTGTAAGCGTCGTGATGACCAATTCCCCGACATCGCCCGGCTTGGCCGGCTGGAGGGTGTCGGGATTGATCAGCTCTACCAGGAAATGGTCTTCGGCGATGTGCAGCCCATTCCGCTCGAAGCATTCACCCGCCACACCCGGGCCCATCACTTCTGACAGGCCGTAGTTGTCCGTGGCGACAATTTTGAGCTTGTTTTCGAGCTCCTTGCGCATGGCGTCCGACCAGGGCTCGGCCCCGAAGAGGCCGAATTTCAGCGAAAGGGAATTCCTGTTGATGCCCATCTCCATCATTGTATCCGCGATCAGCATCGCGTAGCTCGGTGTGCTCACGAGAGCGGTGGTCTTGAAATCCTGCATGATTTTGATCTGGCGGCGGGTGTTGCCGCTCGAAATCGGAATCACCGAGGCGCCGAGGCGCTCCGCGCCGTAGTGCAGGCCGAAAGCACCGGTGAAGAGCCCGTAGTTGAATGCGATCTGTATCACATCGTCTTTGGTGATGCCGCCGGCGGTCAGGATCCTCGCGACGAGGTTGGACCAGGTCTTGATGTCGTTCCGGGAATAGCCTACGACGGTCGACATGCCGGTCGTCCCCGACGACGCGTGGACGCGGACGACTTCGCGAAGAGGCACGGCGAAGAGGCCGTAGGGATAGTTTTCCCTGAGATCGTTCTTGGTCGTGAAGGGCAGTTTCCGTAGATCATCAAGCGTGCGCAGGTCGTCGGGATTGAATCCGATCTCGTCGAACTTCCTCCGGTAGAAAGGGACATTCATGTTTACCCGGCTCAACGTGGATTCGAGCCGCTCAAGCTGCAGCTGCTGCAGCTCCTCTCTGTCCATGCATTCGCTTTCAGGCTGCCAGTACATATGCACCTCCGTTTCGTGATAACTGTTTAAACGGCTTAAACCATTTCAGCCGCTTAAAAATTCTATAAATCTCGCCCTAGATACGCCCTCTGCACGTCTTTATTCGACAGCAGATCCTCGGCCTGCCCTTCAAGGATGACCCTGCCTGTCTCGAGCACGTATCCCCGGTTCGCAATCTTGAGCGCGCTCCGCGCGTTCTGCTCCACGAGAAGCACTGTGTTTCCTTCCTCGCGGATCCTGACGATGATGTTGAAGATCTCCCTGACCATGAGAGGCGCCAGGCCCATGGACGGCTCATCGAGCATGATAAGTTTCGGCCTGGCCATAAGCGACCTGCCTATGGCGAGCATCTGCTGCTCTCCGCCGGACAGGGTACCGGCAAGCTGCTGTTCGCGTTGCTTCAGCACCGGGAAGAGACCGTATACATGATCGAGGTCCAGGCTGACTGTCTGCCTGTTTCCGCGCTTGAACTGGACGTAAGCGCCGAGCAGGAGGTTTTCCTTCACCGGCATGGCGGGGAAAACCTGCCTTCCTTCAGGCACGAGCGAGCAGCCATCGAACACGATCTGCTCTGTGGGAGTGCGGCCAATTTCGCGACCGCTGAAAACAATCTCGCCTGCCTGTGCCCTGAGCAGCCCTGCGACGGTTTTCAGGAGCGTAGTTTTTCCGGCGCCGTTCGCGCCAATGATGGTGACGATTTCGCCCGGATTTACATGGATAGACACTCTTCGAAGGACATTCAAACCACCATATCCGACGTCAAGGTTCCGTATTTTAAGCATCGTCTTCTCCCAGGTAGACTCTGACGACCTCGGGATTGTGCTGGACAGCATGGGGCGCATCATCGGCGATTTTTTCCCCATAGCTCAAAACGACGATTTCGTCGGAAATGTTCATGACCAGAGACATGTCGTGCTCTACGATTAGCACGGTGATGCCGAGGTCGCGGATTCTGCGGATGAGTTTCGCCGTATCGGCGGTCTCGCGTATATTGAGCCCTGCCGCCGGCTCGTCAAGAAGAAGCATGGAAGGTCCACACGCCAGGGCGCGGGCCATCTCCACCGCCCGCTGCTGGCCGTAGGATAGGCTCGTCGCACTGATGTCCGCAAGGGCTGATATGCCGAGAAAATCCAGAAAGCCGACCGATTTTTCCCGGATTTCCCGTTCTTCGCGCCAGGTCCAGGGCAGGTTCAGCATCCCGGCAATGAAGCCCGCCCGGGAGCGCACATGGCAGCCGACCATCACATTTTCGAGCGCCGTCATGTGCGCGAAGAGCCTGATATGCTGAAACGTGCGGGACAGGCCCAGTTCCGCAATCTCATAGGGGCTCTTGCCCTGGATTGACCTATCCCGGTACTGGATCTCTCCGCTGTCGGGCGCCAGGAAGCCTGTTACCAGGTTGAAGAGCGTAGTCTTGCCTGCGCCGTTCGGCCCGATGACGGCCTTGATGCTGCCTTGCTCGACGGAGAAGCTCACCTCTTTTACAGCTTGAAGGCCGCCGAAGCGCTTGCTGAGGTTTTTTACTTCGAGAATTGTCATTGGAGATCAGGCTATACAGCCACGGGTCCTGACATTATCAGGCAACATGTTGCCGAAAAAAATGATACAAAATTCGATTCCGGGCAAGCCGGCATACAGTCAAATAGAAGAATGCCCCACGTGAAGCGGGGTTCTCATTCTAACCGTGTTCATCCGCGGTTAGTATGTCTTGCTACGTTTGTTTCACCAGTTTTCTCAGCATCCTCCGCAGATCAGACCCGATAATGCCGTCGGGCGCAAAGAGCATGATTACAATCAGAATGCCGCCGAATACGGCGTCGTCGTAGGTTCCGAAATAACCGCGGAGCGAAAAGAAGTTCAGAACCGTACTCATGATGAGGGTGCCCCAGATGCTTCCCATGCCGCCGACAGCCACGATGGACACATAGCGGATGGACTTCATGATCGACGCTTCGGACGGACCGATGCCTCCGTTGAAGTGAGTCAGGAACACCCCGGCAATCGCGGCAAGCGCGGCGCTCAGCATGAACGTAAAGAGTTTGTATTGCGCCGTGTCCACGCCCATGGCGTTCGCCGCGTCTTCGGCGCCGTGGATCGACCGGAGTGCACGCCCCACCCGCGAATTGATCAGGTTCACGAGCAGCACCATCGCCGCAACCACCAGGAGCCAGGCGAAATAGTAGTTTATAACCCGCTGTGAGGAACCTCCGCCCACGCCGATGCCGCCGGGCAGCAGCGGGAACGGCGGCACGCTCGAAATTCCGTCGGCAGCGCCGAATTGCTCGGTCCCGAGCACAATGCTGTAGATGATTGTGCCAAACCCCAGCGTCGCCATGGCGAGGTAATGTCCCTTGAGCTTGAGCACCGGGATGCCGATGGCCCAGGCGACGGCCAGTGCAAGCAGGACGGCAAGGACACAGGCCGCCCAGGGATGGACACTCAGGATTTGGCTGCCGTAGAGGTCCTGACGTGCCGTGAGAATGCCGAGTTTCGCCAGCCACTCAACAAGGACCGCGTCCTTGTGCGATGCGAGATTGAGCGTCGTCAGGACTGCCGAGGTGTAGCCGCCAATCGCGAAGAATCCTGCGTGACCCATCGATATCTGTCCCGCAAACCCCATTAGGAGGCAGAGCCCGACGGCGACGAGCGAATAATAGGCCGCCATAGTGAGCTGGGTAAGATAAAATTCCCTTCCCGTTGCAAGCGTCAAAAGCTGGATCGCGGTGACAGTGACGAGAAGAGAAAGGATCGGAGCAAACCGGGAGGTTTTCATCAGAAATCCTTTAACCGCATGGCTTCTCTGTTTCCGAACAGGCCGCTGGGCCTGATGAAAAGCATTGCGAGTAGAATCGACATCGAGATCGTGTCTTTGTAGGCGGTGGGCAGGACCCAGATGCTGAAGGATTCGAGCACGCCGAGGATAAAGCCGGCTGCCACGGCTGCCATGCTGTTGCCGAGCCCGCCGAGGATGGCGACGGTAAATCCCTTGATGGCGAGGCCCGTTCCAATATTATACTGTGTATACGTAATCGGCGAGACCACACACCCCGCAAGGGCGCCGATGCCGGCGGACAGTACGAATGAGAGCGTGACCATGTTTTTCGTCGGGATGCCGCAGAGTGCGGCGGCCTCGCGGTTTGCGGCGCAGGCGCGCATCTCCCTGCCGAGCATCGTATATTTAAAAAAAAGGTTCAGGGACAGGACGACGATCGAGCAGAAACCGAGGCTCCAGAGCACCTGGGGCGAGACGCGAACGCCTCCGAAGGATAGCGCCGAGATCTCGTTGCCGGTAAAGTAGGGAAGGGACCGAACGCCTTCGCCCCAGATTGCAAGGGCCGCCTCCCGGATCAGGATCGAGATGCCGATGGTGATGATGATCATCCGCAGGACCGACGGTTTCACGAGCCAGCGGATAAACGTCATTTCGATCAGTCCGCCGATGATCATCGTGACAAGCACTGCACCAAGGATCGCGAGCGGGAGCGGCAGGAAAGCCTGGAGTGACACTGCAGTCATTCCGCCAAGCATGACGAACTCTCCCTGGGCGAAGTTGATGATTCCCGTGGTGTTGTAAATGATGTTGAACCCGATGCCGACAATGGCGTAGATGGTGCCGTAGGTAAGGCCGGCGACGAGGTACTGAAAAAAAAGCTCAATCAAGACAGGCTCCGAGTGCGTTTTGCTCTGCAGTCATTCCAGGCACAGCGAAGGGCCCCGTCGCGACAGGGCGCTTCGCTGTGACCGGCATGTCCGGTCGGTTCCAGAAACAACAGGGAGTGCCCCCGTGGACACTCCCTGTTGGTAAGCTGCCAAACGTTATTATTCCAGCACGGCGAAATTGCCGTCTTTCACGGTCAGCATTTCAAAGGCGTTGGCGTCAAGGCCGTTGTGGTCCGTGGGGGAGAAGTTGAATATGCCCGCGGTGCCGACAAGACCCTTGATATGTTCGATGGCGGTCCGGACTTTTTCCTTGTCCGCGCCCGCCTCCTTGATACCTGTTTCGAGGATGAGCATGGCATCGTAGGCATGGCCACCGAAGGTGCTGACATCTTCTTTATACTTGGCTTCATATTCCTTCTTGTACGATTCGAGGACTTTTTTCTGGGGGTTTTTGGCTGACAGAACATCGGCGACGAGCAGCCTGCCCGCCGGGAAGATCACGCCCTCGGCAGCGGCGCCCGCGGCGCGTACATACTTGATGTTGCCGAAACCGTGGCTCTGGAAAATTGGAACAGTTATGCCGATCTGGCGTGCGTTCTTGATCACGATCGCCTGCGCGGGCTCAATGGACCAGTTAACGATGGCCTGCACATTGGCCGCCTTCAGCTTCGTTACTTCCGCAGTGAGGTCCGTGGCTGCTTTGTCATATACCTCGCTGATCAGGATCTGGATGCCATGCTCCGGCGCGAGCTTTTCCAGCTGCTCTTTCCCCGCCTGGCCGAAGCCGGTGTTGCTCGACAGTACGCCGATCTTGGTGATGCCCATTTTCTTCATCTGATTGAAGATCTTGATCACGGCATCACTGTCCTTCTGGGGCGTCTTGAACACATACTTGGCCACGGGGTTAACGATCACTTCGGCCGCGGCGCAGGAGAGGAGGATGGTTTTTCCCTCTTCGGCGATGTTCTTGATGGCCATAGTCTCACCGCTGGTGGACGGGCCGATGATGGCGAACACCTTGTCCTCATCGATCAGCTGCTTTGCGAAGGAGACCGCTTTTTCCGGGCTTGCCTGCGTGTCCTTAATGATTAGTTCAATTTTATTTCCGTTGATGCCGCCCTTGGCATTAATGTCATCGACGAGCATTTGGAGCGTCTTGGCTTCCGGTGCGCCAAGGAATGACGCGGGGCCCGACACCGCCAGGACCGCGCCCACTTTAATTATGCCTTCCGCCATGGCGGATGCGGCTGCCGCGGCCATGATGCATGCTGCACAAACCATCACTTTGAACATTTTCATTTTCTCCGTTCCTCCCTGTGCAAGATCTCTCCCGGGCAAGCCGGGGAATGGTTTCACAATTGCTGTACTTCGTTTCCGGTCATGATCCGGAAACCTGACGCCTGCAGCGCATCAATGGCTTTCTCGATTTCATCGAACCGGAATATCAGAACGGCATTCCCCTCGCATTTCTGGACAAAAGCGTACATATACTCAACATTGATGCCTTTCCCCTGCAGAGTTCGAAGGATCTTTGCGAGGCCGCCTGGCCGGTCAGGCACTTCCAGAGCCACGACCTCGTTTTGGCTCAAGGTAAAGCCGTTGTCTTTCAGGATTTTTTTCGCTTTTTCCGTGTCGTTCACAATAAGACGAAGAATCCCGAAATCCGCGGTATCGGCCAGGGAGAGCGCCCTGATATTGATCTCGTGCTGTGCCAGAATTTCGGTCACTTCGGCAAGGCGTCCCGACTTATTTTCGACGAAGATGGAGATCTGCAGTACCTTCACGAAACCCTCCTTCCTGTGCGCCGCGGCCGGGTATGGCCGGAGCGCAGTCCCGCCCAGAGGAAACGGCTAATATTATGTCGAATTCCCTGCCTTTGTCAAGGTAAAGCTGTCTCCGGCGATGACAAATTTGCACGCTCGTACCGCTGAATTTTCGATGTTTTGCAGCGGCTTACGAAGAGAGAACATCCTCCTGGCTCAGGGAGCGTGCTGCTGCATGCAGGTTTCACCTTGCCTTTTCCGGGGAATTATACTATTTTTTACAGTGCTGTCCAAGATAATCTGATTTTCTGAAGCTGACCCTCGACAATCAATGCTTTTAGACGGGTAAATCCATTTTCTCCGATTCAGGTTCTCCATTCTGCTGTCCAATTACCGATAACTCAACACGAGTTGCTCCGCAGACGGTACTATCGGCGGTGTTTCAAAAGGATTATCCAGCCATGTCCATAAGTCTCGATACGTAAAGAGATTGTAACGGAGCATGGCAACCAGATTCGACAGTGACCAGCCAAGCGTGGATCGGAACTTCAAATACTTCAACACCAGGATCGCGATTAATGCTGTCCAAATCTGGGTCAACAAGGCGTTCCGGCTTGTTCCCACAAACGTCTTGATCTTCAGATTCTGCTTGATCGTCTTGAAAAATACCTCAATCTGCCAGCGGTCCTTGTAAATGCTCGCTATGGTCGTCGCGCCAAAGGCGAGATGATTCGTCCATAAAACGATTATTCGCTCGTTTTCTTCGTCCCAGACCTCTACCCGTCGCAAGGTATGTGGGCACTTCTTAATTGATTCGTAGCCCGTCAGCTCGATGAGTTTATCACTTATAATATTCCGGTTGCTGGGAACCTCTCGTTTTTCGACAACCCGGTAGGCAGCATTATCCTTCTCTCTCGTTACAAAGAAGATTCCGGCCTCTGTCCACAGAGCGAACTGTTCATAGTCCACATACCCTCGGTCGATTGCCAGGATGGAACCCTTGGGGAAATTGAGCGTATGAGCGATGTTCACTTCATGCACATTCCCTTCGGTTATACTGGCGAAGACCGGAAGGTATCCTTCATGGTCCAACAACAGGTGAAGCTTGACCGCACCTTTCGTCTGCCGAAACTTTGCCCAGTCAAATAATGTCACACAAAGCTCAATGGTCGTGGCATCGAGGCTGAACAGCTTGTTCTTAAACCGAAACGGTTTCTTCCCTCGTGCCAGTACCCGGCATTTGGCCAAGAGCTGATAAAACACCTTCTGATATAACTGCCACGGCCGATGCTCGTTGGCATAGGCCAGGGTGGAGCGTTTGGGCGCTGCATCGATACCGAGGTGCTTAAGTTTTCCCAGGCAGGTCGCCAGTCCTCCGCATATCTCCCGTAGCGAGTGTGCTTGGCCTAATTGACAGAACACCATCGCAACGAATTGGCCCCAGCAGCTGAATCCTTTTACCCCTTTTTCGGCTCGCGTTTCCCTTACAGCCCTGACAAAGTCCTGATGCGGAAAAATCTGTAGAATCTGTCCGAAAATACTGTTAAACTTATTCACGGGGATGTCCTCCTTCGGCAAATATTGGACTTCGACAACCCAAATTTACCTTAAAGAGGCTTCCCCTGCAATTACTTAAATCTTATCTTGGACGGGTCTGTATTTTTTATTATCATGAAGAACTATTTCGATTTCGAGAAATACGGCACGAGTTACAAACAGGAGACCCTTGCAGGGATCACGACGTTTTTCACCATGGCATACATCATCATCGTGAACCCCGCAATCCTCGAAGCAGCTGGCATTCCCCGAGGCCCGTCCATGACTGCCACCATCCTGTCCGCCGCCTTCGGCACGCTGATCATGGGGATTTATGCGAGACGCCCTTTTGCCATTGCCCCCTACATGGGCGAGAACGCCTTCATTACATTTACCGTCGTGAAAGTGCTCGGCTACCCGTGGCAAACAGCGCTCGGAGCGATCTTTATCGCCGGGGTCCTGTTCACAGCGCTCACGGTCCTGAAAGTCCGGTCATGGCTTGCGCATACGCTCCCGCAATCTCTCAAACTCAGCTTCTCCGTGGGCATCGGTCTCTTTCTTGCCTTCATCGGCCTGAACGAAACGGGAATAGTCGTGCCCGGCGTGCCCGGGGCACCTGTCAGCCTGGGAAGGCTTTCCCAGCCCACAGTACTGCTCGCTGTGCTTGGCTTCCTTCTCATCACCGTTCTCATGATCAGGCGGATTAGGGGCGCCATTATCATCGGTGTTCTCGCTGTTACGGGCCTTTCGTTTCTCGGATCAGTGACGCCGGTTCCGTCGGCATGGATGAGCATGCCGCCCTCACTAGCGCCAATCGCCCTGCAATTGAATATCACCGATGCCCTGCGCATCAGGAACTTGCCGGTCGCCCTTATTATTTTCGTGATGGCTTTTGTGGACACGGTCGGTACGTTGCTCGGACTGTCCGCCCGGGGCGGACTGCTGGACGATAAGGGAAACCTGCCGGAGATCGAGAAGCCGATGCTTGCCGACGCCCTGGCGAACATGATTGCGCCGCTCCTCGGCACCACCACTACAGGCGCTTTTATCGAATCCGCCGCGGGAATTTCGGAGGGAGGGCGAACGGGTTTTACGGCGCTGGTCGTAGCGGGCCTGTTCCTGCTGGCCCTGTTTTTTTCCCCAATCCTGACCGCAGTCCCGGCCCATGCTTATGGCTCAGCCCTGATCGTGATCGGCATTTTTATGATCACGCCAGTCTCCAGGCTTGACTTCAGCGACTATACCGAGTTGGTCCCCGCTTTTCTCACGATCGTGCTTATGGTCTTCACGTACAACATCGGGGTGGGTATGACCGCGGGGTTGCTCACTTACCCTGTTTTGAAAACGCTTAGCGGCAGGCACCGGGAAGTGCATCCCGGGATGTGGATTTTCGCAGCGTTGTCGTTGCTGTTCTACGTCTTCTATCCCTACCGGTAAGCGCGCCATTTACGCGAACGGGATGGGAGCATATCGATCTGCAGATGGAGGAAATCTTCATTCCCGATAAATCGGCCTTCATCGGCCAGAACCTGAAGGACGCCGGCCTGCGCCGCGACACCGGGCTCATCTACGTTCAGAACTCTGTATTCTCCTGGTGATTTTCGTCTTATCGCGCTTGAAAACCACCAATGCTTCTTCTATGCTTAATATAAAGGGACGCTATTCCGAGGGGATACCTAGAGAGGAAGCCTTCCGCTTCATGAGGGATTGTATGGAGAGTGAGATCGAACAACAGGAAGAAGCCTGTGAATACGTAAGGGTCCAAAACCACCAAAACATGGAACTCATGATTACGAAAGCCCGATGGTTCGTGATCGGGTTCCTGTCCCTGTATTTGAACATCCTGAGACTAACGGACTGGCCTCTCAGGCTCTTTAACATGCTCCTTGTCTTTGCCGCAATCTACAATCTCTGGATCCATTTTTTTCTGAAAAAAACGCACTTCTTTTCCACCAGACTGACACTAGTCTTCCTCTATCTCGACATGGTAGTCATAGCCGTAGGGCTGAACTATACCGGCGGTCTCAGGAGCCCCTTCCTCTTCATCTGGTACCTGACCCTTTTCGCAACCGGCATCAGGCTTGGATTCCGCCAGAGTTTTCTTCTCCAGGTGCCCATGGCCGTGTTCTACGCCTATCTTCTGTTCCGCGATATGGCCTTCCTTGACGCTGATCATGTCAATCGTCTGATTCTCGGGTTGGCCTCCCTGACAGCCACATCATTATACGGATCGTTCTTTTCCCGCGGAGAACAGTTCACTATGAAAGTTCTGGCCGACTTCCGCAGGGCCTCGATTACGGACAAGCTTACGGGCCTCTTCAATTATGCGCATTTCATGGACAGGCTGAAGCACGAGCAATACCGGGCCGACCGGGACCATTCGCATTTCTCGGTGATCCTATTCGACCTCGACCACTTCAAGCAGGTGAACGACACCTACGGACATGAGAAGGGGAACATATTGCTGAAAGCGATTGCCGGGATTCTCACAATGAACGCGCGCAGGATGGACACAGTAGCGCGCTATGGGGGCGAGGAATTCGTGATCCTCATGCCGGAAAGCAGGGGTTCCGAGCGGGAAATGGCTGAGCGTATCCGAAAAAAGGTCGAGGACACAGAGTTTGGCGGGATAGCTGAAGGCCCCATCAGGTTCACGATCAGCGGCGGTATCTGCACCTATCCCGATGATGGCGGAACTTTGGACGACATCCTTACGAGGGCGGACAAGGCCCTGTATGCAGCGAAAATAGAAGGTAGAAACAGGACGCGGTCTTATGCTCAGTTGACATCCTCCTCGATCTAAAGGCCGAAGAGGATGTCAAAAATACCGGTAACACTATTATATTAATTTGTGGAGTCAATTACCCGCCACCTAATTCTTTGAGTTCAGGTGGGGGCTTGTAAGAGCCAATTGACTAGGGGGCTTGCAGTTTAAGCAGAAGTTGTTTTGGTCAGGGCACCTCGTGGATATTCCGCACGTCCCTTGCATCTGCCGCCGGAGATTAAAGTCTTACTGGGGAACGGACAGTGTTTCCGGCAGAACAAGCCATTACAACAACCCCGATGCGGTCACAACCCGCGAAAGCGGAGAGAGGACTTTATGTTAGTCTATGTACGGAACCAGCACGGCAAGCCCCTGATGCCGTGTCATCCGGTCAAGGCCCGGATGCTGTTAAAACAGGGGAAGGCAAAAGCAATTAAAAGAACACCCTTCACGATCCAGATTCTTTATGGTTCTTCCGGATACCGGCAACCCGTTACACTCGGCGTCGATTCCGGGTACGTCAATATCGGGTTGTCGTCCGTAACCGCGAAGGAAGAAGTGTACAGCGCCAATGTTATGCTCCGGAACGATATCGTGAAGCTCAATTCCGAAAGACGTACATATCGGAAAAGCAGGCGTAACCGTAAAACCTGGCACCGCCAGCCGCGGTTTCTGAACCGGAAGAAACCTGAAGGCTGGCTTGCCCCGTCTATCCACCATAAGCTCGATAGCCATATAAAGCTAGTTGATCGGGTAAATAGCATTCTCCCCGTTTCAAAGGTTATCGTCGAGGTCGCTGCATTCGATATCCAGAAGATCAAGAATTCTGACATATCGGGGGCCGGTTACCAGGACGGAGAGCAGAAAGGTTTCCTCAACGTACGAGAATACGTGTTGTACCGGGACGGGCATCGATGCAGGTACTGCAAGGGCAAATCGGGGGACCTGAAACTGGAAGTACACCACGCAAAATCCCGACAGACAGGCGGCGACAGGCCGGAGAATCTGGCAACCCTGTGCAAAACCTGCCATGGCCAAGCTACGCGCGGGGAAATAGTCCTAAAGATAAGGCCATCAAAAGGGTTTAAGGCAGAAACATTCATGTCCATGGTCCGCTGGAATATCGTAGGAGAATTAAGAAACCGTGGTTACAACGTGGAACACACGTACGGGTACCTCACAAAACTGGGGCGAAAGAGGTTGGGACTTCCTAAATCCCACGTAAACGATGCCTTCGTGATGGCCAATGGTACCGGACAGACCAGGTCTTTAGACATGTTCGTAATGCACCAGGTCCGAAAGTGCAACCGAAAACTGTTTAAAGGGATCCGAAGCCATATTCCGAACACTGCGCCACGGGAAATATTCGGGTTCCGGAGATTCGACAAGGTGCGGTTTGAAGGTTCGGAAGGTTTTATCTTCGGAAGGCGATCAACAGGATATTTCGATATCCAGACGCTGGACGGGACAAAACTTCATGCCTCTGCAAAACACAGCGACTTGGTGCTTCTGGAAAGGGCGTCCACATTACTTATCGAGAGGAGAAATGCAAGGATAGATGCTTAACTGCATGGCACTCCCTGCGGGTAGGTTGGGGTATCCTTGCCGCAAATTAGAATGAAAAAGCAAGTACAGCTGGAGTGAGGTGGCATGGCTGATATCCAGATTGAGGTCACAATTTATGAAGGCTACCGTGGCGCGGAGCGGCCGAGCTCGCTCATGTTCGAGGGAAACAGAGTTACCGTAGTTCGTCTCCTTCGGACCTGGGTGGAGGAAGAGCACAAGACAAGAAAGCAGAAGCGGTTCTTCGCCTTGCAAGGAAGCGATCGGTATGAATATACGCTTTATTATGATATTGATTTGTCTGAATGGTTTCTGAGGAGCCGTGAACAGTCGGGATCTGATATAAAATGACAATCCTTCTGTATATCAACAAGGAACAAACAGGCGGTTTTTGATTCCTGTTTTCCCGGGAATGACGAAAAGGGATCAGTGCGGTTTTTTTACCTGTGATGAGCTACCGACGCTGACCCATACTGAGCACCTGCCCGATGGCTGGTATGAAGTCCTTTTTTCGCGACATGACACGGTAGACCGTGCAGGTGTCGTTCACGACCTTCACGTTGAAAGCCTTTTCCACGATCCATGTTTCCCCCCTGAGCAGTATTCGTTCCTGCCCCTTGCCGAGGGGATTTAACACGAGCAGAGCCACGAGATCATAGCCGTTTTCCGAGCGCAACCGCTCCAATTCAGCCACCAACTCCCGTTCGCGCGCATCGATTTCCGCGCAGTCCAGCGACATCATCTGGCTTATGCCGAGCTTCTTGCCGCCGATCAGGAATTCCTTGAAGTCCGCCGCGATCAGCTGGGCTGCGCTTTTATTTTCGAGATTGATGCTTTCGTGCAGCAGTTCCTTGGCATAGGACTGGATCTCGATGCCGGCAATTTCGGCAAGACGATGGGCGGCGACCTGGTCGCGCTCCGTGGTAGTCGAGAGCGTCAACAGCAGCGTGTCCGACAGGATGCCGGAAAGCAGGATGCCGGCGATCTCTTTCGGGATATGGGTCTGGTACAGGAACATGATCCCGGCAACGACGGTACAGGTGCTGCCAACGGGGTCGTTGTATACATAAATCGGCGCCGTGGTGGAGATATCACCAACGCGGTGGTGGTCGATGATTTCGAGAATCTCCGCTTCCTCGATGCCGTCCACGGCCTGCGAAAGCTCGTTGTGGTCTACCAGGATGGCAATCTTACGTATGGGCGTCAACAGGTCCGTCCGCGTTATGAAGCCGATCAAACGGTTGTCGCTGTCCACGACCACGACGGACCGGTAGTCCGATTCCACGATCGTTGACCGCACCTCAGTCATGGGCGTGTAAAGCCCTATAGTGGGGCAGTTGGTGGTCATGATTGAGGACACCGGTTCAGACATGGTCATGAGCTGGACCGTGGCAAAAGCCGGATGGCGAGACGATATGAGCAACACGTCCTTTGCCCGGGCGGCCGCGATGACCTCGTTTGCGATCGGGGCATTGTCAGTTACAATGACCGCGGAGCAGCCCATCCGGATAAGCTCCAACTGAACGTCGTTCTGATCGCCAGCGACAACGACATCGCCGGGACGGACCCGGTTCAACATGGTTCCACGTTGCATGGCGGCGATCAGCACTCTGCCGGTCAGCACCGTGATCTGCTTGGTGTTGCTGATAACGCGGCCGTCAAGCGTTTTCAGCAGAATATCAAGTTCGATGGGTGCTTTGGTCAGATCAGCAAAACCCACGCTGTCCATGTAGTGGCGGGCGATGTCCTTTAGGCCCACAACACCTGCCAGCTTGCCGGACTCATCCACGACCGGGACCGAGCGCACTCCCTGCTCGCGCATGAGCAGCGCCAGGACCTGGATGGAGTCACGCACGCCGACGGAGATCGGCCGCTTGAGTTCCAGATCACTCACAGTGGCAACGAGGCTGTCGATTTCCGCTGAAGGGGGTACACCGAACTTTTCGAGCACAAAAGCCGTTTCGTGGTTCAACTTCCCCGCGCGTACAGGTGTGAAGAGGTACCGCTTGTCCGTGATGTTTTTGAAGTAAGCATAGGCTATGGAGGAGCACACGGAATCGGTGTCAGGCGTCGTGTGGCCGACTACATAGACTGTTTTAACTCTGTCTGGACTCATGAATAGTTATCTGCTCTTCCTTTACCAACATTAAAATAATACCAGTATTACCGTAAGGAGGGAAGGATTGTCAAGAATTTAATCGGCAGGGTATCACATATTGGTGCCCTTCCTTCAGCAAAACCGCTGGAGAATCGCAAGCGCTATATTCATTCTCTCCTTTCGGCAGATGGGGGGACTGGGCATGCTGCAAGCCAAGCGGTTATTTTTCCGGGGAAAAGTTGTTAAATCCCGGACATTTCAAGGCAAAACAGACTTTTTTTGCCCTTGACACCTGCAAGGGTTTTGGATATAGTGCTAGGGCTTGTAAGCGCCTGGGGGATCGTCCAGTGGTAGGACGACAGGCTCTGAACCTGTTTACGGGGGTTCGAATCCTCCTCCCCCAACCAATATCAGTCCCTAGTTATGAGTTCGTGGTTTTGAGTTTCCGATCGTTCAGCCATCTTGCAGCTCCGCACAGAGAACTCATTAAGTAGTCCAACTTTTTTGGTCCCATCGTCTAGCGGCCTAGGACGCTGGCCTCTCACGCCGGAGACACGGGTTCGATTCCCGTTGGGACCACCAGTTAACATGTTTATTTTAAAGAGTTTTTTAACTATAAGGTTGCTATTCGGCGATCTTATGCCTCCATTTATGCCACGTCACCATGATCCGGGATATTGATTCCAACAATATTTCCAAAGACCTTATTCATAAACAAATCAACAAACGTGTAGAACGTATGTGTCCTCTTCTCTTAACAAAGCGGCACTAGTACGCATTCCATTGGGTTCGGATACCCATTCCAAACCTGACATTGATCGCAGATTCCGGAAAGCATTTAGTTGTTTCGATTCATTCCTGCTAGTGATGCCATTACTCACCAGCTCTTTCCCACATCGTACTTACAACCTGACGGTGCAAACTTCAATCTATAAATTAGCATCATACTGGCTACGGATATTTTCTGAGGTTAACCTACATACTATAACGCTCCTGTCAAGACAAAGATTCAATTTGTTTTTATTCAACAGGATAACTTGATCAGCATATTAAAAACGCACCTCTCTCTTTCGGCATTTACGCCGTTATCACTTTTATCGACGAGTCTCTCGCAATCAGACGAACGACATCTCTAATAGTTATGTCACCTATGCGGCGTGCCATATGGCCGCCAAGAATACCTTATCCAGATTCTATCGTTCAAACGAGAGGCCCTGTATTGTAGGTGACGAGGTCAACTGCCCTCAACTAGCTTGAGCACGGGCTCTCCCGTCGAAATAAATTTTGCGTACGCCATTATGCGGCTGCTTTTCGTTCTACCCGCTTTTCCAGTTTAAGGTATTTCGAGTCGAAGCACTCCTTCTTTTTCATCAGCGTCCAAGCAATAATCAAGAGCTTCGCGGCGAGCTTCACCCTCATTTTCGTACCAATCCCTTTTTCCTTCGCCCGTCCGACAAGCTTATTCGTAAAATAGGGCATAAAGTCCGTGCTCTTAATCGAGGCAATGAACGCTGCCTGGTATAACGCGCACCGCAGATCCGCCTTGCCCTGCTTGGAGATGATCGGCGTTGCCCTGTTTGACGTTTTTCCGCTTCGTTTCGCGCACAGGTCGAGACCCGCTAACCGCAAAACCTGTTTGCCGCTTGTAAAGCGGTGGGGATCGCCGACGGCCCCGAGGACCTTGGCGGAAACATCCGGCCCAAACCCAGGAATGCTCAAGAGGTACGTATACTCGGGAAACTCAAGACAGGCATTCTCAAGTTTGTCCTCAATCGCTTTGATCTCCTGCCTAACCTGGTTCAAACTATCTACTGCAATCTGAGCTTCATGGAAGGCCGCCTCTCCCATGGTGCAGCCAACGGAATTGACCGCGGTCCTCCAAATCGCTCCCACCCTGCGTTCCCGTGCCAACGTCATTTTGCCTGGTGCTACGGTACGGCAGAAGTCATCGTATTCCATGCCGGCGATAGCGGATGGATCCAGACATTCCCGTACTACCGCCAGGGTCTCTGACGATCCATAGTACGTATCCAACTCAGGGAAATACTGTGCAAGGATATGATTGCGAATATACGCGCTTATGCCGTGTTCCCGCTTCTTCAGTCGCCGCTTGACTGCGTTTAGTACGCGCACGTTTTGAAGCGTCATCAGGGGATATTCATAAAACATGCATTTCCCCTGGGCAATGAGATCTGCAATATTGGCCGAATCCTTGTCATCGTTTTTATCCCACCGGCCGTTCAGAAGCTGCCGGTTGTTCTTTACTGCCGCGCCGCCAACAAGAACGACCATCAGACCGCATTTGAGCAGATGCTCCGCCAGGGGCTTGTGGTAGTCTGCCGTCGGCTCGATTCCGAAAACGACTTTCCGCAGGCTGTATTGAACCTTGATGCGATCCACATACGCATCCAGCTTTTCGAATCCCTCTATCGTATTGTCAAAGACCACATTCTTTAAAAGCGTTTTGCCTTGCGCAGTACCAAAAAACGCGCGGTGCTTCTCTTTCGCCACATCAATCCCAATGATCAAATACTCGTCCGAACCACGGATTTCTTTCTTCAGTTGCCGAAATTGCTCAAGCCTGATATCATCTACATAGCACATAGAGACCTCCTGCTTAAAAGAATTTAGTTTCCAGATAAACTTATTCTTAGCAGGAGGTTTCTATTTTGGATAGTCTTGAAGAAAATATTTCCTATACTTTAATGGGGAAATATAACCTCATGCTCTATCCATATATAACAAGCATGCACCGGCGCCTGATAAAATCGGTTAATGAATACCACTTGAAATCTGCAGCAACGCGAGAGTGAGACGTGCGTTTTTTTTCGAGTCGTTTTCGACTCGCAATTCCTTTAAATACAGTTTTTCGCCACCGGGTTTTTGTTACGCTAAAGCCGTTCATCGCCAAAGTTCCAGAAATATCTATCACGTTAAAGCCTATGGAAAATTCTCGGGTCGATTTTTGCTGCAGCGAGTATCCCTCCCATCATTGCACCTGTTATTCCCGGAGTAACTACGTCTTGGCCAGCCAGATACAACCCATTAACAGGGGTCTTCATATTGAGACTACGCGAAAGAAATCGCCGTGGTGTAGTCTCAAGCCCATAAGATGCACCCTGCTGTCTTCGTACAAAATGAGTCATTGAGAGCGGGGTTGATAGTTCATGGTATGCGATTAAGGACGCAATCTCGGGGAAATAGTGTTTGAAACGAGCAAGCATTTTTTCTTCAATAAGCTGTTTAAACTCTTTGTAATCCTCAGGCCTGTCGCCATGCCTCGACTTTTCCCACTTACTGAATACATCCCAATTTACCCAAGTGACAACTTCACCGGTATGGTTCTGCTTTTCTCCTGCTTCATAGTTCGGATCTTTTAACGAGGGGAAAGATACAAACAACGCCGGAACATCTGTTGCTTCGGGGTTGTCCCATATAGCCGAGTTAGTATCCCACGCCTCATAAAACCAGTGGTTTGCAGCTGTGGCACCGGTTCTACAAATATCTCCCTCAAAACCCAGGTAAAGGCAAAGGTGACAGGTTGAGGGCTTTAAGGACAATATCTCCTGTGCCCACGCTGTGTCACGCACATATACCGGAAGTAATTGTTGCACGGTATCACGTGCACCTATTGCGGAGACCACTCTTTTGGCATGATATTCTTTGCTATCATCAAGCCGCACGCCAGTGGCCTTGCCGTTCGTGACAATTATCTCTCTTACTGGAGATTTAACTCTCACGTCGCCTCCTGCTTTCTCTATGATTGGTATTATTGTGTCTGCGAATGTTGAGGCCCCACCTACCGGGTAAAATGCTCCGCTCAGAAAATGGTTCATAATCATTGCGTGCATAGCAAAACTTCCCTCCGCTGGTATGCCACCGTGGTCTCCCCATCGTGCAGTCAATACCGAACGCAGCCTTGGATCACTGATCATTTCGCCAAGCACTTCATCGATCGTTCTTCCCCACCATTTCCGAATGTTGCCTCCTGCCCATAGCGAATAAATCCATGCTAGGGGACGAGGTAGAATATGTAACCTGAATAGTGCCGACTCTTCACGGGCTGTCCTCCCGAGAAGCGAGATGAATGCATCAATCTCTCCGGCAGACTGTGGAAATTTTTCTTTAAGATTCACTGTGAGGGCTTCGGCAGGACTAGCGAAGTCAATTTTAAAGTCATCAGGGAAATGGATAATATCGTAAACCGTTCTAATCGGTGCCATCTTAATTACGCCATCAGATAGCCAATCGAGAAGTTTCTGCGCTTGACCCTCTGGCCCCATGTTTCCAAGATAATGAATACCGACATCCCATGTGAATCCTTTACGACTAAATG
This sequence comes from Nitrospirota bacterium, assembly GCA_963826885.1. Classification (GTDB taxonomy): domain Bacteria; phylum Nitrospirota; class UBA9217; order UBA9217; family UBA9217; genus JAJYKN01. The sequence continues at coordinate 145,630 of CAWGYL010000009.1, read as the reverse complement.
TTTGAGTTAGACCGCCAGCAAGGTAATGCTGTTCTAGGACCAGAACCTTATGGCCGCATTTCGCCAGTGCTGTTGCGCAGCTCAGGCCGCCAATACCGGAGCCGATGACTATTGTGTCATACATCGCATCCATGCATGCCTCCTCTTACGACTACATATGCTTTAGTTTATTCTTAAGCGATCGAAGTCCTATGGCTTTCCGTCCTGTTCTTGCGAAGAGTTCAGCTTTGTCGAGGGATACTTATATAAAAGCAAAGATATTTAGACTTGTCAATTTATTCGATGGGGGTATTTCAATGGTGTGCGGTGAATTGGTTGGAAATTGATGAGTTATTAAGAATGGAAACTTTGTGAGATACAGTCCGCACTATTGCCCCTGGGGTATAAAATATCGGGTTGAAGTATTCAATGATTTGATTCATTATAAAGCAAGGCTTTGAAGAACCAAAGAACGCTTAAAGTGAAAGTAGAAAACCCGCTACGGTGGGTGATAGAGGTGCTTAAATGAGTACTCTAACGATGAGTCCGGCTGGTATACGTAAGGCCGGTCTGGAGGCAGTCGCAAAGAAGCTCGGCCCACTTGGCATGGTTCGTTTCCTCCAACAGTTCGAAACTGGATGGGGGGATTATACCAAGGAGCATGACCAGTGGCTCAAAGATATGGATATACAAGAAGCCATAACTGAAATAAGAAAAAAACGTTAATCACACCTTCTCACTTTTCAGAATTATCCACTTGCAGGACATCGTCTGTCCGTAGCTATTGATCCGCATAACGAGTATAGAAGTCTTTTTCAGCTCAAATAAGTAGCAACATGGTTAATTCCTCTCACCTCTTCGATGCCTACCTTAATTGCCCATCCAAGTGCTGGCTCCGCTTTCATAATGAAGTAGCTACTGGCAACATGTATTCTCAGTGAGACTATGTCCCCTTGAGACTACCTTCAATAAAAAAGATTGCATATTTGTAGCTTATATGCTACATTTTAATAGTGGAAAGCTTTCCCTATTCTTTATCTTATTATCTGACTGAGTCAGGCGGAAAACCATTTAAGGAGTGGCTCGACGGTCTCAAGGATATCGTGGCTCGGCAAAAGATCCGTATTAGGCTCGACCGAGTCCGTCTCGGTAATCTCGGCAAGAACCGTTTTGTCGGAGAGGGCGTGTATGAACTGAAGATTGATTACGGACCTGGATATCGAGTGTACTATGGTCTGGAGAAGAAAACCGTGGTTCTACTTTTGCTTGGTGGAGACAAATCATCGCAAAAAAGAGACATCACCCAGGCTAAAATTTTCTGGGAGGACTACAAAAGGAGAAGGATTAATGGCTAAAAAAAGCACTACATATCAGGAGGACCTTATCGAAGCCTTAAAAGATCCCCGCGAGGCTGCCGCTTATCTCAATACAGCAATGGAAGAAGGAGACAGGACGCTGTTCCTGCTTGCCCTGCGAAATGTTGCTGATGCGCATGGAGGTATGGCCGCAGTTTCCGAAAAAGCAAAGTTAAACCGTGAGAGCCTCTACCGGATGCTGTCTAGGAAGGGAAACCCGGAGATCAAAAGCATTTTCACCCTGTTGCATTCGATGGGACTGAAACTATCTATTGAGCCCAAGACTAGACCGGCGAAGTCGTCTAGGGTCAGAAAGGCTGCGTAAGGGAAGTCACCGATATTCAGAAAAAAAAGGATGTTCCCAACCAAGACTCCAAGTTTGCAGATCAGACATCTTATAATGACGAAACGAAAGCAAAGACTTACTTCCTCTGAAAAAGCTGATAAACTGCGAAGGCAGAAAGAATATATGACCATCTTTATCAACGGGAAACAGAAGCGCGTTAAGCGTCCACCGACCATTGACGGCGTGGATGTTGATGAATTCATCAGAAGGAACGCAGACCCGATTTGGTTGCATCAGAATGAACTTTGGGAATACATGGACGACTTTCAAGCGGAATGTGAGACGTCACAAGAAGGTCAGTAAACAGCTTAACGAGGTAGATCAGATGTCTCAAACCACACCAACACTTGAACAAGGGAAAGCGCTTTATGACCTCTCGACTGAATTCCGGAAACTTGCTTCCTGGAAATGGACGATGGATGATCAAATCTTTGGGGTACGCAACTCTAAAACCGGTGAAATCGGCTACTGCTGTATAATCGGCAACCTTGGTCAGGAATTGGGCATAATCGTCTATACTGGCACTGATGGATTGTCCAGTTATCAAGGCATTCAAAAACGGCGGTCAGCCATATGGCGCTGAATGTATGCTACTACCGGTATTCTTCACCCTCGTTATAAAAATGACAGCGCAACCTTGTAGGTGATATGTGAAGCTTCACATATCACCTACTTTATGTATGCCAGGCATGACGCTCTGTATTTTACAGGCTGGTCAGATTGGTAACTGACTGGCGACTCGAAGGTGAAAGTCCTTTATGGGCCTTGATGGGAGGAACCGTTAGCCGAACAGCAAGGGTGTCCGGGGCGACCCGGAATCTGAAGGAAGCTGTAAGCAAAGTCCCGGCCTGACGAACAGAAACCGCATATGAGGCAGCCACACTTGGGCGAGAGGGCATAAAGACTCAAAGCCCGATAACCATCCGGAAGGTGTGGAAGTAGATGCGGCGGGTATATGGGATGAAGGTCATGCGTCTTACCCTGGGAGGTCTGCCGTTCTGCCATGTGCTATCGACATCGTAAGGTGTTGAGATGGATCGGTAGAAGTCAGCAGAGGCCGTATTAGTCCCGCACCAACGGGATGAAGGGCCGAACTTGTCGGACTGTTCGAGACCGAATCTCTATCTGTACTGAGCACAAGCCCCGCAAGAGGGCCTAGGCTGGAAGTAGCGGACGGAATCCGCGAGGTAAAGTCAGGTGCTTATAGAACAGGAGGCGACAAGGTCACCGAAAGAGCGGAAAGACAGGAACCGCCGTATGCCGAACGGCACGTACGTGTGGTGTGGGAGGACGGCGGGAGTAATCCCGCCTCCTACCCGATTGCAATGTCAATATTGTGACAAGGGTGAAGACTTCGGGTTGAAACGTATGACCAATAAGTAGAGATTCAATGAATTTATTGAATGTATCTCTCGAACGCTTTATCATTTACACCTTGAATTTTTGTCGCTGTTAGATACTGCAGCGGCAAGAAAACAGTATAGCTCAGAGTTTCACCATGCATAGGCTATCCCAACTTCCCAAATGGACATACCGGATACCTGCACACGTCGCATTTCAGGCAGAGTCCGCCATGTCCAAGGGCCGCCACCTCTTTGCGTCCTATCCGATCTCCGGCAAGTATGCGGGGGAGAAGGAGATCGAATATCGTGGTCTTTGCGTACATGCCGCAGGCCGGGATGCCTATGATGGGAACGGCTCCGAGATAGGCGATAAGGAACATCGCACCGGGAAGGACCGCCGAACCATAGGTGATGTCCGTTGCGCCCAGTTCCTGGATCGCGAACCGCGTTACATCATCCGGGTCCACGGACATGCCGCCCGTGGTGATAAGAAGGTCAGCCCCGGCTTTCAGCAGTTCCCGCAGCCTGTCCACGATGAACGCCTTATTATCCGGCGCATAATAGACGCCGACAAGTTCCCCGCCGATATCCTCCATCTTCCTCGTAATGACCGGTGCGAAGGCGTCCTTGATTTTGCCGTTGTAGACTTCGTTCCCCGTGATCACAACGCCGACCTTCGGCTTTCTGATTTCCCGTACCCGGATGATCTGTCCGGCCCGTTCACCGATGGCGACTGCCGCGTCCACGACAGCTTTTTTGACAACAAGAGGAATGGCCCTCGTCCCCGCGACGGTCTGCCCTTTTTTAACAAGCGTATTCGTGTGGAGCGTTGCAGCCATGACCTCGCCAAGCATATTGAATGCAAGCAGCGCGTCACGATCTATCGTGAGGAGTCCGTCGCGCTCGGCGACAATGCTGATCTTGCCCTCCTTGGGCTCGCCTTTTATCGCGACCCCTTCTCCCATGAGCGCCGTTGCGAGCGCAAATGCCGCATCATTTTCGTGTATCTCGTCCTCGGCGACCTGGAGCACATAGAGATGCTCCTTGCCGAGCCGCTGGAGATGGCAGACATCTTCTTCGCGGATAAGGTGGCCTTTCTTGAAGACGCGTCCCTTGAATTCACCAGGCCTGATCTCGGTTATATCATGCGCGAGGATAGTGCCGACCGCCCGTGCCACCGGAATAGCTTTCATTGTTGACCCATGGGTTTCGTGTGTATCGTCACACATGGGAGACTCTCCCGAATATTGACATGAACTTCTTATCAACAATCTCTTGTACGCCTTTTTCAAGCGCTTCGTATTTTTTGATGAACTTCCGTGCATCATCCGTCAAAGTAGCGCCGCCACCGTTCCTGCCGCCGGTTTGCCGCTCGATGAGCTTCACGCCCAGACGCGCCTCCATGACCTTGATGTGGCCCCATGCCTTGCGGAAGGATATATCGACCTCTTTCGCCGCCCGGTTGATCGACCCGTGAGTGTCGATTGCTTCGAGCAGGAAGCGCCTTCCGCGTCCGAACACGGGTTCGCCGTCTACTTCGATCCATAGTTTCGACCTGATGTCGAGCCCGTTATGGCTTTTCTGCATAGCGCACCTCCGAAAAAAAATCTTTCACTGCGTAATAGCCGCCCTGTGCACAGGGTGCACACAAAACCTTTCCCTCCCGGTAGACTTCTCTCATGTCCTGAACATGCTCGCCGCAGGAATCACACTGCACTCTTTGCAGGGGCCTGCCCGGCATGTCCTCGGGACGCACGTTGACAGAAACCTCCATCACGTCGAAAAGGTCTGCGTCGGCCATGATCTTATACGCCTCAAGTTGTCCCGCATATTTGTTCTCAATGCCGGGGAAGTATTCCTTCGCTTTCTCCCGCGATTCCTCCCTGGCAACGATCCTGATTGCCTTGCCAGTTTTGAGGTTCATGTAGGTCGCCGCCATCTTGCCGTAGTCCATGAATTTCATCGTCCTGTGGCCGAGGCTGCAACCGGTGACCGACTGGACCGCATCGGTCGCGCACCTGTCCATCTCAACGAATACAATGAGGTTCTTTCTCTGCGCCCCTTTTGGGGCAAGAATGCCGATCTCCCGGAGTCCAAGCATGGACATGCGCACCCCGAGTACTTGCCCCGGGCAGAGATGTCCATGTATCTTTACCGATTCCTGGAGAAGAGCTTTAAAATTCAATCGGGCCATTGTTTACTCCAAAGTTTATGCGACGCCTTTATCAGTGTGGCCGGGGTGGAAAAACAGGTTTGGACCTCCGCGCACCTTTCCCTCTTGCTCCATCAGCATGTCCAGGCTGAGGGTAGCCAGGTCGTCAGCCGTCGCATTCAGCTGCGGGTCTTTTCCAAGGTACAGCAGTTTCAGGTAGGAGTTGCAGTCGTCGCAGCTTTCCGCTTTGATTGCGCCGTTCGAGCCTTCCACGATGTGGTAGTCGATCCCGTGGGTGGATTCGCAGGAACTGCACTTGATCCGCACCATATGCCACTCCGAGGCGCAGAGGGAGCAGGACAGGTAACGGAGTCCCTGCTCGGCACCGCCATTATGCACGATGCCGGCGCTCGGGTACGAACCGCACACAGGGCACAACCCGCCCTGTTCCAGTCTGCCGAATGCGTCTTCTTTCAAAGAGAACGCCATCCGAACCCAGTAGACCTGCAGGGCCGCAGCGACAAACGGCAGCTCTTGGGGAGAAACAGCGGCTAGGTCTCCCGCCAGGATCCTGTCCGCCCTCTCCTCCAGCCCGGTTTCACTCGCCTGCATCAGGGCTGATGCGGCATCGCGTGCAGCCGAAGGAAGATCGGCCTTGCTCATCTGCTGAAGAATGATGGTGAGCCCCCTGCGCCATTCCGGGTCCCGTTGCCTGGACCGGGCGTCAAGGAGCGGCATGCCCTGCTCGCGGCATCGCGCCTGTTCACCGGGACCAGGCAGAGACTGCGCGGGGAATTGGTTCAAGGCATCCTGCTGCGCGTTCGCGAGGAGCGCCAGAAAAGCCAGGTAATCCTCCAGGGGATGGTCTTTGGACAGGAACCGAAGGCGCTCGGCGCGACGGCTAAACAGGTCCGCGTGCGGGAGAAAGAGAAAACGGATCTCTCCCAGTGGTGTTTCCATTTGACCAGGCTCAAGGATGCGGGCCTCTGTATTCATTTGCCTCCTCCGGTCATCTCCCGGTACCAGGCCGGGTGATGCTGTTTCGCCCAAGCGCGTCTGACCCGGCCGTACAGCATGGCGCCGATGCTCTCCTTCATCCAGATGGCGGCATAGATGTGAAAGACGATCAGGCCGATCATGACGGCGGCCGATGCGGCGTGAACCACATACGCGAAGCGGATAAACCCAATCGGGAACAGGAACGAAAAATAAGCGCGCCAGATGACGATGCCGGAAAGGATTAGAAGAGCCATGAAGACCGCCATCAGCCAAAACAGGAGCTTCTGGCCGCCGTTGAACTTGCCTGCTTCCGGCATGTTCCGGTCATCGCTATTCACCATTTCGCGGACATGGCTCAGCCATTCCCAGTCTGCGGGCGTCATAGCGTTCAGCTGCCGGTAATTGAAAAACTCGACGGCGAATGAAATTATCATCGCCACCCCGAAGAAGGGATGAAGGATACGGGTCCAGACGCCGCCGGCGAACAGCAGGGTCAGCGGGTAGTAGAGGGGCTGAAAGAAACTGAGCCCGGACAGCGCTGCCAGGAAAAAGAGTATTGCCGTCAGCCAGTGGTTGGCTCGCTCGGACGGCGTATAGCGGAGCAGTTTTTTCGGGTCATTTTTCATCTTTAAACTCCTTCTCGTTCTCTTCCGAGACCTCGTTGGGGCCCTTGGTTACATAATGGAAAGCGGCACCGAGGATGCCAAGGCCAAGAGCCAGCGAGGCCAGCGGCTTGGCGCCGTCTTTCCACAGAGAGACCATTGCGCTGATAGAGGGATCCTTGGGGAGACCGTGGTACATCTCAGGCTTGTCGGCATGTTGAAGCACATACATCACGTGGGTGCCGCCAACCCCTTGGGGATTGTAGATTCCCGCCTTGTCGTAGCCGCGGCTTTTCAGATCGGCAATCCGTTCCTCCGCGTGGCGGAGCATGTCCTCCTTGGTGCCGAACACGATCGAGCCGGTGGGACAGGTCTTGACGCAGGCCGGCTCCAGGCCCACTGCCACCCGGTCGGAGCAGAGGGTGCACTTGTAGACCTTGCTGTCCTTCTTGGACAGGCGCGGGATGTTGAACGGACAGCCGGTGAGGCAGTAGTCGCAGCCTATGCAGTTTTCCTCGTGAAAATCCACGATCCCGTTGCTGTACTGCACGATGGCTCCGGGTGCAGGACAGGCCTTGAGGCAGCCGGGATCGCCGCAGTGCATGCAGCCGTCCTTGCGGATAAGCCATTCCAGGCCCCGGTCGGTTTCCACTTCGCTGTAACGCATCACGGTCCAGGAGTTCTCGGTCAGGTCCATGGGGTTGTCGAGAACGCCATGGTTGGTGCCGATGACATCTCGGGTGTCGTTCCACTCCATGCACGCCGCCTGGCAGGCTTTGCAACCGATGCATTTAGAGACGTCGATCAGTTTTACCACCTCCTTGGTTTGGCGCTGGTCGGGTGGTCGGGTGCTAGTTGCTGAACGGCGTGTGATGTCAAGAGATTGGAGTGCCATAATACCTCCTATGCCTTCTCAATGTTAACAAGGAACGACTTGAACTCCGGTGTCTGGGTGTTCGCGTCGCCCACGAACGGGGTCAGGGTGTTGGCCAGGTAACCGTTCTTGGCAATGCCCTTGAAGCCCCAATGGATCGGGATTCCTACGTGATGGACTGTCTTGCCGTTGACCTGGAGGGGCCTGAAGCGTTTGGTCACCACCGCCACCGCCTTGATGAAGCCCCGGTTGGACCACACCTTGACTCTATCGCCGGCCTTGATGCCCTTCTCCTTGGCCAACTCTTCGCCGAGTTCCACGAACTGTTCCGGCTGCAGGATGGACGATATGCGGGTATGCTTGGTCCAGTAGTGGAAGTGCTCGGTAACACGATAGGTAGTACCGGCGTAGGGGTAGTCCTTGCTCGTGCCGAAGTCCGCTCGGTCATCCTTGAACACCCGTGCCGCCGGGTTGTTGATCACCTTCGGGTGCAGCGGGTTGGTATCGATCGGTGTTTCGAACGGTTCGTAGTGCTCGGGGAAGGGCCCTTCCACCATCTTGTCCAAGGCGAATAGCCTACCCACTCCTTCCGGCTGCATGATGAAAGGACTCATGCCTTCGCTCGGAGCGGAATCCGGCTTGAAGTCGGGCACGTCGGCGCCGGTCCACTTGCTGCCGTCCCAGTACACCAGTTTGCGATTCGGGTCCCAAGGCTTGCCTGACGGATCGCAGGAGGCGCGGTTGTACAGGACGCGCCGGTTGGCGGGCCAGGCAAACGCCCAGTTGAGGGTGTTGCCCAGGCCCGAGGGGTCGTAGTTGTCCCGCCGCGCCATCATGTTGCCCTTCTCCGTCCAGGCGCCGGAAAAAATCCAGCAGCCGCAGCTGGTAGAGCCGTCGTCCTTGAGCTGGGCGAAGCCGTCCAACTGTTGGCCTTTCTTCAGGATGACTTTGGTCTTGTCCTTGGGGTCGGTCAGGTCCGCCAAGGCATTGCCGTTGTATTCCATCGCCAGTTCCTCAGGGTTCGGCGAAAGGGGAATCTTGTAATCCCAGGTAAGGTTCAGGATCGGGTCGGGAAAAGCTCCGCCCTCCGTCTGGTACAGATCCCGCAGCTTCAGGAAGATGCCGGCGATGATTTCGGCATCGGGCTTGGCGTCCCCCGGCGGATTGGCACCCTTGTAGTGCCACTGCAGCCATCGCCCGCTGTTGGTGAGGGCTCCGTTCTCCTCGGCGAAGCAGGTGGAGGGGAGACGGAAGACTTCGGTCTGGATCTTGGAGGGGTCGACGTCGTTGTATTCACCGTGGTTCTCCCAGAAGCACGAGGTTTCCGTAGCTAGCGGGTCGATCACCACCAGATACTTGAGCTTGGACAGGCCACCGATCAGCTTGGCCTTGTTGGGGATCGCGGCTAGGGGGTTGAAGCCCTGGCAGAAGTAACCGTTCAGTTTGCCCTGGTACATCAGTTCGAACGCCTGGAGCACGTCGTATCCCTTGTCCAGCTTTGGCAGCCAGTCGTAACACCAATTGTTGTCTTTGGTCGCGGCCTTGCCGAACCAGGCCTTCATCAGGCTGACATGGAACTTGGCGTAGTTCTGCCAATAGTCCAACTGACCGGGACGCAGGGGTTTGAGGGCCCGCGAGCCGATGTACCCCTTGTAATCGATCTCCTTTTCGCCCGGCAGGGTGAGGTAGCCGGGCAGGAGGTTGGACAGGAGACCGAGGTCGGTGAGCCCCTGGATATTGGAGTGGCCCCGCAAGGCATTCACCCCGCCCCCTGCCATGCCCACATTGCCCAACAGGAGTTGCACCATGGCTGCGGTACGGATCATCTGCGACCCAACCGAGTGCTGGGTCCAGCCCAGGGCGTACATGAACGTGGCGGTTCGATCGGGCACAGAAGTGGTGGCGATGATCTCGCACACCTTGAGGAAAGTATCCTTGGGCGTGCCGCAGATATTGCTTACTGCCTCCGGTGTGTAGCGTGAATAGTGCTGCTTGAGCAGTTGCAGCACACAGCGCGGGTGATGCAGGGTCTCGTCCACCTTGGCATAGCCGTCCGGCCCGAGCTCATAGGCCCAGGTGGATTTATCGTACGAGTGCGTGGCTTCGTTGTAGCCCGAGAACAGGCCGTCCTCGAATTTATAACCTTCCTTGACCATAAAGGGGGCATTGGTGTAGGCTTTGACGTATTCGTGCTGGATTTTGTCGTTACTCAAGAGGTAGTTGATCACCCCGCCTAGGAAAGCGATGTCCGTGCCGGTGCGGAGGGGCGCATAGAAGTCCGCCACCGATGCCGAACGGGTGAAGCGAGGGTCCACCACGATGAAGGTTGCGTGGTTGTGGGCCTTGGCCTCGGTCACCCATTTGAAGCCGCAGGGGTGCGCTTCGGCGGCGTTGCCGCCCATGACGATGATGACGTTGGCATTCTTGATGTCCACCCAGTGGTTGGTCATCGCGCCGCGGCCGAACGTTGGGGCCAAACTGGCCACCGTGGGTCCATGTCAGACCCGGGCCTGATTATCGAACACCAGGATACCGGTGCTGCGGACCGTTTTGTGGGTGATGTAGCCGGTTTCGTTACTTGACGCGGAAGCCGCCAGGAATCCGGTGGTCAGCCAGCGGTTGACCGTGGTGCCTGCCGCGTTCTTGGCGATGAAGTTTTTGTCCCGGTCGTCCTTCATCAGGCGGGCCACCTTCGTAAAGGCCTCGTCCCAAGTGATGCGTTTCCATTCATTGGAGCCCGGCGCGCGGTATTCAGGATACTTGAGCCGGTTCGGGCTGTGGACAAAGTCCACCAGCCCCGCTCCCTTCGGGCACAAGGTGCCGCGGTTCACCGGATGGTCGGGATCGCCCTCGATGTGGAAGATGGAGAGGTCGGCATTTTTCGCCTTGTCCCCCAGACTATGCATGATCAAACCGCAACTCACCGAGCAGTAAGGGCAGGTATTGCGGGTCTCGGTACTGCGGGCCAGCTTGAACTCGCGCACCTCAGCCAGCGCATCGACAGGCGAAAAGCCAAGGGCCGCGATACTGGAAGTCCCCAGTCCGCCGGCACAAACCTTAAAAAACTGTCTCCGTGTCACGTGCATTTTTATACCTCCATGGTTTTCACGGTTGGCAATGTAGTGCAGACGCTCGGCACCAGCCTTCCGGCTTGATCGGCACATTGCGGACTTAAGCTTGCACGGTTCCCCTGTTCAATTTCAGACAGGCCACCTTCAGCATGCGACCTCCAGAGCATAAATTATATTGTTTAAATGAGGTTAGCGCGTATTCTCGTGGCTGTCAAGCGCATCAATCAAATGATACTAAGCAGATAATACTTTTTATACTTTGGATGTACTCATTGACTATTAATCATGTGTATTTTCTACACGTTGTTTGATGTATTTTTTTTCTAGGTTGAATTAGTATTTTGAATTTAACATTTTTAGATGTTTCGTTTAGTATACGCTTCCACACTCAAGGTAACTGACGGGGATAAGATGGGTAACCATCGGGGAACCTCCTTATGATCGTAAAGCCGTCCGTCTGGGCTTTATGGATGCTAATCTCCAAGGAGGCTTGCCATGTCCTTATCCTTTCAGAGCAGAACCATAACCTTGAACGGCAGTGTTACTGAAATCCTTCCTGATGAAACAATTCTCCAGGCCGCACTCAGAAATCGCATTCACATTCCCACACTCTGTTACGATCCCCGCTTGAGCATTTCGGGCCACTGCAAGGTCCGTCTTGTTGAGGCGGACGGTAAACTCAAGGCATCGTGCATCACGAAAGCCGAGCACGGCATGGTCGTCGAGACCCATTCGCCGAAGGCCGCCGAGACGCGCAAGAAGCGCGTTGCGACTATCCTGAAGCGGTCAAAGAAGGAACTGTAGTGTTGCTCAGAATGCCTGGGAAGACAATTAAGCGGAAATTTTACTTTATCAGCATTGGCAGAGAAACTTTTTCAACGACAAATAATTCAGGAAGGGCGCACAGCATCTTTCAATTTCAATACTACACATCATCTAAAATTATATTAATCGCGTATCTACAACTGTGTAATTACAGACAGTTGAAACTGTCGCAAAAGACTAGTAGTAGAGGATTGTAGGTGAAGTCGAGTTTCATATGTAATTAATTCTACTTCGCAACCTTAACAAAAATTAAATTGCAACATCATGCGAAAAGTGCAATGATGATGGAATAAATTGATATAATGAGATTGACGGCACCCATCACTCAATAAATGATAGAGGGGGGTCCGTTTATGGAAAGAGCGAGAATATTATTTATAGTCTGCTTCGGCGGTCAATAGCAAAAAGAGTGATGCTCGTTTTGCTAACGGTACCTGTTATTCTGAGTGCCTGCAGCGCGAAGATGCAATCGGATCATATGCTCTACCAGAACCCGAAGCAGCCGATCGCGATTAATAAAAATAAGGCGGTTCTGGTCATTGTGAGAACGACAACCTGGGGTTCGGGGTATCTAATTAATTTCTATATTGACGGGAAATTTATCGGACAGACAAAGGGCAAGAGTTATTTCATTACCACTGTCGCCCCCGGCTCGCGTTACCTCGTGGCCAATTATTACGAGGGGGGGCCCATGGACAAGGTATGGACCAATTTCGAAGCGGGCAGGGTTAATTTCATCAATCAGCTTCTTTACCCAGTATATATATGCAACACTAGGCTTCCATCCAATGACTGTGGAGGAAGCGATGACGGCAATCAACGACAGTGAATGTGAGCACGGCGTATACGACGCAAAGAATCCGGGCTGGGACATGTCGGAGGAGTATTTCCAGAATACCAAGACCGAATACGAAAAAGATGTTAAAGAGCATCACAGTCGCTATGAAGATATCCTGAAATACCGCGGATACGGCAAACTATGAACGGTTCAGTTCAAAGGGGCCGGTCGCGTAAAATAGTTGGGATGATTTTATTCGGTCCGATTACTTTTAACTATGCCACTAGAAGATTATAATAGTCAGCCGAGGGGAAGAATGATCTTCCTTATTGCTTTATCGCTCGTTGGCCTTGCTTTTGGAGTCTACCGTCTATGGGACATCTGGGCTTTCAGCTTGACCGCATCCGAAACTGAAGGACAAATCGTGGCGAGAAACAGTGCAAGCTTCATCATAGAATTTAACGCTAATGGACGAACATTCCAAATTACTGAGGATCTTCCGGGCACGAAAGGGATGAGTGGTCTAACAAGAACTAAGCTACAGCCTGGAACTAAGGTCTCAGTTCTTTACGATCCTTCCACCCCGAGCCGCGCGAAATGGAATGACAAGCGGAATTGGGTTTTTCCGCTCGTGTTAATTTTTGTGTCAGTCCTTGCGGGTTTAGCTGGCCTCTTTCCTAATTTTGCTAACAGACCCTTTCGCCGCAATTGAAGTTGCAAAGTTCATGAGGGAACAGCCTAAGATAACAGCAGAGAAAGCAAGGCTTCGTTCGTAACGCACCCCTCGAGCGCCGCGACTCATGCAAGATTCAAATGGCCTTTTATACCATCGTCATTATATTGGCATTCCACACTTGTAGATGGTTCTCACATTGAGTGCGAAACTGAATTCTAACAATTTCCGGTTGTAACATTAACCAAAGGTTACTACTCGTATAGCTGATAGTCGCCATCGACCTCTCGATAAATTCCTAAAAACAACCTGGCTGTACATACAATTGTACTTATCATATAAATATGAACATTGTGGGGGACCGCGTCAAGGCCGCTTCTAATCCCAAGAAACGCGGAGGCGTGACCTTCGAAGAGGCTAAATAAACATGTTCTATTCGATCCATTTGCTCTCACACATGAGGATAGTGATGCCCAAGGTGAACAGCTGTTTGTAACTTTGGGTATTGGAGGAAAAGGGAGAATTCTGGTTGTTGTCTACACATACCGGGAAGAAATTCGGCTTATTGCGGCTTGGAAGGCAAATGAGCCACAAGGGAGAAGATATGAAAAACAATTCTGATAAGGCATATACAAAGTTCAAGGATTACGATTTTGCCGATGCAAAACCAGTTGCGAAAACTCCGCATCTGGCAAAGCTCCAGGCTTCAGTAGGCAAGAAAGCCCGTATTACCATGAGGGTTGACAGCAACGTCCTAGCCGTATTCAAAGCACGGGCAGAGATTGCTGGCGGCAGCCATCAGACATTGATGAATGAAGCGCTGAAACAGTTTGCTCATGGCCTAGATCTATCGGATATAGTTCGTGATGCAGTCCGCGAGACACTGGATAAACACCTAACCAAGCGCTCAAGCAGGCGCGGCAAAAAGCGCCTCGCCGCGTAGCTCATTATAAGTGCATGCTACATTTGGTATTCTTGACCCTTGTCACAATATTGACAATGCGAGCTTGTAGATGAATCTCACAAGGATCCAAATTCGCCTGAGGTAAACAATAGTGGCTGAAAATTATCGTGCGATATACTATCTGAAGTCTGGCATCAAAGGAGCATCTTAGTTAAACATTATAGTTTGCAGTCGCAATTTGCATACCCCATTAACCGATATAAATCATTCATCACTCACACTGTTTACAAAAAATTGTCAGCGGCCCGAAGCATGAAAAATGTGCAAATAAAAGTAGAGGCATTTGTTGGCGCTGGTTTGAAACAGATATTCAGTGTCCAATATCAGATGAATTATGTGGGGGGTACTTTTGGGGGAAACCATCAAAATAGCATTGGAAATATCATTGATATTTCAATACATTGGGCAATCTGTTTGATGGTCGTTGGGACCACCATTTTACTGATTCTTATTCGAATCCCCTCATCTCCCGAAAGCCGCGTAGGACAATCGCATTTACACTGGTTTGATGCTCGCACAGGCAGCTTTCGGGTTGCTTTGTTGCAGCCAGAACCAAGCCGCATCTTCTTCCATCTTGAAACGGTATATTAATAGTCGTAGTATAATTTAGTTAGGTAATTAAAGGTTCCACGGCGAGGTGAGGTGGTCAGGTATGATGAAGGGAATCAGTATATTCCTTTTGCTGGTGGCCGTTGCGACGACTTCATTTGCAGAGGAAGGCAAGGCTGGTCAGGCAGCCGTTGACCAGAACGCTCCTATTCAGTCAAAAAGCGGCATTATCCCGCCGGTGGTTACGGAAAAATATGAATACTACGAAGTCTGCGGGATCTGTGAAAAAGACCTGCAGTGTGATTTAAAACAGAAATGCATCACCTTGAACGACGGGAAAAAATATGATTCAATCACGAGCTGGAAGGTCAAGTGGGACTACGGCTATAATAACGTCGCCAGCACCTGCAAGGCCGATTCCTTTACGGTGAACCTTGAGGTAATCTTCCGTTTACCGAAATGGGTACGGACCGACGAAGCGCCAAAGGATCTCGTGGATAAATGGGACACCTTCATGAGAAACCTCCTGACCCAT
Organism: Nitrospirota bacterium; assembly: GCA_963826885.1. GTDB lineage: Bacteria > Nitrospirota > UBA9217 > UBA9217 > UBA9217 > JAJYKN01. The sequence continues at coordinate 130,585 of CAWGYL010000009.1, read as the reverse complement.
GAAAAGGGCCATCGCGACCTGGCAATAGCGGCAGCAGCCGAGCTTGTCCGCGCTGTGGCGGAACTGCCTCCAGCCCCCACGTGCGCCGAGCTTGACAAGAATGTGCAAGACATGAGCCACATGAGCATGAAAAGACTGAATGAGGAACAGAATCAGTACGATGTAACTACCAACCACGGCCAAACTCAGGGGGCCGTGTTTCCCTGATTTCAATGGCCATCGCCAGCCCCGCAACATTTCTATCCCTTGCTTATATCAGCAATTAAAAAATAGAGTAGACATCAGTAGTGTCCGGTTGTTACGTAAATAAATTCAGCTGGTTATCGTCGTGACATTCTGTTTCGTGATTGATAGCTTCGTTAACCACTTGAGAAATTGGTTTTTTCTCAAAGAGGTTGACCTCCAAAATCTGTAAAATTGTGTGGAGACTGCCGGGAAGATTCAATCGCTTCTTGACAATCGCCACAAGAAGATAAACGCTGACGGCAATCCATATCTGGGTCTTGACCGCATTGGGAGATGTTCCGAAGAACGACTTGATCCGCAGATGTTGTTTGATCCACTTGAAGAACAGTTCCACCTGCCAGCGTGAGCGATAAATATCTGCGACGGTCTTGGCCGGGATAAGGAAGTTGTTCGTAAGAACTACCAGGCGCTTGTTTCGTTCGGCATCGTAATAACGTACTCGGCGAAAGGGGTCTGGATAAGACAAACGTGATTGATAGCCGAGGAGCATGACTGTCTGATCGGCTTGAACGCCGACTGTTTTGTCCACCGGGGCAGAGTAGATGCGACGCAGCCGCGTGTTGCTCTTGCTCTTGATGACAAAAAATGCTGACAGCTGATTGATTTGGTAGAGCCGTTCGAAATCGAGATAAGCGCGGTCCATCGTATAGACCGAATCGGCTTCGAACGGAACGGCATCCATCATGTTGACATCGTGAACGCTCGCGGGAGTCACGAAAATAAAGGTCGGAATTGATCCCCGCACATTGAGTAGTGTGTGCACCTTGATCGCGGCTTTTGTCTTTCGAAACGTCGCCCATGGGAAGGTCGACAGGCAAAGATCGATGACGGTTGAATCCAAGGCATAGACTGCCAGTTGCAGATCCAGACCAAGGTCTTCGTCCTGATAGAGTTTGCTGGCTATGTTGATGAGCAAATAACCGAAGTCCTGATAAATGCGGAAGTCCCGAAGTTCGTTCGCGTCTGCCAGTGTTGACTTCGCGAGCTTCCCCCGGAATCCCATGTGATAGAGTTTCTCCTTGTGGGAGTTGAGGCACGTTATGATGTCTCGTAGGCTTTCGCGATAGGTCAGTTGAGCGAAGGCCATACAGAGAAATTGATCGAGACAAGAAAAGCTCCTGACTTTGTGATTGCCGTGATATCGAAGAACGCACTGGTTGAATTCGAATCGTGGTAAATGCTGAAGCAATTGAGCGAAGACAGTCTTTCCCGAATTCATTCTGAGACCTCCTCAGTTGGTATTGAGGAGGATTATAGGACGAATCGAGATAAATTGAGTTCAAATCAAAAAGTTGCATTTCGACCTTTATGTTTTTGTATTACAGAGAGTTATCGCACTTTTGAAAATCGATAACCGGACACTACTGAGTAGACATAATGGTTTTATAAAATTCCCTTTTTTAATTTATCGCCATTCCGGCTTATCCGGAATCGCTTTTTCCCCCATGTTCGGCTGGCCTCGAGCAGAAGGAGGCCGATGATGAAGAAGGTCGCGATCAAGAGAGTTATCGGCGCCTGCTGCAGAAAACGGCAGTTATCTGTCCGAAGACATGTGGGCCCATGAAGGCGGAGGACTTTCCCACAAAAGAATAGACTCAGAAGAATTCCGTCCCTCCCTGCCAACGGTAACGAATTGAGCGCAAAATGCCTGTGTTCCCGCCCGCACGAAGCCGAGGCCGAGCAGTCGATACAAGTCACGACCCATCGTTGCGGCTTGGTCTGCGAAAAAAAGCTGAGATGCTGACGAGAGGTTAGAGGAGGGGTGAGATCAAGATGACCTCGGGTCTGTGCGTATCGATCCGCTTCGCAAGCGCGAAGACTCCCGCGAAAGCCGTGATTTGCACGAGGAAGGCATTGAGCAGTTTTCGAGGCTTTTTAAGCGCTCCGATTTCCTGAAGATTTTCCAAGGATTCCTGACGCCTATTATCCCCGCACACGCCAAAGATTTATTACAAAAATTTACCTGGGCAACATTTAGTGCGAGTTAACCAGACGACGACGATTGCAGGAAACTAAAGAGCGACAGGGGAAGAATCTGAGAAGAGGTAGAGTAGAGGGCTTGAAGGGCCGTGTTCGCCTGCTGAATCTCCACGCCAAGCGTGGCGGTGTCCACGTCCTGGATCGTGGAGAGGCTGTCCTGCATGTTGGTTGTGCTTTGAGTCAGGTTGGTCGACTGATCCTGAAGCCCGCTCAAACGCGTGCCTACATCAGCCTGGGCAGTGTTTACCTGGCTCTGGATCTGGCTGAGGGGATACTGAAGCGCCGCGATAGTCGTAGTATCGTTATTGGATATGGCCTTGCTCAGCATATTAGTCAGCTGTATTGCGTTTGAAAAGCTGAAATTACTTACAGGATTGTTATTGGCATCGGTGATACTTACATTTACTATCGGTTCCCCTGATGCAGTAACACCACCATTGGTATAGGTAGCGGTATCGCCTCCCGATAACTGGGTTATATATGGTGAAGTTTGAGTATAACTAAGTACATCGGTACCCGGAACATTTGATGCCATTGTCGTATTCTCGCCAATGAGAACATTGGTGAGTCCAGTATCTCCCTGATAATCATAGGTGCCCGCTGCATAGGGCTGCGTGTTTGTTTGGAAACCTGAAAACATATAATCATTGCCTATTTTGGTGTTTGCATAGTCGAGGAGCTGATTCGTTAACTGAGATGCTTGACTGGCATCCACCTGCTGGTTTCCCTGTGCTCCGCCAGAAGATACGCTGCCAAGAAGGCTTGAAATGGTCGTCAGCGTGTCGGAGATAGAAGTGAGCGCGGTGTTTGTCTGATTGAGATTATTGGTAGCGTTGTTTATGTTCGTCTGATACTGACCATTACTACTGATATCCACCCGGTAGTCCATGGAGCGTACTGTGCCCATGACGTCATCGGAAGGAACGAGTATATTATCCCCTGTACCTAGTTGCTGGGTCAACTTATCCTGGTTTGTCTGGCTGCTCTGGATGTCGGCCAGTATCTGATTAGAGATCATGGATGTGGTTATTCGCATGGTTTTACCCCGCTGCTTGGATATTTAGCAATGTCTGGACCATTTGGTCAGTTACGGTAATGAGTTGAGCGGCCGCATCGTAGGATCTCTGGTAAAGCATAAGATTAGTTGCCTCCTGATCGAGCGAAACACCTGAAACCGATTGCTCCTGGCTCTGGAGGGACGATACCAGGTTGTTATCAAAGGTAAGATTGTCGGATGCCGATTGTGCTGTTGATCCGGCCGTGGATACAATGCCGCTATAGTAGTCTGAAAAAGTCTCATTGCTAAGGTCACTTATAGATTGTCCAGCCAGTTGAGAAATCAGATTCGCATTACTGTTGTCACCCGGGACCCCGGCAGCCGTAGAAGCCGCGGCGACCTTATTTGGATCGGTTATTGCCACTCCGAAGTTGCTGATTGCCGCTGTAAGCGGGCTGATAGTAAAGGATCCGGAAACAGGCGCTCCTACCGGGATATCCACTGTCATACCGAGCGTTGAGCTTAAATCGATAGGGGTTCCAGCGGTATAAGCAGTAGGACCGGTAACGAGTGCTCCTGTCTGGTTGTTATAGACGCTGTAATTTCCGCCGGAAAAGGTAAAATTGTATACGGTAGCTGAAAGGTTGGCCTCGTTGCTTACCGTGGCCGTGATATCCGAGTTCGTTGTATTGTTAAGCGTAGTGAGTTGTGGAGCATTGAAAAAATCATTCCCTGTAGATCCGTCGAGACCGTATCCGGCACTGTTTAACTTATTCACTTGAAGCGTAAGGGAAGTAATAAGTGTGTCGAGGCCGGTGAGCGTTGTATTCTGTATCCCGTTTATGGCTGAAATTTGCCCGCCGATATCTCCACCCGTTATACCGGAAGCAATATTTATTCCGTTTATCATGACAGCCTGGTTGCCGTTTGAATCAGACGCAGTGCTCATAGTATTGGCCTGCGGGCCAGAAACAAGGTTTTGACCGCCAACCTCTACGGTAATCGATCCGTCACTGTTATTATAGGTGGAAAAGTTTGTGAGTTGGGCAAGTGCCGTTAATTGGGCGTCTCGTTGACCTAGTAATTCACTTGGCTGAGAACCGTCTGCGCCTGCTTCCTGTTGGATAATCTGCTGGTTGAGCCCTGCTATTTCTGATGCAATCGTGTTGATCTGACCTACATCACTGGTGATTGCCTTGTTTGCGTTGTTTACCGTATCGGTGAGGCTGCTTCCGATCGTCTGTGCTGTTGTTACAAGGGTGCCTGCATCCTGGAGCAGGGTGGTGCGAGCTGCGGAAGAGTCAGGGGATGTTGCTACATCGTTCCAGTCATTAAAAAAATTGCTCAAGGGAGTGGACAAGCCGATGCCTTGCGCCTCGTTCATTACCTGTTCCACCTGTCCCCATGTCTGGCTCGTTGCTGAAGATGCGCTCTGGTTCTGCTGCTGGGTGAGCAGCTGCGCCCCGATGAACTGGTTATAGCTGCGCGTGACGCCCGTAGCCGTTACACCGGTTCCGATAGCTCCTACGCTGGTCGGGGTAGGGTTTGAAATGTTGAGAGTTACGGCTTCTTCGTCGTATCCTGGTGTATTGACGTTCGCCACGTTGTTGCTTGTAACGGAGAGTGCCGTTTGACTTGCTACTAATGCCGATTCCCCTATATTATAAATGCCTAAGAGAGACATTTAAGCTTCCCTCGAAAGAAGTGTGCCGGAATTTTTCGTCTGCACCGCAATGCCGATGGAACCCAGAAAATTCAATGCGTTTTTCACGACCAAGGAGGATCGTACAATCAGGACGCGATTAAAGCCGTTCAATTCCATGATGCTCTGGAGGAGCGAAATGAGCTGGAGGCGAAGGCGCTGGAAGGAGTCATCGCCGGCGGTTTCGGCGAGTTTGGAGAACGCTGCTTTGTCGGCAATTCCGTGTTCCTCCGTGAAGGCCCGGACGAGCCTCACCCGTTCCTCCTCCAAGAGCCTCAGCTTCATCACAATGGTATCTTTTTCCTTGGCGAGGACTTCCACTCCGCGGGGATCGAAGTGGAGAAGACTGGCGCGTTCGCGCTGGAGGAGGTCGAGCAGGATGCGGTAACCACTCACCTGTTCGGTCAGTATGGATTTAATATCGTCAGTCCGTTTCATATGTTATTGATGATTGCCGAGGCCACCTTGCCAGCGTCAACTGAATAGGTGCCCGCATCAACACTCTGTTTGATCGCCTGCACCTTGTCGTTCCGGACATCGGGTAGCTGGTTGATCGCGGACATGATGTCGGCGATTTCCTTGCTCCTGCCGGAGATGTCCACTCGGTCGGCGCTGCTCACATTCTTTGCTGGCGCTGTCTTTTCCGTCTGCTCCGAGGTAGAGGACTTCTGGAGGTTCTGCGTGTTCTGTACGCTACGGTTCGGTCCCTGGCTTTCAGGCGGCTTGTTGGAATTGATGTTCATAATTCCTCCTTCATCGAGGCAAGATTTGTGTTTTTCTTATCGGCAGAAGCCAGAAAATCTTTAATCTTGCCGCTCTGTCAGGAGCGTGTCGGGGCTTACCGCCTGCCCCTTGTACATCACCTCAAAATGAACATGAGAACCCGTTGATTTTCCAGTGGAACCTACCTGTGCAATAACCGACCCCGCATCGACCTCGTCGCCCTCCTTTACAAGATTCTTTTGATTGTGCGCATACTTGGTTATGAACCCGTTTTCATGATCTAGGATCACGACATTGCCGTAACCCCGCTGCTCACCGCTGAACACAACCTTTCCTTTCCGGATTGCATGGACATCAGTGCCGGCCGGAGCGGGAATATCCATGCCCTGATGGAACTTATGCTCCCCGGAAAAGGGGTCCTTGCGCATACCGTATCCGGAACTGATCTGCGCATGCTTAATATCCGGGAGCATGCTCTTGATCTCTGACCGCAACGCCTGCTTCTGATCCTGTACACGATCTGCCGGCTGCTGAGGCAGGGCCACCTGATTCTTCTTTTCCTCGATGGACGTAAGTCCCTTTACCAGCATGTCCTGGAGCCCTAGGTCCCGTTCGGCGAACAGACGGGAAAGCTCCATATCGAACATGCTCATGTAGGTGTCATTGCCCAAAGTGCCCTCTGACGAGCTGTTCGTTGTTTCCCGCATGACTTTGATCATCTCGTACGCAAAAAGCGCTTCCATTTGCTTGGCCACCGTTTTTATGGCGTTGGGGTCGGTTTGAGCTCCCGTAGCATCGAGACTCAGCCGGCGCAGATCGGTCGTATCGGGCATGTTCAGCATCAGATAATCTCCACCTCAGCCCTCAGGGCGCCTTCCGCCTTGAGCGCCTGGAGGATTGAAACGAGGTCGCGCGGGGTTACGCCCAACGCATTTAATGCTTTGACGATTTCACCAAGTGTGGCCCCCGATACTTCTATAAGAGAGGCGCTCTGTTCTTTGACATCCACCGATACCTTCGGGGTCACCACAGTCTCGGCCTTGGCCGGCGCATGAGGAGGAGGTTGGGACACGTTATATTCGGTCTTTATTTCAATGGTAAGGTTGCCGTGGGCAATGGCTACGGGCTGGATTCTAACATTCTCTCCGATTGCAACCGTGCCAGTCCGCTCGTTGATGACAACTCGTGCGGGCGAATCAACGCGGACATCTAGTTCTTCAACGAGTGAGACAAGCTGCATCAGTTTTCCCGCGTACTGCTCGGGGATCTTCAGCTTGATCGTTGTCGGGTCTACGGTCGTTGCCGCGGTATCGTCATTCAGCGCTTCGTTGATTTTCCTGGCCATCGTAACTGCCGTTGTAAAGTCCGGGCTATTTAAGAAGATCCGGATTTCATTGCCCGCCCCGAAGGTGAAACGCGGTTCGTTTTCGATGGTGACTCCGCTCGGAACCCTACCCGCTGTGGTATGGTTTTTCGCGACTGTGGTGCCTCCACCGCCACCGATGAAACCGCCGACCGAAACCGCTCCCTGGGCAAGCGCATAGACCTTGCCGTCGGGGCCCCTGAGTGGCGCAAGGAGCAGCGTGCCGCCCTTCAGACTTTTAGCGTCGCCTATGGTGGAGACAAGGCCGTCCAACTTCATCCCTGGCTTTGGGAACGGGGGAAGCGTGGCCGTAATCATGACCGCTGCTGTGTTCTTCGCCGTGATGTTTGCTATTGTCACGGTCTGGCCCATCCGCTGCAGCATATTTGAGATGGCCTGGAGCGTCTGGTTACCCGTGTCGCCGGACTTGTCCAGTCCGACGACGAGGCTATAGCCGATGAGCTGGTTCTCCCGCATGCCCTCGAACGAGGCGATGTCCTTGATGCGTTCGGCAAGGGAGGCAGTAGGCAGAAGACAGCAGACAGTACAGAGACAGAGGCAAAGCAGTAAACGGGACAGCCGGGTATGCGCCTTGACTACTCTATACTTCATACGATCCAATATTTTGTTTAGAATGGCCATATTTTATCCAAGATTTTGTCGAACCAGCCCGTATCCTGCTTGCTCTGGACCACACCCTCGCCGACAAAATAAACTTCCGCGTCCGCGACCTGGCTGCTCAAAATGGTGTTGTTGGTCGCCACATCGTCGGGCCGCACCATGCCGCGCAAAATAAGGGTCTGTTTTTCGTTGTTGATGGTGATGTCCTTCCTCGATTCGATTGCGAGGTTGCCATTCGGCATTACCTCGACGACTTTTGCCGTGATAGTGCCTATAAGGCTTCCCGCCCGCGTTGTGGAACCATCGCCCTTGAAGCTGTCAGTCATTGAACCGTTGACGGTCGGGGCGAAGGTAAATCCTTTACCAAACAGGTTGGCCATACCCAAGTTCGTCGGAATGCCAAATACGTTATTTACTGCCCCATCGGTTGAGGATGTTTTGTCTGTTGCGGTGTTCGCCGTGCCCGATCCGGAGATATTTTCCACCACATTAATGGTAAGAAGGTCATTCAGCCGTCTGGCCTTGACGTCCTCGTAGAGGCTAGCGGAATCGCGCCAAAGTGAGTTGGTCCCCGAGAGCGGCTCCTTAGCCTCCCCTGCCTGGTTGTGTTCGTACACATACCGCGGAGGCGGGGGGGATAGCTTGGGCGTTGATGCGCAGGACAGGGTTAAAAAGCAGACGGCAAAGCATAAAAGACAGGCAACCGTCTTTCTGGTCTTCTGTATTTGCCCTTGGACTGCTGGCTTCTTACTGCTTACTTTTGGGTTCTTCATCTCAGTAATCCACACGGACCGTGCTCTCATCGATCAACAGGCCCGTTATGACTTTCTTGGACATCAAGTTGACGGTCTGCACGTAGTCGCCGACAGCGGCATCTCGGGTCAATTCACCCTCTGTTTTTATGGAAAAAGCCGGAGTCTCGATGCATATCATGACTTTGCGCCCCCGCTTGACCAGCGGCGTTTCCGAGACCTGGGCGCTTGTAAGCGGCATGTTCGGCACGATGGAGCGATAGAGCGGCTTGCCAACGGCCTGGTTCGCCACACGAATTGCGCCCTGGGGAATGCGGGCGCTTTCCATGAGCGTTGAATACACGTCATCCTGCTTCAATACATATCCGCCGGGGAATGCCGATCTGCTCATGACGACGTGGTCAAAGACCTTGATGAACGCCGTTGCCATCACGGACGAGCCGCCCTTGAATTCAAGTCGGAAGCTGGCCCTGCCGGGAGGTGCTTTTTCGACGGTAATCGATGACGGTGAATATGACGGAGGCGTTGCACTCAGCTGGAGATCGCTGATATCTGCCTCCACCCAAGGATAGTGCTGCAGGATATAGCTATGGAGTGTTGACTCGGGACTCCAGGATGCGGTCGGGGCCGAATCTGCCGGGACCGTCAGAAGACCGATTATCAGGAAGAGAAATGAGACGGCCAGGAACCTCGCCCCCGCCTGATATTTCGTTCGCTTTACGATGCATTTCTTATTCATGACGATTGCCTCAATAGCGTGCCTTACGATGTTTGCGTTACGTTTTTATGTATTCGTTATGAAGTTGCCCCCAAGTTGTTCGCTACCTGGAGCATTTGGTCGGCTGCCTGGATCGTCTTGGAGTTCACCTCATAGGCACGCTGGGCCGCGATCATGTCCACCATTTCCTCGACCACATTGACGTTGCTCATTTCAACAGAGCCTTCCAGGATGGTGCCGAGTCCATTTGCTCCTGGATTGCTGGTGATGGGTTCTCCCGACGAGGCTGTCTGCTGGAAAAGATTTGCTCCGAGCGCGTTCAGGCCCCCGGGATTGATGAAATTCGCGAGTTGGATCTGGCCGATCTGGGTGGGCGTGGTGTTACCCGGCTGGAGTACCGAAACGAACCCGTCGGAACTGATGCTGATGCTCGTGGTGTTCGCCGGAATGGTAATTCCCGGTTCTATCGGGTATCCGTCGGGGGTGACAATCCGTCCCTGACCGTCAAGTTGGAAGGAGCCCGCGCGGGTGTAGGAAGTTGTACCATCCGGCATCAGGACCTGGAAAAAGCCGTTACCCTGGATGACCGTGTCGAGGCTGTTGCCGGTCTGGCTGAAATCACCTTGCAGAAATATTTTTTCGACCGCAACTGGGTTCACACCCATGCCCACTTGGATGCCTGATGGGATTACCGTGCCTTCTGCCGATGTGGCACCAGGAGTCCTGATTGTCTGGTACAGGAGATCTTGGAAGGCGGGCCTGCTTTTCTTAAAGCCATTGGTGTTTACGTTGGCCAGATTGTTGGATATTACGTCGATGTTCAGGTTCTGCGCTTCCATGCCTGTCGCGGCAATGTACAATGATCTCATCATATTATGATAGCCTCCCTAAATCATTCGTAACTTTCGATGTTGCGCTGTCAAAAGCCTGAATGGCTTTCTGATACGTTTCAAACTCACGCATGGTTTGAATCATCTGGACCATTTCCCTCACAACCTGTACGTTCGACGTTTCCACGTAGCCCTGTTTTATCGTAGACGTCGAAGGCGTGCCAGCGTTGGCGTTGGCCGTGAACAGGCCGTTGCCCATCTTGGTGAGGTTCGCGTCAGGACCGAAGTCGACAACTTTTATGGTATCAATTTCCTGGGGCAGGGTGTTGCCCGCCGTCATGACCGAGACCTTGCCCTGCAGGTCGATGCTGACCTGGACGCTGTCGGAGGGAATGCTGATCGGTCCGCCCAGGCCGAGGACCTTGATGCCGTCATGGGTGGTGAGGAAGCCTTCGCTGTTTTCCTTCAGGTCGCCTCCACGGGTATAATGGTTTCCTTCCAAGGCTAGGAAACCGTCGCCCTCAACAGCAATGTCGAAGGAGTTGCCGGTCTTGACGGTGTTTCCGTTCGACAGGTCTGTTTTGGTACCGGAATACTCAGTCATGTCGCGGCCGTCAGGAGTTGCGCTCGGCTCCGTTTGAAAGAGATAATCCTTAAAGGAAATCGAGTCTTTCTTATAGCCGGCGGTATTCGCATTAGCGAGATTCTGGCTGATTACATCGAGCTGCGTTTGTTTTAACACCGCTCCAGAGGCTGCTATGTATATTCCTTTGTACATGTTACCTCCTATATGAGCAAGTACCGTGCCATCGCTTCCGTTTACCGATCACTATCCAGATAATAATGGAAAATCAACCACACACGGGCTCTTCCGCAGGATCATGCAAGAATAATCACCCCGGCAAAGCCGGATCAGGGGGGAAAAAATTTCCTCTCCGGTAAGAATTGCCTCACGCCTGAGGGGGAGATAGTTCAAGAATGAGTTCAACCTCGCCCAGGGGCATGTCGAGAACCTCCGCGATTTCCCGGGACGAGAGGGATTTCCGGCTGAGCGCAACGATCTCCTGGTGGCGGCTTGAGCCGCCGCCCTCCGGTTTCAGCGCTTCAGTTTGTAGACTCAGCCGCTGTAGGGCGGATATTCTTTTATCCAGTGAACCAGCGATCTCTTCCTTGGCCTGCAGGTTCTTTTCGAGCGTTTCAGCGCGCCGAACCAACTGTTCTAAGTCTGTTTTCTTTTTGTCGAGGGAAGCCTCAAGACCTTCGTCGCCCTGCACGTTCTTCCCGAGCGCTTCAGCTCGTTGAATGAGCAGGTTCAATTCGGCTTTCTTTTTGTCCACCGATGCTTCAAGGGTTTTTATGACCTGAATTTTCATCTCGAGCTTCCTGAATATGAGCTCCGATATTTCCTGTATCTCGGCAAGTTCGAGGTTCAGGATACCTTTTCCTTTTTCCACTGCCGTCTGCCGTCTGTCGGCTGTAATAACGTTAGTCCCCATATCAAATTTTAATGTCTATCTTCCCGGATTTTTCGGTTTCTTTTATCTGGTTTTTTTTCTGGGGCGTCTGCTTTTTTTTCTGTTGCATGGCAGCCCCTTCTTCATGTCGAATGATCTGTGTTTCGTTAATTTTTCCCGGAGGTTCTATTGGCATTGTTTACTCTCCTTGAACACCCCTTTTAGATACCTAATTTCAGCCGCTCAACAATTGACTGTTTTATGACAGTCGAGCCTTTGGTCATAATAGAGCAAAAGACGTGCCATGACATAATGAGCAGATAGAATTGGATAAATATATAACTTTATCTTCATGAGAGGAAAATAAATAATTATAATCTAATAAAATCAGTAAATTAATAGAGATAGTGAAATGGGGAGGGAAACAAATCAGTGCAGAACGAAAACACGAAGCCAAAAAAGAAAGACACAAAAGCGTCATTTTTTTGACAAAATGATAACATTTTTTATATCGATCGTCATCGTACAGAGCTGTTCTGTGAAAAAGGGTCAGGCAGGGCCTAGTCTGCTGAATCGCTTATTCCGACGTGGCGAAGAAGCCTTCTATTTCGGTCTGTGCTAGAGCGAATACGCGGCCGATGTCGTTAAGATATTCCTGGGTCAGCGCGAATTCGAGAAGAATGGCGTTGTGTTCCATCGTCCATATGCCGTCATCCTCGATACGGGGTCTAAACATCCGTGTCAAAGCCTCGGCCAGCGAAACAAGGGAGACGAGGTGCATTTCATCAGGCGTGGCTGACGGCAAGTGGTGATACCTGATGGTCGTGACAATGCTGTTCGGCAAGCCGATTTCCTCGGCAAACCACGCTCCCGCCTGTGGATGAGTGCAGCCATAAAGATCCTGTTCCTGGTCCAGCAGCGTGTCCGTGATCTCGATCCGTTGAAATCGTTTGTGGTCCATATTATAAAGAATAATGCGGCCTATGTCGTGGAGCAAACCGGCAAGAAAACACTCTTGGGGCTGGGTAACGGATATGATTTCGGAAAGCAAGGACGATATGTAGGCGACTTCGTAGCTATGGAGCCAGAGATTCTCGATCTTAAACGATCCTGGGGAGGGGAAAATACGCATGACCGACATGCCGACGGCAATGGACTTGATGCGGTCCATCCCGAGGAAGAGAAGAGCCTGATCAATATTGGTAATTTCCCCGGAGTGCGCGAACAGAACGGAATTGGCAACCTTGAGTACGCGCTGGGCCATGACCTGGTCATGGGAAATAAGCCGGCAAAGGTCATTGGTCGATGACGCTTCATCTTCAACAAGGGAAAGGATCCTTCCCAACAACGCGGGTGTTGTCGACAGGTCGTGCAATTTTTTTATATAGCGTTTTACCTCGAGCTCCGTCATGAGTATAAGGCTGAAGCGGCCTCTGCCTCCTTTCCTTCTTATCGGCAGAACAGCCTGGAACTTTAAAAATTTGAAAATAGTGTCCGTTCTGTTGAGCAAGGGGAAAACCAGGCTGCTTGCCAGACCCTTTTGTCCCGCCGGTTTCAACATTTTTTCTCAAGCATTTCGGTGACCCTGTGGCCTAATGCCGCAGTGAGAAAAAATTTCCCTGCCAGGCAAAAAATGATCTGTACCTGCCGCAATGATCATCCGTGTTTCCAGAATCTCAATCATGAATGAACACATTTTCAATCAGTTGAAGCGGTTAATCGTCCGGCATACCTGTCTGGCACGAGAGTTGCTCTCTGTGTGAGTACCATGGATATCCAGTTCGTTAATTCCGGGGAAGGTGCTGCAAACAAGAGCGTGTCCAAAGCATGCACCAGCGAGGACGGGCCCGATGCGGGAACGGGCGCGTCAGATGCCATCTTCAGCATATTGATGGGCCAGTTGCTGGGATCGTTCATCCAGAACAATCAGCAGGCCGCGCCGGATGCTAGTCAGGCCACAGCGATTGATTCGGCAGTCTCCGGCAAGAACGGTTCCGCGACGCCTGCTGTGCAAGATCAGGTTCCCTCGCTGCCGACAACCGGACAGACAACTGGACAGCAGGCAATTGACAAGTCCTCCCCCGTCCCCGAAGGACAGAAGCAGGCGGCTGTCCCGCCAGCATCTGCATCGTTTTCTGAACAACTTGAGGTTGACGAGAAAAACAAACAGAATATTCCCCCGCAGCCGAAATCCGCGACGGCGGAACTCACTCCGGTAAAAACCGAAGCCCTGACCGTACCGGTAAAAACGGAGGCCGCGGGCACTTCGGAAAAAACCGGGTTGGAGGGGCTTGCTCCTGGTCGGAATGATACTCCAGAAAAACCGGGGCAATCGGCGACGAGCATAGAGCCCGGCCTGGCCAAAACGGATTATAACATGATCCTGCTTCAGCAGGACACCGATGCGAAGCCGGAGCTGGGCACGGGCGAGGAAGGAAGCCAGGAAAAAGGGCAGAACGATCCAACGTCGGCAAAAACCGATTTCCTGACGCTGATGCAACAGGGCCAGTCCTCGGTTCAGTCCTCGGTTCAGCACCAACCGGCTTTCACGGCAACTGCACGAAATGCAGATGCCCCATCGAGTCCGGTGCCTCTTCAGCACCAGGATACGGACCCGGCGGACCTTATTGATCACGCTGTCTCGATCGTGAAGGACGGGAACCGACTCGCCGTAAGACTGGAACCCGACGGGCTCGGCAAGCTCGACATCAACCTCAGTCTCGATAAAGGGACGGTCAGCGCCCAGATACACGTGTCCAACGATGTCACCAAAAACCTGCTCGAGAATAACAAGCAGCAGATGATGAATGCTCTCGTGGGGGAAGGTCTGAGCGTAGGTGGGTTCTCGGTGTCGCTGAACCACAAAGGCACTTGGGATGGATCCGCTGAGGGCGGGCAGGGCGGCGGGCAGAAAAGTACTCTTCCTCAGCAGGCAGTGGAAGATGCGGGAAGGGCCGATGCTCGGGGCCTGGTAAGCATATTTGTTTAGCATAACAGTGCTTCATGATTCGCTCCGTGAATTTCCGCGGTGAAGGTTCTTACATTCTTTGAGAGGAGGAAGGGCTATGACAATAGCTAATATTACAAACACTGCGCCGACACAAAGCACCACACAATCACAAAGTTCAGCATCAACGGGAGGATCCTTACAAACTCTTGACGAAACGGATTTTCTGTCGCTTTTGACCACTGAACTGCAGAACCAGGATCCGCTGAACCCTTCGGACAGCTCGGATATGGCAGCACAGATGGCCCAGTTCGCCTCTGTGGAACAGCTCACGGATATCAACTCACAGTTAACAAGTATGGCATCCTCACAGTCATCGTTGCAGAATACGATGGCTGCCGGCCTGATTGGTGAAAATGTCGTTGCTACGGGAAATACGGTCACACTCAACGGGCAAGCCAGTATGAACTATACGTTGCAGAATAACGCTGCGAAAGTTACGGTTTCCATTTATAATTCAACCGGAGCCCTAGTGAATCACCAAGTGCTCGGAAGCGAGAATGCCGGAGCTAACAGCTATACTTGGAACGGAAATGACCAGAACGGAAACACGTTGCCATCGGGCCAATATACTTTTGCGGTTTCGGCCGTGGACAGCTCGGGAAATGCGGTTACCGCAACGCCACTTACTTCAGGCACAGTGACTAGCGTTAGCTACAGCAATAATGTGACTTATTTGACGCTGGACAACAATGAGCAGATTCAGCTCGGAGACATTCAAGAAATATTAGGAGGGTCATAGTATGTTAACAGCATTATATACGGCAGTCAGCGGCATGGATGCCAGCAGTACTGATCTCTCGGTGATCGGAGACAATATTGCGAACATGAATACGGTGGGATTCAAAGAAAGCGACGTTAATTTTGGCGATGTGCTGAGCCAAAGCTTGACCAGCGGCGGTATCACGTCGCAGGTCGGTCTTGGCGTCAATGTAACGAATGTATCGCCTGTCTTCTCGGAGGGCTCGCTTGAGACTGAGTCCAGTCCGTTGGACCTAGCCATAAATGGTGATGGCCTGTTCATGGTGAATCAGGGCAACACAACGTACTATACGCGGGCGGGACAATTCTCGCTGGACCAGAATGGAAACATCGTGAATCCCGATGGTGATATTCTGCAGGGGTACCTTGCCAATGCGGCAGGGCAAATCACCGGCGCGATTGGAAATCTTAATCTCGCGGCAAACCAAAGCCAGGCGAATCCCACGACTACAGTGAGCGCGTCAATCAACCTCGATTCGACAGCAACACAGCCGGCTGCCGCATTCACGCTGAACGGGAACGGCACCGGAAACAATGATCCTGCAAACTACAATTCTTCTAACTCTGTAACCCTGTATGATTCACAAGGCGGCGCCCACCAGGTAACACAGTATTTCGTGAAAACCGGCAATAACACCTGGACGGTCAACTACGTGGAAGCCGACCCAGCCAATCCTGGAGATTTCATAAATGCAGGACAACAGAATCTTGTATTTAACGCAAACGGGTCCCTTAACACCGGCAACAATGCGCCGATCAATTTTACCTTCGGCGGCGGAGTCACAACTCCCCAAGCGGTCACCTTCAATTACGGCGCCGGCACCGCAGGAGGAGGCACCGGTCTCGATATGTCAACGCAGTTCGGGAGCACATTCTCCGTCACGAACGTCACCCAGAATGGCTTTTCGTCAGGCTCCCTCCAGAGTGTGAGCGTATCTAATACTGGTGTTATAAGTGGCGTTTACACCAACGGTCAGACGCAGACGATTGGACAGGTAGCGCTCAGCCGGTTCATGGCGGAGAACAACTTGACAAAAGATGGCGAAAACCTCTACAGCGAGTCAACCAATTCTGGACCGCCCATTGTTGGCACAGCCAACTCGTCTGGCCTCGGAACAATATCATCGAGCAGCCTTGAACTCTCCAACGTGGACCTGGACCAACAGTTTGTCGATATGATTTCGGCGCAACGCAGCTACGAGGCCAATTCGAAGGTAATTACCACTACGGACCAGATGTTACAAGACCTGGTGAATATGATATCAACATAATCTCAGCCTCAGATCGTCAAATTATTTAAGCTGAGCCGGGACAAACACTTTCTGGAAAAACTGCACGATATCGTGGGTTTTTATCCAGATCCAGGGGACAAAGCGCTGGTCTTGTGTGCGGAAGGAGACACCGGTCTCAATATGTCCACGCAGTACGGAAGCGGATTCTCCCTGACGAGTGTCAATGAGGACGGCTATTCGTCAGGCTGCCTACGGAGCATGAACGTATCCGATACAGGCGTCATCAACGGCCAGACGTGGACAATTGGACAGGTAGCACTCAGTCCGTTTATTGCGGAGACCGACTTGACGAAGGATGTCAAAAATCTCTCTAGCCAGTCCTCTAAGTCCAGGCCGTCCATCGTTAATGTGGCCAACTCGTTGAGCCTTGGAATGTTGCAATCGAGCAGTCTTGAGCTCTCTAATGAGGATCAAACGCAGCCAAAAACGTATTCGTTTTGATATTTGAGTAGACAAATGTTCACCGCTTTGCTATAATGAGCAGTGATGGCTGCGACTCCTAAAGAACTTGAGTATCAAACAATGACCTCCGTCGGTAAAGTGTCGGTAACGGATGACAGTACGGCAATCTTGCTTGGTCTCATCGGTTTTTTTGTCACAAAGCTCTGGAACACGGCTGTGTGGTATACCAAGAAAACATGGGAGGCCACAGGCAAAATACCTGCCTATTCAGACCTCGATGTGGCCATGAAACAAGAACATCCCCTTTGGTATCGCCGGCTACACTCCCAAAGCGCCCAGGCCGTATTAGAAGAGCTTTGGCAATCATACAAATCCTGGTACGCGCTGCGTAAAAACGGCGATAAGAAGGCTAAACCTCCAGGCGACAGAAGGAAATCCACGCTTTCGGCCGTAACATTTAAACAATCTGCCGTTAGGTGGGACCCCCGGACTTCCACCGTACGGCTCAGCATCCCCAGAGACATCTACAACAAGCAATTCCTCAAGTCAGAATGCCTTACGGATATCGTCTTACCGATGACAATATCCAGATAGGACGTCTGGTCTATCTGAAAGGCGATTGGTATGTTCACCTCGTCTATAATAGAGTGCTTCCCGAACTGAAAGGAGCCGGGGAAGCTATGGGCGTCGACCTCGGGATCATTAATATAGCCGCCACCGCGTGTACGGATGGAACTACTGCCCTCTGGCCAGGCGATGAATTAGCTGCCCTGGAACGGTATTTTGAAAAGCTAAAATCGAAAACCACTCAAAGCAGGTCCAAAAAATCGTGTGCACTGAACCAAAAACGTTCCCACCAGCGTTCCCACCTGCTCCACAGCTTTACCAAATCTCTTGTCAGCGATGCAGAGGCTCGCGGCGTCTCCACGATCATCGTGGGCACCCTTGATGACATTAGAGAAGGCAAAGACTGGGGAAACAGCGGGAATCAGCAGCTCCACAAGTGGCCTTTCGACAAAATCATCAAAATGCTTACGTACAAGGGACGACTCAAAGGTATCCGTGTTGTAGACTTAAACGAGAGCTACACGAGCCAGACCTGTTGTCACACCATAAACAAGTCCAGCCGTGTGCATCGAGGTCTCCATGTCTGCAAACACTGTGGCGCCGAAATGAATGCCGACGTAAACGGCGCAGTCAACATCCTCAAAAGGTATCTCCCGGAGCAAATAGGTGTCTCTTGGAGTAGTGGCTGTTTGGCACAGCCTGCAGTCAACCGGTTCGCCTGGAGAATACCAGGTCATCTGCAACAGCCCATGAACCGGGGAAGTGGCAAACATCTCTGCCGCATCTGCGAACAGAATCTGCATTGGCTCTCAGTAGTTGTAGAGCCTGATTCGGGAATCCTCGGCCTTCCGGCCGGGGAGGATGTCAAGGACGATGAACACCAGCGCGTCCCAGCAGGCGGTTAAATGCAAAGGCTTTTTTCCCCGAAGCCCTCAGGAATTTCATTCGCACATAGGGGAAAGAGCCCTTCGCCCTGTGATTCACGAGTGACCCGTATCTATGCCCCCGTCCTGCCATTCATCTTGAACCAGGACATCTTATCCTGAATTTCGGCGGAAAGTTTCGTAAGGGTATGGGATGCCTGCTGTACCTGGTTTGCCGATTGCGTTGAGTTTTCGATCACGTCCGAAATTGTATTCATGTTTTTCGTAATTTCTTCGGACGTGGCGGACTGCTCTTCTGTCGCGGTCGCGATCCTCGCGATCATATCCATGACATGGTTCGAGGACTGCACGATAGCGTCGAGGGACTGGCTGGCGGAGCGGGCGAGACTCATGCCCTTGTCAACCTCAGCGTTGCCATTCCGGATCGAAATAAGCGATTGTTCCGCATCGGCCTGGATCGTGGATATCTTTTGCTCGATATCCTTGGTCGCGCTTGTGGTGCGGTCCGCCAGTTTCCGTACTTCGTCGGCGACCACGGCGAACCCGCGGCCCTGATCGCCGGCGCGGGCAGCTTCGATTGCCGCGTTCAGCGCGAGCAGGTTCGTTTGATCGGCAATCGTATGGATGAGGTTCACGATCTCCCCGATCTGGGCCGAGCTTCTGCTGAGCCCTTCAATCGTCTGCATGGCTTCCTGGACTGCGGCCGTGATGGCGGCCAGACGTTCGACGGTGTTTTCCACGACCTTTTTGCCGTCGTCGGCCTTGTGCGAGGACTGTTTCGCCGCGTCTGAAGCTTGGGCGGCGTTCTGCGCCACGTCTCCGATGGTCTGCGACATCTGGAGCGTTGCCGAGGTGACCGCCTTGGCCTGCTCAGACTCGTTCGTCGCGCCACTTACAAGGCTCTCCGCCGTAGCCCACAGCTGTTCTGAGGATGCGGTAAGCTGTACGATGTTGGATTGAAGATGCGTCACTGTTCCTCCGAGCTTGGATGCCATTGTCGAAAAGTTAGAGAGCATAACACCGATTTCGTCCTTGCCTCGGGAGTGCATATCGGCATGGGAAAAGTCCCCTGTCGCCATCTGGGCGGAGCGCTCCGACACCATCACGATGGGCGTGATGAGCGTTTTGATGAAGAAGACAGCCACGATGACATAAAAAACGACGAATGTGGCGCCCCCTACAATAAATAATAATTTCACGATGCTTGATTCCCGCTTCATAGCCGTGACCATGGGGGGAACGTCCTTTCGGACCTGATCGACCACTTTTTTCGTCTCCGTTGAAAAAACATTATATCGCGCTTCCATAGCGCCGCCGGCAATGGCCATCGCGTCTTTTATCTTCCCGGAGCTGATCGCGGGCACGAATCGCGTGTTTTGGAGGTCCTTGAACGCGGCCCATGCATCTCGGGCACTTGCTATTGTCTCGATCGCTTCCGGGTGGCCTGATTCCTTGAGCTGAGTGTCGACGATGCCGAAGAGATCGTCCAGTCTTGTGGACAGGGCTTCGATGTCATTGCGCAGAGATTCCTGTCTGCCTTCGTTGTTTTCGATGATCATCGTGAGGAGCGATGTTCGAATGAAAGCGAGATTTGCCCGCATTTTCGCGATATTGTCGGCTACGAGCATGTTCTCCTCGATCATTCCATATGCCGTTCCGCCCACCTGAACCCGCGAAAAGGCGGTCACCCCGATAGCAATCCCCATGGTCGTTGCCGCGATGATGATGCCAAAAATCAGGTAGACTTTCTTTTTCAGGTTCATATTGTAAATGAACGATTTAAACATGGTATTTCTCCTTTTATGAAACATACCAGTACTTCGTCTGATTTGTACAAATCAGGGAGCTCAGGCAACCCTGTTCTCTCCGAATACTGCTCTGTGCTCTTCATCGCCGAGCAGTTTGTCCATGTCAAGCAGGATCACAAGTCCTTCCTCCAACTTGGCGATGCTGGAAATGAACTCGGTGCTGACATTCGAAGATACGGGCGGCGGCGGCTCCACCAGATCCCGGGGGATCCTCAGGACATCCGATACAGCGTCCACCATCAGTCCCATGATTACTCCCCGGACATCCATGATGACGATTTTGCTGAGCTCATCCGTGGCCTTTTCCTCGAATCCGAACTTTTTTCTCAGGTTGAGGACAGGGATCACCTTGCCCCTGAGGTTGACGGCGCCTTCAAGATAGGAGGGGGCGTTCGGGATTGAAGTGATCTCCTTCATGTTGTTGATTTCCTGGACCTTCAGGATATTCACAGCGTACTTCTGACCGGCCAGCTTAAAGGTAACGAGCTGAAGCATTTCCGTATGGACAGAGGTTGTAGCCATAGACTCTCCTTTTGAAAATATTCTCTTTACTATACCGTCTGCCGCAAGCAGCAGTTTAGTGTTATACCTTGAACCAGGCGGTCATCTCCTTCAAGCCCGCGGCAAGGCGCGCAAGCTCCGTTGCCGATACCTTGATCTGCTCCGTTGATGACGAGGACTGCTTGGTAATGCTTGATATGTTTTCCATGTTCTGCGTCACTTCTTCCGATGCGGCTGACTGCTGTTCCGTGGCCGCCGCAATTCTTTGTACCATGTCCATGGCGCTCGATGACGTGGTCACGATGGAGTCAAGGGACTCGCTTGCGTCCTTGGCAAGAGCTACACCTTTATCCACTTCGTCGCTGCCCCGTTTCATAGCGTCGACAGACTCTCCAGCCGCGGCCTGGATTGCCTCGATGCGCTGGGCAATGTCCTTCGTTGCCTGGCCTGTCCGCTCCGCGAGCTTCCGTACTTCATCGGCGACCACGGCAAACCCCCGTCCCTGTTCACCGGCCCGGGCCGCCTCGATCGCTGCGTTCAGGGCGAGCAGGTTCGTCTGGTCCGCGATGCCGTTAATGACAGACACGATCTCGCCAATCTGGGCCGAACTCCTGCCGAGCTCCTCGATGGTGCCAGCTGCTTCCTGAACTGTCTTGGCGATCCCGATCATGTCCTCCGCGGTCGTATCGACGATTTTCTTGCCCTTTGAAGCCGTTTCTGAAGCGCCCTTGCTGGCATCGGCCGCATGGGAGGCGTTCTTGGCCATGTCCATGATGGTCTGGGACACCTCGGTCATCGCGGTCACCACCTGGTCCGTCTGGGAGGACAGCTCCTGGGTGCCTTTGTTCATATCATCGGCAGTGGCCGAAAGCTCGTCGGAGCTGCTGGCGAGGGCGCTCGTGGTCGTGTTGATTTCGCCTACGATACGCCTGAGGTTTACCATCATCATGTTGTAGCTCTTCATCAGGTCGCCGACCTCGTCATTCGATGTTATGGCCAGTTCATGCGACAAATCCCCCGTTGCCGCCGACTCCGCCGCGGCCTTGGCCGCAATGATTGACTTGAGGATACTTTTAATAATGAGCGTGCTCAAAATAAGCCCCACAATAATGGCAACCACCATGATAACAACCTGTAAAATATTTAATCGCGCCGCATTTGTGTCAATATCAACTTTTTTTGCGTCATAGTTAGTTTCTGCCAGATTGCTCATGTCCTCCAATGCCTGCCGGATCCCTTTGTCCGCATCCTTCATCATGTTGTCAAGAGATTGTATGTCCCTGGTCTTTTTGCGCGCCTCAATAAGCGGATCAATGACATGCTCATAGGCAGCGACACTTGCTTTTGCATTATTGTAGGCGGCTTTTTCTTCCTCGCCTATGGCTAAGTTTTGAAAAATATCTATCCCGTCATTGATCCGCTTTACATCGTCTCTGAACTCCTGGATATATTTCTCATCTCCGCGAACAACATAGTTCTTATACGATCGCACAGACAGCCCGAGTTCGTTCTGGGCATTCATGCTCGATTGCATTTGGGCTCCGTCCTTATTTGCCACGTTCTCATATTCAGAGAGAAGGTAACGCTGGGTAAAGAAGGACATCCCTGAAACGATAACTAGCGATACGAGAACGATGCCTATAGCGCCATACAGTTTTTTTGATAATGACATTCTCATTGTTGACTCCTCCTCGCTGTTCCGACTGGCTTTGGCGTTCATTCCTCAATCAGGAGAAACAGCTCATCACGCTGCAATTTAGTTAAAAGGGAAAATATTGCTTGCTTCGAGAAAAACTTCCTCTCTTTCGTGACATATAGTATTTACGGTCGAGATCGTTACCTCGCAAGACCGCACTTATTTATTATGATCAGAACCTCCGATAACCGACATTAAAAAACGTTATAGTATCCCTTCGCGGCATGAATACCCGATTTGGCATCACGCCGACTATCCTTCTCCAGTTACAAAATGCAAGGACTCTGCCAAAAGGTGCCTGACGATGCGGCCTACGATACGCCCCCGCTCCTGAGATGGGGCTGTGCTTTTTATCAATGCCGACAATATGCTCTGTCAGCTGGTTCTTGAGACAATCCATTAACGCCACGGCCGAGGGAAAAAAACCGCTGTCTGATAATGAACTTTCTCATAAATTGAGCATTCCTGGCTCTCTCTCCTCAAACCGCATTAATGATCTCGCCCGCCATTTCCTCGATGGCCAGTACCTTGTCGGCGATACCCGCATCCACAACGGCCCGGGGCATACCATAGACCACGCATGTATCCTCATCCTGCGCGAAGATTCTGCCGCCGCTCATTTTGAGCGCCGCGAGGCCCTTGACTCCGTCATTGCCCATTCCGGTCAGGATCACGCCGAGCGCCCTTCCCGGGAACAGTTCCGCCACCGACGCCATGAGGAAGTCGACGGAGGGACGGTAAATGAGTTCATCGTGATGTTCCTCAATGGACACCACCGTTTCGAGTCCTCGGGGACGGGTCAGGCACATATGTCCGCGGCCCGGGGCGACGAGGGCCACCCCCGCCTTGAGCGTTTCGCCTTCCTCCGCCTCCTTGACCGTGATCTGGGACAGCTGATTCAGCCGATCCGCAAAGGGCCCAGTAAAGTTCGATGGCATATGCTGGGCAATCACGATCGGCACGGGGAAGTCCTTGGGCAGATGGGGAATGATTTCCTGGATCGCCCGCGGTCCGCCTGTGGAGGTGCCGATGGCCACCAGGCTGATGCGGCGCGCGCCCGTCGACAGCGCGGGGGCGATCCGGACCGGCGGAACAGGGCGGGCGGAGGAGGCTGTGCGACTGGGCTTCCGAACCTTACTGCACCGCGCGATCTGCTTGACCTTATCGATCAACATGGCCTTGATTTTGACGATGTTGATCGAAAGCTCGGACAGGTTTTTGGGGATGAAGTCCACGGCGCCGTGGTCCAGCGCGTCCAGCGTCACGTGGGCCCCTTCGGTGGTGAGCGAGCTGACCATGATGACAGGAACCGGTGTCTTGTCCATGATGAGTCTGAGCGCCTCGATGCCGTCCATGCGCGGCATTTCGACGTCCATGGTGACCACATCAGGTTTCAGCTGCGCCACTTTCTCTACCGCCTCTACACCGTCACGCGCCGTCCCGATTACCTTGATTTCGGCGTCAGAAGACAGCATATTGGCCAGAGCGTTACGCATGAACGCTGAGTCATCTACGATGAGTACTTTTACCGTCATGTTGGATTCCTGTTCTTCAGTGCTCCTCGCGTTTACAGTTGGCTCTACTGTACGTTCTTGCTGTTCAAGAAGGGACCGTACTGTTTATCGGTGCCCTGAATGTGCTTGGTCAGCCAGTCCTTCAGGAAATTCATGAGTTCGATGGTGACGACTGACTTGCCTTCCTTGAATTTGGCCATGATGTCGACAACCTGCTTTGTCAGAGCGTCATGCTCGGCTTTGTGCCTCGCGAAACTGGGATATCCGTACTTCTGCATGAGTTTCTCTTCCGCGGCAAAGTGGTTTGCCGTATAGTCGATCAGGCCAGTCAAAACTGAGCCCATGATCTCCCTGCTTTTGCCCGCACCCATGGCCGAGTGCAGATCGTTCACCATGCCGATCAGTTTTTTATGCTGCTCATCGAACTCCGTAACCTTGACGCTCAGATTGTCGTTCCAGTTGAAAAGTGCCATGTTGCTTTCTCCTTTTTGCTGAATTATTTAACTCTGCCTGTTTTTAAACAGTAGCGAATGCTTCCCCGTTAAAATCCAAGGTCCTTCAGCAGGTTGTCCACGTCAGACTGGGAAACCTTCTCCGCTGCCATTACCGGCTCCTTCATTCCCATTTCGATTTTTACGCCGAAGGAGGTGACTAGCCGCACAAGTTCGGTTTCGATGTCTCCCACTAGCTTGATAACTTTCTTTATCGTCTGGCCCGTCAGATCCTGGAAAGACTGGGTTGTCAGGATCTCCGTCAAGTCGTCTTCCAGGCCGTTCTTGAACTGTTTCAGGAATGCGACTGTTTCAGGCGGTCCCTGAACCTGCCGGAGGTGGGTGGAAAGATCGTCCATGGTGAGAATGTATTTTTCCACGACGTTCATCGTTTTGTTCGCCGCTTCCTCGGTCTTGTCGATCACGAATTGCAGCTTGTCCACGGCGTTCGGTATATCCGCCTGGGTTATGTCCTTCAGGCGTGGGTCCACAGCCTCTTTGAAGCTCCTGATGGAATCATGCAGCTTTCTCGTGATCTTTCCCACTTCCTTGAACAGGTCGCCCTGCCCCAGCTTTGCGATTGTCTGGACCGCAGCATCAGCCTTCTCGTAATTACGCTCCGAAACCGCGGTCATGAACGCCATGATGTCGTCGAGAATGGCCTGACGGGGATCATCTGGGCTGATATTCTTATTCTTTTCAAAATAGGTCTTTGCCTCGCGGATCTCCCGAATCTGCACTTCGCCGCCCATGGTCTGTATTGCCCTCGTCACCTCGATGGTGCCGTTCTGCATCTCCGAGCTGCTTTCAAGAGCATAATCCTCGAGAAGGCTTAAGTCGTCGAGCGGAATCAGCTTCTTGATATCAAGGAGAACGATGAGACGTCCATCGAGCTTCGCTACGCCCTCGACCTGCTCCGTGTGGCCCTGGGGAAGGTTTTCCGGAGATTCAATGGCGGCCTCATCGAGGCTCAGGACGCCGGTGATGCCGTCTACCAGGAGCCCGAAGGTTATCCTGCCGCTCGCGATGACGATGATCTTCGTCCCGCCCTGCTTGTCAGCAGTGACATGGATGAGTTCCTTGAGGTCCACGACTGGAATGACGCTGCCGCGCAGGTTCGTTATCCCGTTCAGATAGGACGGCGACTGAGGAATCTTGGTGATGTTCGGGAGATTGATGATTTCCCGCACCCGGGTAATTGGAATGCCGTATTCACCGGTACTGAGACGAAAGCCGATATACTGTTGCACGAGGACCTCCTTGGTTAGGCAGTCGCAAGATTAAAAGCACTTTTCGATATGGCGGCAAGGTCGAGAATGAACACCACCTTGCCGTCGCCGGTGATTGTTGCGCCGAGAATATAGGAAGAACCGGTATTAATGCCGGAAACGGTTTTGATCACAACTTCTTCCTGTCCAAGCAGCTCGTCAACGCCGATGCAGAACCTTTTATCGCCGATGGCCACGACGACTGCATACCGGCAGCCGACTCCGTTGTCCCCGGCAGTCAGGCCGACGCCGAGCAGGCCGGAAAGCGTGAAGAGCGAATAGACCTTGCCTCTTATGATCAGCGCCTCGGCGCCACCCATGTCGGAAATGTCCTTCTCGGTGACCGTGAGGGTCTCCTCGACGGGGGCGAGCGGAATCGCGTACCGTGCCTTGCCGCAGCGCACCATCAGAGTCTGGATGATGGCCAGCGTGAGCGGGATCCGTATCGTGAACGTGCTACCTTTCTCCTTGGTGGTGGTAATCTCGACGTTGCCATTCAGCCTGGAAATGTTTGTTTTCACCACGTCCATGCCCACACCTCTGCCTGAAAGCTCGGTGGCGACTTCGGCGGTCGAGAAGCCGGGAAGGAAGATGAGGTTTACCGCCGCTTCATCGGTCATCCGCACTGCGTCCTCTTCAGTGATGAGTTTTTTCTCGAGTGCCTTGGCCTTCACCCGGTCGATGTTGATGCCCCGGCCGTCATCGGACACTTCGATCACGATCTGGCTGCCCTTTTGCGCTGCGCTGATCGTGATGGTGCCCGCTTCCGGCTTGCCCTTGGCGCGCCGGTCCGCAGGCGTTTCGAGGCCGTGGTCTACGGCGTTCCGGATGATATGGACCATGGGATCGCCGATCTGCTCGATCACCGACTTGTCGACTTCCGTGTCCTCGCCGAACACCTTCAGGTTTACGTTTTTGCCGAGGGGGCTGGAGATGTCCCGTACGAGGCGCGGGAACTTGCTGAACACCTTGGCGATGGGCTGCATTCTCATTTTCATGACGCCGAGCTGCATGTCCGAGGTAATGAGATCCAGGAATGACACGGCTTCGAGGAGGCTCTGGACATCGTGGTCGTCACTGTACTGATGCTCGAGACGGTTCACAATATTCAGGAGCCTGTTCCGCACGAGCACCACCTCGCCGGTCAGGTCCATAACCTTGTCGATCTTGTTTACCTCTACGCGGAGCGTCTGGAGCGACTCTTGCTTCTCCGGCGTCGCTTTTTCCAGCGACGCTTCAGGGGCCGCGGCAACAGGCGCGGCGACCGGTGACGGCAATGTTGTGTCAACGGGAGCGACCTGCGGTTCCTGACTATTGCCGCGGGCTTCAGCCGCTGCGCCCGAGGCCTGCTCTGCGCCGGCTTTTACCGGTTTCGCGGGCAATACGGCATTGAGCGTCTGCTGGAGTTCCTGCACGAGCGGGGCCGTGTTTTCCTGCTTCCCATCCTTGTCCTTGACATGCCTGAGGAGCAGCCTGAGCATGTCCACGCTCTTCAGAACCACATCCATGAGCGGGCGGGAAACCTTTATCTCGCCATCCCTGAGCTTTTTCATGATGTTCTCGGCGTTGTGCGAAACGTCGACCATGGACTGGAATCCCAGAAAACCGGCGGCGCCCTTGATCGTGTGAACGCTCCGGAACAACCGATTCAGAATTTCCTTATCATCTCCGTTGGCCTCGAGTTCGACGAAGAGCGGGTCGATCTTGTCAAGGGTTTCCTCTGATTCAGTCACGAATTCGGCGATTATTTCTTCCATTTCATCAGGCATGTTGTCTCCCTGTTCGATTGTGTGACGAAAGAGCCCGGAGCAAGGCAGCGTCGGTCCCGACTGTCGCTTTCGTCACGCATTTCTATCCGTTACAGTTTCCCCAGTTTTTCGAAAACACGGTCCATCTTTTCCTTGAAGACTTCCGCGGTGAACGGTTTCACCACGTAATTGTTGACACCGGCCTGGATCGCCGTAACAACTTTGTCCTTTTCGGCCTCGGCGGTGACCATGAGGATTGGCAGGCTCTTGAGGTCAGGGTCCTTTCGCACGGTCTTCAGGAGTTCGAGCCCGTCCATGTTCGGCATGTTCCAGTCGGAGACCATGAAACTGAAGCCGCCGGCCTTCAATTTTGCGAAGGCCTGTGCCCCGTCCTCGGCTTCCTCGATGTTCTCATACCCCAGCTGCTTCAAAACATTCTTAACGATGCGCCGCATTGTCGAGAAGTCATCGACTACCATAATTTTCATCTTATAATCAGGCATGGGAAATTCCTCCTTATGCGAACATGTTCTTCAAAATATGACGGATATTCTGGATGACCACTTCGGCCGTCACGGGCTTGACCAGGTAGCCGTTGACACCGACGGACAAGGCACGTTCCCGCTCCTCGGGATCCGCCTCGGTTGTGACCATCAGGATCGGGATTTCCTTGTGGGCTTGATCAGCCCGTATATTCTTGACAAACTCGATGCCATCCATATAGGGCATGTTGAGGTCGGAGATGATCAGGTTCGGATTCTCCGCTCCCAGCTTCTCGATGCCGTCGAGGCCGTTTTCGGCATAGGCGACTTCGTACCCTTTGGCCCTGAGATAGAGGCCGAGAAGCTTTCGTGTGGTTGAATCGTCATCTACGATCAGTATTTTCATTTGTCACACCCTCTGATAGGCTACGACCTTGTTGAACACAACGGGCTTAAAGGCCCGGGTAATGCTGTGGAGGCTTTCCGACGAGCCGATGAAAAGAAAGCCGCCGGGCCTCAGACTGTCATACAGCATCGACACCGCTTTCTGCTTGGCCTTGTCGTCGAAATAGATAAGCACGTTTCTGCAGAAAATCACGTCCACGCCCTGGATGGTTCGCATCTTGCCTGTATCGATGAGATTGATGTTCATAAACTTGGCGACGTTTTTTACGACCGCATCCAGCTCGTGGGTCCAGCCGTTGCTCCTGAAGTACTTTTTCAGGAACGGCTCCGGCACGTTTCGCATGGAGTAAGAGCCGTAGACCGCCTTTTTTGCGGAATCCAGCACTTCATTGCTGATGTCCGATGCGACCAATTCGATGCGGCTGCAGATGCGCTTCTCCATGAGCATCATGATCAGGGTGTATGCTTCCTCGCCGGTAGAGCAGGCAGCCGACCAGATTTTGATATCCTTGGTTTTTTTCTGGTCCATGACCTGCGGCACGACGTTGTCAACGCAGACCTGGAGCTGCTGCGGCTCCCGAAAAAAATAAGTCTCATTCGTCGTAATGGCGTCGAACAGCTTTGTCAGTTCGTCGCCGGCATTGCCGAATTTGAGCAGGGAGAGGTAGTCGTCGTAGCTACTCAGGTTCTTTTCCTGAAGCCGCGTCGCCAATTTCTTCTCAACCAGATATTTTTTGGCATCCGCAATGAAAATGCCGCTCTTCTCGTAAATGAAGTCCCGGAGTTGCTTGAAGACCGGGTCTGACAGAACCGCGTTCAGCATAAAGACTCCACGACCTGCGATACCCGTTCACGAACCTGCTCGTCATCGTGGTTCCTCAGCGCGCCGATTGCCGCAGTTTCACTACCACCCAGCTGCAGCAGTGCATCAATCGCCGAGAGAATGACAGGAACTTCCGCATCAGACAGCAGGGGAATGACAAACGAGGAGGCCCGTGCATCCTGCGACTCCCCCAGCGCTTTGACGGCATAGAGCCGTACCCACATGTCCTTGTCTCCCAGGGCCTTACTGAGCTCGTCGACTCCGGCGTTTAAGTTCCCGAGGGCGATTACCGCAGTCTTGCGCGCTTCCGGGCTGTCGTCGCCGAGCGCTTCGGACAGGCGCTTTCGACCGCGCTCATCCTGCAGACTGGCAAGACTCGTTAGCGCGGCCACCCGGATGTTCGCATCAGGCTCC
The DNA here is from genome assembly GCA_963826885.1 of Nitrospirota bacterium. Classification (GTDB taxonomy): domain Bacteria; phylum Nitrospirota; class UBA9217; order UBA9217; family UBA9217; genus JAJYKN01. Next base: position 101,135 of record CAWGYL010000009.1, on the reverse strand, counting down.
CGCGATAGAGAGAGAAGAACTTCGACATCCCCCGCATAGCGCGCAACTAGCTCCCTCACTTCGGAAGATAGTGCCGGCAGATGGGAAAAGAGCGGCCGTGGATCGATCCGCAGGAGTGCCTTGATGGTTTCCTCGAGGACATCGCGGTAGTTCTCAACATTGATATGACGCAGGAGGGGTTCGGCGGAGGGCTGATCGCCCATCCTGCCCAATTCGGTAATAGCGGCGCTCCGCACGTGTCCGTCGCGATCATCGACACATTTCCGGAGCACAGCAAGCGCCTCATCGCCCTGGATGTTCGCAAGCGCCAACACGGCTGCACGCCTTACGTCGCGCAAGTCTACAGAAAGCAGTCCGATGAGCGACGGAACCGCTTCAGCGCACTGAAGCTCGCCAACTATCTCGGTGGCAAGGACTTTTCCACGATACTTAACACCCGGATCGGCCAGGACAGACAGGAGAGCAGGCATGCACCCGAATTTCAGGAGAGCCTGTTTCACCGCGAACAGGCGTTCCTCATTTTCGGGGTCCGACGGGTCCAGCGCTCCCGCGACATCAAGGATGATGGGGATCGCCAGTTCAAATTTCAGCTCCGACAAGCCGGTGAGCGCAACCAAGCGTTCTTCCCACTCGCCTTTGGAAAACATTTCCATGAGCGCGTCGGCGACTTCCGCCATGGCGGGCGTAATGCCGATCTGGACGAGGCTTCTGATAATGGCGCTTTTTTCGATGTCGCTCGATTTTGGCAGGCGGGCGATAAGCGGCGCGCTTGACCGCGGAGAACCGATCTTTCCCAACGCCTCGATGGCAGCATACCGGATCGTCTCCGAAGGGTTCCCGAGGAGGGCTAGGATCGGATCCACAGATGCTTCGTCCTTCATCAGGGCTAGGGATTCAAGGCTTGAGAAGCAGACCCATTCATTGTCGCGGAGCGAGGCGGTGAGCGCAGGCAGGCCGGCGCGGTAATCGAGCACAGCCATCGCCCGGGCCGCTGAAGCCCTGACGTTCTGGTTCGGATCTGTTTCGAGCAGGCGCATGATCTCGTCGGTATAATCGCAGGAGCCGATGTCGACGATGAGATCGACGGCGAAGTTCCGGATATCATCATCCTTGTCTCCGAGCAAGGGCCGTAGGAGCATGACCGACGGATGGCCGATCTGGCGCAAGATTACACGGGCGGTGTTTCTGATGAAGGGGCCTTCCCGCAGGAGGGGCAGAGCCATATACGCTGTTACTTCGCCGCCGATTGCGACGAGGGACCGCATGGCCGCATCCTGAACGCCGGCGTTGTCGTCGCGAAGCAGACGGATGAGGGGATAGATCGCCCGCTCATCTGCTTCGGACAGGGCTTCGGCGGCTATGCGGCGGATCGAAGGATCGGGATCGACAAGATTATGTATTATCGTGGAAAGCTCTTCATTTGGCATCATACGCAGACCCTCTGTGGTGTTCTTATCGTCCTTTTGAAAAAATTCTTTAACCGTGGCAGCCGACAGGAAAACACGGGATTGTTAGACCTGCAATTCTCTTGGAAGGCCTCCTGCAACCGATTGGTGGACCGATGTGTTCATCTGAGCTTTCAATCTGATGAGTGCCTGGTTGTGAAGCTGGCAAACGCGTCCTTCGGTCAGGTTCACCACCTTACCGATTTCCTTCATTGTGAGTTCTTCCCAATAGTAGAGAGAAAGGATTATTTTTTCCTTCTCGGGGAGACGATCTATGACCTGGGCGAGGGCGTCCTTCGCGCTGTTTTCCTCCAGGAGCTGGAGGGGCGTTTTCATATCCGGGTCGGGGATGCATTCCGTCACATCCATGCCGCCTTCGTCGCTCATCCGGTCGCGGAAATCTTCGAAGCTGAACACGACGGCGTTGCTCGCATTCTGGATCGTGCGGTAATATTCGTCCAGCGAGATAGAGAGCCGATCGGCGATTTCCTCCGCAAAGGGCATCCGGCCGAGGTCTTTTTCGAGCTCACGATGCGCTTTTTTGATCTGGCCTATCTTTGTCTTTACCGAGCGGGGCACCCAGTCATGGGACCGCAGCTCATCGAGCATGGCGCCCTTGATGCGGTGCTCCACGAAGGTGTTGAGCTTGACTCGTCCCTCGGTATATCGCTGGAGGGCGTCCAGAAGGCCCATGACCCCTACGCTGATGAGATCCTGGACCGATAGCTGCGGCGGCAGCCGATGCGCAAGCCGGTAGGCCGTATACTTGATAAAGGGAAGCGAATCATTAATGATTCTCTCCTTCTCCTGCTCGGTCGGTTCTTTCCTATCATTCTTCATGGATCTGTCCTCTCGGTTGCTGAATTTTTATGTTCAGTCTCTCGAACTTACCTGAACTGAATCCGCTGATGGCGACAGAAGGTTGCCAATGAAAAACTGGAGTGTGCCTTTGACTTTTTCCGGCCGTTCCAGTATCTTTGCAGCGATTTCTTCCACGCACTTGGAAATGAATTTTCTCGGAAAGAGGTCGATAAACGCCATCTGGGAACGGACGGCCTGCTTGACATCCTCGTCATAGGGAAGATAGCCCAGGTAGTCCAGCGAAATATTGAGGAACCTATCGGTAGCCCTCGTGAGCGTCTCAAAAACCTGCCGTCCTTCAGTTTCGTTCTTTACGGAGTTTACGATCACGTGAAATTTATTTTCCTGATACTCGGTATAGAGGATTTTAATCAGATGATAGGCGTCGACCCAGGCGGTCGGTTCGGGAGTCGTGACAACGATAAGGTCCTGCGCGGCAGAGCAGAAGAAGGTCACGTTCTCCGAGATGCCTGCCGAGTTGTCGATAAGTAGGATGTCGATGTCGCCGTCGTAGGAATCAAAGGCTTCGAGTAGCCTGAGCCGCTGGAACTCATCGAGGCGTGTGAGGTCTTGAATGCCTTCTCCCGCGGGCAGAATTTTGACGCCGTGAGGGCCTTCTAGGAGAATGTCCTTGAGCTCGACTTTTCCCTCAAGCAGGTGGCTGATATTGTAACGTCCGTGCTTGTTGAGGAGAATATTAATATTGGAAAGGCCGAGATCGGCGTCGACGATGACGACGTTCTTTCCCAGATTACGCAGGGCAATGGCGAGGCCGACTGTGATGTTGGTTTTGCCCACGCCACCCTTGCCGCTTGCCACGGCAATGGTCTTGACATATTTTTTCCTCTCCTGACCCACGTTCAACATACCGGACACTCCTTTGTCATGATAAGACTCGCCAGCCGCTTCACGGTTGCCTGCTCGATGTCTCCGGGGACCCGCTGCCCCGTTGTCAGCCAAGCAACCGGCTTCTGATAGGTGAGGAGCAGGTTGTAGAGCGAGCCGAACCGGACTGCCTCGTCGACTTTGCTGAAGTCGAGGTAGTCGATGGGCAGCCTCCGGTACGACCGGTAGGCTTCGATCATCGATTCGTCATCCGCGCCCGCGCTCATGAGGAGGTGGAGTTCGATGGGGATATCGAGAGAGCAGAACCCCGCTATATCGTTGATGTAGGCTTCGTCGCGGGGATTTTTCCCCATGGTATCGATGAATACGACGTCGCGTTCTGCGGCGAATTTCTGGAGACAGGTTTTGAATTCCGCCGCATTTGTCGCGCTCGCGAGGGGAATGCCGAGAATCCGCGCATAGATGCGCACCTGCTCCATGGCGCCGATGCGATAGGTATCAAGATTGATGATCGCTGCTTTTTTCCCGGCTTTTACCGCCTGAGCCGAGAGTTTGGCGATAGTCGTGGTCTTCCCGACGCCTGTCGGTCCGATTATCATGACGGCTTTCCGTGTCAGGGCGTTTCGCTTCACCTTGATGTCGGCCGAAAGCAGCAAAGGGATGTCGCTCAGCTCCCTGGTTTTGTCGCAAAGGCGGAGGGCGAATAGCTCGCTGATCGAGCGTTCGCGCAGATAATTGAGAACCGCGCGCTTTTTCACCGGTAGCGATACTTCGTACCCGTTGTTTTTCATGGACTCGAGCATGGACCGGAGACTGCTAATCTCCGTCCTCAGTTCACCCACGCCGTCATCACCGCCCACCATCGCGCGGTATGGGGTATGGTTCGGGAGCGGGGCTTCGAGTTTCGGGTTTTGGATCTTGAGTTTTGGGTTACGTGTTTCGGGTTTCGAGATCATCCCCTCGCGCTGAACCCTGAAATCCGAACCCTGAACTGACCCTTCAGCCGCCTCATAATCCACGGCTGCCGTGACCTCGACATGGGGCCGTAAACCCTTTATTTCCTCCGTCGAGAGAATGACGGCGTCCCGGCTCAGCTCTTTTTTGACCAGATCAAGGGCTTCTGAAAAAGTTCTAGCGGTGAATTTCTTAATCTTCATATTTCAACACTCCCGTCGTATAGAGACGCACACTGGGCGACAACTCGGCATTCGAAAGCACGACAATCGACGGCAGGAACCGATCGGTGATTTTCTTCAGGAACCGCCGGGGTTGCGTGGAGCAGAGAATGATCGGCTGCAGACCCCGCATGCGTTCGTTTGAGACAGTTTTTTCCACGGCTTTTATGAGCTTGGTGACCACATCGGGGTTGATGGCGCCGCCCGCTTCCATGGCCTGCATCAGCGCCCGTTCAAAGCGCGGGTCCAGCGTCATAACATGGACGCCGCCGTCCTGCGCCACGTACTGCCGGGTAATGAAGCGTGAGAGGGACTGGCGCACGTGCTCCGTCAGCACCTCGGCGTCCTTGACGCCCGGCACGTGGTCGAGGAGCGTTTCCAGGATAGTGACCAGGTCGTTGATCGGCACCCGTTCTTTGAGGAGGTTCTGGAGAACGCGCTGGAGTCCGCCAAGCGTAAGATTGACCGGGATAAGCTCGTCGACAAGCTTCGGATAATTTTTCGCCACGTTTTCAAGCAGGTTCTGCACCTCGTTGCGGGTGATGAGCTCCCAAGCATGGGATTTAATCAGCTCCGTGAGGTGTGTGACAATAGTAGTTGCCGGTTCGACCACCATGTATCCGCGGGCCTGTGCTTGTTCTACATCGCGGTCGTTGATCCAGTAGGCCGGCATCCCGAAAGCGGGCTCCTTTGTCGGTATGCCTTCCATTTTCTGAGCTTCTGATGTCGGAACGGCGAGATGGTGGCCCATCATGACCTCGCCGCGGGCAACCTCGATGCCGCGGATCAGGAGCGTGTACTCATGGGGCCTGAGTTGGAGATTGTCCTTGATATGGATCGACGGCACCACGAACCCGAGGTTGCCTGCAAGCTGACGCCGCATGGCTTTGATCTTATTCAGCAGATCCGCTTTGCCGCCCTCGACGAGCGGGATGAGGCCATAGCCGATTTCAAAGGTCAGCGGTTCGAGCTCGATGTAGGTCTCAATGGCGGGTTCCTGGGCCGGCGTTTCCAATTTTTGTTCCGACTTTTTTTCCTCAACCTCGGGCCGGCCGAGGGCGTAGGCGAGACCGCCCGATGCGGCTGAAAGCAGGAAGAAGGGGACATGGGGCAGACCGGGTACTATGCCGAGTGAGGCCATGATGCCCGCGGCGGTGAACAGTACCTTTGGGTTGACGAAAAGCTGTCGGGTAATGTCTTTGCCCATGTCGGACTCGGAGCCGGCGCGGCTCACGACCATACCGGCAGCGGTGGATATGAGGAGCGCCGGGATCTGGGCGACCAGGCCGTCGCCAATGGTCAGGATCGTATAGGTTTTTGCGGCTTCGACGAAAGGCATGCCTTGCTGCAGGACACCGATGGCGAACCCGCCGATGATATTAATACCGGTGATGATTAGGGCGGCAATGGCATCGCCGCGTACAAACTTGCTCGCGCCGTCCATGGCGCCGTAGAAATCAGCTTCTTGCGCCACGGTGGCGCGCCTCTTTCGGGCCTCCGCTTCGTTGATGATGCCCGCATTCAGATCGGCGTCGATGGCCATCTGCTTACCTGGCATGGCGTCGAGGACGAAACGGGCGGCCACTTCGGCGATCCTGCCGGAACCCTTGGTGATGACGACGAAGTTGATAACTACGAGGATCAGGAAGATGATGAAACCTACGGCGTAATTCCCGCCGACGACGAAACTGCCGAAGGACTTGATTACCTGGCCCGCGGCATCGATGCCTTCGTTCCCCTTGAGCAAGATCAACCGCGTGGAAGCGATATTAAGCGACAGGCGGTAGAGCGTCGTCATGAGGAGAATGGACGGAAATGCGGACAGGTCCAGAGGCTTCCGGATATAGACTGCCGACACCAGAATGACGATTGCCAGGGAGATGGAGAAGGACAGCAGCATGTCCAAGACAAAGGCGGGGACCGGCAGAATCATGACGCCGACGATGGACACCACGCTCACAGCGACGATAATGTCGCCCCGCTTCTGTATCTGTTCGAGCACGCTCATCAGGCCGCTCCTCTCAGTTTATAAATGTAGGCAAGGATCCGAGCCACGGCCTTATACAGCTCCCCGGGAATGAAGGAGTCGAGTTTAACCTTGAAGAGCGCCCGCGCCAGCGGCTTGTCTTCCATGATGGGGATGCCGTGTTTGCGCGCGAGACTCCTGATTTTCTCAGCCATGTATCCTTTGCCCTTTGCGATGACTTTCGGGGCCGAGGCCTCGTTCTTTTTATACTGGAGCGCTACGGCGATGTGAGTCGGGTTGGTGATCACGACGGTGGCCTTGGGCACGGCCTCCATCATCCGGCGGCGTGCAACTTCCTTCCGCAGGCTTTTGATCTTTGCTTTGATGTGCGGGTCTCCTTCGGACTCGCGGAACTCCTCACGGATTTCCTCTTTGCTCATCCTGATGGAGCGCTCGAATTTCCATCGCTCGTATAAGTAGTCCGCTAGGGCAAGCACGAAGTACGTTGTAAAGGCATAGGCTACGGTTTTGCCCGTTAGACCGAAGGCGAGGGACTGGATGTCCGGCAGGTCCATCGCCATGGCGGCAGGCAGGTCAGGAAGCGCTTTTCTTGCGATGATGATGAACAGGACGATGCCTACGACGAATTTGAAGATGGTCTTGATCAGTCCCGGTAGTGCGGTGATTGAAAAAAGATTTTTTAAACCCGTGAGCGGATTGAGCTTCGACGCATCGAAGGCTAGGGGCTTGAACAGGAAGCCTCCCTGGGCCACGCTGGAAAATAGGGCAAACATGACGGCGGCCGCAAAAAAAGGAGCAAGAATCAGCATTGTTTCCAGTGACGCCGACCGCATCACGGTAATGGGGTCCGTACCGTAGCGGAGGCTCAGAAGCCTGCCGGTAAGCCCCGTTATGTTTTTCATGATTGACGTTCCCGCCATATAAAACACAAACAGGATGCCTGCTGTGGCCGACATCGAGACGAGCTCACGACTTCGCGCAAGCTGGCCCTTTTCCCGCGCCTTTTGGCGCCGCCTGGGGGTTGCTTGTTCTGTTCTGTCTTCGTTTTCCGCCATATCGGCCTTTCAAAATCAGCAGAGATCAGAGGGCATGGGGAAGAGAGAGACCCTCTGCCTGTTTACCCCTTCATCAACAACATGACCCTCCCGATTTCCTCGGGGATGCCCTTGAAATATCCTCCCATGGTGTAAGCGAAAACAGGGAGACTGATGACCATCGTCATGAACCCCAGGAAGAGGTACAGGGGATATCCGACGAAAAAAACGTTCATTTGCGGTGCTACCTTTGCGACAAAGCCCAGGATAATATTCGTAATCAGCATGATGATCAAGACCGGTGCGCTGATCTTGAGCGCGATCACGAATATCCGCGTTGTCAGGGAGACTGCGGCTGTCATCATTCCTGCAATGCTGACGGTTCCCAGTGGGACCCACTCGAAGCTTTTCACGAAGATCATGATAAGATCGTGGTGCGCATCGACGGCAAAGAAGAGCAGCGTTGCGATGATGCTGAAGAGCTGCGATAAGTCAGTGGACGTGCCGATTTCGGGATTGATAATCGTGGCCATGGAAAGGCCGGTGGCATTGCTCATGACCTGGCCGGCCATATCCACCGCATAGAAAACGAATCGCGATGCAAAGCCGAAAATCATCGCGAACATGACCTCACGGATGATGACAATGGGGATGTTGGTCTTCGGCACAGAAACGTCGATGATGGGCGTGAGAATGATCGCGACGGCCACGGCAAGGCCGATCCTGAACGGAGCCGGAAAACTCTTGCTGCTCAGGAAGGGAAGCATGCTCAGCACGATCCCCGTTCGGAGCAGGATGAAGAGAAAGTTCGGTATGTATTTGGTTAATGGTTCCATAAACTCCGGCACGCGGTACGCTGAACTTCGAATTAAGAACTCAGAAGCATTATTTTATATACACCGGGATCTTCGTGTACAGGTCCGTAGTGTATGTCATCAGGACTCTCGCAATCCAAGGGAAGAAAAGAAACAAGGTAATGAAAACGGCGAGGATCTTCGGCACAAAAGTCAGTGTGAATTCCTGTATCTGGGTCACGGCCTGGAACAGACTTATCACCAGCCCCACAACGAGGCTGACCATCAGCACGGGGGCCGAAACGAGAAGAACGGTCTTGAAGACCTCTCCGGAAATTTCCTTTACCAGGTCGACGGTCATTGAAAGCTCCTTACGAGTGTGCCCACGACGAGGTTCCACCCGTCTACCAGCACGAAGAGCAGCAGCTTGAAGGGGAGTGACACGAGGGACGGCGGCAGCATCATCATGCCCATGGAAAGCAGAACGCTCGAAACAACGACGTCGATGATCAGGAACGGCAGAAAGATGAGAAACCCGATCTCGAAGGCGGTTTTCAGCTCGCTGATGGCGAACGCCGGAACCACGATCCGCATGGGCAGCTCCGACGGAGTCGCCGGCGTTTCCGTCTTTGCGATATTCAGGAAAAGGGCGATGTCCTTCTCGCGTGTCTGCCTCAGCATGAAGGTCCTGAGTGGCGGCGCTGCCGCGGTGAATGCCTGCTGAATCGTTATTTTCTTGTCCAGATAAGGATTGATTGCATCCTTGGTGACCGCATCGATGGTCGGTGACATTACGAAAAACGTTAAGAAGATGGAAAGGCCGATGATCACCGCGTTTGGCGGAGTCTGCTGTCCGCCGATGGCCTGACGCAGGAATGACAGAACCACCACGATCCTCGTGAACGAGGTAACCATGACCAGTATCGCCGGCAGGAAGGAAAGAAAACTAATGATAAGGAAAACCTGGATAACGGGATCATTTAATTGCATACAGCGAATCCTTTAACGCGCCCTTCAGGGCTCTTAGTTTTTGGAGCTTTTCTGAAACATCAGCCGTAATGACTTTGGGCGTTTTCTCCCGCTGCTGCGGGGCTTCCGTCTCCTGTTCCTCGACGATCGCGTCCATCGACTTCAGGAGCTTTATATCGGTCGCCGTAACGCCGACGAGAAGCACTTCGAGCCCGACCTTGACCATGGCGATACCCTTTTTCGGGCCGAGAGACTGATATCCCATAATTTTCATGAGGCTCTCCTTGTCCTGGCGCTTCTTGAAAAAGAGGCCGAGCAGAAAGATCAGGCCGCTGACGAGGATAAGAGCCACGCCCATGTGGAGATAGATGTCTATCATTTGAGCTGACGGATCCTTTCCGTCGGGCTGATGATATCGGTGAGTCGGATCCCGAACTTTTCGTTGACCACTACGACCTCGCCGCGTGCAATGAGTTTGCCGTTCACCAGGATTTCCATGGGCTCGCCGGCGACCTTGTCGAGTTCAATGACCGACCCCTGCCCGAGCTGGAGAAGATCCTTGATGAACATGCGCGTTCTGCCCAGCTCGACCGTTATCTCGAGCGGAATGTCGAGGAGAAAATCCATGTCCCGCTGCATCTGGGCCGGACTCTTGTCTGCCTTGAGCTCCTCGAAGCGTGCTCCCGTGGGAGGCGGCGTCTGAGGCTGGGGCTGGGGCTTGCTTTGCACCGGTGCTTGTTCCATTTTGTCTCCTTTTCTATCACGAATTTCCGGATGTGGAATCAGGCCGAGCGCAGTAACGGCGTCCTGTTTTCACTCCGCACGCATCGGTCCGCGGTCAGTTGATTATCTTGGTGATTCTGATGGCCTGGTTCCCCCTGCTATAGCCGGGGAGCCCTTTGAATTTCGTCACGTCCTCCACCGCTATTAGCATATCGTCGGCCGCACATTTGCCAAGGGTGAGCACTTCGCCTTCCTTCAGGCTCATGAGATCACTGAAGGTGAGGTTTATTTTTCCGACTTCCGCCACGACCTCAACCGCGGAATTCATCAGGATTTCCTTGAGCCGGTTGACCCAGCGCTGGTCGAGGTCGAACTTGTCACCCTGGATGCCCGAGTAGAGCTTTTCCTTCACCGGCTCGATCATGGAATAGGGGATGCAGAAGAAAAGCTTGCCCGTAAAGTCCTCCACTTCGATATGGACTTCAATCTTGATCACAATCTCACTGGGCGTCACAATCGTCACGAATTGAGGGTTCATTTCGGACCCAATGTGGTCGGGCTGGATCGGCGCAATCCCGACCCAGGCCTGGGCCAGGTCGCTCAGTGCCATGGAAACCACCCTTTTAATGACCCGTTGCTCGATGGACGTGAACGCCCTGCCCTCGGACTTGACGTTGCGCACGGAAGCGCCGCCGAAAAAGAACTCCACAAACGCGAAAACAAGTGGCGCCTCAAGGACCAGGAGCGAGTATCCCTTGAGCGGCTCCATCTTGAAAATGTTGATGCTCGACGGAAAGGGGATGGTCTTCATGAACTCGCCGAACTTGACGATCCCCACGTTGTGAATGCTGATATCGACGAACTTCATGACGAGACCGGATACGGAGTTCCTGAAGAAGCGCGTGAACCGCTCATTCGCCATTTCCAGGCCCGGCATGCGGCCCCGGACAATACGTTCCTGGCTCGTAAGATCATAGGGCCGGATACCGGTCATGATCTTCTGCTTTGCTTCCTCTGTCCCTATTTCCCCGGACTGGACGCCACGGAGCAATGCATCAACTTCGTCTTGTGAGAGAATATCGCTCATTAAAGGGCCACCCTTATTGCATCACGAATTCTGTAAAGTAGAGGTTCTTGAAAACATCTTTTCCCACTGACTGGTTGGCGCGGAGGAGCAACTCATCCTTGAGCTGTAGTTTTCCTTCAGGGCTTGATACGGCTTCCGCGGACTTGCTACTTACCAGGGTGATGATGGCGTCGCGCAGCTGCGGAATCTTATCCAGCACGAGCGGCTGATCAATGGCATTGTGCAGTTCGAACTGCATCGTGACCTTAAGGAACCTGCCCTGCTCGGCAAGGTTCAGGACAAAGGAGTCTAGGGCGACGAGCGCTGTCTTTATATCTTTTTTCTCTTCGTGCTGCTTGGCCTCAGGTGCCGCTCCTTTACCGCTGAAAAGTAGCAAATAGGCTGAAATACCTCCAGCCAGTGCAACAACGATGATGCCGATCACAATGAAAAGGCTCTTGTTGTTTCTTTTTTTTGTTTTTGTGGCCTTTTCTTCCTCTGATTGCGCAGCTTCCTTTTCTTCAGCCATACCTGCCCCCTCCTTTTATTAATTTATTCTTTATATACAAATAACGTGCCCGAACTATTATATTGAAAAATTGGAATAAATAATTTTCACGCCCTGTCAAAGGAATGACTCGGGATTAAATAAATTTTGGATTCATGTCAGCCCTCCCGTGGACAAGCGAGGATTTTTCCGCAGTAAACTACGAGTGTCAAACAGTTGACAGGTGATTATTATTTTGTTATGTTAGTGCATGCCGAATATGTGGAAAATACTTGTTATAGAAGACGATGATACTGTCCGAGATGTGCTCCATTCTTTTCTCGTGAGCAGGAAATTCGATGTTTCGCTTGCCGAGAATGGGGAGACTGGGCTCGATATGGCGCGCGCCGAAAAGTTTGATCTCATTCTAACCGACCTTGTTATGCCAGGAATCACGGGCATGGATGTGCTCAAGGAAGTTACTACGGCCGCGACCAGCGTACCCGTCATCGTCATGACGGCTTTCGGTACGGTACAGACGGCTGTCGAAGCAATGCGAAACGGGGCCTTCGACTATGTCACCAAACCCTTTAATCTCGACGAGCTCATGATTGTTCTGGAAAAGGCGCTATCCGTCTCGAAACTCCAGAAGGAAAACGTTATGCTCAAGAGGCAGCTCAAGAAGAAATACAACTTCAAAGGCCTCATCGGCGATTCGCCCAGCATGCAGACAGTTTATGAGCTGATCGAGAAGATCGCCGATACAGACAGTACGATTTTGATCACCGGCGAAAGCGGCACAGGCAAGGAGCTTATCGCGAAGACCATCCATTACAACAATATCTCACGTGCGGGCGGGCCCTTTGTTCCGATCAACTGCGCCGCCATACCGCGGGATCTCCTTGAGTCAGAGCTGTTCGGCCACGAAAAGGGCGCCTTCACGGGCGCCATAAGCACGCGTCTAGGCCGGTTCGAACTTGCCCAGGCTGGCACGCTCTTTCTTGATGAAGTGGGGGAACTTGACCCTTCTCTCCAGGTCAAGCTGCTGCGGGTATTGCAGGAGCGGGAGTTCGAGCGCGTGGGCGGGATGAAGACGATCAAAGTGGATGTACGAATCCTGGCGGCTACGAACAAGGACTTGGAAAAGGCGACGAAGGAAGGGAAGTTTAGAGAGGATCTGTACTACCGCCTCAACGTGATACCGCTCCAATTGCCGCCGCTCCGCAGGAGACATGAGGATATTCCTCTATTGACGGCGTTTTTCGTGCAGGAGTTCTGCAGGAAAAAAAAGCGGGAGCCATTCTCATTCTCCCCGCAGGTCATGGATTGCTTGCTTAAATACCGTTGGCCTGGCAATGTACGGGAACTTGAAAACCTTATGGAGCGTCTCACAATCCTAGTAAGCGGTCCAGTGGTGCAGTTGGCCGATCTTCCGGAAAAGCTTCACCTGACAACCGGTGAGGATTCAGAAGCTGCAGCTTCTCCCCAGGTGATGACGTCCTTCCGGACCATGGCCGCAAAGGCGCCTTTACCTATTCAAGGCAGCGACCTTGAGTTGGGCGAGACCGGGGTCGACCTGAACGAACTCGTGGCCACTATGGAGCGGAACATGATTATGAAAGCTCTTGAAAAGGCCGGAGGAGTGCGAAGCAAGGCCGCACAGTTCCTGGGGCTCAACCGTACGACGCTCCTCGAAAAAATGAAAAAAATGAAGATTGAAATGCAGAAGCAGTAAAATGATCCCTCTTGGCTGCCTACGCCAATCATGTATAAATGTCAGTAATCTGACAGCCCTGTAATTCATAAATCATTAAAATTCAAACTATTACCTTCGGCATGCTTGTTGCTATATAGAACAAACATGAAGAACCATCTGCGCATTATCATGATTGCTTTTGTACTGTTTATTACTCATGACCTTACTGGATGGTCTGCTGAAAGGTTCGACACGCCTACCTCCTTCGAAAGGGCCAAAGAGATGCTCACCGCGAACAAGCCGGCGGAGGCACTTGCGGCCCTTTCTTCTTATTTGCCGTCCCATGAGGAGAGGTCCGCTTACCACTATGCTCTCGCAAGGGCGCTCGTGGCGTTAAAGCGGCCCTATGATTCCATAGAGAACTATCGGCTGGCTTATGTGTATGCCGATGCCCTGGCGGATAAGGAACGCATCCTGCTTGAGCGGGCCGATGTGTATGCAGCTATGGGGTATTATCCCGAGGCTGCAGTGTGTTATGACGTGTTTCTCAAACAGTTCCCCAAGTCTCGGCTCTTAGAGCGGGTGGAACTGGGCATAGCGGAAGCCCGGTTCAAAAACGGAGATTTTCGCCAAGCCCTGGCCCATTACGATAAGGCGGGCACTTCGGTCCGGGTAGTCATGGGTAAAGCCAATACGCTACAGGCGCTGGGCAGAACCGCGGAGGCGCGCGATCTTTATCAAGCGCTTATCGAGGATGACCCCGAAGTCGTGAATTCCTCGCCGGAGACCCTGTTCTCGATCGGCGAGAACTTTCGCCAGGCCGGCAACAGGAAGGACGCGCGATTCTACTTCGAATCGGTGAAAGACCCGATCCTGAAATACCGGGCAGCGCAGGGGCTCGGCCTGCTAGCCCTAGAGGAAGCCAACTATAACGCGGCGATGATGCAGTTTTCGATCGCGGCCGAATCTCCCGAGCGGACGGTGCGGCGTGATGCGATTCTGAACCGCGCTGACGCGCAGATGCGCATGGGGAAGTACGATGATGCGCAGGCGGCTCTCGAGGAGATCAGAAACAAGTATCCCTATGGGAAGCAGGCTGATACAGCCGTCCTTCTGCTGGCGCAGCTGCTTCGCAAAAAGGGAAAATCAGCCGAGGCCGCGGCCCTTCTGAATCCATTGATTTACCGGCGGGACCCGCTAAGCTCCGCCCTCGACGAACTCGAAGCAATGCTACTTGAGGCGAAAGACCGGGACCCGAAGGAATTTGTAACGCTCTGGATGAGGTCCAGCCGCTGGTTACTGGACCCCTCCCGGGAGAAATTCATCGTGAACATGGCGCAGGCACTTAGGCATGAGGGTAAACCGTTTCTCGACATCTGTGCCTGGCTCATTAAATATGGCTCCGAAAGCGGAAAGTCCGATGGAAGGCTCCTTCTGGCCGGCTTCTATGCTGATTTAGGCGACGGGGCAACAGCCGGGACTTATTTGAAACGTGCGAAAAGCAAGGGTCATCATGACGAGGTGGCCCGCGTAAAAGCCGAAATCTTAACGGCCGGAATGGACTTCAAGAACGCCTCGGAAGCGATCATGACTATTCGGGACATCAATGAAACGGACATGCTTCATCTCATTGATGCGATGAACTCGCTTAAGAGCAAGGGAAAAGCAACAGCCTTCCTCGAGCAGATTTTCCGGAAAAAAAGCATTTCACCCGGGATCCTGATTCGCTTTGCCGATGAACTCTTTGACACGGGACAGCAATTGAAGGCCCTCCAATACTACCGCCAGGCGACTACGGTAAAACCAGCGCAGGACGGCAAGGACGGAGTGGCAGAGGATGTGGAGTGGGCGCATTACCGGATGTTTGTGATCGCAAAGGGGCGGGATGGAGTCGACTCACTCAAAACAATTCAATCGGCAAAGAACGCGATAGGACGTTTTGCCGCAGCTGAGCTCAAGGGAGCGGAGCTGCGGAGAAAGGTTGATTAAGACCAACCATGAAGATCGACCAGTTGAACGAAGCATTCCAGAATTTCTCCGCCGCGTCAAAAAGCCTTGAAACGTACTACGGCGCGCTGAAGGAACGAATAGCATACCTGACCAACGAACTGGAAATCCGGAACCAACAGCTCAAGGAAGCACTTGGAGATGCTGAGCGGAACAAGGATTATCTGAAAGCTATCCTGCATAATCTCGAGGAGGCGATCATTGCCGTCGATCCCGAGGGACGAGTGACGACCATGAACCGGTCGGCGGAAGAACTTCTCGGGACGTCCTCCACTGAGGCCGCGGGCATGCCGTTTAACGCGCTTTCCTTTTCTCTGACAACGGAGAATGCGGTCACGCAGCTCTTGGCAGGCGGCAGGAAATACAGCATCATCTTGTCTCAATCGGACGTCATAGACTCTGAAGGAAGCCTGAGGGGCCGTGTCATTCTGATCAAGGACATTACGAGGCTGCGGGAGCTCGAACTGCGACACGAGCGGAACCAGCGCCTGATCGCCATGGGCGAGATGTCCGCTAAGCTCGTGCACGAAATCAGGAACCCGCTCTGCAGCATTGAGCTTTTCGCGACCATGCTCGAGCGGGACCTCACGACGACATCGCACAAGGACCTGGCCCGCGGGGTCACAGCGGGCATCGGTAGTCTCAACACGATTTTGAGTAACATGCTCTTTTTCGCAAAACCCAACCAGCCTTCGCTCAGGACGATGCGGCTCGACAGCGTCATCGACGAAGCGGTGCACCTGCTTCAACCAATGATGAAAACGCGAAATGTGCGGATCCGGACATCCTGCATGGCCTGCGAGGTGTGTGGCGACGCCGAGTTGCTGAAGCAGGTGTTTATGAATATCGTGATCAACGCCGTCCAGGCCATGCCCGACGGTGGTTTCCTTGAGCTCCGCATGGAGCGCGACAAGGAATCTGTCGTCGTGAGCGTGAAGGACTCGGGGAGCGGCATTGCCCCGGAGAACCTCGAGCGCATCTTCGACCCCTTCTTCACCACCAAGGACAGCGGCACCGGCCTCGGCCTCGTGATTGCATCGAACATCATGCGGGCGAACGGCGGCTATATCAAGGTCGCAAGCGAGCAGGGTAAGGGGAGCGTGTTCAGTCTTTATTTCCCTGCGGAGAAAAAAGAAACCCCCTGCAATGGGCTGGCGCCCAATCCAGGGAAAAGGGCTGAAGACCCCAAGCGCCCCGCGCTCAGGGAGATCGTTTCCGCGGTTTGAAAGGAGCAAAGACGTGATGGCAGTGCAGACAAAACCCATACTGGTGGTGGACGACGACGCGCAGATGCGCGCCGCCCTGTCCGAGGCGATTCAGCGGCTGGGACACAAAGCCGTTCTGTGTGACAGCGGGGCAAACGCCGTTGAAAAGCTGGGCGATGATTCCTATTCCCTGGTCGTGACGGACATGAAGATGCCGAAAATGGACGGCCTGACTTTCCTGAAGGAAGTGCGGCGGCGCATCGGCAACCTGCCGGTGCTGGTAATCACGGGCTTCGGCACCGTCGAAAACGCCGTGGAAACGATGAAAGAGGGAGCCACGGACTACCTGATGAAGCCCTTTTCCTTCGATGCGCTGGGCAAGACCATTGAATCGATTCTTAGCCGGCAGGCAATGGGCAAAAACATTGTGACTGAAAACGCCGAGATGCGCAAGATCGTTCAGCTCGCCGGGAATCTTGCGGCCAACGACATCACAGTGCTGATCACCGGAGAAAGCGGCACGGGCAAGGAACTGATCGCCCGTCACATCCATCAGACGAGCAAGCGAAAGAATAAACCCTTTGTCGCCGTGAACTGCGCGGCCATTCCGGACAACCTCCTGGAATCGGAACTTTTCGGCCATGAAAAGGGCGCTTTCACCGGCGCTGTGGACCGCAAAAAAGGCAAACTCGAGCTTGCCGACGGAGGGACGATCCTCCTGGATGAAATCGGTGAGATGCCTATAATGCTTCAGTCGAAACTGCTCCGGGTTCTGCAGGAGCGCGAGATTGACCGCGTCGGCGGGAAGGAACCGGTCCCTGTGGATGTACGGGTCATCACGACCACGAACCGGGACCTTGAGAAAGAGTGCGCCGAAGGACGGTTCCGGGAAGACCTGTTCTACCGGCTGAACGTGTTCCCGATCAAGGTGCCGCCGCTGCGCGCGCGCCCGGATGACATCATTGCGCTGACGAAATGTTTCATAGAGCGTTTTTCCGGGGTCGCGGGCAAAAATCTGAAAGGATGCACACAGGAGGCTATGGACCTGCTCACGAAGATGCCCTGGCGGGGCAACGTTCGGGAACTCGAAAACGTCATCCAGCGCGCCGTGTTCCTCTGTTCCGGGGACGCCGTGGACGTTGACGATTTCATGATCGGCCAGGCGGACGTCGAGAGCAGCGCGAACGGAAAGCTGAAAGACATGGAACGGGATATGATCCTGAAGACGCTCAAGGAAGTGAACGGCAACAAGTCGAAGGCCGCAAAATTGCTCGGAGTGAGCGTAAGGACCGTGCGGAACAAATTGAACGAGTATGGGCAAAAAATGCCGGCAGTGTGAAAAATTTTCCTTCTTACCTAGCTTCATAAAAAGGCGGGGTTAATACCCTCTCGGCTTGGCCGGGATAGTGTTGCCGTGCAACACGTTGAAAAAGAACGATTCCAGACAGGCCGAGATGACGTCCGGCAAGTGATAGTTGACTTATAAACTTTGAATCTTGAACTTTGAACGCAGTACTGAGTTTGAATTCGCCTGGCACAGTAATTGATTAAATAGCAGGGAGGGAGGACCAGATGGCTGACGGGATGACCGCTTTAGAGGGCATAAT
The DNA here is from genome assembly GCA_963826885.1 of Nitrospirota bacterium. GTDB lineage: Bacteria > Nitrospirota > UBA9217 > UBA9217 > UBA9217 > JAJYKN01. Next base: position 83,233 of record CAWGYL010000009.1, on the reverse strand, counting down.
CCGGCAAACCAGCATTCGGAACAATGTGCTTACGTCGAACATCGCCAACGTGGACACGCCGAATTATCACGCCAAGGACGTCAAGTTCGACCAGGTACTCGGGAACGAAATGAGCATGGCTACCACCAATCCAAGGCATATACAGGCCTCTGCGGCGGGCAGTAGCTCCGGCAATGTCACAGGAGAAGAATCCCAGTCCTGGGCTGACAAAAACAATGTCGAGCTGGATCAGGAAGTGGCGAAAATGACCGAGAATGCCATGCTTTTTGAAGCGGGGGTCACCCTGCTGAAGAAGAAGATCCAGATGTTCAAAAATGCACTGAAGACGTCGTAAGCAGAGAGCGAAAAGGGTAACGGACCCACAGAGCTGATTGCTCTCTTATGAATTTGCGGAGGTAAACAATGGATTCGTTCGGAATATTCGAAGTAAGCGCCTCAGCGCTGGCGGCACAGCGTCAAAGGATGAATGTCATCGCGTCAAACATGGCGAATGCCGAGTCCACGAGAACCGACGAAGGCGGCCCCTACCGGAGACAGGACGTGGTCTTCAGCACCGATCCCGTCTCGACTGACGAGGACGGGCTTACGGGAGTCAAAGTAAGCAGCATCGTCAAGGACGATTCCCCCCTCAAGACAGTATACGATCCCGGTCACCCCGACGCGGACAAGGATGGCTACGTGTCCATGCCGAACGTGAGTGTCATCGAGGAGATGGTGAACATGACGATGGCATCGCGGGCCTACGAGGCGTCCGTGTCGGCCTTTAACATGGCTAAAACCATGTTCAGTAAAACCCTCGATCTCGGGAGTGTATGATGACTGACCTCAAGATTGACGGAATAGGAACCAAGATGGAGCTTCCGCAAATCAAGTCCGCGGAGAGCGAACCGGGCACGGCTTTTGATGACATGATGCAGGAGGCAATGGGCAAGATTTCCCAGGTGCAGAGCGACGCTGATAAAGCTGTGAAGGAATTGACCTCGGGAGGAGATCCAAATGAGGCCATAATCTCCATGGAAAAGGCGGACATGAACTTTCAGCTTATGATCGAGGTCAGAAACAAACTGATTAACGCCTACCAGACGGTTATGAATATGCAGGTGTAGCTGGTAATAAACTCCGAGAGATGGATGAGGAGTTCAGGGGCGGGTGTTTGGAGAAAAACTTTGCCCACCCTCTCCGAGTTTCAAACTATTAACCATGAGGTGGAATAATGGCAGACGTAGTCGCACAGGTACGTACGCTTCCTACGAGAAAGTTGATTGTTCTGCTCTTTGTGGCGGCCCTCGTGATCACGGCCGGCATTTTGCTGATCACCTGGCTCCAGAAGGCGGACCAGCAGCTCCTGTTCTCAAACCTGAGCCAGGAGGATGCTGCAGCGATCGTCCAGAAACTGAACGAGCAGAAGATCCCCTACACTATGGAGGGCGGCGGCATCATGGTGCCTGCCGACAAAGTGTATGAAGTCAGACTCCAGCTTGCGAGCCAAGGGCTGCCGCAGGGGGGCGGCGTCGGCTTCGAGCTTTTCGACAAGACCAGCTTTACCATGACCGATTTCGTGCAAAAATTGAACTACCGGCGCGCCCTCCAGGGCGAGCTGTCAAGGACGATCAGGTCCCTGGAGGAGGTCGATCAGTGCCGGATCCACCTCGCCGTGCCTGAAAAGACCCTGTTCATGCAGAAGGACGAAAAACCCAAAGCATCGGTCATGCTGAAGCTCCGCTCGGGGAGAAGGCTTACGCCGTCTCAGATCCAGGGAATCGTGCATCTCGTTGCGAGCAGTGTAGAAGGCCTCGACCCGAACGATGTATCGGTTGTTGACAATAACGGTGATATGCTGACGTCCACAGTCGACGAAAATTTTGCTGTGTCCGGCGGCCAGCTAGAATATCAGCGGAACTATGAGCGGGATGTCGAGACTAAGGTCAGGAGCATGCTCGAGCCGGTTGTGGGCAAGGGAAAAGTGAAGGTGCGGATCGCGTCGAGTTTCGATTTCACGAAAACGGAGAGAACCGAGGAAAAATATGATCCAGACAGCCAAGTGGCCAGGAGCGAGCAGCGGAACATTGAAAAATCGACCGGCGCGACGAATGGTGGCGTTCCGGGAGTGGCGTCAAATCTGCCAGGGAGACAGCAGGCACCGGCCCAGCCGAGCACGCCGGCTGTTTCGGACAAGAAGAATGAGACCATCAACTATGAGATCAGCAAAACCATAAGCCATATTGTCAGCCCCACGGGAGAGCTCAAGAAGCTTTCCGCCGTGGTCCTCGTGGACGGAATCTATGCCGCGACCGCGGGCTCGACTGAGAAGAAGTATACACCCCGCACCGAGGAAGAAGTGCGGCAGTTCGAAGATATGGTTAAGAAAGCGATCGGATTCAGCGCGGACCGGGGCGACGAAGTCAAAGTCGTCAATATGCCCTTTGAAGTTACCCCGCAGGAAGAGATCACCGAATCGGCCCCGGTGCAGGCTTCTTCAGCCATGCCGATGGCCACGACGGCCGCGAAGTATGTTGTTCCCCTCATCGGGATCGTTCTGCTCTTCCTGTTCGTCATCAAGCCGCTCATAAGCGCCGTAACCACGCCGATGCAGACAACGGGGCTGCCGGAACAAATCTCCCTCCCACAGACCGTGGGTGCACTGCAGAGAACGATCGCTCTTCCCGAGAGGTCCTCGCAGGAGCAGCTCACTGAATGGGCCAAGAAAAATCCCAAAGACGCGACGAACCTTGTTAAGGGCTGGCTTGAAGAGAAATAATAAGTCACAGAGTTCAGACTGAAGAATAGAGAGAAATAAGGCAGGTAAGGAGTTCCTGATGCCCCTCAGTGGTTATGAAAAAGCAGCAATCTTCCTGAGCACCCTAGGCGAGGACGCCGCGTCGGAAGTTTTGAAAGGTCTCGAGGTGAAAGAGATCGGGCAGATTACCATGTATATGACGCGGCTCAAGAGAGTCTCCCGGGATACCGTCGACAATGTGCTGAAAGAGGTGTCGGACAACGTATCGAAAGGCGACATCCGGGTCGGCGGGGCTGAATACGTCAAAAAGGTGCTCTCCCGGGGCCTCGGTGAGGATGGCGCCAGCAAGATCATGGAGATGGCCTCCAAAGAAGGTCCGCTCGAGTCCCTTCGTTGGGTCGATGCAAAAACGCTCGTCAACTTTCTCGTGACCGAGCATCCCCAGACCATCGCGCTTGTCATCTGTCTGCTCGAGCCGCTGCAGGCCGCGGAAGTGCTGTCGGCTCTTCCGGAGACCATCAAGGGCGATGTGGCAATGCGCATTGCTTCGACGGACCGCATCCCGGAGAACGCGATCGAGGAGCTCAAGGAAGTGCTCAAGGGCCAGCTCGAAATGGGCAAGAATAAGGGCAAAAAGCTGGGTGGCACGAAGACCATCGCCGAAATCCTAAACCAGTGCGACCGCTCCACGGAACAGGCGGTCATCGGCAAAATTGAGGAGCAAAACAACATTCTGGCCGATTCGATCAGAAAGCTCATGTTCGTTTTTGACGACCTGGTCAAGGTGGATGATCGCGGCATTCAGATGATTCTGAAGGAAACGGGGACCGATGAGCTTGCCCTGGCACTCAAGACGGCGTCGGAGGCCCTTAAGGAAAAGATTTTCAAGAACATGTCCCAGCGTGCCGCCCAAATCCTCAAAGAGGACATGCAGACAAAGGGACCCGTCAAGGTATCGGACGTGGAAAAGGCGCAGCAGAACATCGTGAAAGTTGCCAGAAAATTGGAAACAGAAGGCAAGATTATTCTGGCTGGGAGGGGCGGTGAAGAGCTTGTTGTATAAAAGACAGCTTTCGGATGAACGGGAACCGGTGCGGTTTGCCATGCCGGCGCTCAAGGATACTTATTCCATCGGCCGAACCACAGATCACATCGAACGAGAGGCATACGAGGAGGCCTATGCGGCGGGTGAAAAGGCAGGTTTCGAAATGGGCGAGGAAAAGGCGAAGGTGCTGACCGACAAACTCGAGGCACTGCTGACTGATGTCGCGACGCTCAGAGCCCGGATTGCGAAGGAAACCGAGCCGCAGTGTGTCTTGCTGGCGACCGCTATTGCGAAGAAGATCCTTATTCGTGAATTGACGATCAAACCCGACGAAATCATCAAGATGACGAAAGAGGGCCTTTTGAGGCTTGAGCGGTCCGGACAGATCACCATCAAGATTAATCCCTTGCTCTATGACTTTTTCATGAAGCACAAGCCCGATCTCACGAGGGTCCATCCCGATATCGCATTGGACGCCGATCCGACAGTCTCTCGGTACGGTACGATCGTTATGGGGCCGGTGGAGGACGTCGTGACCGACATTGATGAACAGGTGAAGAACCTGATCAAGGATATCGGTGATCGTTTGAACCGCGAATGAAAGAGGAGGCGCTTGTTCTCAGTCGCCTCTCTCGCTAGCGGGGAACCATGGTGCCGCAGGGTGTTCTCTGAAAATGATTTCGGACAAGCTCCGTATCTGTTGCTAAAGCGCCAGCGGAATGACGTTTAAGGCTCATAACCCGATTTTCGCAAAATTGTCAGTCATGGATTTAATATGCTCGACCTCTCTCCCTATATCAATGCAGTTGCCGAAACCGAACCGATGAAGGTCTACGGAAGGGTGATCGAGATCACGGGGATCATCATCAAAGCGACGGGCGTGAAGGCGCGCATCGGAGAGTCGTGCCGCATCCTCTCCGAGAATACGGAACTCGAAGCTGAAGTCGTGGGGTTCCGGGACGGCAGGGTTCTGCTCATGGCCATCGGCGACCTCTCCGGCATTAAAGCCGGCAGCAGGGTCCTTCCTGTCGGCAGGAAAGTCACCGTGCGCGTCTCCCCGGCCCTCATCGGCCGCGTGATCAACGACAGGGGCGAACCCATCGACGGGAAGGGGCCGATTACCGGGAGCGAATATCCTCTTTATTCGACCTCCCCCCATCCGCTGAAACGTCGGCGGATCAAGGACCCCATCGATCTCGGCATCCGTTCGATCAACGGTCTGCTCACCTGCGGCAAGGGACAGCGCATCGGCATCATGGCCGGCTCGGGCGTGGGCAAAAGCGTTTTGCTCGGCATGATGGCCCGGTATACAGCGGCGCAGGTGAACGTCATTGCGTTGATCGGCGAGCGTGGACGGGAAGTGCGCGAGTTCATTGAAAAGGACCTCGGCGAGGAGGGGATCAAGAAATCCATCATTATCGTGTCCACCTCGGAGCAGCCTCCCCTGGCGAAAGTCCGGGGGGCGCTCGCGGCGACTGCCATTGCCGAGTTTTTCCGCGACCGCGGCAGCGATGTGCTCCTCCTGATGGACTCCCTAACCCGTGTTGCCATGGCGCAGCGTGAAATCGGTCTGGCCACGGGCGAACCACCCACGGCAAAGGGTTACACGCCCTCGGTATTCGCCCTCTTGCCGAAACTGCTTGAGCGGGTCGGGACTTCTGAGGGAAGCGGAAGCATCACCGGTCTGTACACGGTGCTCGTGGAAGGCGATGACCTGTCGGACCCCGTCGCCGATTCGGCCCGCGCAATTCTGGACGGCCATATCGTGCTATCGCGGGACCTCGCGATGGAGAGCCACTATCCTGCGATCGATGTGCTGCAAAGCATTAGCAGGCTCATGCCCGATATCGTCGATGCAAAGCACAAGGAACTTGCATCAAAATTCGTCGAGACCATGGCAGCCTACAAGAAAGTCGAGGATATGATCAACCTGGGAGCATACAAGGAAGGGACAAACCCCAAGGTTGATTACGCGATAAAAATGGTAGACAAGCTCCGTAACTATCTCAAACAGGGAATTCAGGAGCGGCGTGATTTCGCCGACAGCCTGCAGGGGCTCTATTTTCTGTTTGAGAACGCAGGGGGCAAGGCATGACAAGGCAGCAGAAGACTGTGGCGAAAATTATCGAGGTCAAGGAGTTTAACACGGAACAGCTGGAGGCCGAGGTCAAGAAGGCGAGAGCACGGTTGAACACAGAAGAGGAAAACTTGGCAGGATTGGAACGCGAATACCTGCATACGAGCGACGATTTTTCCTCTCGACAGACGACAGGAACGCTCCCTGTCCAGGAAATGGACCTTTTCTACACCTATCTGAAGCATCTGACCAAACAGATCTGTCATCAGAAGGGTATTGTATCCATCCGCACAGCGGAACTTGAGGAAAAACAGAGAGCCATGGTAGCCGCTTACCAGGAGCAGCGTCTCTTTGAAATACTGCAGGGCAAGATGTACCAGGTGCAGGCCAAAGACGCTATGCGAAAGGAGCAGAAAGAAGCGGATTATCAGTTTCTCACGAGAAAGGTGAAGGCATGAGTGAATCGGAGAAAAGGCACCCCCGGATGCTGGGATTTCGTTGTAAAATGGCTGAAGTCGGATTGCCGGCAATCATAAAACGGATGGGGACCGTTTTTTTCTGCACGGCCATTATCTTGTTTTCTTTGATATCCACGGCTGTGGCCCAGGATGATATGGTTAAGTTAGTGGAGGCCAAGCGCGTCGAACTCAAAGAGAAAGAGGAATCCCTCAGACTCGAAGAAGCACGGCTGAATGCCCTCCGGAAAGACGTGGATGAAAAGATTGCGACGTATACCAAACTGCTTGCGCAAATCGAATCGGTTCTCAAGAAAGCCGAACTGGCCCAGGGTGAAAAAATCCAGAACGTGGTAAAGGCTTATGAGGTCATGTCAGCAGAGGATGCCGCGGCGCGTTTGTCCGCGCTCGATGATGCGACGGTGCTGCAGATCATGACGGGCATGAAGAGCAAAAAAGCGGGGGCAATCATCGCCGCCATGGCACCGAAAAAGGCGGCATCCCTGACACGGAGCATGACGGCGCTCACGACGAAACAGCTGCCCTAAAGCCAACGGCCCTGCCCTGTAAACCTTCATATTTTCTTTTCGTACGGTACGCGAGCAATTATTGCCTGTCAGCAGTTCATGATAACACCTTCTAAGAAAAATGCGAGGGCTGTCCCGGACTTTGGACGGTGGGCATCTATATCACATAGTCCCGTCTTATTATATAAGCAGCGACCCGGTTCATGAGTCAGCCTTAAAAAGCAGGATAGGTCGGATGACGGTCGCGATGTGATGCTGCTATTTGGGCAGCGCCTGAAACGGTACTGGAGTAGGAGACTGGGGAAAGAGCAGGATGATGCTGATGCGCCGGTTACGGGGGTCTTCAGGGTCCTCTTTGACTAAGGGTACGGTGTCGGCATAGCCGGCGACGCGGGTTAGGCGGTTCGGGTTCAGGCCGTAGGATTCCAGCTGTTTTTTCGCGGAAAGAGCGCGTTCGGTTGAGAGTTCCCAGTTTCCGTAGCTCGATGATTTGTAGGCAAGGGAATCGGTATGCCCTTCCACGGAAACGGGATTGGGAAGGGGTTTGATCTGTTCGCCAAGAACTGCCATGATGCGTTCAGCAAGAGGCGTGGGCTTGGACGACCCGAGGTCGAACATGGGCTTGCCGGCTTTGTCCACCAGCTGAATCCGGACCCCGCCTTCGAAAACATCGACCATGATCTGGTCTTTGATGTCGTTCAGTTTTGATTCAATTACGTTTTTAATCGTTTCCTTGAACTCCTCCGGTTTCATCGCGGGCTGGCCCATCATTTCCTGCGGGACCTTCTGCCCCGATTCTCCGAACTCGTTAAACACTTCGCTCGATTGTTCCATGAACGAGGTGCCGCTCTTTTCAAAAATACTGAAATGCTTGAAATAGGTCGAAAGGCGGGCCCGCTTCTCAGGCGCGACCATGGAGAGGAGCCAGAGAAGCAGGAAGAAAGCCATCATGGCAGTAACGAAATCGGCATAGGCGACTTTCCAGCTTCCGCCGTGCGCTCCGCCACCAATCACCTTCTTGACTTTTTTTATGACGATCTTTGACTTCTGATCAGCCATTTGATAAAGCTCCTCTTCCTCTCATGGATAGGAGGCTACTTTGCCTTGCCCCGCACCGTGTTTTCCAGTTCATTGAACGTCGGTTTTTCCCTGTCCGGCACCGCCCGTCTTCCGAACTCCACGGCCATCTGCGGTGCTGATCCGCCGACGAATGCAACGAGAGCCACCCTGACGACCTGCAGTGGTCCGCCGCTCTCTTCGGCCTTGCTCTCGAGATTCGTGGCAATGGGACCGACGAAGCCATAGGAGAGCAGCACGCCTAGGAAGGTGCCGACGAGGGCAGCGCCAATCGAGTGGCCGAGAACGGCAGGCGGCTCCGCTATTTTACCCATCGTGAGTACCACGCCGAGCACGGCCGCAACGATACCGAGCGCCGGGAGGCCGTCGGCGACCTTCGAGATGCTGTGCGCGGGGATCAAGGCCTGGTGGTGATGAGTGTCAATCTCAATTTCCATGAGGTTGTCGAGCTCGTGGGGGGGTACGTTCGCCGTGATGATCACCTTCAGATTGTCGCAAATAAAACTGAGTACGTGGTTGTTCGACAATACGCTGGGGTACTTGAGGAAGGTGGGACTCTTATCGGGGTTTTCAATATCAGACTCAATGGAAACAAGTCCTTCCTTCCTGATCTTGGAAAAAAGCTGGTAAAGGAGAGACAGGAGTTCCAGATATTTCGCCTTGCTTTGGGGTTTACCGCCGAGCACCGAAGCCAGACCTTTTAAAACGAGACTGAATACCCGTGGCGTGGCTGAGATGATGAAGGCGCCCACTGCGGCTCCGCCGATAATGATGAGTTCCGCAGGCTGGACCAGGACATTGAGGTTTCCCTCTTCCATAAGATAGCCGCTGATGATACAGGCCAAAAGTATAACCGCACCAATGATTGGAAACATAGAGCTCTGTCTACCCGCTTTCCTTAGTTGTCTGCTGCTTCCGTATGCGCACCTGTTACCGTGGGGAGTTCAATGATAAATGCCGCACCCCCCCTTCGGCATTCTCAAAACGAATAGTCCCGCCGTGCTCCGCGATGATGCCGTGCGAGATCGAAAGACCCAGTCCGGTGCCGATGCCCACCGACTTTGTGGTGTAGAAGGGGTCGAAAATTTTTGAGGCAACGCTGCTCGGGATGCCGGGGCCGTTGTCGATCACCTCAATCACGAGGCGGCGGTTCGTCTTGTCGGACCGGGTCACGAACCGGATCCGCGGGTTCGCCTGGCCGGTGTCGACGAGGGCCTGTTCGGCGTTTAGAAGCAGATTCAGCATGACCTGCTGGATCTGCTGCGCATCGACGAATACGGTTGACGCGGGGTCGTACTCACGAACGATCTCGATGTTGTTTGATTTGAGCCAGTAGTTCCGGAGATCGATGGCCCGGTCAATGATGTCACTGATGGATTCGAGGCTTTTCGACGGCATGCGCTGCCGGGAGAAGGTTAGAAGATTGTTAACGATCTTTTTGCAACGTTCGGCGCTGTCAAGAATTTTTTTCAGTTCGGCAAGGATTCCCTCATCAGTGACCCTCATGGCAAGGAGTTCGGTGTAGGCAATCGTGCCGGTCAGGGGGTTGTTGATCTCGTGGGCAACGCCGGACACGAGCAAGCCTATGGATGCCAGCTTGTCGGCATAGTACAATTGATCCTTTAGCCTTCTGACCTCGGTAATGTTTTTCATGACGTGAATCGTGAGGGGCTGGTTCTCCTCCTGGAGCGGGAAGATGCTTATCTGATATATTTCTTCGCCGATCTTTTTTTCATAGATCCGGGGAGTGCCTTCGTCCAAGACGGAGCGAAGTACCTCCCGGCTGGGAATCTCGAGGTCGAAGACATCCTCTATCCGTTTGCCGACGAGTTCCCGCGGGTGCCTGCCAATGGCCGAGGCAAAGGTGCGGTTTACCTTGACCAGAGCCTGCTTGTCGTCCAGGACGAAAATATAATCCGTAATGGCGTCCATGAGCGACATCCACTGTTTCTGGCTGCGCAGGATCGCCCGCTCCCGCTCCGTATACTCATGGATCGCTTCGAAACGAGTTATGACACGACCGGCGATGATGGGGTAATTGACGAAAGCATCGGGATCTGCGGATACGCAGTCCGCAGCGCCGTCCCGCAAAGCACGCAGCACAGCGTCGCCGGTGGTCTGCGGCGACATCATGATTACCGGCGTCTCCCGCTGCATGGACTGAAGACGGTTCACAACCTCAAAAGCGTCCTGGCCGAACTGGGCCTGATTGAAGAAGAGCACATCGAAGGTCTCCCGCTTCATGATTTCGAAAGCCGCTTCCGGTGTGGAGGCAAATTCGAGGTGCGCGGACGTGCCGCCCCGTTCGAAAGCCGCAGTCAGACGTTCGCGGTTCGTCTGGCTGCTCTCAGCCAAAAGGATTTTATATCCCGTCTTTCTTGGAGACAAAGAGTATATCTACCCTCCTGTTGCGCGCTCTTCCCTCGGGTGTCGCGTTCGATGCCAGGGGACGGTATTCACCGTACCCCGCCGCGCTCATCTGCTCAGGCCTGATCGATTCCTCGCTTGTTAAATAGGCATAGGTGCTTGCGGCGCGGGCGGTCGACAACTCAAGATTTGATGCATACCGCGGGTTGTTAAGAGGCATGTTATCCGTATGCCCTTCCACGACGATCGCGCGCTGGGACTTTCTGATCAGCGTTGCAATCATCGCGAGGATCGGACGGGCGCTTTGCTTCAGCACGGCGGAGCCGGAGTCGAACAGCACATCATCTCCCATGGATATGACTACGCCACGCTGGTCCCGTTCCACGGCGATCGCTTCTAGTATGGCAAATTTCTTGAATTCGGCCTCGATGTCCCGCTCCAAACCGACATCGGCGTAGTTGATGGGTTTGATGCCCTCGATGACCGTGGTGTCACCAGCTTCCTGTCCCCCCGCTTTAAAAGCAGATTTCATGGAGCCGGAAAAACGCTGGAGTTTCCCTTGGTCCACATGGCTTATGGCATACATGGTAGTGAAAAAAGCGAACAGCAGCGTGATGAAGTCGGCGTAGGATACCACCCAGCGATCGGCGTTTTCAGGCTCTTCATGTCTTCTTTTTTTTCTCATAAGAAACTCTCACAAAAAAGAACATACAAATGCTTTCGGGATGCCGAGGAACATTGATATGCCGGATCAGGCTGAAAAAAGAATTGACTTCGATGATGCCTTGGTCCGCCGTCTTCTTTCCCGCCGTATGGAGATCCTCCTGACACGACAGACTCAATGGAACGATTCCGGACGATCCGGAATGACGTCACAGGCAGATAAGCCCGCATTGTTCGCTAGTATTTCACTCCCCCTCGATAAAGGTCTTGAGCCTCTCTTCGAGATAGTGCGGGTTCAAGCCCGACTGGATGCCGACGACGCCTTCGAGGATCATCGCCCGCAGGGAGAGCTCATGATTCAGCCGGTTGGTGAGCTTCCGCGAGATCGGCAGCAATATCAGGTTTGCCGACCCCACGCCATAGATGGTCGCAACAAAGGCCACAGCTATGCCCGCTCCAAGCTTTGCGGGATCGGAGAGGTTTTCCATGACATGAATGAGCCCCAGCACAGCCCCCAGTATGCCGATGGTGGGGGCAAACCCGCCCGCGGTTTCGAAGACCTTGGCGATCCTCCGGTTCTCGTCTTCAAAGGTCATGCAGTCCTGTTCCATGGTCTCGACGAGGAGTTTGGGGAGCATGCCGGCGACCGCGAGGGTCAGAGCTTTCCGGAAAAAAGGGTGGTCGAGGTTCCGGATTTCGGGTTCGATCGTGATGAACCCGCTCCGCCTCACCGTGATCGAAAACCGAATGATGTCGGTAATCAGCGCCCGGGAATCCGCTGGTTTCGCGAGTAGCACTCGACGGAGCGCAGCCACAGCTTTCAGAACGTCCCGAAAGGGGTAGCTGAGCAGCGTTGCGCCGGCAGTTCCACCGAAGACAATGAGTGCAGCCGTCGGCTGGAAGATCGAGTCTATCCTGCCGCCCTCGAGCAAGTTCCCACCGACGATGGCCGCGAATCCCAGGAGCAGCCCTATGATGCTTGAACGATCCACTATTCGTTCCGCTCCCCCTGGCGCTCACGGCGAATGAGCTCCCGCTGACGCTTCAGGGTGTATTGAATGATCGTGTCGCGGACGTCTTCGGCGAGGTCGTCAAAGCTCAGCGAGGTTCCGAAATTTCCGTTATCTAGTTCCTCCACCCGCACTACGGTGCCATGGGCGAGTACGCCGATGGGCGGATAGACGGGGAGCAGCATCTTGAGTTCCAGGATGTCTCCGATATTGAAGCGGTGGGTAAGGGTGAACCGGATTCCCGATGCGCTGATGTTTACCGGCCTGCTTTCAGCCCGGCTAAGCCCCTCGCTTTCGAGGTTCTGGCGCTCGATAATCATCGCAAGCTTGGCATTTATGTCGGCAAGCATCTTCCAGAGTTTTGGGTTTATTGTCTCGTCGGAGACTTCCATCTCCTCCGGTTCGATGCCGTAGCCCGAAAAAATCTTACATACCCGCCGAAGGTCGTTGTCGTCCACTTTCCTGTGAACGACGGGAAAAACGTCGTCAACACGGAAATAACCGCGCTTGCCTGTCCAGAGCCTTTTCAGCTCGAGGGTCCGTCCGTCCCCGGACATTACTTCGCTGTAATGCTCGATATCGGTATCCGGTTCGGTGATCATGACGCACTGGCCACGGTTGATCACCGCAGGTGAGTCGGCCGCAAGCCGAAGAACAAGGTTGTGTTCGTCAGCAGACTGAACAGTGGCGCGATAGCGGGAAACTGCGGGCATCAAGCGGTAGCTTATCTGGTCTCCCGGATTCAGACTCATCGTGGTTTTCCCTCCTTTACGTCAGTGTTTGCAAAAAAGCCTTGACGACTTCACCGTCAAACTGCGTCCACGAACATCGTTTTAGTTCGGAGATGGCTTGCTCGTGCGGCCTGGCCTGACGGTAGGGACGGGATGAGGTCATGGCGTCATAAGCGTCGGCAACAGCGAGTATTCGCGCGGTCATGGGAATGGCCGATCCCGAAAGGTGATCCGGGTAGCCGCGCCCGTCAAAATGCTCATGATGATGCAGAATAAGCTCCCGTTCTTTCGGGAAGAACTGCAAGGGTTTTATTATATTCCCTCCGATGACCGGATGCAAGTTGATTTCGGTCTTCTCCTCCGGGGTAAGCCGGTCGGGCTTAAGCAGAATCGTGTCTCGAACGCCGATCTTCCCGATGTCGTGGAGGTAGCCGCCGAACCGGAGCGCGTCACTTTCCTCGGCACTGAGACCCATTGCTCCGGCAATCCGGAGCGCATAGGACGTGACCCGCTCGGAATGCTGTTTGGTGAATGAATCTCTCGCTTCGATGCTGTTGACAAGCGACTTCAGGGTATTAATGAGGTTGTTGTAGAAAACCTCGTAGAGGGCGTTGTTCTCGATCCGCTGGGCGGCTTTCTTGACGAAGGTGAGCGCGAGCGATATCTCGTCGCTGGTAAACGCCGCGCCATCCCCCTTGTTTGACAGGCTGATGATTCCAAAGACCTCGTTGTTGATCATAAAGGGAATGGCAAGAAATTGCGCTTCGAGGGGCCTGCCGGTATGGGGGTTGGTCTCGCCGAAGGAGGCGACGTAATGATCTCCCGTTAAGACAACTCGTTCGAAGATGCTCCCGGCCACCGGGACCTCGCGGGTGGGGAGGCCTATCGCTTTTCGGATCCTGAGCGTTCCCTGTTCGACTATTCCGAAGGCGACATTCTTGACCATCAGAAGGCGGGAAGCCATCTCGACGATTTTCTCATAAATGTCCCTGTTGCTGTAAAGGTTGTCGAGTTCGGTGCTGATTGCCTGGAGGATGCTTATTTCCTGCAGCTTCCTGAAGAGCTCGGAGTTCAGCCTTCCGATAAAGGAATCGCGGTTATCACCTTTGTCGATTGTATTGAGGAGCCGTCCTTCGCCGATTATGCGGTCGGCAACAGATGTAACGGTGGAGAAGTTGAAGGGCTTGGTGATGAAATCCTTGGCCCCTTCCCGCATCGCATTGATGGCAATGTCGATAGTCGTGTGCCCGGTAATGACGACCACTTGCAGTGACGGCTTGATTTTCACCGCCTCCCTCATGAAGTCTATGCCGTTAATGCCGGGCATGGTGAGGTCGGTAAACACGACATCAAAGTCGTGGTTTTTGACTTTATCGATGCCGGCTAGTCCGTCGCAGGCGAATTCTATATCATATTGTCCGGCATCTTCAAAATAGGATGAAAGGACATCCCGGACCAGTGGATCGTCATCAACGATGAGTATCCTGCCACGTTGCATAGCCCTTGACCAGCCTTTCCTTCAAGACCTCTGCCTCGTGGGCGAGAAGTACATTCATGTTTTTCAGCTTTTCGATGCGCTCCAGCCAGCCCGTGGTCACCTCGGGGTTGTTGCTCAATGACACGTTCTTAAGCAGATCCAGATCGCGATAGGTCTCGCGCAGGTTCTTCTTGAGTTCCCGGTTGTCGGCAATAAGCTGCGCCCGCTGAAAGGCCCGCTGTGCGATGATGGTGATTTCCTGCGTCTTGAATGGCTTGGTCAGGTAATCGTAGGCGCCTTCTTTGATCGCTTCGAGGGTCGTATCGAGAGTCCCGTAGGCCGTGAGGATAGTTACGGCAGTATCGGAGTTGCTCCGGACGGCATACTTGAGCACTTCAATGCCGTCCGCGCCGGGCATCTTAAGGTCGGTGATGACGAGATGAACGTCCTCGACCCTGAGCCGGTTGATGGCTTCAAGGCCATCGGCGACAGCACTCACGAAGTACCCTTCCCGGGAGAGAAGGGTGGTAATGACGTCGCGTGCAATGTCATCGTCATCTGCGACGAGTATTCTGAAATTCTTTTTATCCATCGCTCTTGATCCATTCTTAAGCGATAGCCGTTGCTATCGCGCGTTCCGTATCTGCGCCAGGACCTCTGTCCTGGTCTGTTCAAGGATTTTACTTTTCTTCGCTTCCGCCGAAATGTTGACCTCATCCTGCACTTCACCGTGCTCAGCTTCTACGATCGCCGATGGTTTCAGCTTGGCGAGCCTATTATAAAGGTGTCCTGCCTCATTTATTTGAAAAGGGAAGATGGTCATATGTCTCCGCAGGAACTTGCCGGTCTGAAAACTGGAAGTCACACCTTTGCTGTTCTTATCGGACGATTCTGGAAAAAACTTTAGGAAAAAAGAGGGGTCAAAATATGGACAGGACTGGCAGCGTGTCAAGAATTTTTTAAATTTGCAATTAAAGTTTTTTTTAGCACTGCCGATAAGACGTACAAAGGCGAAGGCAAATACGGTCAGAAAGGGGGACGGAAAGAACCAAGGAACCGGTCCAACGCCTTGATCGAAAGGCCGGTATCATCGGCATTAGTTATACTGTTCACCATCCGGCAAGAATTGCCGGCAATAAACCTAGAAAAGGAGAATCACAATGTCTATCGATGCAGTTACCCTAACCTCTGGAATGCGGGCAAACCTCGTAAGTCTTCAGGGCCTTTCAGCACAAATAGCCACAACCCAAGAGCACTTGTCTACAGGTAAGAAAGTAAACAGCGCACTCGACAACCCGACCGAATTTTTCGCTTCACAAGCATTGACCGAGACTGCAAACGACCTTTCGAGCGTTCAGGATTCGATGGGGCAGGCGGTCCAGACAATCCAGGCGGCGAACAACGGCATCACCGGCATCACAACCCTGATTGAAGCAGCAAAAGGTATCGCAGAATCCGCCAGCAGCAGCTCCAATACGACCACAGTTTTAGCCTATGCACAGCAGTATGATTCGATCCTGACGCAGATAGACTCGCTGGCAAAGGATTCTGGCTACGCCGGCACCAATCTGTTGGGAGGCAATAATCTGACTGTCACATTCAACGACTCCACTGGATCGTCTCTGACGCTTACGGGCACCACAGTTAGTGCAGCAAACTTGAACGTTACCACGGCGAGCACTGGTGGTGCTAGCGGTTGGTCCTCAAGTGGGGCTGCAACAGTCTCCTCAGCCAATATCACGGCTTCGCTCAAGCAGCTTGCCGCGGCAGAGACGACACTGAATGGTGACTCCTCAAGTCTTTCGAGCAGCCTCGCAGTCATCAACACACGGCAGAGTTTCACAACCTCGATGATTAATACTCTCCAAACTGGCTCCGATGATCTGACGTTGGCCGATATGAATGAGGAAAGCGCCAACATGCTGGCGCTGCAGACCCAGCAGTCCCTGGCTACTACAGCACTCAGCCTTTCTTCGCAGGCTCAACAGTCGGTTCTGAAACTGTTCGCCTAACGCATGGATTTAGTTTAAGATGGGGGGCAGGAAGCCCCCCGTCTTCTTCTGATTCCTGAAAGAGGAGCGAGGTATGGAAATCAACAATATAGCCACCCTCTCGTATCCAATCGGGGCGCAGTCCCCACCTTCTAATAACGGAACGATATCCAATACGGCAGGGAACGCATCCAAATCCAGCGCGGACGTGCAGAATCAGCCGGGTACTCCGGCTGCTCAGGATATGTCAATCAGCAGCAACATCGCGTACATCCAGCAGCAAATGAATGATATTCTGAGCGACTATCCACCCTTACTTCCGGCGGGGAAACCTTATCGGATGGACTGGATCCTGAGTATCAGGAACGTACAGGATAAGATAGCGAAGTCATCTCTTCCGGCTGAGATGAAGAAAACGCTGTCGGGGTCCCCCTTAACGGATCAGGCTACGGACAGCGATATCTCGACAGCAATAGCAGGTCTGAATAACTTAAAGAACGCGACATCGCAGCCTGTAGCTGCTGCCTCTGACGCGAGTCAACAGGGGCCGAGTATCAATATAGTGGCCTGATCCAATTGGCGGGAGAGCGATGAGTCTTAAAATAAGCTTGAAACCGAAGGAACGAATCATCATGGGCGGCGCGGTGGTTCGGAACGCAGGCGGCAGGACCGACCTGATCGTTGAGAACACCGTTCCGATTCTGCGGGAGAAGGATATTCTGCGTGAGAAGGAAGCAAATACGCCCTGCAAACGGATCTATTTCGCCATCCAGCTGATGTATGTTGATGAGAAGAACCTCGTAGAGTATCACCGCATTTATTGGAAGCTGGTCCGGGAGGTGGTTGCGGCCGCGCCGAGCACGCTCCGACTGATCAATAAGATCAGCGAAGAAATCCTGGGCAGCCGCTACTATCAAGCGCTCAAGCTGGCGCAGAAACTGATCGAATACGAACAGGAGGTCTTGAACAATGCTGTCAAATCAACTCGAGGCGTATAGGTCCGTGCAGAGAAACACTCTCTCCGGCAGGGATCTGGAGGCAACAGTCCTGGCAAAAGCCGCGCTTGTTCTCCAGGAATGCCAGCACAAATGGGACGCCCCGGACCGCGATATCCTGCTCAAGAAAGCCTTGAAACAGAATCAAATCATGTGGACATTCTTCCAGTCCGAGCTCAGCAAACCGGACAATCCGTTGCCCAAGAAACTACGGGAGGACATCATGTCTCTCGGTTTGTTTGTCGCCAAACAGATCATCTACATCATGTCTTTTCCTTCACCAGACAAGCTTACGACAATCATCAATATCAATTTGAAACTGGCCGCGGGCCTCAGGAGTTCTCCCGGGCAGGGGTAGGGCGGCGGTCCGCAATTTTTCAACGCATTCCCTGCAGAGGGCCGCAAGCTGGTCATGCTCGATCTTCTTCCCCGCCAGTCCGTCGAGCACAGCCTTGGCTTGCGTTATTCTACCGGCAGCCATCAATTTACTAATGAACGGCGCCATGGCCTCTGCAAAGGCTGAAGAGCCGGAGAGGCGATGAGACTCGATTATTGCGTCACCCTTGTCTTTTCTGCCCGAGCAAAAATACGCCGCCAGCAACATGATAGTTGCAAAGGGATATTCAGAATCTCTCCTATTCAAGTCTTCCAGTACCTGAACGGTCTGTTCAACATCGCCCGCAAACATCTCGCATAATGCATAGCTGGAAATGACTTCGCGGATATCAGGCCCCAGGGCCAGCGCTTTCTTAGCTGTGAATAAGGCATCCTCGAACTTGCCCAGCTGAAGATACACATTTACGAGGTTGACGTAAGCGTACACCATGTCCGGCTGGATTTTCAGAGCACGGTTCCAGAGGTCGACCGCTTCGCCACATCTGTTCAGCATTCCTGCCTGGATTGCGAGCTCGCGGAGAGCATCTACATTGTCTCCAGTTTCCTGCAGTTTCTTCAAGCCGAGTTCGTAATACTCCTGTCCTTTCGACAGGTCCTTTCCATGATCGAGCTTTCCGTAATGGTGAATGGGAATGGCGCTGTTTTTGATGCGTATATTGATCTGGTGGAGCGTCGGCTCCACGAGCTCATGGACCGGATTGACGAACTTGATTCTGGCATCACGGGGGAAAAGCCTTACCTTGATGCTGTAGGCCCAGCCAGTGCCCGCTTCCTCATCTGGGTATTCGCCATCATTAGCTTTCCACCCCGTGATGTGAACAGGGAGGATATAATTTCTCGTGACAAAATCATAGGCTATGGGCGGGGAGCTTCGTCCGGCGATGAGTTTTCTCACCTCCTCATGATCCCGCTTGGCAATGATTTCATCCGCGTCAAGGATCAGGATCCAGTCGCCGGTGGCGCGGGCGAGAGAATAGTTGCGGGCGGCTGAAAAATCACCTGTCCACGGGTAATCAAACACCCTCGCGCCGAAA
This sequence comes from Nitrospirota bacterium, assembly GCA_963826885.1. Lineage (GTDB taxonomy): Bacteria > Nitrospirota > UBA9217 > UBA9217 > UBA9217 > JAJYKN01. The sequence goes on along the minus strand of CAWGYL010000009.1, from coordinate 64,651 downwards.
GCCGTGGCGATATCCTTTGTCCTGTCGCTTGACCCCGTGTCGACTACGATCATTTCATCAACCACGGGCTTTACGCTCTGAAGGCACCGGGCGAGGTGCTTTTGTTCGTTTTTGACGATCATGCAGAGCGAAAGAGTTTCTTTCTGCGGAGAAGCCTTCAATATCTGTAAAGGCCCGAGATTCTGCCTCACGGCAATGGCTGCATTCAGGAGATCGTCGTCGATGCCAAAGACAATCATCGCCTGCTCAATTTCATTCATGGCGAGGTCCTGCTTTTTCTGCTTGAGCAGGATATTGATCAGCAAAAACGCTATTCGGCGGTTCACCGGATATAGCGCTTTCGCCTCCTTAAAGATCTTTTCGGCACGGGGAAATGCCTCCAGTTCCGTGATTGCAGAGAAATACCTGGTTACTATATCGGACAGGAAGGGAGAAAGAATAAAACCCCGCTCAAGGAGATCGATCGCTTCGTCCCGCTTTCCGGCAGACCATCGCAACACGCCTAGGTTAGTGTAGGGTTCGCCAAAACCCGGATCCGCGTCGACAGCTTTTTGGAAGTAGTTTCCAGCTGCCGGGCGGTCGCCCTGCTTAAAGGCGACAAGGCCTTTCAAGTTAAGGGCCATGGCCGTCCACTGGCCTGAATCCAGCGCACGATCCGCATCGGCAAGCGCTTCATCAAGGAGCTCCATTCCTTCTTTACAGTATCCCTCCAAGACAAGCGCTTTGAAGTCGGATGCATGGTCCGGCATTGCATTAAGAATATCGAGGGCATGCTTGAATTGCTTTCTGTCGATAAGCAATTCCGCAAACACGTAATAGACGGTGTGATCGGTGGGGACTGCTTTGATCGCGTCCAGCAGCGCTTGGAAGGCCTGGTCGGCCTGTCCGCGATCATAGAATTCCCGCGCACTTGCGATTGTGTTTACGAGCGCCAACTGTTTTCCGAGCAAGCTTTGCATATCTATTCCGCTCCATTTATTCATGAGCGCATTCCGCTTCTCTTTCCAGCGCGCACCGGTTTTGTCGCCTGCGTAAAAGAGGAGCACATCTCCGCATATCATATTGCCATGGCCCAGGAGAAGCGACCGCATGCAATAATCATCGATAGAGAGGTCGGCTGTCTCGAGGGCCTCGTCGAGTGGCCCGATCAGCTCAAACAGGGTGCTCCGAAAGAGCAGGCAGGATGGATGGAGATTTTTAGCACGAATGCGGCGGTGGATATTGCGAAGTTGGAAGTCCCGGGCGAATCGTCCCCTGTCACCGTTACGCGGGATCTCTCCAATTTTGACTTGCTGCAGACCATCAATGCCGTGGATCAGGGGGCCCACGATACCTGTATCGGTCACGCTATTCAGGGACTTTAGCATGCCGTGAAGCCATCCGTCGGTAACGTCCACACCATCATCGAGGAGAAGAAGGTATTCTCCCGAGGACGTATTTATTCCTTTATTAATAAGGCCAGAACGGCCATTGTTATGGGAGACTTCAAGAACGGAGCAATTTTCCAGTCCCTTGATAGCTTTTTGCAGAGTCTTTCCCGTGGCTCTATTCGCGACGACGATGATTTCGTGAGGTTCCGGCGTGTTGCGGGAAATGCCTTTGATGCACTGACTCACCCGTGTATGCGGTTTCGAAGGTACGATGATGATGGAGGTCTTCCCTTTGGTGATAGATCGGTGAAGTCTTTCCTGACGAGAAACAGCCGAAGCATTCACGGTGTTCGTTTCCTCAACCGTTTTTGGGTCGGACAGATTAAGGTCTGTTACCAGTAGGAATTTCGAGGCGATTCTGATAAAAAGAGGGATGTATTTACTGTGAAGGCCTGTCAGTATCGCTTTGGTGAGAAGATGATACGATTCTAAAAAATGATTGTCTCTCATATGCGCGTTGAGTAGTTGCTTGTCCTCATGGGTCCAAGGCGAGCTTGCGTCGTGCCGAGCGCTCGCGATGTGCGCACAATCGTCGATGATGCCAATTAATCGAATCAGTTCAGTTCGCGAGATTGGGTCCTTCTTTGCCAGTTCGGCCAGCTGTTTGAAGGGCCTGAATTGAAGCAGCTTCTTTCTCGCAGCAGGCCGATATAGAGTGAAGATTCTGCTATTTTCTTTCTGTGCGATCTCCCGATTGCGGTGCTCGACACTTGTGGGAGACGCTAGATAGAGACCAAGAAATTCCTTGATATGATGAAATTTCAGGGTCTGCGATATCCTCAGCCAGAACTCATAATCCCCCGACGTCACCATCGATCCATCGAAGAATCCGTAGAGATCATGGACTGACCGCCGCCACATAGGCTGCGGCCCCATGAAACACCCCTTTCCAAGAAGAATGGTCCTGTCCCAGTCATACCAAGTATAAACGCCGCTTGGCGTATGTTTCTCGAAAGTCTCATTCTCCATTTCCGTGACGATGACATTTGCATACACAAGAGCTATTTCATGATGCTCCTCCAGGACTTTGACCATCATGGCAAATGCGTCTTTGCGGTGCCGATCGTCGGTGTTTGCACTGGTAATATACCGTCCCTTCGCAGCTTGAATCCCACGATTCCAGGCTTGATAGACCGTTTCACGCTGTTCCGTGCGGATGTATTTGATGTTGGAATATCGTTTTTGAAACTCCTCAACGATGGCTCTTTCGTTTTGAGGGGAACAACTGTCGATGACGATGATCTCCACCTTGTCTGCGATCGTCTGTGCCTCCAAGTCCTCAAGACAGCCCCTGATGAACCGTTCGGAATTGTAGGTGGAGACCAGCGCCGTGACGAGGTAATCCTTCGCGCCGACGTCAGGCCGAATCATAACCTCCCCATCATCTTTATCTGTGCCGGAGTCCGGTTGCTGTAAGAACTGATGCGACCGTTCTGCGTTCAGCGCCGCGAGCGTTTCCCGGGCAACAGCATTGTCCGGATCGAGAGTGATGACGCGGGAAAAGAAAAACTTGCCATCGTTGACGCGGTTCAGATCCACAATGCAGATATGGCCGAGCAGGGAAAGCGTCTCCACATCATCGGGCTTGATGCTAAGCGCTTTGCTATACTGTGCGAACGCGCCTGCGATGTCGCCTCGTTCCGCATATTGAAAATCGGCGAGGTTCTTGAGAAAGGTGATGTTAGAGGGATCAATTTTGACGGCCTTCTGATAGGCCGCGAGTGACTTTTCCTTATTTCCCAGCCGTGTGTACAAGACCCCGAGATCGTTGGCGAACAGGGCGATGCCGGGGTTGTTTTGAGCCAGGCGCTCCAAGCCGAGAACAGCCTGGTTGACATCACCCTTTTCGGCAAGAGCGAGGATTTCTTTATATTCTTTTTTGAGTGCCTCCCCCGTGGGTGAGGTGACGCGCAGTACAGATTCATCAACCTGCAATTCCCAGAGCATCTTTTCTTTACCAGCCGTATCAGGCGATTTCGCGCGCCATTCTGTGCCATAGGAATCGACCCGGGGACTCTGGAATGGGAACGCACGCCTTCGATCACCCGCTGCTTCAATATGTTCTAGAGCACTCCGGTAATCTCCGCGAGACGCTTTGTTCAGGGCGACCCAGAACAAAATGACCCCGTATCGGAACGAGACGCCGTGGGAGGCGATTGCCACCTCCTCCTGGAAACTGCGAAAGAGGATGTCATCCATGGATCCAATGTGGCGGTCGGCTTCTAATATGCGGTCTCTCTGCTCCGCATCCGCGTAATCTCCCCTGAGGGAGAGGAGGAAGTCCTGCTGGCTTACGCTGTCCGCGTTTGGTCCGCCATGCTCGTTTTTTTTGCCGAAGAGAAATTCGCTGATTTTTGACAAGGTGTTCAAAGCGCGCAGACTGACGTCAAAGGGGATCTCAAGTTTGATGAGGTCAGTCGCGTAGGTATACACCTGAACGAGGCTCAGGGAATCCAGCAACCCCGAATCTACCAATTCCGTTTCGTCGTCGATTGTCATGTCCAGGCCCCGATCCCTGAGCAGGCCGGAAATGAACTGTGAGAGCTCTTTCTTGAAATCCGAGGGCGACAGGACCGCGTGGAACGGGACTCCCAGTTCGTCAAGCAGGAGAGAACAGAAGGATTCCACTTCGGATGCCGGCTCAAAAGGCGCTTCGCGGTTGATCAGCTTCATCGTCAAGCCCGTGAGAGCAGAAATGCGGTCAAGATAGATCTTGATGCCTTCCACATTCAAGTGGATGCCGTCGCGCTGGACAAGGTGCGATAAAGGCTCGCCATTCCTGTCAACGATCGAAGCGCATGGATCGATGACCGGGATATTCTGCTCCAGGCACAGGGACTTGATGGTATCGTAAAAAAGGTTCGCGATGGTGAGGATGTCCTTCGACGTGAGACCGGGAAAACTGACCTGATGGAGCGGCTGCGGAAAAATAAGCCATGCGAAGCGGCCGTCCTGTTGGAACTCCGTGAACACCTGGTGGTAGAGTTCCCTTAGCGATGCAAGGGATTCTTTCTGTTTGTTCTGGGAAGAGAAATGACAAAGCGCGAAGACATCATGCGTTCCGATGCTTAGAAACTTCCAACCCTGCTCCGCAGCAAAAAGCCTGCGAACCTTGGCTCCAGCTGGATGGTCGTCGAAAAAATGGTTTATCTGGAGAGCGCCTACCCAGTGCACCGATGTCTGTTCATGGGAGGCAGCCTGCAGGCCGTGCTGGCGAAAGGATGTGATGTTGCTGTTCCCGGCTAATATCATAAGAGGGCAAGCTCCTTTGTTTGGTACCGATCCCTGTTTCTCGATCTGGACAGTTTTCCGCTGCTCGTTTTGACCAGGGACATGTGCTCGACGATTTCTACGCGCTTTGGCACGATGCCGATCTCGTTCTGCACGGCCTTCTGAATCGCTATTTTGAGCTCTGTAACCGGCTCGCCAATCTTCCTCTCAGCGACCACGATAAGGTCCTCGCTGCCCGCGTTATCATCCCAAAGGCCAAAAGCTACCGCTCTGCCGGGATAAACACCCGGGACAGCAGTGAGTGCATATTCAACATCCTGCGGAAAGATATTCTTGCCGTTCACAATAATAATATCCTTCTTTCGGCCCGTGATAAAGACTTCTCCCTGCTCGTCAATGAAACCCAGGTCTCCCGTCAGGTAATACCCATCCTTGGTCAGGGGAACGCTGCCGTCCATGAACCGGGAGAAGAGGCTCGGCGATTTCACGCCGATTTCTCCATCCTCGTGGTTCTCCGAGGGGAACGCCCTGACCTCGACCCCGGGAATGGGCCTGCCGCAGGAGAGTACTTCCTTGTCAGGATGGAGCCTGGTCGAATTGCCGTGCCATGGTACTGTCTGAGACACGGCAAAGGTGTTCTCCGCGAGTGCATAGCATACGGTGAACGCCTCAGCATTAAGGCCTGGAATTTTATTTTGAAACGCTTCATGGCTGCGCATGCGCGCAGGTTCGGAGCAATTGATCCATAAACGAATGCTACCGAGGTCATGGGGTTTTCCCTTGTTCGCAAGCACCTGATAGGCAAAGTTCGGCATAAAGCAGATTGTCGGCCGTTTTTCCTCTATTACTCTGAGTAGAAGGTCCGGCTGGAGGATCCAGTCAAAGGGATCCATCTGATAAAATGAAATTCCGCACATCAACGGCATAAGATAGCAGGCTATCAGTCCCATGTCGTGATAGAGTGGCAGCCAGGTCACGACAGCGTCATTCTCCGTGAGCTGAAGCGTCTGAGCATAATTTCGCATGTGCGCGATGATCCCGCGATGGGACAGGATGACGCCTTTCTGGAGTCCAGTGGAGCCGGAGGAAAACTGGGCAAGGGCGTCTCCCGTCTGGACAGGAGTGACCCGCTGCGCATGAGCGGGCAAGTCCTCGGGCGTGAACACATCTCCAATCCTCATTTCTGCATATCGCGCCTTGTCCGCGGCATCGGTAAAGATGGCTCCGTATCTTGTGATTTCATGAACATGCCTGATTTTTCGTGAGTACTCGGTTTCGCTCATCTTGATGGTGGGCGGGCTCATCTGCGCAGGCGTATGGCCGGCGCGCATCGCGCCGATGTATGCTGCAAGAAGATGAATGTCAAATTTCTTGACGAACAGAACGAGTGTCGATTTCGGAATCGAGGCAAACAGCGTTGCATAGCGGTAAACGTGATCGCGGAATTGCTCTCGAGTAAAAGATATCCAGTTGCCGTTCATACGGAGGGAGCAGCAGTGGGCGTCGGGCCGCTGGTCGCAATGGTACTCTATGCAATCCGGCACCATGCATTGATCGGGACAAAGGGCATATTGGAGGCCATCGTTCATAGGTGAGGAATCCCTCCGGTTTGCACGCCAAACATGCTCTCCAGCTGCCGGACGAGCTGTTCGCTCTTCTCCCTGTTCGAGGGATTGCTGGCATAATCGGAGCGTGCAAAGAGCAAGGCCTCCGAACAGTTTCCGAGCTTGGCCAGGCAGAGCGCTTTAAGGTAGTAAAGGCCCTCGACACGGCGAGGTGCGTTGATACTGCATTTGATCGCTACGTCGAGCAGTGCATCGGCTGACTCGTGGTCTCCGGCGCTCATTAGTCGGATTGCGGCCGCTCCTAGGTGATGTGCGTCACGCTGGTTCCGATCCTCGGTTGTGGTCCCAATGTTGAGAGGATTCCGTGAAGGCGTAAAGAGCGACTCGAAATCGATGCGGGGAAAGTTGTCGAAATATCCGCCCTCTGTAGCGTTATAGACGTTGAAGTGGCGAAAACTGGCATATTGTTTCAGCTGGTCATATTCGTAGTTCATACGTGCCATGGCCGACTGCCACTGATCCCACGTCAGGTGTTCGCTGGCTTTATTTTTGGTCTGGCTGGGAATCGCGTAGAAATGCTGCACGGCCATCGATTCGTAGTCTTCCTTCCTCGTCTTCATAAAGTCATGGTCGCAGCCGATGAAATAGATAGGATTACACCCGAGATAGAAGGCGAGCATCAATGCGACGATGACGACATTTTGGCCGAACGGAGGCACCCCGGTCATGAAATCGATCGCGCTTCGGATGTCCTTCGATTGGTCATAGTGAAAAAAGTGAAGGTCGATCAGCGGGCCGAAATTAACACCACTAAAATAAGAAAACCCGCCTGTCGGTATGAAAAGTTTTGTAGCAATTGCTTTATCCAATGCAACTTTAATCAACGGCAAAAAAAACATCTCGGGCTGCAGCCAGAAATTAGGATCAGCCAAAACCCAATAGTCGGGATTGACCGTTTGTGCATCGGGGTGGCGAAAGAAAGAGCTGACGGTTATCGTTATTTCATCTTTCAAGAGCGTAATGTCTTGGGAATTAAGGGACGGCCCATTCCCGATGATGAAACACCGTTTTCCTGCATGGGTATTGCAGAGCGGTTTATTCTTTTTAAGAACATCTTCGAGGTTCATAGTTATCTCTCAATGAGTTTCATAGCCCTGTACCGGGCTTTTCCGATAGATTGGAAAGGCTTATGTTCTATATTTAATGATTCGCGCAGGAACGCCAGCGGCTATAGCATTAGGAGGTATATTCTCCGTTACGACTGCGTTTGCTCCGATGACAGCTCCTTCGTCGCCGATATGAACATCTCTTAGAATTTTCGCTCCAGCGCCTATCCAGACGTCATTCCCTATTATCACTTCGCCAATTTGAGCGTTCTGCTCTCTAATTATTTTTCCCCCTGCTATGCCGTGATCCGTATCAATGATCTGGACAAAGGAACCGATCAGCACGTCATTGCCGATCTGAATAAGGTTCTTGCTTGTGAGCATAGAGAATCTACCCACAACAACATTGTTCCCAATGATTAGTTTAGGGTGTGGTTTTGTGAGCGCGATCATCGCGTAGTTCAGTATCGTGCAATTATCACCGATTTCCACGTACGCGCCGTCAGTAATCCAAAAATCGGCATTGTACTTTATGACATCCCCCTTGCCAGCTTTTGAAATATGGCGCCATATTTTATATCGTGTGATAATCTTCTGAAATACGCCGCCCCTATTCCTATAGGAAGCTTTATCGATTTTCATCTCGAATGCCCCTTACTCATTTAGTAATAACAATAAACTGCCTATACGCGTCATCTTCGCGTTTTTAAAACTACTGCTGGTATTCCCGCTGCAACAGAGCAGGGAGGGACGGATTTATTCACCAACGACTTCGCTCCTATCACAGAATTTTCACCAACGGTTACACCTTTTAAGATGGCAACCTCAACTCCAAGCCAGACATTTTTCTCTATTTTTACAGTCTCTGATATCACTGTAGCGTGCTTTGTCAGTACCCCGACGCATTCGGTATTATGCGTGCTGTCAGAAATATAGACATTGGGTGCAAAAATGCAGTGATCGAAAATTTCCACACGCGCATGCCCCGATACGATGTGTGAAAGTGATCCGATCAGAACATCATCGCCGATATCTACTTGCCCATCCGCGTAGGTATTGATATACGTATACGAACCGATTCTAACATTATCACCGATGCGAACATTCCCGGAAATTCTCACGCCAGAATATATGCGGCACTTACTGCCGATCTTAATGCCCGATAGGCGAAAATGAACTATTTTGAAATAGTTTAGAATGCCATCCAAGAGATTCCACAGACTACGGTATATGTGCGTTATCCTTTTCATTAACTCTCTTTTATTTAGCCTTCCAGCCACTTGATAAGCTCGAATACCTCAGCGTAGGGCACCCCGATCCGCTGACCAGCGTTCTGTGCCTCGTTGGAAAAAAACTGTACCCATTTTTCGCGTGTTCTGTCCATCTCGGACTTGTGCGCGCGGAGGGCGTCCATTTTTTTTTCTAGATGATCGGTGATGTCCACATAGAACGCTCCCCGAAAGTCCTGCGTGGAGTGATACCAGTTGCTTCGGTACATGAGCATTCTACTCACATGCCTGCAGGAATGAAGTGATGCCTTCGCTACTGCTTGGTGGTCGTGGTGAATATCGCCAATCCAGTGAGTATAAACCTTATCGATTTTCTTGTCCTGGACAATCCGGACAATCTGTGAGTTGAGTGACTCATTGAATTCGACCTCGAGCGTCCGGAAGTAACCGCAGGTGAGTTCGACACCGAGAATTTCCATAGCCTTTCGGCCCTCCTCGAGTGCGACCTCGCTCGCCCGCACGACATGATTTTCCGGGTTCACAAATCCAGATACCGTCGCAACATAGGCGCACACGTTGTCCCCCTGAGCTACATGTTTTGCGAGCGCCCCTCCGCAACCGAGTTCGATATCATCGAAATGTGCCCCAATAGCCAGAATATTCATAGACAGCTCCTTAGTATTTCCCTCGATTTTTCCGTGCCACAGTTCAGGAGTAGGTCGAGACTGCTGAGATAAGGTGCGAATTCCCCGTGTAGTTGGTGATATACAGGGTGGGTGAAGTTTTGCCAGATCACGCGTATGTCCGCTGCGTCGAAAGGCTCTGGCTTGAAATAGTCAAGCGCTCCGACGCCTGATAGGTAGGCCGCGGCCCCGACTTTCGTCAGAAGACTCACGAGCATTTCATTGCTTCTGTCACGCGGGGCGAGTTCGGATGAAAGTGCCATTGGCACAGTGATTCCGAATTTCGTCATCAGCCACTTGAGCGCGTGAAGATTGAAATCGACCATGCGCTCGCATTGAAAGGCGTAAACTTGCTGCAGCTCCGGAAAAATTTCATCAAACCCCGCTCCGTCGGAATAACATCGTATTATCTGGTGAAGATGCTCTTCCCTCCAGTTTAGTTGGTCGTTCAACAACGCCTCGCGGATCGGCGACAGGCGGTTACCTGTGAAGCGGATAGGGAGAGTCAGCCACTTGATACCCTCCGGCGTCTTAATCTTGTCCCGGTGGTGCCAGGCTCTCCCCCGAGAAAACTGTACATGGTCGAGCGCGATATACAGATCGCACTGGAGGAGGCGTTGGAAAAAACCGAGATAGGGCATGAAATCCGGCTGGTGAATGACAACGGTTTTTTTATTCATGTCCGCCCTCCTTGAGTAGTGTCATGACACGAGAGAGGCCATTACCGTCAACCAGGGTTTTTCCGCGCCAGGCCATTTCGTTCCGTTTCGCACCGGCATTCAAGAGTGTCGTCAGACCGGCTGAAAGTCGGTCTTCAAACCGGTCTCCCTGAAAGCCGGCGTAAATACCGAATCCCTGTTTCACGAACCAGCGGGCCACGGGAACTTCGTGCGGTTCGTTCGCGACGATGACAGCGGGCACTCCGAGACAGGCGGCCTCATAGAGCGTAACGCCGCCGCCGCAAATTACGATATCCGTTGAGGCGAGAAACTTATATAAGTCCGGAACGAATGTATGAACAAGGACGCTTTTGCCGCCTTTGTTCGGGAGGTCAGCGAGCTTCCGGCCATGACGGAAATTCGGTCCGGTCACCACATCAACAGAAAAACGCCCTTCGTGCGAAGCGGCAACGTCAACCGCTCGTGGTGTAACACCATATGTGTCGCTTCCCCCCAAGGTAACGGCGATCCGCAGTTCACTTTTGCCGGCCCTCGGTCGGTCCCGATATGTTGTTATCCCGGGATCGAGGACCATGTAGTCCGGCCCATAGAAGCCGTTCGGAGCACGGATTTCAGGGCAGGGATCCATAGCGAGAAAATTATACTGCGCAAGAACGGCGCCTGCCCCGTGATCATCAAAGGTCACGTGGGAAACGTCTGCGCTTGCAAGCCGTTCTGCATGACTGCAATCGGTGTCAAGCCTGTCGTCGATCCACCAGCGAGGGGAAAACCTGTCCAGGAGGTTGCTTTCCCACGAGGTGTCGCATTCATTGGACGGTGCGAGTTCCAGCGTGAACCGCTCCTCGTGGATGATCTCTTCCGAGCGATGATCGTGATTGCATACGATCAGCACCTCATCTCCAGTGGTCCGCAGCGCCTTAGCAAGACGCAGTCCCCTGAATAGGTGTCCCATGCCGCGCTGATGCGAGGCCTCGAGCGCTAGTATGTGCCGCATAGGCCTATTGCATCCTCTGTCGTGATATATGCGCCCGCACAATAGAGCTTCTCATAGATCCTTGTCATCCTGTCGAAGTCGTCCTGCGTGTCCACGGTGAGCCGTACGCGGGGAGCTATTTTCGCGCTGGGGATCTCCAACTCTTCGATATGAAACAGTAACGGTCGCTCCTGGATGAACTCGTTCACGTGCTCTCGAATGTTCGGCTCGTGTCCCTCGCGCCATGACCGCTCCAGCGCGGCAAGCGCGAAACACTCCGCGCCAATGCCCACAGGAAGTTTTCCGAAAGAGTGGGTGTAGTCGGCATTGCTACGTAGATGCAGTTCGATGAGCCGTTCGATTTCGTCCGGATCCACGAGCGGGTTGTCCGCAGTGGCCCGGACGATTATTGCAAGCTTGAATTGGAGAGCGGCCCGGTAATACCGGTCGAGCACGTCGCCCTCATCACCCCGGAAACAGGCCACATTTTCCTGCACTGCAAAGGATTCGATGATATCGTCGCGCGATTTCCGTGTGGTGGCCACGATAAGTGCGTCAGAGTTCCTGACTCGCTTCAGCCGGTCTAGGATATGACCGAGCATTGGCCGGCCGCACAACTGATGCATGACCTTGCCGGGCAGTCTTGAAGAACCCATGCGCGCCTGTAGCACAATTCCGGTCAACGGAGATCCTCCCATGAAAAAACCTCATCCTGCGCTATGCGGCGTCCTGTGGTTCGGCCGGCAATCTGCGAAAAATACTTGGGTGCTATACCATATCCGGGTCGTTTGATAGTGAGATCCTCGGGCAGGATGACCTGCCCCGCCTCCAGTCCGCGCGCTGCGACGATGCTTTTGCGGTTATTCGTCCGCGTTTTCGCTTCCGAGTGAGCCGGCATCTTGATCCCGCTGCCCATCATTCGCTCAACCTGGCGCACCCGATCCACGAGGGTCTTCATCTCGCCGGGATCGGCGGAAAGCATGTGGTCCGGGCCGTCCGCATTCTTATCAATAGTAAAGTGTTTTTCGAGAACAACGGCGCCCAGTGCCGCCGCCGCAATGCATGCTGTGGTCCCGATCGTGTGGTCAGAATAGCCCACAGGGAGGTCGAACTCACGTATCATGCAGGTCATTGCCCCGAGATTCACATCGTCAGGATGGGTCGGATAGCTGGTCACGGCGTGGAGCAGGATCAATTGGTTATTTCCCTCTCCCTGGATAACGGAAATCGATTCGCGGACTTCCTCTAGCGTGCACATACCTGTGGCGAGGATGATAGGCATTTCCTTTCGCGCAATTGAGCGCAGAAACGGGAGATTCACGGCGTCATCGGAGCCTATTTTAAAAGCCTTTACACCGAGTCTTTCGAGCATGTCCGCGTCCGTTTCGTGCGACGGCGTGGAAAACCAGTCGAGTCCCTTTTCGTTGATATAGGAAAAGACCTTGCGATGCAGTTCTTCATTGATCTCATACTTCCGAAACAGCTCAAACTGAGATGTTACGCCTGTATTTTCCATGTCGAAGATCGCGGCTCTGCTCGCTATGGTCTCGGCTCTATAGGTCTGTAGCTTCACGGCGTCCACGCCGCAATCCGCCGCCGCATCGACCAAGGCCTTGGCCTCGTCGAAAGTCGTGAAGTTGCCGCCGATCTCGGCTATGATGTAGATCGGTTGCCGCTTTGTTTTTTCTAGCGGAAGACGCATCCCAGTTCCTCCTCCACGAAATCGTCAAGCTTACTCTTCGGCGACCAGCCGAGCGCTTTTTTGATGGCTGCGCAGTCGGCGACGGTATCCATGATTTCGTTCGGCCTCGTTTCGCCGAGGGACACGAACCGGACCCTATCGTTGCTGTGCTTACCGACCAGATCGATGATCTCCCGGACTGAAATTGATTTTCCCGATCCGACATTGAATATGGTGAAGCGTTCCTTGCGGCCGAGGGCAAGAACGCAAGCATCGACGAAATCATCAACATGTAGGTAGTCGCGCTTCGGTGTGTCGTCGCGCACCGTTATTTGCTCACCGTTTTTCGCCTGCCTCAGTATCGTTGGAATCAGGAAACGGTCGTCCTGGCCCGGGCCAAAGAGATTGAAAGGCCTGAAGATTACTGCGTCAACACCTTTATGGTGCGCATAGAACCGACAAAGTTCCTCCCCGAGCCATTTTGAATGGGCGTAGGGATTGTTGGGCGCGATGGGATGGGTTTCATCGATTGGAAGGTAGGCTGGGACCCCATATACATAAGCGCTGACGTAAATCATCCTGGCGCCCGATGCGTGGCAGAATTCGAGCGCGCGCTGCGTACCGAGCGTATTGATAGAGTAGAAAGCGTCGGACTTTGCCCAACTGTCCGGGACATAGGTTATCCCTGCAAGATGGATCACCGCAGAAATCGGCTCTTGTAAAAAAGGCTGAAAAGAGTCTCTGCTCAGGATATCCTGACCATAGGATCGCGAGAAAGATCGTACCGTAAATCCTGCCTGCACCAGTCGCAGGGACAGATGTTTTCCTATGAAACCAGTTGCACCGGTCAGGAGTACCGTTTGTGTGTTGCCATCCCGGGGGTCCGCCATGTCATTCTCACTTTCCAATTTCCTGCGTTCTGTTTACATAATTTTTCACGGTAAACTCCCGTCCGTTGACTTGGGCTAACTCATTTTCCTCGACGAGCCTCGGGAGGTAGCATGTTCTGCAAACCGAGATCTCGCGGAATCCACCGCGCTTGTGAATATCCCGTATTGACGACAGCCGTTCGCCATGCCAAATGTCGCGGATGGCCTCGGTGTTCGCGTTTCCCACGATTACCGTACCCTCTTCATCATTGGAACACATCATGACCCTACCATCGGCGCCTACGACGAGCCTTTGATAAGGCTGGCAACAAGAAAAGTCATCCTCATACGTGATATCATTGTCGTTGCCTAGGTAGTCGATGAGCGGATTGAAGGCAATGAGGTCGGCGTAGGGGGCAAAGGTTTGATAATAAAACTCCGGATTGTCCCTGATGGAAGGCCAGATGGCCTGGACCTTGATGACCGGTTTGCAGAGGCCGCGTTCATCCTTGACCGATTTGATATCCCGGATTTTTTGGAGGGTATCTGGATACAGAAGCGGCTTCCTGATACCTTCGTAGGTTGCGCCGACGCCGTCAACGGAGATGGTGATCCAATCGATCCCGGCTTCGAGAGCCTGAAGGAAAAAGTCATGGGTCAATGTACTCCCGTTTGTCAAAGTGGAGACTTCCCTCACCCCTCTTTTTTTGGCATAACGGATGGCATCGATGAAGCGCGGATGGATCGTGGGTTCTCCACGCAGGCTCAAGCGTACAGCTGGCGTTTTTCCCGCGATCTCGTCGATTACCTTCGTAAACAACTCGAATTTCATCAGCCCTGTCTTGACCTTTGACCGAAACTCCTCCGTGATGGTATAGCACATCGGGCATCGGAGGTTGCAAATTGTCGAAAGTTCAAGGTCCACGAGCAGTGGATACTCGGACACATGAAGCGACCGGGGGTATTCGGCCCAGTTTTTTCGATACGCGCTATATTCGGCTTCCCAGCCGCGGGCCAGACAGTCGTGAAACGCCGCTTCCCGTTCAGGCGGCTCCATGGTGTAGTTCCCCTTGTTGATTGGGACCCGTTGATCTTGATAGGTTTTGCTTTCGGTCATAGTTCGCATTCGACAACGCCCGGGGCTTGTTTGAGAAATTTATGTTTCAAAGAGTCAAACTCGTCGATCGCCTGGAGGTAATCATCGCGCCTTCCAATATCGAGCCAGTAGCCGTCGTGCTCTTTGACGGAGGCGTTGTTCCTCGTCTTGATCAGCGAGAGCATCAGGTGGTCGAACCCGAAGGGTCTACCGTTCGGTATGAACTCGAGGATGTGCCGGTTCAACATATAGATTCCCATGCTGACGTTAAAGTGCGTTATGGGCTTTTCTTGAAAGCCGACTAGCCGATTCAAGCTATCCACCTCGAGTACGCCGTATTCGCACCGGTCTTTGCGCCGGTGCGCAGAGATGGTGAAGAGACTGCCTTGTTCTATGTGGTAACGATAGAACTCTCTAAAATCAAGATCCGTCAGGATATCGCCGTTCATCACGAGAAAATTCTCCGGAAGGTCCGGGATCAGTTTTAGCGGGCCCATCGTGCTGAGCGGAGAATTTTCCAGCGAATAGTCTATGGTGATGCCCCACTTTTCGCCGTGGCCGAAGAAGGCCTTGACGATGTCCGCCTGGTGATTGACGGCCATGGTTATGTGGGTGAAGCCGTAATAGACCAGTTGCCGTATGATGACTTCAAGGATCGGGTATTCACCGATCGGCATAAGCGGTTTCGGCAAAACGACCGTGTACGGCCTGAGGCGCGTCCCTTTTCCTCCCGCTAATATGACAGCTCTCATGGCCCTTTCCCTTCGTTATATATTGTATGTATCCGGCTTGTAGCGTTTTAAGTTTTCCGGATCAACGAACCATCGGATGGTTTCATCAAGCCCGCGTTTCAGTCCCTCGCGGCCTTTGTAGAGAGGTTCCCATCCCAACAGTTCCTTTGCCTTCGTGTTGTCCGCCCATAACCGTTCGACCTCGCTGTTGTGGGGCCGCACACGGTCCGCCTCGGTTTCAATCCGGATATCAGCGTTCATTACTTCCGCGATCATAAGCGCGGTATCCTGGATCGATATTTCATAATTACTACCGATATTGACGACCTGCCCAATGGCCTGCGGGGACTTCATAGCCGCCAGAAAACCGAGCACCGTGTCTCTAATAAAATTGAAATCGCGGGTGGGCTGTATGGACCCAAGCCGCAATGTGCGCTTGCCGCTCGCGATCTGCGTGATCACGGTCGGGATGACAGCCCGCGCCGACTGCCTGGGACCGTAGGTGTTGAAAGGACGAACGACGGAAACCGGCAAATCGAAGGATAGATGAAACGATAGCGCGATCTGGTCGGCCCCGATCTTGGTGGCTGAATAAGGAGATTGCGCCTGCAGCGGATGCTCCTCGGTAATAGGGACAAAGCGCGCGGTTCCGTAAACCTCGCTCGTCGAAGTGTGAATAATTTGTTCGATGCCCAGCTCTCGTGCGGTCTGGAGCAAGTTCAACGTGCCTTTTATGTTGGTTTCGACATAGGAATCGGGAGAAACATAAGAAAAGGGGATCGCAATGAGGGCGGCCAAGTGAAAAACGATGTCGCAGCCCATCATAGCGCGTTTAACCACGTGAGGGTCGCGTATATCCCCGGCAAAGACGTCGAGCGATTTCCGAATTTCCGGTTCCGAATGATCCAGCCAACCCCAGGAGTTGAATGAATTATAGAAAATGAAAGCGCGAACGTCATACCCTTGGCGGACTAATTCCTCGGTCAGGTGGGAGCCAATAAATCCATCAGCTCCTGTTACGAGAATTTTTTTCCGGTTTTGACTCATAGACCTTTCTTAACAGGATAAGTGTCATACATGTTAATAAACACATTTATAAAGTCTTTTTTTTGACACTCTATGTTTGGATACTATGGAGCAATTATTATGCCAATATGTATTTCTTATAACATATTGTTATTGCAAGGTTAATATTCATAGTTGGAAAGCATGACTACTAAGCAGCAAATGATAGACAATTTATTGACATGCTTTCATCAATTAAGAAAGGAAACCAAAAAATAGCGGTTGCGGTTTGATAAGATGTTCCCCAGAGATAAACCGGATTCAAGATCCTAAAAAATAGTTAATACATCGGATCCTCA
This sequence comes from Nitrospirota bacterium, assembly GCA_963826885.1. Lineage (GTDB taxonomy): Bacteria > Nitrospirota > UBA9217 > UBA9217 > UBA9217 > JAJYKN01. The sequence continues at coordinate 48,013 of CAWGYL010000009.1, read as the reverse complement.
TCAAATCATTAAAATGTTTCATTTTTTTGCTAACCCTCACCCATTGGGTGACAAGCAATGCTGCTCCGCAGTTAGCATAAATAGCGATAACATATTGCTTTTCAATAGCTAATTGTATTTTCAACTGCCAAATTTAGAATGAATATTTTTAAGTTCATTATATGATCATGTACAGGCTATTGTTTAGATTCGTTTTCCTTGCTAAAGTTTTTTTGCAATTAAACCGATATGATATACAGAAAAATGGGCATATGTATGATAGTAACCGCGTGGGAGGCTCGGGCATGTCAATTACACCCGCTACAGGGGTAAACGCAACCACCATTAATAATTTATTCTCTGCCTTGTCCAGTAATCAGTCAGAAATAAGCGCACTGGCACAAGGTGCGATGTCTCAAGGTGCTGCTTTATATTCGAAGGGGAATTATGCCGCCGCAGAGTCGGCTTTCAGGACATCAATCGCACTTGATCCTTCTGCGGATAACGCACCGCAGGCCTATGATCTTTTAGCAACAGCATATATAGCCAACAATGACACTCAGGATGCAATTAAGGCCTACCAGACCTCACTTACCATATCACCGAACGACGATAACGCTTATGAAAAGCTTGGCAATATTTATTACAGCCAAAAGGACTACAGCGATGCAGAAAAGGATTATAAAGCTGCTGTCCAAATTAGTCCTACCTCTTCCGCAGATCTATACGCACTCGGCGAGGTCGACCTAGCCACCGGAGACACGCAGGACGCGGAAAAGACTTTTCAGCACGTCATCAATATGGATCCATCGCAGTATGGGGGGTATTACGCGCTGGGGCAGACATACAGTAAAGAAGGAGATCAGCAGGATGCGATTAACGCTTTTGAAAAGGTGGTCAGCCTGAACCCGACTTTTACCGATGTCCATGTCGACCTGGGCGAAGCCTATGCTGATCTCGGCGATACGAATGATGCACAGAATCAGGTGACTTATCTCAATGACTATGCTCCGAACCTTGCGCCTGTTCTGACCGCTTACATGACAAAAGTTGAGCAACCATCAATAGATTCGACTTATTCAACAACCGGATTTTCCACATTCCTCGGACCTGGTACCCCGGTCTCCGAACTGGACCCGGCACTGACATCTCCGAATGCGACGACGGTCATGAACATGGTATTTGTTTTCAACAAGTCGATGGATGCTAACTCCGTCCAGAATCCTGCTAATTGGACAATAAGCAAATCGACGGCAACCACTCCCGGCGGCGCATATAATTGGGGTTTGCCGGCTCCGCAGACGGATGTCCCAATATCCCCGACACCTCTCAGCGTGGTATACGATTCGAACTCTGACACCGCCACAGTTTCTTTTCTAATTATTCAGAATGCAGGTGCTAACGGAACTATCGATCCGTCCCATGTCACCTTCCAGTTTAATGGTACAGATGCCGATGGTAATGCCATGAATCCGAAGGCGGACGAGTACAACGGGGTCTCAATGATAGTATAGGAATGAGGCGGCATTCTGTCGCTCATCCACCTCGAGTATCCTTGTTTCCGTACTTACCGTATCTCTGTCTTGGCTGTTTGGCGCACTCCTCCAAGGGACACTGGATTGAGATTGTCTTGAGACTGTAACGATAATGCAAATACCTCCTCTACCGCAGACCAATCAGGAATCAACCGTACTGGTGAGCCCGAAAAACGTGCTCACATTGCAAACGGGAGAGATCGTGCAGGCCGAGGTTCTAACCGTCACCGATACCGCTGTAGCCATCAGGATGAAAAATTCAATTATTGAGGCGAGGTCGGGCCTTCCACTCAAGGAGGGAGAGGTCCTGTCTCTTCTCGTTGAACAGGCAGGTCAGGATATCCAGTTGCGAATTCTCCCGGACAACGGCGAATCTCCGGGATCAATTAACAATGTTATTCTTTCGGCCATGGATACGCTCCAAGGGCTCAAGCCAGCATCCGATGACATCCAGATGCTCGTGTCGTTCATAACCAACGCATCCCAAGGGCTCAGGGAAGCCCTGCCTGGATTGGATGTCCTGGAAAAGCTGATGCCCTCCCTCGAAAACCTGTCCGGCAACGTTCTGGAAAGCGCGGTGGAGGATTCGGGGGTTTTTTTTGAGACAAAACTCCGCCTTCTGCTCAGCGAAGATGAGCAGGACAACTCCTCGGTTAACCGTAAAATTCAGGATCTGGTTAATAATGATATGAAAGGGGCGCTTCTGTCTCTTAAAGAAGCGCTTGGCGACAGAGATCTGGTTGGCCGATTACTGCAGAGTGGCGTCCAGACAGATAAGCTTGCCGCCGCTGTGGACAACCTTCTTAAAAATACCGAAATGCTTCAATTGCAGTCGAAACTGACTGACACGCTTCAGGTCTTTGTTCCTTTTGTCTGGCAGGAGTTGAAGAATGGCGAACTCATATTCAGAGAGTCGGGGAGGGGACAGCCGGGGGAAGAGTCCTACTTATGTACAATAAATCTTGATCTCGAGCGCATCGGCCGGTTAAGTGCAGGCGTGCTGCTTCAGGCAGGAAAGGTCTATGTGGACGTGATTGCGGAAAACGGGAAGTTTTCGGAAATCCTTCAGGAAAACAGAGAGCAATTGACCCGACAGTTTGAGGCGGTGGGCATAAGGCTGGGCGGCTTTACGATACGTCAGGAATCCCGGATTAATCCTCGTTCCTCCCGGGAAGGAGGGCTCAACATCCGTATATGAAAAATGAACTGAACAAAGCGGCTGCACTCAAGTATCGTCCCGGCGATTCGGCGCCTTCCCTTGTTGCGAAGGGGCGGGGACTGGTCGCGGAAAAAATAATCGCTCTCGCTCGTCGGCATGGCGTTCCCATTCGGGAGGACCGGAACATGGTTGAAATTCTATCGACCATCGATCTTTATGATGAAATTCCCCCGGAGCTCTACAAAGCCGTAGCCGAGATTCTTGCTTATATCTATAAGATGAGTGGTAAATTGCGGTAAACGCTGGATCAGATGCCGATGCGGGTTTTCGGCTTGGGATCGAGTGTCCGACGGGTCATCGGGAGAGACTGCGCGACCCGAAGGTTTTCCGGAGGAGTGCGGCATTCCGGAAAACATATATATTCGCAATAATATAAGCGGGACAAGCAGTTCATAAAAACGGGAATGATTCAACTGGCACTCACACTGTCTGACAATCACACAGCCAATCATTCTTTCCGTCAAATGGCGCTCTACAACTATTTCCTTGCATAGAGCCCGATCAGCTCGGCCTGCCCGAGAATATGTCCATGCATAGCCTTCTCCAGACTGACCTTATCCGTACCCGGGTTCAAATTCAGCATTGCATCGAGCGCATAGAGCTTGAAAAAGTAGCGGTGTATTCCCGAAGGCGGGCAGGGGCCACCATAGCTGCGCTTTCTGAAGTCGTTCACACCCTCGCTGGCGCCGGCAGGGACGGAGTGCTCCTTGATTTCCCCCGTGTCGTGCGCTATGTTCCACACTACCCAGTGCACCCAAGTACCGCGCGGCGCGTCCGGATCGTCAACGAGCAGGGCCAGAGACCTTGTACCTATCGGAACATTCTCTATCAGCAATGGCGGATTAATGTCTGTACCATCGCAAGTATACTTCAATGGAATGTGGTCGTTGTGTTTGAAAACCGGACTGGTAATGTTCAGGGTGCTCATAATTTTGTCCTCCTCATGAAAAAAATCGAAAAATCAGGGCAAACTCCTTCCCACTAGGTTTGACCAGACTTCTCCCCGTTGTTTCGTCCCTATTCGTCTCTTCTATTTATCATAGCACGGAGAATGGGGCATGGCAGGGTTGTCAGTTGCCCGGGGATTGAACAAAAAAAAAGAAATTAACATTCCTCCCGCGGGGTTTTATTCTTTATGTCGGACGTCACGTGTGAGCTGCCGCGGTTTTTTCCACCCGAAGTTTTTCCGCTTCATCCTTGATTTTTTGGAACGTATCTTTCATAGGCGCCAATCTGTACCAGTTCATTTAATCCGGATTCAATGGAATACCCCTTCAACCGTCCTCTCCCGATATTCGCCGAACATCACATGTAGAATCTGCTCAACGGCGCTTTTCGATTCCTAGAGCTGAAGGAGATGAGGCACAATAGATCGCTGCGCCCGAAGAGCGTAAAATACTGAATTGTCGAGCCGGAAAACAAAGCTTCTCATTGCGCTCTTCCCGTCTTGCTGTTCAGCCTTTTCCCTTGGGTTACCGGGGGGGAGTTTTTTTCATGAAACATCGTTCAGCATGACACGCTCGCCGGATCTCGCCGGGGCTGCGTATTTCGGACGTGGGTTACGTCGTTATTACTTTTACCACATGCGTTGCCTTAGGGCCTTTGGGACTGTCAATAACCTCAAACGTTACTTCCTCTCCTTCGAAAAGAGTCTTGAAGCCTGCGCTTTCAATATCGCCGTAATGTACAAAGATGTCCCCACCCTCTTCTTTTTGAATGAATCCGAATCCTTTGGACTCATTAAACCATTTTACCCTATCTCTTGCCCTGATGAAAGGAAGTCAAAACGAAAATAGGATCCTGCTCCAGAATGTCCGCCCCCGGAACATCCGTACTTGACAAGTGCACAAATGTTCATATATAATAGAATTACGCAGAAAAGTTGTTTCTAAATTATTGCCGTACAGAAAGAAGGTCAATTACCCGCCACCTAAATCGTTGATTTGAGGTGGGGGCTTGTAGAAAACACCCTACAGGCAGGTTGACCAGCCTAAGTCTTGCTGTTCAAGACTACGTTTTTTAGGGTCACGACACCTACAAATGCGTTGCCAGTTTGTAGCTCTGTCATTTGCAATCATACTCGCGAAAGGCAAAGCGCGGGAGGTTGCAAGTCGAACAAGCCCTTGAGACATTGGCGAGGCAAACATTACCGGAGAGATCCGGAGCCGGCGTAAGCCGGAACTTAGAGAAAGGGGCCGACGATGCAAAAAGTATTCGTTCTCACAAACACGAGACAACCGCTTATGCCGACATCGCCGGCAAGAGCCAGACGCTTACTTAAAGGCGGCAAAGCGGCGGTATTCAGGATGCACCCGTTTACCATCATTCTGAAATATCGTGAAACGGGAGATGTGTAACCGGTCCAGGTTAAAGTGGATCCGGGCTCCAAAGTAACAGGTATCACAGTGGTAGCAGAATTCAAAAAACGTGGCCATACAGTTTTATTCGGCATGAACCTCATGCACCGGGGAGCAGTTATCAAACAGTCCCTCGACTCACGCCGGGCGATCAGGCGCAGCCGTAGAAACAGAAATACACGGTATCGCAAAGCGCGCTTTCTGAACCGGACCAGACCCGCAGGTTGGCTGGCACCGTCTATCGAAAGCAGGGTACATAACACGCTTACCTGGCTGTTACGACTCAAGAATATTGTGCCGGTAAGCGGTATTTCGATAGAGCGGGTGAAATTCGATATGCAGAAGATGCATAACCCGGAAATCGCCGGTATCGAATATCAGAAAGGGACACTCTTTGGTTTCGAATTAAGGGAGTATTTGCTTGAGAAATTCGGGCGAAAGTGCGTGTATTGCGGCACAGAACATATCCCGGTTGAGATAGAGCATGTGGTGCCGAAGACCAGAGGCGGCACTGACCGTGTAACCAACCTTGTTCTTTCCTGCAAGGACTGCAACAGGGATAAAGGCACGCTGTCAATACGCGCATATCTCAAGGAACAGCCCGATAAACTGGAATCTATCTTGAAACAGTTAAAGTCACCGCTCAAGGATGCGGCAGCAATAAATGCTACACGGAACAGGCTGTTTGACAAAATATCTGAATTAGGTTTCCCGGTAGAAACCGGTACCGGTGGCCATACGAAGTACAATAGGACAAACCAGCATTATCCTAAGTCCCATTGGATCGATGCGGCCTGCGTGGGCGATTCTGGTGCTCATGTAAATCTGGACCCTACTATTACGCCATTTATTGCCAAAGCACAAGGTCACGGCTCAAGACAAATGTGCGTGACCGACAGGTTTGGGTTCCCCAAGAGCCACAAAAAACGCCAAAAGAAGTATTTTGGGATTCAGACCGGTGATATCGTGCGGGCCGATGTGCCAAAAGGGAAATGTCAAGGTCTCCATACCGGCAGAGTCATGGTTCGCGCGAAGGGGAACTTCGTCGTATCTACTGCTTCTGGTAATGCAGACATTAATCAAAAGTATTGTGTTGTTATTCATCGTGCAGACGGATATGCGTATCCGAAAGAAATACAAAATCTTGCAGAAAGGCGCCCGCAATTCCTCCCGTCCCCTAGCCTCACGACTTAGGGGAGGGTACCCATAAACGCGGGAATATGATGGCCGTCATGCGAACAAGTGCCGTTTCCCTGAAGGTTGTGCATACCCTTGAAGATATCACAACCCTGGGGGAGGATGAGGGTGCGAGGACTATTCCGATTGCCGGGCCACAGTCCTACCATGTCCTGGGTCTGGTGGAAGCTGGGTTTCCGAGTCCTGCCGAGGAGGAGCTGCGCGACACGCTGTCTCTCGACGAATTCCTGGTCCAGAATCCCGACGCGTCCTTCCTGCTTAAAGTGTCCGGCGATTCCATGACCGGAGCGGGCATTCTGCCGGGAGATCTGGTCATTGTCGACCGGGGTCAGACAGGGAAGAGCGGCGATATCGTTATCGCCGAGGTGGACGGCGAGTGGACCATGAAGTACCTGAAGAAGAGCGGCGACGCCGTTTATCTCGTGCCGGCAAATCCGCGCTATGAACCGGTCAGGCCGAAGCATGAACTCAAGATCGCCGGCGTGGTGACAGCGGTGGTGAGAAAATATTAATAAACGAAAATAATGAACCAGGCACGAAGGACTAGCTTATGGATAATCAATTTATTTCCCTCTCATCCTGGCCCCGCGCTATTCTGCACCTTGACGCCGACGCATTCTTCGCCTCCTGCGAGCAGGCGGTCCATCCGGAGCTCCGGGGAAGGCCGGTGATCACGGGCAAGGAACGGGGAATAGTTGCCGCCGCGAGCTACGAGGCCAAGGCGCGCGGGGTGCAGCGCGGGGTGCGGCTTTCCGATGTTAAGAAAATTTGTCCTGGTGCCGTGATTCTGCCGTCCGATTACGAAACGTACAGCCTTTTCTCTGTCCGGATGTTTGAGATCCTTCGCCGCTTCTCTCCCGACGTGGAAGAGTATTCCATTGACGAGGCTTTCGTGGACCTTACGGGGCTCAGGAGGAGTTTTCACGGCCCCTATGAAGAGATCGCCAAGAAAATGCAGGATACTATCCAGCAGGAACTGGGGCTCTCCGTGTCCGTCGGCGTGAGCCTCTCGAAAGTCCTTGCCAAGATCGGGTCAAAACACAGGAAGCCGCATGGGATTACGATGATCCCGGGCCGCGAGATCCACCTCTTCCTGGAAAAGCTGCCCGTGGAAAAAGTCTGGGGTATCGGGCCGAATACTGCGGCGTTTCTGAACAAGTGCGGCATCACGACAGCGCTCCAGTTTGCGCGCAAGGACGAGGCATTTGTCAAACAGCACTTGTCCAAGCCTTATCAGGAGATCTGGAACGAGCTGAACGGCTGGAGCGTTTATCCCGTTACCACGGAGACGAAGAACAGCTACCAGTCTATCAGCAAGGCAAAGACCTTCACGCCGGCTTCATCGGATGAAACCTTTGTGTTCGCTCAACTCGCCAAGAATCTGGAAAATGCCTGCATCAAGGCGCGGCGTTACCGGCTTGCTGCCTCGCGGGTCGTCATCTTTCTCCGGATGCAGGACTTCACGGGCAGTGGCGTGGAACTGAAGCTCACTCGGCCCACGGCTTATCCGGTTGAACTTTTTGAACTGCTGCGGGAAGGTTTCGGCCATTTGTACCAGCCCACATCGCTCTACCGGCAGACCGGGGTTGTGCTTGCGGGATTGGTCGAGGAAAAGTGCCTGCAGTACGGTCTATTTGACGACACGACGAAGATCGAAAAGATGGCGAAGATTTATGAGAGTGTTGACCTAATTTCCCAAAAGTTTGGAAAACACACAATCCAGCATGCAGCGAGCCTGCCCACGAAGCTGCAGGCCCAGCACGAAGGCGCACGGGGCGATATTCCCGTGCGGCGGGCGATCGTGTTCAAGGGCGAGAATAAGCGGCAGCGGCTGAAGCTGCCGATGCTGCACGTGAAGGTTTGATTTGAGAAAAAATTATTTCTTCACTATGGGAACTGTCCGGTCTGGAGTATTATCAAAGCATGAATAAAGAAAAGTCGCTCGCGAAGGTCGCCCGTGAAATCGTTGCCTGTCCTGTATGCAAGAAAGGCGGCATCGGCAAGGCCGTTCCTGGAGAAGGCAACCCCGATGCGCGGATCGTCTTCGTCGGTGAGGCGCCGGGAAAAGAAGAGGCAAAGGTTGGACGGCCTTTTGTCGGACGTTCGGGAAAGTTTTTGAGGGAGAGGATCAAGGAAATCGGTCTTATGGAAGACAACATCTTCATCACCAGCCCTGGCCACTACCTCCCCCTTCGCGGCACGCCCTCGATGGAAACGATCCTCCACGGTAGTACACACTTAGTCACCCAGCTTGAAATCATCGATCCGAGGATCGTCGTCCTCCTCGGGAACACCGCATGCATCGCCCTCCTCGACAGCAAAAAGGAAATTTTACAAGAGCATGGAAAGACTATCGAGAAAAACGGCAGAATACATCTCATCACCTTTCATCCTGCCTATGCCATGCGTTTTCCGGAAGGGAAAAAGCTGTTCCTTAAGGATTTACAAAAACTGAAAAAGCTCATGCTCGTCCTTCTGCCGTAAAATCAACCCGATATACTGGTTCAACTCCTTTAGTAACCACTCGCAAAGGAGGTATAGTTGTTGTCGACGATGCTCGTTTTCGCCAGATTCTCAAGATACGAACTGATCCGACTTGCATTGGTCCCGATGTCGCTTCTCCCAACACGCGAAACGGAGCGCATATCGACCCTGCTCCCGCCGGGTGTAGGGCTGATCCTTACCACCACATCATCCTTGAACCCGAACCAGAAGGTTGTAGCTACCGCCTCGATGATGCCTTTTGCAGCATCCGCGTTCACGATCTGCCAGCCCCTGTTCTTCGCATCCTTGAGTGCGGCGGAGAATGCTGTAGACGGCGCCACCGGCAGGATGACGGGCCGGATATCGGGATAAGAAGCGCGCTGCTGGTTTGCAACCCTGGCGCCGCCATAGCTTGTCCGAGCATCAACACTCTGCCTCAGAGGCATGATCTTGACAAACTGGGGCGGATTCGTCATGTCTGTCGTAATGTCATTGATTTTGGGCATTAGTTCCGCAGTCCGCATCCATGACCACGGGATCCCCGCACTGACGAGTCCTATAATGATTCCGACGGCCGCGACAACGATCAGTAACGGGTGATGCTCACGTCTTATAGCGATTCCTCCAACCAGCGACACCACCGCTGCTGCAATACCGGTAATCGCACCGACCTGCAGAATCGTGAATCCGACAGTAAAATGCCACCAGCCCCATCTGCTTCCCAGTCCTGCAAGCATGGCTGTAGCGCCACCAAGTACAGAGAGGACCAGACCACTCGCTGTAAGGGCATCGGCTGGGCTCACATGCGTAATGTATGCATGTTTCATTGTTTCCTGCTGAGCGTTCATAGTCAACCTCCTTCGATCCTTCTGCGCAGAAATCATCCGCGGCCAGCGTGCATGTCCCCTATTTCCAACGCAGACGAACAGGACCCTTTCCCGAATCAGGCCTGATTATATCCTGTTTATACTTTTATTGTAGCATGGCTTTACCTGCGTTGGGCAGGCCTGTAATGCGCATTGCAATATATATAACTTTTATCCTATATCGGGTTTGATGTATAATAGATTTCGAAGACGATGCTTTTTTCTATGAAAGATAAGGAGACCATGAATGATACCCTATCCTCACATCAATCCTGAAATTGTCCGCATAGGGCCCGTTGCGCTTCGCTGGTACGGGCTCATGTACGCTATCGGTTTTGCTTCTTCCTATGCACTTGTGAAGTACCAGTTAAAGAAAATAAGGCAAGGCCCCGAGGCGGGCAGTAGCAGTAAAGGAAAGGGCAAGAATGTAGCCGCCAAAAAAATTCCCGACGATTTTCTCGATGCTCTCTACACTTATTTGATCGTCGGGCTCATTCTCGGCGCACGATTGGGCTACATACTGTTTTATGATTTGTCGAGCTACATAAGAAATCCGCTTGAAATCGTAGCAGTCTGGCATGGGGGGATGTCTTTTCACGGCGGGATGATAGGTTCTATGCTGGCATGCTATCTGTGCTGTCGTAAATACCAGGTCGATTTCTGGCAGGTAGCGGATCTCGTAGTCGTAACAACGCCTATCGGTCTGGGGTTAGGAAGGCTCGGGAACTTTATCAACGGGGAGTTGTTCGGAAGAACGACGGATGTGCCCTGGGCCATGGTTTTTCCCGAGGGAGGGCCACTTCCCCGTCATCCATCGCAACTCTATGAGTTTGCACTTGAAGGCATAGCCCTTTTTACCATTCTCTGGCTGCTGAAAAACAAGAAACATGCGCCGGGCGCCATGCTTGCCGCCTGTCTTGTGTTCTACGGTCTGTTCAGAATCATCGCGGAGTTCTTCCGCCAGCCTGATCCCCAGCTCGGCTTCATTATAGGGCCGTTCACCATGGGGCAGGTCCTGAGCGCGTTGACAATGCTCGGCGGAATTATCCTCTATTTCTTTCGGAAGAGAGTAGCTGCTTCATAAGCATTTTGTAAGATGCAGGGTCTCAGCGCCTTGACTGAACATGATTCCAGTCGAATTGCATGGATTATTTCGAGAGAGCGTTGGCGCAGGGGCTATAAGTTGTCACCACGGCGAGTCGATTCAAAATCGATCAGGTTTGCTCTTCAATGACACGCTTTTAAGTGCATTCATGGGGCCGAAGTTTTTCAAGCGGTCAAGCTGCTGATCGTCACGTACGAAGAGGGATCCGGCAAAAGCCAAAGAGTTGAACGAGATGCCGTCGAAGAATTCCTTTGACCGGGGAACCAGAAGCATCCACTCGCGCGTAAGTAAAAAACAGTAGGGCGCTGACTGGAGTGTGAGACTTGTACCTTGCGGAGAGGCCAGGCCGGTATTCCGCAGCATTTCACCATAGAGATGGTAGGTTGTTCTTGCTGCATCGACTGGCGATTCAGCCAAACTCCGATCCAGCCGTACAAAGACATGGAGAAAAGGGAATCCCCGCACCGTTCCCATGACCTCCCCCGACACCTGAGCAAGGAGTGGCGCAATGGGAACCACGGGGCCTTCCGGAGCAAGGGGTAGAGGCACGAGCTGCAGGTGCTTATGCTGCTGGCTGGCGCCTGCCTCACGTCCACCGTTGTAGAACCCGAGTGCATCGTATTCAGCCATGCAGGCCCAGAGTGCTTCGAAATCGGAGAGCGTAAGGAGCATATTCTGATTCTCGAAATGCCGCGTGATGATTAAGAGGTGGTGTTCCATGACATTGAATTTGTTCAAAATCGCGAGGTGAGTTTCCGAAATATCCGCCACTGTAAGATCCTTTTCAGGAGGAAGGAATGGATTAACGCTCTTGCCGGCCTCCGCCTGTTGCTCCTGTTCTTTCCGGGCTTCATCCTTGAGCGACAGGCTTGCCAAGACCCGGACAAAGAATCGTATACCACCATCCTCGATAAAAGTATAGTCTGTCGGTATGGATAACAGAGCTCCCGACGAGATCGCATGGCTCGTGGCGCTGATAATACGCTCCGAGAGAGTCCCCCGCTTCAATATCATCCCCTTTCCTTTCATTCGCCCCGCCTGCAGGTGCTGACAGAATCCCGCATCCTGCGGGTGTACGGTACAATTTTTCATTTTAGCATCTATAGCGTATTACCGTGAAAAGCGGATTGCTGCGGATTTTCACAGATTGCCGAATATCATGAATCCCCTATTGAAAAGAAGCGATGACGGACAAACTTGCAGGACGTTAAAAAAAATAAGCATTACGGTTTCGAAATCCTCTATGCTCTTTGTCGGGATTGCGGAAAATATGCATTGTGCACGACCGCTTACCAATGGGTAAGGCGAGTCAGCCACTCGGGATTTGTTCTATGCAGCCTTATGTTTCAGGCGGAAGGTAATCCTTCCCCGCGACAGGTCGTAGGGAGAGAGCTCCAGAGTAACTCTGTCTCCCGGCAGGATCTTGATATAGTGGATACGCAGCTTTCCTGCTAGATGCGCCATAACGATATGCCCGCCTTCTGCTTCGACCCTGAACATGGCGTTCGGTAGCGCCTCAATGACCTTCCCCTCTATCTCTATAACATCTTCCTTCGGCATATACTCAACCCTTAACGCGGCAACAGACCTGAGAGACATCGACCGACGAGTCTGTTCTTCCGTTGCATCCGAGAATGCCTGAATACTTAAATTATAGCGTATTTTTTACAACCGAAGCGCCGGAAAGGATCATCATAAGACGGGTTCAGCTTGATGAAGTATTATGAAAATGGGAAAATGACTGGTTGCTAACTTTTTCGCCGGTCGAAGACATAGCAGCTTTCAGGGGACTTCTTCGCGACTTTTTTTAACTCTGCCGCTATCTCGGCAACCTTGCCAGTATGCTGTACATTCGGATTATTCATAGGCACTACGGCAATTGAAATCCCTAGGAGTGGATACTTTTGCTCCTGGCCTCTGCGGTCCTTCGCTGCATAGTAGCCTCTGGCCTTCTCCTCTTCGCCGAACAGGTCGGACTCGATAACGTTAAAGTTTGCGATTATCGTCTTACAGACCGGCTCTGCCTGGTCTAGCGGCACAATGAAGACGAAATCATCTCCGCCAATGTGTCCTACGAAGCCGCCCGGCTTCGATTCCCTGACTGTGTTGGACATGATGCGGGCCACCATGCGGATCACTTCATCGCCACGGGAAAAGCCATAGGTGTCGTTAAAAGGCTTGAAATTATTGATGTCGACGTAGCACACGGCCAGGTTTTCCCCGAGCGATTGTTCGATGGCGTGATGGATGGAAGTATTGCCGGGTAGCTTACTGAGGGGGTTGTTGTCGAAAATCCGCTGAATCCGCTGGAGAGAAAGGACAATGCGGCTGAAAAGCTCCGGGTAGCCGACGGGGTGGGTGACAAAGTCGTCGAGCGGGAATTGCTTCCAGTCCATTGTTTCGACGGAATCTTCACGAATGAGGCCGATCACGGGAATGACGCCGAAGTAGTTGTCCTGCTTCAGTTCGCTTAGTATCCGGTGAAATGCGGGGTCAGGTGCTGACAGATCGATGAGGATGACGTCCGGCGGATCGGCGTAGACAAACCCGAGCACCTGGGACGGCTCGGGCAGTGAGATGACCTTGTAGCCTTTACTTTCAAGGCAGATTTCGAGGTGATAGTGCAGGTCGCGGTCCCGAGAGAGCAGCGCAATTCTACTTTTTAGATTCATCGGTTGACTGTATTTCGAGGCTGAAATTTTTGACATCAACGAGCTTGTCTTCGATTTCGAAGATGATCGTTTCGAGGAGCGCATCGGTCATGCCGAGCTTGTTCCACGCGACGGGCTGGATTCGGGGGACGAGCCGATCGCCGCTGAAACCGAAGCCGGAAGCTTTAATGAGGACATCGGCAAGATGAACGACTGCCGTTTTCGTCTGGTGGGCTGTAGACTTCTCCACCTGATGATGGAAAGCCACCGGTTCAATGAGCTTCTCCGGCAGGAGCCATGAGCGGGCGAGCCATCCGCCGATTTCCGCATGGTCAGTTTCAAGCAGGTCCTGCTCCGCCTCCTGCATCGTATAGCCTTTGCTGTCCACCAGCGCTGACAGTTGGCTGAAGTCCTGCTTCAGCTTGATCTTGACGATGACCTTCCCGATATCGTGAAGCAGGGCCGCGGTCGCGGTTTCTTCCGCATCAGGAAGCTTCAAGGCCTTCGAGATGGTGTTGGCCGCAACTGCCACTCCCATGGAGTGCTCCCAGAGACCAACGACATTCTTTTCCATGATCTCAAAGATGGAACCTGTGATGGCAAGACTCTTCACGACGTTTACGCCGAGGAGGATGAGGGCGTTCGAAACGGTCGATACGCGGCCGGGAAAACCGTAGAAAGCGGAGTTTACCAGCCTGAGAACTTTTGCCGACAGCACCTGATCAGCGGAAATCACCCGCGCCATTTCCTGGGAGGAAACTTTGTCGTTGTCGGCCAGTGACCCGAGTCTTGCTATGATTCCGGGAAGCGTGGGCAGGGACTTGGTATCACGGATCAAATTCCGTATTTCCGTGCGCTTATCTTCCACCAGGCTCCCCCATGGATCGAAGGATCTGCTTGCGGTACATTTCCTTCACCCTCATCATCAGTGGGTCGCCCTCTACACGGCGGAACCGCGATTCGAGTGAGGACAGCATTTGATCCAGCGTCGCTTCACCCTCTACATTTACCGGATGGCCTTCAACGGTCACCGACTGAATTCCCATCCGCTGCAGCCTCTCAATCAGCGATTCAGTCAGGGTGACTGCCTTGCCGCAAATGGTCATGCTCGCCGGATCATCCGAACTTTTTATTTCCTTGGCGAGAATCATTCCGGGAACTGCCAGCGATATGGGGATGTTTTGCATGGGAAATTCCGTATCTTAAAAGTTGAGCATGCTGCTAATGAGCGTAGATGCATGCGAACTGCACGACAATGAGCGCAAGGAAAGGCCTGACAGCGATGCGAATCCCTGAAAATCATGGTTTACGCCGACAAAGTACACGGGCCGGAAGCGAGTATTGTCGTCGAGCTCGACAGAAGCCTGGTTGAATAAAACTATAATTACTATACACGAAAGACGAGGGTTTTGCGAAAATTTTTTAATGATGACAAGGGGGGACGCCTGGGCGTCTCAAACATACTCATGAATCTGAGACGCACAGGCGTCGGGGGGGGTACTACGAGGACTGTAAATGATTCAGGTTTAAAAAAGAATGAAGGTCGTATCAAAACCCCTGCCGCATTCATGTTGCCAAATTACAATCTTTTAAAAGAGTAGATATTTTCGCTCTGCTCATCCGCCTGCTTAGCGATCGCCAGACAGGAAAATAATGTTACTGCGGAAACGCTGCCGAAGGCAAAGATCAATATGTACATCATCCAGCTCATTGCTCTACTCACTAATTCTTTATTTCAGATTCGATGCCGCGAAAACAAAAAAATTTTGCGTTTAAGATTATTTAACTTTATAATTGCAATATATTTGCCAATAGAAAAAAGGTAATAAAATCAGTTTGTTTATATTTTGGATGTGTTTTTAACCTGTCAAAATTTGTACAGTGATATAAGTAAAAAAATATTTATGAAGTTAACTCTATAAAAAATAATAATTTTTTCAGTGTATTAATTCGGACACATGTCGTTTTTTTGCCGAAAGTAATCTACGTATGGTGAACCCCGTTGATTATTAACCTGTTTTACGAAAAACGGTGACGGAATTGTGACGAAACATAGATGGTTAATCTGAAAAACGCGGCAGGATGGGTCAGAATTGTTCAATAATGGCGGCTGCGAGGAGAGGGAGCATAATTTCGTGGTGGCCGGTGAGAGAGAACCCTTTGCCGCCGTTCTGGGTAGGACGACGAACTACATTTGTGTTCGGCCGGTAGTGCTGAACAAAGTCCATGTTGACAGTGGTGAAGTGCTGGAGCGTGAATCCGAGATTCCTAACGAGCGTCACGGCTTTGAGAAAGATTTCGGAAGAAGGACCGCTGACCCGAGGTTCAGGTACACGCCGCCCTCAAGCTCTGAGACGAGTGAACAGAAGGTGAGAAAATCCTGGTGAGCTGCAGCACCTGTAGCCCGGCCGTCAAAGGATGGATGCATATGGATGATGTCAGTGCCGATTGCCACATGAACGGTGACAGGGACGCCGAGGCGGTAGCCAGCCGCAAGGAGGCTTTTATCCTTGTAGGGAAATTCTCCTGACTGAATCATCCTGCCGACGGACGAACCGATGCCTTCCTCAGCACCGGCGTTTTTAATCGCCTGGTTAAGCATACTGCCGGTTTCTTCAGCCATGCCGAAGGCTCCGGATAGAATCTCCCGGTCCACATCTTCGGAAGTCTGGCCCATAAAGCCAAGCTCAAAATCGTGAATGATCCCTGCGCCGTTCAGCGAAAGACTCGTGATGATGCCGCGTTCCATAAGGTCGATTATGATGGGGCTCAAGCCGACCTTGATAGAATGGGCGCCCATGCCGAGCATGACCGGCCGTTCGTCCTTTCGCGCATGGATAACGGCGGCCACGACATCCTTGAAGTGCTGCGAGGCGAGAATGCCGGGAAGGGAGGAAAAAAAGTCCTGGAAGGTACCCCCTTTTTTGTGGGGCCTGGAGAAATCGTCGATGCGGACTTTGCTTGCGCGGCCCTTGAGTGAGTACGATTTTATTTTTGAAACGTCGATCTTCTTCATTCTATGATCGAGCTCCACCGAAGAGTTCTTCATCCACGAGCTGGCAAATTGTGTGGCCGAGCGTGATATGCGTCTCCTGAATGCGGGGAGTCGCCTTGGTCGGAACAATAAAAGCAAGATCCGCCAAGTTGGCCAGCTTGCCGCCCGTACCCCCGGTGAGAACAACGGTTTTCATGCCGTTTTTTTTCGCTGTTTGAATCCCTTTGATCACATTGGGCGAATTGCCGCTTGTGCTGATGCCGATGACTACATCACCTTCATGGCCCAGGGCGGCCAGCTGCTTGGAATAGACCTGGGTAAAGTCATAATCGTTGCTGATGCTGGTGAGCACAGCCGCATCGGTATTCAAGGCAATGGCGGGAAGCGGTGGCCGCTCCATGAGAAAACGGTTGACGAATTCCGCCGCGATGTGCGAGGCGTCCATGGCGCTTCCACCGTTGCCAAAGAGAATGACCTTTTTCCCCTCGCGGAATGCTTGGGCTATGAGTTGGACCACTTCAATAATCTTATCGACATTTTCTCTCGCGAATTTAACCTTTATCTGAGCGCTGTCCTCGAATGCTTTCAGAATTATGTCTTTCATACCAGGCTCCTGAAACAGATTCAATAATAAAGAATTCATTATATGGCAAGACGAAGAAATGTCAAGGCGAAAAGGGCTTCTGTCTGTGAATGCGTGAATCTCTGGTCTCAATTCAGATCACGGGAAAATTCATCGTGATATGCCGCTGAGATGACCTCATGCGTGCGGATCGCGAGTTCCTTTCTGGTAACTTTTTCCCGGAAGAGAATAATTTTGAGAGGTACGATCTCAACATCGATGGAGGTGAGCGACAGGAGTCGGGGGAAGTGGCGAAAGAAAGTGGCACCGCCGTAATAAAAAACTGAATCGCAATTATGCTCGTTCAATGGTTTTCCGTTGACCCCGATGTAGCGGAGGCACAGGGGTTGGATGTCGGTTTGCGCCAGGATCGCGGCGTGAAAGAGGGAGTTTTTGAAGGGCTGGACTCGCCTGCCATTTGAGGTAGTGCCTTCAGGAAACAGAGTAACGCGCAGTCCGGACCGAAGTGCGTGACTGATGATCGGGATTTCCTGCCTGAGTTTCGTTGCTTTCCTTCGCTCGACGAAGATGCTCCCGCCGAGGCGCGCCAGCATGCCGAGAACCGGGGTGCTTCCCAGTTCCACTGATGTGATGAAAAGGGATGGCACAACGGACGCGATGACGAGAACGTCGATATAGGACAGGTGATTCGCGACAACCAGACGGGCCACCTCGCTTTCAAGCAGGCGTTCGCCGTGCTTCACGTGAACACGGACGCCTAGCAGCCTCAGCATGAGCCTCGAGCCGCGGGATGTATTTTTAATCAGAAGCGCGCGGCGTATCTTGGCGCCAGTGGGAAGAAGCGCAATGAAGCAAGCGAAAATGATGTACAGCGTGAGCAGGAAAAGGATTCCCGGCAATTTGAAGAATTTCCGCATAGAATGTTCGGATCTCCATTCAATCTTTCGAAGCACGCAGGTTGTCCACGGCCGGTTATCTGCAATAACGATAAAGTATGGCACAAGAAACTCCGGTTTTCAATGAAAAAACATCCAGTTGACAGCCTTTACATCAAAAGGAACGGCGGCTATACTTTAGATAGGAATGAAGCGGAATCTGCGCGATGAGAAGGGGATGTTGAAGCGTCAAGGGTGGCAAAAAGGTGAATAATTATGAGTGTAATGGTGGAGTTCAGTGTGGTTCCTTTGGGGAAAGGCGTGAGCGTTAGTCCGGTCATTGCAAATGTCATGAAGATTATCGTGGAGAGCGGCGTGAGCTATCGGGCGAATCCCATGGGGACCGTGCTGGAGGGAGAGTGGGACACGGTGATGGGAGTCGTGAAGAAATGTCATGATGTAGTGATGAAGGATGCAGAGCGCGCGATCACGACGATCAAGATAGATGATCGGAAGGAATCGGCTTCGCGAATGGATAAGAAGCTTGAATCAGTGGAAAAGAAACTCGGGATGAGGTTGAAATAATCTCCGCAAGCGAGGTGCACCATGAACGGCAAAGAAAATGGCAGCAGTTCCGTCGAGAGGATCAAGATTCAGGAAGAGGCCTTGTCCAACTTGGCCGATACCCTGAAAAAACATGAGACCGAGTTCGCCGACGAAATCGGGGATTTGCAGGCCGAGCTGAAAGCCATTAAATTATTCCTTGCCCGGAATATTCCTGAGTTTAAGAAGCAGTTTCCCGAAATCCAGCGAAAGCTGAAGTGAGCCGGCCTGAGTTGGTTCCGGCGATAGCGAAGGAGGCGGATTCTATGAAGGCAGTTGCGAAAATACAGAAGAGCTATAAATTATCCTACAAGAAAAAGTCAGCGACAACGGATTCCTACCTCCCGCGCGGCGCAAGCCGCAGCGTTTCCATATGCGAGGGATGTCGCGCGGTGTACATGAACAAGCGCTGGTATGGCAGCGCTGGTGCATATGACACGGCGGTGCAGAACCCGGCAACCGTTACGATGGTTTGTCCCGCCTGTCTCAAGATCCGCGATAACTTCCCCGGCGGCATCGTAACGTTGAAGGGCGATTATGTGCTCCCCCATAAGCAGGACCTGATGAAACTCGTCAAGAATGAGGAGGAACGGGCGCGCGGTTTGAATCCTCTGGAACGGGTCATGTCCATAAAGGAGAACGTGTATGGAAGCCTGGTCATTGCCACGACGAATGAGAAACTCGCGCAGCGCATTGGACGGGCAATCAAGAAGGCGTTCCACGGTGTAGTGAGCTACCAATGGTCGCATGAGAACAAACTGGTCCGGGTCGATTGGGTGAGGGGGGTAGGAATTGGATGAATTCGGAGAGAATCCACGTAGCGGAGAAAAAAATCATGTTGTAAACATTTACTGCCTGTCCGTGTCTTCGGATTGTGTATTTTTTCTCTGAAGCTTATTCAGATACTCCTCCCATTCCATGGGGAGGAGATATCTTTTTTTGTTATTGCATTCTTTGCACGCCGGAACAAGATTCCCCGGCACAGATCTTCCACCACGCACGATCGGGACGAGATGATCCATCGTCAGCTCCATTGCTTTGAACTTTCCGCCGCAATAGTAACAGATGCCAGCCGCGCGCTTTCGCTTCCACCATTGTGATTCGCGCATTTCCCGCGCTTTTGCCTTCTCCCGCTTGATGTGCGCATCATCAACAGTAATGAAATAATCATTCTTCATTGAATCGTATATTACTTTTTCCCAGCCATGTTGTCACGCTAAAAACACTTCCTGCTCTCAGGCATCCCCCCACCACGTAACATCTCAAAAATTAATATTTTTCTTGACAATATAGCAGGTGAAAGATATACTTTTGCCAGCATGTGGTATGAAGTGGGATAGGGTGGGCTCAACAGGGAGGAACATGTTCCGGGGTAGCTACGATCATACCGTTGATTCCAAAGGCAGGGTGAGTGTTCCATCTAAATTCCGGGATATCATCACGGACCGCTATGACGGCCGGCTTGTGCTTGCCATGGACTACGACCACTGTCTCACTGTCTATCCGCTCGAGGAGTGGGAGCGCCTTGAGGAGAAAATCAAGACCCTTTCGTTGATTAAGCAGGAAGTCAAGGACTTCAGACGTTTTCTTCTTTCGTCCGCCATGGAATGCGAACTCGATAAACAGGGCCGTATCTTGATCCCGCCGGCGCACCGCGGACATGCGGGAATATCGAAAAACGTCACGCTTGTCGGGATCATCGAAAAAATAGAAATCTGGGACACCAAGGCTTGGGAGGCGCGAAATACTCAGAACGGCGACAAAATCGGCGAGGCGCTCGCTGCGTTGGGCCTATAACGACATGGACGAAAAAATCAAAGTATATCAGATGAACCTAGAAGGCGAGATCGATGCGGCGAAGATGGCCGAGATCAACCGGGTGATCGGCCAGCTCATCAGGGGAGAGATGTACGGTCTGATCTTGAATTTCGGGTCTGTGGAGCATATTAATTTTACCATTCTCCAGTCCCTGGTTGAAGAGAAGCGCCGGCTTCAGTCGTTCGGAGGAGACCTTCGCCTGGCGGCAATGTCCGACTACCTCAAGAATATCTTCCGGACCACCGGCGTTCTGGAGGAATTTCAGGTTTTTGAAACGGTCCAGCAGGCCGCGAAGAGCTTTGGGGTGAACAAGCCGGCGACGAACCTGCCGCTGGGATTGTAACAGATTCGAGTCGCGAGTCCGGAGTTCGGCGTGAGGAATTATCAGGGGAAAAAAGAAAGTCATACTACTCCGAACGTCGAACTCTCAAATCCGATCAGAGAGCATATACCCGTCCTGCTGCGTGAAACCATTGATTTGCTCGCGCCGCGGCCCGGCGGTATATATGTTGACGGGACGCTCGGCGGGGGTGGTCATGCGGCGGAGATCCTGAAACGCTCGTCGCCCGACGGCATGCTGATCGGGCTGGATCAGGACCCCGAAGCTGTCGAACGGTGCAGGGTGCGTCTGGTAACGTTCGGCGACCGCGCGGTCATCCGATCGGCGAACTACCGGGAATTGCCGTCGATTCTGCAGGAGCTGGGACATCATACGGTAGACGGCGCTGTGCTCGATCTCGGTGTATCCTGGTTTCACCTCAAGTCGCCGAATCGCGGCTTCAGCTTTCAGCTGGATGGGCCCCTTGACATGCGCATGGACCCGAACCGGGGGCTTACCGCCGCCGACCTGGTGAACGGACTTTCCCGCGATCAACTCGCGAAGATCATTCGCGAATACGGAGAAGAGCGCAGAGCGGGCGCTATTGCACGCGCCATAGAAAAGGCGAGGGCCCGGAGGTCCATCACGAGTACGGTTCAACTGGCCGAGATTGTTATGAGCGTATTCCCTCCTTACCCCCCGCGACGCATCCATCCCGCCACGCTCACGTTCCAGGCCCTTCGCATTGCGGTCAATGATGAGCTCGGAGCGCTTCGCGAAGGGATTGAGAGGATCATCGGCCTGCTGAAGCCCGGCGGACGGTTCGCCGTTATAACCTTTCATTCCCTTGAGGACCGCATCGTCAAGCAAGCCTTTGTGGCTCAAGCGAAGGGCTGCATCTGTCCGCCGAAACTGCCGGTCTGTGCCTGCGGCAGAAAGCCGCTGCTCAGGGTCCTGACGCATCGACCGGTGATGGCCGGCCCGAGTGAGCTTGCTCTTAATCCCGCTTCGAGGAGTGCAAAGCTGAGAGCGGCCGAAAAGCTGCCTGCTTCGTAACCTCTAACCGGATGAAGGGTTGCTGAAAATTCAGCTTCGGGAAAAAAAGGGTCCGCCGTGTTTTATAACCTTTATATGATTTCCGTTATAGAAATTTCGTCCCTCACACGGGAAGGAGCACCGGCATGACAGCAAAAGCCGGCAATATCGGGTCATTCGTATTTGAACGGAGCAAGCGGGGGAACCTGCGGCGCCTTTTCATGACGCTCCTGATTATTGTCGGGCTGCTTCTCTATGTGGGCGGAAAGGTGAAGATAATGCGGCTCGGGTATCAGATCGAAGCTTTGGAGCGGCAGAAGCGGGAGTTGGAGCGGGAGAACGGGTCCCTCAGGATAGAGGCATCGAGCCTCACCTCACCGGCGCGCATTGAAGAGCTCGCAATCAAACGGCTGGGCATGATAAGGCCGGCGGAAGACCACATCGTGATCGTTAAACGAAAAGCTGCACCGAAACAATAGGTAATATGATGGAACGAAGGGGAAGGATAATCGCGGTATTTCTTATCATGGGCCTGGCCTTTGCGCTCGTGGTGCTGCGGCTTTTCTACCTCCAGGTTTATGAACGAGCCAAACTTGCCGCCCGCGGAGAACACCAGTATGAACAGGTAGTGGTGCTCGAACCGAAGCGTGGGACGATCTACGATCGTATGGGCAGAGAATTGGCGGTCAGTCTTGACGTCGATTCTGTCTACGGCGTCCCATCGAAGATCGACAACCCACGCGAACTGGCGCAGCGGCTTGCACGGATCCTGCGTGAAGACCCGAGAAAACTTGAACAGAAACTCGAAGGCGACAAGCAGTTTGTCTGGATCAGTCGCAAGGTTGATCCGGCAAAAGCCGCCAGGGTTAGGGAGCTCGATTCTGAAGATATCCGGCTCAGGACCGAGGCGAGACGGTTTTATCCGAAAAAGGCCCTTGCTGGGCCGCTGCTTGGTTTTACCGGCATTGACAACCACGGCCTCGAAGGGCTCGAACATGCTTATGACGGAATGCTCAGCGGCGTGAACGGCTGGGTGCTTGCCGAAAAGGACGCCCGGGGACGAATGGTCTTTCCCGGCGGTCCCGGTTTCCAGTTCAGGATGCCGAAGCCGGGGAATGACGTTATTCTCACGATTGATGAAGTGATCCAGCATATTGCCGAGAAAGAACTTGATGCCGCGCTCGCAACATCGCATGCCAAGGGTGGGGTCTGCATTGTCATGAACCCGCAGACCGGGGAAGTGCTTGCGCTTTCGGTACGCGCGAACGGGCATGGACGTGAGGCATTCAACCCGAACGAACCGCAGCGATATAAGCCGGCGGAGTGGCGGAACAGAGCCGTGACCGACGCCTTTGAGCCTGGCTCTATCTTCAAGCCGGTACTCGCCGCGGCGGCACTCGAGGAACGGGTAGTCCACCCTCTTGAACGTTTTGACTGCTCGGCGGGCAGGATCCAGCTGGCCGACCGGGTGATCAAGGACGCCGAGGAACATGGCGTCCTGACCTTCACCGATGTGATTGCAGAATCGAGCAACGTCGGTACGATTAAAGTGGCCCTGCGGCTCGGCAAGGAACGATTCTATAAATATATCACCGCATTCGGGTTCGGCAGGAAGACCGGCGTGGATCTCCCCGGAGAGATTCCTGGCATCCTCCGCGATGTCCGGACATGGTCAGGCGTGTCCCTCGGCGAGGTCGCCATTGGACAGGAAATCGGCGTTACCCCCATGCAGATGGCCGCTGTTTATTCCGCCTTCGCCAACAATGGGGTTCTCATGAAGCCCTTTATCGTGTCGGAGATCGTTAACCGCAGCGGCGGCAAAGGGCAAAAAATCATGCCCCTGCCAGTGGGACAGGTGATCACCGCGGAAACTACGGCCAAAGTGAACAAGATACTTCAGCGGGTTGTCGAGACAGGCACAGGTCAGAAAGCGAAGCCTTCAGGGTATACGGCAGCGGGAAAGACCGGAACGGCGCAGAAGATTGACCATCAGACTCGCAGGTTTTCAAAGAAAGAATATGTCAGTTCTTTTGTCGGGTTTGTGCCGGCCAGTGCGCCGAAGCTGGTAATCGTAGTGATGGTGGATACACCCGAAGGTGACATCTATGGAGGCAGCGTAGCCGCGCCGGTGTTCAAAGCCGTTGCGGAGCAGAGCCTTGCCTATCTCCAGGTTCCACCCGATGACGTGGGAGGCAGGATGCTCCTGGTAACACGATGAAACTCCGCGATCTTCTGAAGGCACTGGGAAACACGGCGCCTCTTCCCGACGCGGTTCAGGAATTCGAAGTAGCCGGCATTGCGCATGATTCCAGGCAGGTGGTTCCCGGTTCGCTGTTCGTGGCCGTGCGAGGATTCAACTCGGACGGCCATCAGTTTATTCCGCAGGCGGTAAAACAGGGGGCCCGTGCCGTTGTTGCAGAAATAGCGAACCCTGCCGCAGTTCCGGATGTCCCCATTATTCTTGTGCCCGATACCCGGAAGGCGCTAGCCACGCTCGCGGCTGTGTTTTATGGTTATCCTTCGCGGCAGATCAAAATTGTCGGAATCACGGGGACAAAGGGAAAAACCACGACGAGCTATCTGGTGAAATCGATTATCGAGGCCGCGGGGCATGTTACCGGTCTTATCGGCACTATCGATTACCGCGTGGGGAACAAGATTTATGCCGCACCGAACACGACACCTGAGTCGACGGACGTCCAGAGGCTTCTGCGGGAAATGGCGGATTCCGGCGCCGAATACTGTGTCATGGAAGTTTCATCACATGCGCTGGCTCTGGGCCGCACCGATGAGTGCGTGTTCGAAACCGCTGTGTTTACCAATCTGCAGGAGGACCACCTGGATTTTCACAAGGACAGGAAATCCTATTTCCAGGCGAAGCTACTGCTGTTCACTGGCCTTGCCCCGGACAAGATCGCGATTATCAACGACGATGACGACGCATCGCGGGAAATCGCGGAGCGTACAAAAGCGAAAATCTCCACCTTTGGATTGTCCGGGCAATCCGATATTCATCCCGAAAAGCAGATCGGATACGGCATCGACGGACTCTCGTTTTCTGTGCAGACGCCGAAAGGAATCATTGAGGTTGCTTCCCCACTTGTGGGGAAGCATAATGTCTATAATATCCTTGCTGCAATCGGCGCCGCGTCAGCTCTCGGTTTCGATACCGAATCGATCAGCCACGGCATCGCAAGGATGCGGGCCGTTCCAGGCAGGATGGAGAAAGTAGATGAAGGCCAGCCGTTCGGCGTTGTTGTAGACTATGCCCATACCGAAGAGTCCCTGGCACGCCTCCTCGAGGCAGTGCGTGAAGTGGCAACAGGCTTGGTAATAACCGTCTTCGGATGCGGAGGCGACCGGGACCGGACCAAACGTCCGAAAATGGGGGCAACTGCCCTTAAGGGGAGCGATGTGGTCATCGTGACGTCGGACAATCCCAGAACCGAGGACCCGATCAGGATCATCAGGGAGATAGAGGCCGGGATGACGTCCGCGGGCGTGCGTGTCGCAGCGATTGGTTCTGCCGGGAGCGACCGTTCCGGAAAGACGCCCTATCTGGTCAATCCCGACCGGCGTAAAGCCATTACCGCGGCAATCAGCATGGCAAAGGCGGGCGACATCGTTGTCCTTGCCGGAAAAGGACATGAAGATTACCAGATTATCGGCGAGAAGAAGATCCACTTCGACGACCGGGAAGTCGCCCGGGAAGAGATAAAGAAAAGGCAGATGGCGGAGGTCGGATGACCAACAGCAGACAAAAATTCACATTCATTGTCCAGTGTGTGCTGAATGTCTGACTTCCGGGTTCCGATATGCATACCATGACCGTCTCTGAAAAAAATACGCTGAAGGAATTGCTGCGGACGATGAAGCGGATGGATATAAAAGGGGTTTCCATAGACTCCAGGAACATCGAGGAAGGGGAGCTTTTTATCGCGCTTAAGGGCGCCCGCTTCGACGGCCATGACTTCGTTCCCGATGCGATCAAGAAGGGGGCTTGGGGCGCCCTTGTTGACCGGTCCGCTCTCGAAAACCGGTTTTCGTACCTGGGCGGACTGAAGAACATCCTGCCCGTGGAAAACACGCTTTATGCTCTGCAGGAAATGGCACATATGCACCGTGGAACATTCTCGATCCCCCTGGTCGGGATTACGGGTTCAAACGGCAAGACAACGACCAAGGAAATGATCGCCGGCATATTGAAACAGAAAGGGCCGGTGCTCAAGAACGAAGGAAATCTGAACAACCACATCGGCGTGCCGCTTACGCTCATGAAGCTAAAGGACCGCCACCGGGCGGCCGTCGTTGAGATGGGCATGAGCGCGGCAGGGGAGATCGCACTGCTTGCCAGGCTGGTGAATCCGACGGTCGGCGTTATAACGAACATCGGACCGGCGCACCTCGAGTTTCTTGGCAGCCTGGACAAGGTTGCCGAAGCGAAGGGCGAGCTGCTCGACAACCTCAAGACCGATGCCGTAGCGGTGCTGAATGCCGATGATCCTTACTTCGGGATGCTCAAAAACAAATTCAGCGGACGTATAATCTCGTTCGGGATCAGGAACAAGGCCGACGTCGTTGCTGCTGATATCCGAGAGGACTTGCATCATACGGACTTTACAATAACCAACAGCGGCGCGTCGTTGAAAGTGCAGTTGCGGGCCGTAGGAACGCACAATATTTACAATGCTCTTGCCGCGACGGCCGCAGCGATTGCCGCCGGTGCGCCGCTCGACGCCGTGAAGCCCGGGCTCGACGATTTTGTTCCTGTTGCCATGCGATCCGAAGTAAGGGAGATTGAGGGCAGAACCGTTCTGGCCGACTGCTACAACGCCAACCCTTCATCCATGGACGCGGCAATCAGGACCATGGTCTCGCTCGCCGTGGGGAGAAGATCGATCGCCGTGCTCGGCGATATGCTGGAACTGGGGCCTACCGCCGCGGAAGCCCACCGGGAAGTCGGCCGGACCGCGGCACGAAGCGGTGTGGACATCGTGATCACCTATGGCCCGCTCGCGAAGGATATCGGGTCAGGCGCGCATGAAGCAGGGATGCCGAAAGACCGGATATTTAATGCTGCGACAATCACCACCGCAGCTCAACTGATCAAAAAACTCTCGCGCCCCGGAGACTTGGTCCTTATCAAGGGCTCGCGGGGCATGAAAATGGAGAAGATCCTGGAGGAGTTCTGATGCTTTACCACCTGCTGTATCCGCTGCACGTCAAAATATCCGGTTTTAACGTATTCCGGTACATTACCTTCCGGAGCGCTGGCGCGGTTATTACCGCACTTATTGTCACGTTCATATTCGCTCCGGCGATGATAGCCTGGCTCCGGCGGCTCAAAGTGGGGCAGCACGTCAGAAACGATGGTCCGCAAACGCATCTTTCCAAACAGGGCACTCCGACCATGGGCGGATTGCTGATAATCATCGCGCTCCTGTCCTCCACCCTGCTCTGGTCCGACCTAACGAACAAGTATGTCTGGGCGGTGCTTTTTGCCACGCTAGCCTTCGGCAGCATAGGGTTCTGGGATGACTATCTCAAGGTCGTGAAAAAACAGTCGCAGGGACTCCGGGCCTTCCAGAAGTTTGGTCTCCAGATCGTCGCTTCCGTCGGGATCGGTTTCTTTCTTTATTATAACCCTGGCGACCCGACTAGCACCTATCTCTCGGTGCCGTTCATGAAGCAGCTGTTCATCGACCTCGGATGGTTCTACATCCCCTTTGTAGTCGTGGTCATCGTGGGTTCATCGAACGCGGTGAACCTCACGGACGGCTTGGACGGCCTGGCAATCGGTCTTGTGGGAATCGCTTCCACGGCCAACGCCGTGATCGTTTACGTGGGCGGGAACAAAATCATCGCCGATTACCTGAAGATCCTCTACATTCCCGGCAGCGGAGAGCTGGTGATCTTCTGCGGCGCTCTTCTGGGCGCGAGCCTCGGCTTCCTCTGGTACAATACACACCCCGCAGAGGTTTTTATGGGAGACGTGGGATCGCTCTCCCTCGGCGGCGCACTAGGTACGTTGGCTGTCGTTACCAAACACGAGCTGATCCTGGTGATCACGGGCGGGATTTTCGTGGCCGAGACGGTGTCGGTCATGCTCCAAGTCTCGTCGTACAAGCTTACTGGAAAACGCATATTCAAGATGGCGCCAATGCACCATCATTTTGAACAGATCGGCTGGCCCGAGTCCAAGGTCATCGCCCGGTTCTGGATAATCGGCATTATCTTGGCGCTGGTTTCGATCAGCTCGTTGAAGTTGAGGTAGGAAAAGGCTTTCGCCATTGAGGACGTACAGGAAGGCGGATGCCGGTTCTTATAATAAGGATTCAAATTACACATTTTCAGCGGGTTCCGCGGTTCGAGTTTCCGGAGGACTGGTGCATATAGATTTTAAAGGCAAACGAGTAACGGTAGTTGGACTTGCCCGAAGCGGGGTTGCCGCGGCGCGCGCCCTCGATTCTCTCGGCGCAGTTGTTACGGTGACGGACAAGAAACCGAAGGATCAACTGAACACGCAGATAAGGGCCATCAGCAGTAGTCGCGTCATTGTCGAAGCGGGCGGCCATCCGGAGCATGTTTTTTCCGGGGCCGATCTTATCGTGATCAGCCCAGGGGTTCCAAAGGGCCCGCAGATCCTGGCGGCACAGCAGCGGGGCGTGAAGGTGATTAGTGAACTCGAACTGGCCTGGCTGCTTTCCGATGCGCCTTTTGTCGGGATTACCGGTACGAACGGAAAATCCACGGTCACGACACTGGTAGGGCTCATGCTGGCGCGTGCGCAGAGAAAGGTAGTCGTGGCGGGAAATATCGGGAACGCACTCACGGAGGATATCTCGCTGCTGAAACAACAGGATTGGATCGTCGCGGAGTTGTCGAGCTTCCAGCTTGAGGATATCGATACGTTTCGGCCCCGCGTTGCGGCGATTCTGAATATCACCCAAGACCACCTTGACCGGTATCATGACATCGATGAATATGGCGAGGCCAAAGCGCGGGTGTTCATGAACCAGCGCAAGGAGGATTTCCTGGTCCTGAATTTCGACGATCCTCTCGTAAAATCCTATGCAAAGCGCGCCGCCGCCACAGTGATTCCCTTCTCCCGTTTGCTTCGGTTCAATCCGGGTGCCTGCGTTCTGGATGGATACCTCATGTTCAACAACAAACGGGTCATCCACACCGATGAAATTAAAATCAAAGGTGTACACAATCTTGAGAATACCCTGGCCGCCGCGGCCTTGGCAATCTGCGCAGGTACCTATATTCCAGCAGTTGCTGAGGTACTGCGAGAGTTTCCCGGTTTGGAGCACCGGCTTGAGTTTGTGAAGGAAAAGCACGGCGTCGTCTATATCAATGATTCCAAGGGCACGAATGTGGGCGCGGTGGTAAAGTCTGTCGAGAGTTTTACACAGCCGGTGATCCTGATCGCTGGAGGTTTGGACAAGGGGAGCGACTTCGGCCCTCTGTATAATCTGTTTAGAAAGAAAGTGAAACTCCTCATTCTTATCGGAAAAGCAGCGGATAAGATGGGGAAAATGCTCGGCACCTCGACTGAGACGGTCTTCGCCAAAACGCTGCAGGATGCGGTGATTCTCGCTTCGACCAGAGCTTCACGGGGAGACGTCGTTCTTCTGTCCCCGGCCTGCGCGAGTTTTGATATGTTCAAGGATTTTGAAGACCGCGGGAGGCAGTTCAAGGAAGCGGTAAAGAGTCTATAGAGACTAAAGAGTTCATGGAGTATCTAAGCCAACAATGGCGATGTCTATCGACTGAATAAGGATATGCAGAACGTTATAAATCATAGAGGATCATACGACCGGTTGTTGCTGTTCGCCATTTTCATGCTGCTCGTAATCAGCGTAGTGATGGTCTACAGCTCAAGCAGCGTCTTTGCACTTACAGAGTACAACGACTCGGCATTCTTCATGAAGCGTCAGTTGATGTGGACCCTTTTGGGCCTCGGACTGATGGCAATTACCATGCGTGTTGACCACCGACATTTGTCAAAGCAGCACGTGGCGATCATTCTTCTCGTGGTATCACTACTGCTCTTCGGGGCAACGCTCATTCCTGGCATCGGCCGGATGGTCAACGGGTCCCGGCGCTGGCTCCGGTTTGGCATGCTGTCCTTTCAGCCGTCGGAACTCGCCAAGTTTACGCTGGTCGTGTACCTGAGCTACTTCATGGCCAAGAAAGGCGACCGCATCCGTGACTTCAAGAACGGGCTGGTTCCGGCTTATGTGATTACGGCGCTGTTTCTGGTTCTCGCAGCGCTCCAACCGGACTTCGGCTCAGCCATGACGATCGCTGGCGTGGCAGGCATCATGCTTTTCGCCGGGGGAGCTAATGTACTCCACCTCGGTGGAACGGTTCTTGCGGCGCTTCCGGTTGTCTTCGTCGCCGTTGTTCATAAGGCATATCGCTGGCGAAGGATCACAGCATTCCTGAACCCCTGGGAAGACCAGGACGGAGCAGGTTACCAGATCATTCAGTCGTTCATTGCCTTCGGCAGCGGGGGTGTATTCGGCCGCGGTCTAGGCGAGGGACGCCAAAAGTTACTGTTCCTGCCGGAGCGGCATTCCGATTTCATTTATGCCGTGATCGGCGAGGAGCTCGGCCTCATCGGAGCGGTGGTAGTGATCGTGCTCTTTCTCATCATTCTGTGGAGAGGCGTGAAAATTTCGCTTGCCGCGAGAGACCCCTTCAGCAGGTTCCTGGCCCTGGGCACGACGATCCTGATCTGCGTACAAGGTGCGTTTAATATGGCGGTGGTGACCGGTCTTCTGCCCACGAAGGGGATCGCGCTTCCGCTCGTGAGCTATGGTGGATCGTCTCTGGTGGTTACGCTGGGAGCGTTGGGAGTGCTTTTGAACATCTCAAAAGATACCGCTTGAGATGAGTTATCTCGGAGAGCGCTAAGGTCGTTAAGAAATGCGAAATCAAAGTTCAGAGGTTTCCTATGATTCCCGTCTCAGCGGTCTCTGCGTCAATACAAACTTGCCGGGATGCAGAGGATGAAGGTCGTCATCGCAGGAGGCGGAACAGGCGGCCATTTATACCCCGGGATCGCTATCGCGCGGGAAGTGCTGCGGGAGCCCGGCGGCGAAGTGATATTCATCGGCACCGAGCAGGGGATTGAGGCGAAAGTCCTTCCTCGGGAAGGCCTGCTGGTCCGTTTCATCGTGGTCGGAAAATTGAAAGGCATGAAGCTCTCGGCGATTCTTAGGACGGTGATTACGCTGCCGTGGAGCGTGGTCCAGGCGCTGAAGCTGCTTCGTGCAATCCGGCCCCATGTCGTGGTCGGTGTGGGTGGCTACTCTTCGGGGCCTGTGGCGCTCGCGGCGCTGGGTCTCCGAATCCCGCTTGTCGTCGTGGAGCCGAACTCTTATGCCGGGCTCGCGAACAGAAAGCTCGGCAGGCTGGCGGATAAAATAATTCTCCCCTTTCCGGGAACGGCCGCACAGCGGTTTTTTCCGGCAGGGAAGACGGAGCTGGTGGGACCGCTGGTCAGGAAAGGAATCGAAGACGGGAACCGTGACAAGGCTCTTGCGGACTTCGGTCTCGATCCGGGAAAATTCACTGTCTTTGTGATGGGAGGAAGCGGGGGGGCTCACGCCATCAACATGGCGATGAAACAGGCGGGCAAGTACTTGCGGGACGCGAAGATGTTTCAGATCCTGCACCAGACCGGGGAGAAGGACGTGGCCGATGTATCCGCGGGGTACCAGGAAGCGGGCGTCAAGGCGGTGGTGATCCCGTATATTCACGACATGGCGGGAGCGTATGCCGTTGCCGACCTCGTGGTCTCTCGTTCCGGAGCGACTACGGTGGCGGAACTTGCGGTTTGCGGCAAGAGAGCGGTGCTCATCCCATTTCCCTATGCGGCGGACAATCACCAGGAGCACAACGCCAGGACATTGGCTGATCGCGGCATTGCGGACATTATTATCCAGAAGGATCTAACCGCGGAAAAACTTGCAGATCTGATAAAAAAATATGCTGACCTGGGCGCCGGCCGTCTCCGGTCTCACGGATGGATAGTCAGGCGGCGGAGAAAATTGCGAGGATTTGTCGAAACTATGTTCAAGCGGATTAAACACATCCATTTTGTCGGCATCGGCGGCATCGGCATGAGCGGCATCGCTGAAGTTCTCCTGAACCTGGGATACCGGGTATCAGGCTCGGACATGAAGGAGTCGGATACCACGGAGCGGCTCAGGAAACTCGGGGGAGAAATATACATCGGGCACCGCCGTGAAAACATAACGACGCCCCATGTGGTCGTTATTTCCTCCGCCGTGAAGAACGACAATGTGGAAGTGGTGGCTGCACGGGAGCAGCAGATTCCCGTGATACCACGGGCCGAAATGCTTGCTGAACTTATGAGGCTCAAGTACGGCGTCGCCATCGCGGGAGCCCACGGCAAAACCACGACGACCTCGATGGTCTCTACGGTGCTCGCGGCGGGCGGAATCGATCCCACGGTCGTGATCGGCGGAAAGCTGAACAGCCTGGGTACGAATGCAAAGCTTGGACAGGGCGAGTTCCTCGTTGCCGAAGCGGATGAGAGCGACGGAAGCTTTCTCAAGCTCTCGCCCACAATTGCCGTTGTTACGACGATCGATGCCGAGCACCTGGACTATTATAAGGACATCGACGAGATCAAGGACGCCTTTCTCACCTTCATTAACAAGGTCCCCTTTTACGGCGTGGCGATCCTCTGTCTGGACCAACCACACATCCAGGCGCTTATTCCCTCGATCCAGAAGCGGTATCAGACCTACGGCATGAGCACCCAGGCCGATTACCAGGCCCGCGATATATCGCTCCGTTCACTGGGGTCGACGTTCAAAGTGCTTCATCATAATCAGGACCTCGGCTTGTTCGAGCTTTCGGTGCCAGGCGTGCATAACATCAACAACAGTCTCGCGGCAATTGCCGTTGCCCGCGAATTGGAGATCGACCTCGAGGTCATTCGGAAGGCGCTCAGGGAATTCAGCGGAGTCCAGCGCCGGTTTCAGGTCAAGGGCGAAGCGAAAGGCATCATCGTAGTCGATGATTACGGCCATCATCCCACGGAGGTGAAGGCAACTCTCGCTGCAGCCGCATCAGGCATGGAACGCAGGGTAGTTGTTGTGTTCCAGCCGCACCGGTATACGAGGACCTGGCATCTGCTCGAGGAATTCTTCACCGCCTTCAACGAAGCAGACAAGCTGATCGTCATGGATATTTATGCGGCAGGGGAGAAACCGATCCCCGGCGTATCGGGAGAGGTGCTCTATGAAGGAATCAAGAAGCACGGTCACAAGGACGTGACCTACCTTCCCGACAAGGAAAAAATTGCGGATTATATGGTCAGTGTGCTGAAGAAGGGCGATCTGGTGATCACCCTAGGTGCAGGAGACGTCTGGAAGATCGGCGAGCAGGTTGTGGAGAAACTGAAGCGTGGAAATTAATAACCTGAAATGCGAATTCAAACTGAACGAGCCATTGAGCAAGCACACCTCCTTCGGCATCGGGGGACCTGCCGATATACTGGTGTATCCTGCGAACCGGGACGATATCATTGCCGTCCTTAAGGACATCAGACGGCAGGGAATCAATTATTTTATCCTCGGCAGCGGCACGAACCTGCTCGTGCGGGACGGCGGTTTCCGGGGAGCGGCAATAAGCCTGCAGCGTATGAACACAATCAGGATCGAACGGGAATACCGGTCGATCGGAGGGGCCTATGCCCTGGTCCAAGTGGAAGCCGGCGCTTCCCTGGCGAAACTTCTCTTCTTTACCATGGAAGAAGGCCTCGCAGGAATAGAGTTCGCCGCCGGCATTCCGGGTACGGTCGGGGGAGCGATTTGCATGAATGCCGGAACCGCCTCCGGAGAAATCGGCGATGTTATTGACTCGGTGATTTTGCTGTCCCCTGACGGGGAAGTCATTTCCCACGGAAGGGAGGAGATGGGATTCGGGTACCGTACCTCCTTGATACCGGAAGGGCATCTCGTGATCGAAGCGCGGATCGCTCTTCGCCGCGGGGACAAAGTCAGGATTCAGGCGAAGGTCAAAGAGCTCCTGGATAAGAGACATAAACAGCAGCCTTTGGGACTGCCGAACGCGGGCTCCATGTTCAAAAATCCGCAGGAGGAATCGGCGGGAAAACTCATTGAATCGGCCGGGCTCAAGGGCAGGTCTGTTGGTGACGCACAGGTATCGGAGAAGCACGCAAACTTCATCGTGAACCGCGGCAAGGCCACGGCTGCCCAGGTGCTCGCTCTCATGGACATGGTGATAAAAACTGTGCTCGACGTCCACGGCATAAGGCTTGAGCCGGAGATTAAAATTATCGGGGAAGGCTAAGGGTTCTCAAGAGTCAAACGAGTCTCAAGCGCCTTACGAGTTGAATAAGGCTCTATGGAGTTATAAGGATAAAGGCATGGTGACAAACAAGAAAATAGGCGTTCTCCTTGGCGGGCTGTCGTCGGAGCGCGAGGTCTCGCTCGCGAGTGGCAACGCGATCCTGAAGGCACTGAGGGAAAAGGGGTATCATCCCGTTGCTGTCGACGTTGGCAGGGATGCTGCGGAGCAAATCCACAAGCACGGCGTCGAACTGGCGTTTATCGCTCTTCACGGCCGGTTCGGAGAAGACGGCGCGATTCAGGGCATGCTTGAGGTGATGGGCATTCCCTTTACGGGATCAGGGATACTCGCAAGCGCTCTCGGCATGAACAAGACCGTTTCGAAGCAGATATTCCGCTCCCAAGGCTTTCTCGTGGGTCCTTACGAGGTCGTTTATTCGGGCGATGCCGACAAGGTAGCCTCCGTCCTTGAGCAGATCAAGTATCCCGTTGTGGTCAAGCCCCATGCAGAGGGCTCAAGTGTGGGAGTGAGCCTGGTTTTTAAAAAAGAGGACGTGGCGCCCGCGGTGGGCCTTGCGTTCAAATACGGCAACGAGATCCTGATCGAAAAATTCATCAAGGGCAAGGAAGTGCAGGTTGGCATCCTCGGCGACCGCGCACTCGGCGCCATCGAAATCGTGCCGAAGCGCGCCTTCTACGACTATGCTGCAAAATATGAGATGGGCATGTCTGATCACTTCTTCCCGGCGCGGATCTCGGCAGATGCGTATGCGAGAACGCTCGAAGCGGGCCTTGCCGCACACCGGGCCATCGGGTGCCGGGGGTACAGCAGGGTCGATTTCATTCTTGACGAGAGCGGCGCGCCTTATATCCTCGAAGTAAACACCCTTCCGGGCATGACGGCGACGAGTCTGCTGCCGGAGATAGCAAAAGGATCGGGGATTTCCTTCCCCAACCTCGTCGAGGAAATTGTGCGCCTGGCAGTTGAAGGCTGATAAATAATGATTACCGGTTTAGAAGTGCGGATTGCAGGGAACTTGTGATTTCTCATTCCGCCCTTGGCAGTCTGGTATCTGATATCGCATGAGAGACTACAAAAACGTAAAGGTCCCGAAATCGTATCGCGGCGAAGCAAAGTGGACAACCGTGAAGCGGGTCCGGGCGGACCGGGCCGCTCGGCCGCGAAAAAGCGCGGCGGGACTTACGAACATCCTCCTGAAAGTGATGATCGTTCTCATGATTGCGGTAGGAGGGGTACTGGCATGGCAGGCTTATCGGACCATCATGCATGCCGATCTTTTCGTCATATCTGGCGTTGATATCAAAGGAGTAAAGCTGCTGAGTGACCGGGACCTGAAGAATATCGTCGGCGTCTTTACGGGGCAGAACATTTTCCGCGCAAACCTTTCGGCGGCGGTAAAACGCGCCGAAGCAAACCCCTGGGTCAAGGAGGCCCAGATTTACCGGAGGCTGCCGAACCGGATAACCATGGTCTTTACTGAACGGACGCCGACCACCATTCTGGATACGGGGCCGGAACGCTATCTTTTGGATGGTCAGGGTATCGTCATTGAACGGCTTCCCAAGGAGCAGGATTCGATATGGTCGCTTCCGGTTATCGCGATCAAGGACTATCGCGCCCGTCCCGGTGAAGAGGTGGCTGCCGAGGGCCTGCCTGAGGCAATGGAGCTTATCGCCGAGATTTCGGCACGGGGCGGCTGGAAGTTGTCCGACGTGACGGTGAAAGCCGACTCTCCCGAAACGCTCTCGGTGCTCTATGAAGGCTGTCAATTCAAGATCGGCAGCGGTCGCTATGGCGAGAAGCTTCGCAGGCTCGCCGAAGTAATGGCGGATGTAAATCAGCGCGGCGTGGACATCGCCTATGTGGACCTCCGCCCCGAGCGCCAGGCGGCGGTGATGGTGAAGAAAACGCAGTCCAAAGCACAAAGTTCTGAGCACAAAGTGAAGAGGCGGTAATACTGCAGCTGCCTTGTACTTTGAGCATGTACTTTGAACTTGTCTCATTCGGGGGTGTGCCGTGGCGAAAAAAAAGCCGGATAATGTGCTCATCGGTCTTGATCTTGGAACAACCAAGGTTTGCGCCATCGTGGGCGAGGTAAAGGACGGCGGACAGGTGGACATCATCGGGATCGGCATCAGCCCCTCCCATGGTTTGAAAAAGGGCGTCGTCGTCAATATCGACAGCACGGTGGAGTCGATCAAGAAAGCGGTCCAGGAGGCGGAGCTCATGGCGGGCGTCGAGATCAACTCGGTGTTCGTGGGGATCTCCGGCGGCCACATCAAGGGCATAAATTCCCGCGGCGTGGCAGCGATCAAAAACAGGGAAGTGGGACCGGCTGATGTGGCCCGGGCGATCGACGGAGCGAGGGCGGTGAACTTCCCGTCGGATCAGCAGATTCTCCATGTTCTGCCCCAGGAATTCATCATCGACGACCAGGACGGTATCAAGGATCCCCTCGGCATGTCGGGAATACGGCTCGATGTGAAAGTCCACATCATTACCGGCGCTGTTACGGCCATTCAGAACATCGTCAAAAGCTGCTCGCGCGCCGGTCTGCACGTGAACGACCTCGTGCTCCAGCCGCTGGCATCGAGCAGGGCCGTCCTTACCGCGGAAGAGCAGGAGCTCGGCGTTGTGGTCGTCGATATAGGCGGAGGCACGACGAACCTGGCTTTTTTTCTCGAAGGCAGTATGTGGCACACCGAGGTGCTGCCCATCGGGGGCAACCACTTGACGAACGATATCGCGATCGGATTACGCACTCCCGCTTCGGAGGCTGAAAAGATCAAGATTAAATACGGCTGCGCCCTGTCGTCTCTTGTGAAGCATGAAGAGACCCTTGATGTTCCGAGCGTCGGCGGCAGGCCGCCGCGGCTTCTCTCTCGCCAGATACTGTGCGAGATTATCGAACCGCGCGTCGAGGAAATTTTCGGCATGGTGCAGCAGCGTCTCAAGAAAACGGGTTTCGAGGACATGTTTGCATCCGGTGTCGTGCTTACCGGCGGAACAGCCCTCATGGAGGGTGTCCAGGACGCAGCCGAGCGGTACCTCGGGCTACCGATACGGAAGGGCACACCACGGAACATCGGCGGCCTGATGGACGTCGTGAACAGCCCCATCTATGCTACAGGCGTGGGCCTCGTGATCTACGGCGCCGAAAACCAGCAGGAATCGCCGCGCAAGTTCAGGAGCGGGGGATCGGTAAGTCGATTCTGGAAATGGCTGGGAGAATACATTTAAAACCTGTAGAGTTTGTAATGTAAATTGAGTCTATTGAGTCAAACTCAAAAAACTCTATGAACTCTATAGAGTCTAGGAACTCTTATAACTCTTCGGGTTTTCCGGAGCGGAGGTGATATGGACGATAGTCACGATTTCGAGTTCCAGGATATCATGGAGTTCGTTGCCAAGACACATGATGAGGAATATAAAACTGAACCGGGCGAGGAGAGGAGGGTACACGGGATGTTCCAGTTCGAGGAGGAGAGGCTCCCCGCTGTCATCAAGGTGATCGGAGTGGGTGGCGGCGGTAGCAATGCGGTAAGCACCATGTACCAATCGGACATCAAAGGGGTGCAGTTCGTCGTTGCGAACACCGACATGCAGGCCCTCGAGCTCGCACGGGCGCCGATCAAGCTCCAGCTCGGCTCGAAGCTGACCTGTGGCCGGGGCGCGGGGGCGAATCCCGAGATCGGCCGAAACGCGGCGCTCGAGGATGCCGAGAAGATCAAGGCCGTGCTTGCAGGAGCAGACATGGTCTTCATCACGGTAGGCATGGGCGGTGGTACGGGCACTGGCGCCGCGCCGGTCATCGCGAGCCTCGCGCGGGAGGTGGGCGCACTTGCGGTGGGTATCGTTACAAAGCCCTTCAGCTTCGAGGGGATGACGCGGATGCATAAGGCCGAAGAAGGCATCAATGAGCTGAAGAAAAGCGTTGACGCCCTGATCGTGATTCCCAACGAGCGGCTTCTGAACCTCGCCGAAAAGAAGACGACGCTTCTCGATTCATTCAAGCTCGCAGACGGGGTGCTCGGGCAGGCGGTGAAAGGAATCTCCGATGTGGTCATGGTTCCGGGGTACGTGAACGTCGATTTCGCCGACGTCAAAGCCATCATGGCGAGCCGCGGCAGGGCGGTCATGGGTACCGGGATCGGGCGGGGCGAGGGCCGGGCCATCGATGCGGCGCAGAAGGCGATTGCGAGCCCGCTGCTCGAGGATGGCTCCATTAAGGGAGCTCGCGGTGTGCTGATCAACATCACCGGCGGGAACGACTTGGGCATCTACGAGCTGAACGAGGCTACGGCGATCATCAAGGAAGAGGTGGACCCGAGCGCGAACATCATCTTCGGTGCTGTGATCAATCCGGTCATGAGCGAGGAGGTGATGGTCACGGTGATCGCAACGGGTTTCGACGAAGCGGGGATCCGGGAGCGCGTGAAGCGGCCGGCGAGTCTCAAGGAGTTCATGAAGGTTGTGGAAAGACCGAAGCGAAAGCAGGAAGCTTTCGACTTCAAGAACGAGGCTCTCGGCATCGACAACGAGGACCTCGACAGGCCCACGTTCCTCAGACGGCAGGCGGATTAGTCACTAAAAAATACACGCTTCAACTCAATAGGGAAAAGATTCGCGTGGAGTTCCCGAAACCCCAGAGAGAGGGCAAAGAAGTTTTAAAAATGCCACGTGCTCTTTATACCACATTTCTCTGCGATCTCTACGGCCTCTGTGGCACCTGCCATATCCTGTTCCACCTTGTCCGAATTACGGAATAAAAAAACCGTAGAGCAAGGGGGCTGCATAAATGCTTGACGCGCCTCTTTCCTACGGTTTACCAAACAACGAGGAACTGTTTTGTCCCTGAATAGATGCGGTGTTGATCTTAATGCCGCGACGAATCACGTGTTCCGGATCGCTCTGGAGAGCCCTCTGGTTTCTGCATTTTTTCGAGAGACTTCTCCATGCCGAGACGAGTATGGGAAAAGCCGAACGCTCCGGGCTCTTCCTCTTTTTTCACAAGGTTCATGAATTCGCACCGCCAGCAGTTATGCAGTTTTTGAGCGAAGGTTCCCTGAATCTTGCCGCCGCAGAGAGAACCGACTATTGCCCAGCAGGCTCTTCCGGCATTTTCTCCTTCATGGACTCCGTCAAGCGTCTGCAGGGTCGTCACGGGGCAGATGCCGAGTTCCGCTGCTTTATGTCCGCCCGGTTGACGACCGCACTTCTTGTATTCCCAGCAATTCATCTTTTTCATGCAATCTCCGCAAATCCTTTTTTTTGCCTGGTCGACGTCGCGTTTTTAATACCTGTGGCCCAAACGCATCATAAATATTTGTCGTTCAGCTTTAGAAAGAAGGAGCTATTGAAAGCATTCCCTCCCGAAGGCTTTTACACCTGACTCACGATCAGGGTTTGTTAATGCAACGGGGCAGATTCCAAGATCGGCTGCCTTGTGACCGCCCGGCTCCCGTCCGCATTTGATAATTTCCCAGCAGTACAGTTTCGGCCTTCTCTGCCTGACGACCGATGCGGCATCTTTTAATGTCCCCATATGCGTATAACCTCGCCCTGTCGCCTAGCCTTTTTATTTTTCAATGCCCACAATATACTGTTTTACGGAGTGGAAAGTCAATAAGAACATAAAACTAGACATTGTTTTGTAACTGGAATTTGAGCGGCAAGGACAGGGAAATCAGCAATTCGAGCGCATTCTTTCGATGGAACTCAGTATTCCTCTTAGGATCTTGACGTCCCTGCTTTCTAGCCGTGATCTGCCAAACATCTGCCGAAAAGAGAACATGATCCGTTCGGGATGGTCCTGTTCGAGAAAGCCGATTGCCAGAAGGGTTTCCTGCAGATGACGATAAAAGTCCTCGAGTTCTGCAGCCGTGGCCAGCTCCGCCGTCGAGGGGCGGCTGCCTGCAGTGGAAGCGCAAAAAAACTCGTACGCAACCACCATGACAGCGTGGGAGAGGTTCAAGGAAGGAAAGGTGGGGGAGGAAGGAATGGCTATGATTTCGTGACAGAGCGATAGATCCCGCATATCCAGTCCGTTCACCTCATTACCGAATACAACGGCGACGCTGTTTTTTGCCAGCAGAGAAACCATTGCTTCAGCAGCGTCGTGGGGAGTACGGATGTTCTTTCGCAGCCTTCCGGGATGACGCGACGTTCCG
The DNA here is from genome assembly GCA_963826885.1 of Nitrospirota bacterium. Taxonomy (GTDB): domain Bacteria; phylum Nitrospirota; class UBA9217; order UBA9217; family UBA9217; genus JAJYKN01. Next base: position 7,841 of record CAWGYL010000009.1, on the reverse strand, counting down.
ATGACGAGGTGCTGGCCGGCAATAGCATCGGCGAGCGAAGACGCGACAACTGCATTCTCCAGAATTTCATCAGCACCTGCCGCGAGTTTACTGGCATCGCTGTTCTTGTCTTGCGGGGGATTCACGAGCACCAGCCTTTTCATACCCATATTCATCATGCACCGCGCCGTCGCGCCGATGTTCGCTGGTGTCCGGGTGTCGACAAGAATGATGCTTATGTTATTGAGAGGTAGTGGCGTCGGCATACCGTTAGTCTATACTCAACAGGGAAGAATATAACGTAGCTTTGACACGTATGGATGGAACAGGCAAAAGATACAAATCAGCCCCTACGCTCTTTGAAGCACTACAAACCAAATTTGCCCTGAAGTCGAGCGCTGAATTATTATAAAGTATGTTTTGCATGTCTTCAAGATAATCTTTGGCCGGTTGGCGCCAACCGGCCAAATTGTCCGCCTTACCCAAGTGTTTTTGGTTGATTGACAAATTTCGCCGGGACTGGTACAGTATCGCCAACGATGAGTATGATCGCAATTTCTCTTCAATCCGGCAGCAACGGCAACTGCATTTACGTCGAGACCTCAGGCATCAAGCTTCTTTTCGATGCGGGAATCACGGGCACGCAGACGGAAGAACGGCTCGCTGCTCAGGGCCGCAACGTCCGTGATGTCAATGCTGTAATCATCTCACACGACCATTCCGACCACATCCGCCATGCCGGCGTATTGCAGCGGAAATATGGCCTACCGATTTACGTGACGGCCGCCACGTTTGCTGCTGCTTCCTCTCGGTGTGCGCTCGGGAAAATGACCGACGTCCGCCACTTCCGGTCCCACGACAAGCTCCGGTTCGGCGACGTGATCGTGCACGCCATTCCCACGCCCCACGACGGCGCTGACGGGGCCGTATTCGTGATAGAGGCTTGCGGGAAGCGGCTTGGCATCTTGACGGACCTGGGCCATGTGTTTAAGGACCTCATTCACCTGGTCGCCTCGCTCGACGCCGTGTTTCTCGAAAGCAACTACGACCCGGACATGCTCGCGCATGGTCCCTATCCCGCCTATCTCAAGCAGCGCATCAAAGGACCGCATGGCCACATTTCGAATTTCGAGGCTGCCGAGGTCCTGCTTCGCGCATCAGCGGAAAAGCGCCTTCAATGGGCCTGCCTTGCCCATCTCTCCGAACAGAACAACCACCCCGACATTGCTCTCAGGACCCACCGTGAGACCATCGCGGGAAAGTTGCCCCTCTTCATAGCCGACCGCTACCGAGCATCGGGGATCCTGACCGTTTCGTAAAACGCGGGAATCACTCACAACTCGGGTTATCGGCACAGATCTGCGCATGGGTAATCGTGGGTTGTCTGTTCACCTTCAGGGGAAGGAATGTGGGAAAGACTGCAGACTATTTTCTTCTCAGGACGACCAGCAACCAAAAGAACAGCAATCCGCAGATTCCGGCAGCCCAGACGCTTTCATGGTAAAAATGGCTGATGCGAAGCACAACCGCTGCCATACCGGCACCCGCCACCAGGATTGCAAAAACAAATCCTTTACCAATGTGTTGGATTTTCCGCAGTTCCGTCACGATGTGCTGCGACGCGATCTCCACGCGCGTCTCTCCGCGGCTCGTGGTCACGAGAAAATCTGCCAGGAGCTTCGGCAGTTTCAGAAGCGCGCGGCCGGAAGTGACGGTCTGCTGAAAGACGCCCGCGGCGGAAAACTCCTCAGCCTTGATGAACCGTTTGGCAAAGGGGGCGGCGATTTCGATAATGTTGGTCTCGGGGTCGAGGCGCGAGGCGAGTCCGTTTAGCATGCCGATCACTCGTCCGAAGAGGATAAAATCATTCGGGATCTGGATCGACGGCGAGAGTTGTACGGCTTCCTTAATGTCTCGGCCAATCTCCTCGATGTCCATGGCTTTGAACTCGGAAGCCGAGATATCTCGGTATTTTTGAAAGATCTTGTCCACAAAATGCACAAGGGGCTGAATGTCCTTGGTAAGCGGAATGAATCCCATGTCCACGAGGGAGCGGACGAGGCCGAGCGAATCGCGGTCAACGATGGCCGTAAAGCCGCGGCGGAGACTTTCTTTCTGCGGCGTCGAAATGCGGTCGACCATGCCGAAGTCGACGAGAATGATTTCCGGGCCGGGGTTGACAAAGATGTTGCCAGGGTGCGGGTCGCCGTGGAAAAGGCCGTCGAAAAAGAACATCTGGGCATAGGCCTCGGCGAGAATGCGTGCCACCTCCTTGCGGTCGATCCCTGCCCGGTCGATCCCCTCAAAATCCGTGATCTTGATGCCGGCAATATATTCCAGGCACAACACCTTTGACGTCGTGAAAGGCCAGTAAACGACAGGTATCTTGATTTTGGGGTTATTGGCGAAGTTTCGCGCAAAGGCCTCCGCATTCTTACCTTCCTGGATATAATTCAGCTCTTCCTGCACGATGCGGGCGAATTCGGAATAGATGACGTCGAGATTGATCTGGCTGAACAGCACGCGCAGTATCCGGATCACGAACTTTAGCGTCCTCATGTCTGCGGCGATCACTTCCTCGATGCCGGGATACTGGACCTTGACCACGATGCATTCTCCGTCCCGGAGGCAGGCGCGGTGGACCTGACCGAGGGAAGCCGAAGCAATCGGTATTTCGCTGAATGAAGAGAAGACCTCGTCCATTGGCCCCAACTCCTCCACGAGGCGCTGGGCGATTGCGCGGAAGGGAGCAGGAGGCACCTGGTCCTGGAGCTTTGAGAGTTCGTCGGTATACTCCTCAGGAAGGACGTCCACGCGGGAGGACATGAACTGGCCGATTTTGATGAGGACGCCGCGCATCTCGATCATTTTCTCGCGCAGCATGCGTGCGTTCGCAGCGTGGAGGCGCTTGAGACGCGCTTCCCGCAGGGCGGGAGAAGCGAGCAGATTCCGAAAGGAATGGTATTTGTAGCTGACGAGGATCGAGAGAAACAAGCGCACGCCCTGCAGGAAGCGGCCCCAGTAATTTAAAAAATTCATACTTGATTATACCAGATTAGGCGCCGGAAGGGTATCGAAGAGAAAAGAACATCGAGCGTGGGGCAGACCACACAGAGTACGGATAGAGAAACACCCTACACGCTGAACGTCATGTAAGGATCCCGATGATCGCACCGGTCATGCAAGTAGCGAGAGTGCCGGCCACAATCGACTTCATCCCTAGTCCGATGATTTCTTCCCGTCGTTCCGGCACGAGGCTCCCCAAGCCGCCGATAAGGATGCCGAGACTGCCAAAGTTCGCGAAGCTGCTCAAGGCGTAGGCCATTATCAGGCGGCTTCGGTCATCAAGCGCGCCGGCCGGCAGCTTGGCCATTTCGAGGAACGCCAGGAGCTCGTTTAATATCGTCTTTGTTCCCATGAGGAAGCCTGCGATCCGCGCCTGCTGCCAGGGAATGCCGAAGAGCCAGACCACGGGGGCCATGACGTACCCGAGGATTCTCTGGAGCGTAAGGGGTTGTCCCGCTACGGCCGGCAGGAGGCCGATGAGCAGATTGGCGAGGTGAACGAGAGCCACCATCACCACAAGCATGGCGACGATATTTAGAAGAAGATAGAGGCCATCCATGGTTCCTTTGGCTACGGCATCCATAGAACTCGTTGCAGCCTGCTGAGGGACGAGGCTTCCGGCTGTTTCTTCGCCCGTTTCCGGCACCATGATCCTTGCAATCGTGACGGCAGCAGCAACGTGGATGAAGGAAGCGATCAGGATGTGGCCGAGAGGGTCGGGGATCACTCCCGTCAGGAAGGTTGCATAGAGGATCATGACCGTACCTGCTATACAGGCCATGCCCACAGTCATGAGCGAAAAAATCTCGCTCCGGGTCATGCTCTTAAGATAGGGTTTGATTACCAGCGGCGCCTCCACCATGCCGAGAAAGATCGTCGTTGAAGCACCGAGACCGAGCGCGCCGCCGATGTTCAGGGTTTTTTGGAGGATAAACGAAAAGGCTTTTACAATATAAGGAAGGATCCGCCAGTAAAAGAGCAGCGCCGAGAGAGCGCCGATGACGAGCACGAGCGGCAATGCTTGGAACGCAAGGATGAAATTTGAGCCCGGATCCTGAAGTAGAAAGGGGGGCGTGCCGCCGCCAATGTAACCGAACACGAAAGACGTTCCAGCCCTCGTCGCGGCTTCGAGGGACAGGACAACATTGTTCAGCAGCAGGAAAAACTTCTTGAAAACGGGGATGTAAAGCAGGATCGCCGCGATGCAAAACTGGACCAGGACACCGGTCACTATCGTTGTGTATCTTACGCTCTTTCTTTTTTCACTGATCAGCCAGGCGATAACCAGGAAAACGAGAATGCCGAATATGCCCTGAAGGTGCATGAAAACTCCAGTATATTGCGAGGTCATTTAACTGTCTGCGTCTGGCACGCTCCGCTTAAAAATTCTTGCAGGGAACGGAATAGGCCGGCATGAGATATTGCAGCTGGGTTCGATTGACCTGTGCTCTCTAGGATGCCAAGGGGATGCATCTTGAAATTAAATAGCTCGGATCATAACAAATAATACTTGACTTCCTGCCGCAGAAGTGTCATTATATCTTTCAGAAGTTCCGGATGTACTTGTAGGGTAACCGCAAAGACATATCGACTTTGCGGCATTTTTTTGGTCCTTTTCCGTCGCTTCAATTCACAAGAAGGAGGTAGCTTATCATGGAACAAGGTACGGTAAAGTGGTTCAATGATTCCAAAGGTTTTGGATTCATTACCCGTGAAAAGGGCGGCGATGTGTTCGTTCATTTCGGCGACATTCAGGACAGCGGCTTTAAGTCGTTGGCTGAAGGCCAGCAAGTGCAGTTCGACGTTGTCGACTCACCCAAGGGCCCGAAGGCAGCCAATGTCGTAAAGCTCTAAGCTAACGCTTAATCTTTGAAGCAGGTCCTGATTTAAGGGCCTGCTTTTTTTGTTCGCTCTTCCGTCTTCCGGTCCCTGCCTATCTGCTTCGCAGAGCATACTGCGACTCTCTTCACTGATGCTCATGCACAATGCCTGGCTGCACAAGATATTTGCTGCGAAGACGCCACGGCATTGATAAGACATCGGCCTTAAAGTTGTTTCGGTCCTGAAGTTTCACCTTCAAGGGGCTATTTCTTTTTGCTTTTCGGTTTTTTTACTTCCTTTTTTGCTCCCTGCCGTGAAGCTGCCATTGTCGTCACCTCCCTTATCCATGAGCCTATTCGCGAAACTTGCTTCTTCCGGTCCGCGCTTTCGTGTCAACCGTGGTTTCTATTTGGCCTCTCCGCCTTCGGTCGACTGGCTGGAATTTTCCACGTTTTTATTTAGCTTGCGTTGTTTCTTTTCCTCGTTCTTTTTTTTCTTGGCAATTTCCTTCTGTCGTTTTTGAAAATCGAAATTCGGTTTTCCCAATCTTAAGCTCCCTTAGATAAATTTTGCGTCCTGTTTGGTGCTTCCAGTCCATGGACTTTACCATATTCCAAGAGCGACCGGCAACGGTATTAATATACATGGATATTAGCAGAATGTATACAGATATGATGAATTTTTTGCATGTCCATTGGCTACAGGTTATGCAAGTCTTATTGTCTCGACCTGTATGTCGAAAATTATAGACTTTACAAAACATCATCGAAAGGATTTTCCCGATGGCGATGGGTAATGGAGGAGCCGACGTTGTTCAGCGTTAACATTCCAGGTTAGGAGTTTAAGGCAGATGTTTTGATGAAACGCACATCGCTTAACCGCTGCATGGGCGGTGCATTTTTGCTGCAGATAAAGTCGGGTGACCGAGGAAAAAGAAATAGAAAAAACGTCTGAACGAAAAAAAACCTCGCCTTGAGAAGATATCGCCTTAAACGAGGTGTTTTCTTTATCATCCGTGCCGTAAAACCTCGACCTTCAGGCCAGGGACGATGTCAGCAGCGCTCACCTGCCGAAATTAGCGGCTGCTTGGGCAATCAGGACGAAGGGAAAAGCGGTCTACCCCTTCGCTACACGCACGAAGGTATTGTTCTCGTTCAGCCCGTCTATAATGGCGCCTAGGCCAGCCATGTTCTGGAGGTAATTGAGGGCGTCCTGGGAAATTTCTTCTCCCGGGACGAGCAGAGGTATGCCGGGTGGATACACTGTCACGATTTCCGTCGAAACCCTGCCCGTGGATTCGTGCACATTTACCAACTCGCTATCCGAATAAAATGCCTTTCGCGGGGTCATGGCAAAACGGTTATTCAGCGTTGGAGGATGAACTTTGTCCAGGGGCAGGAGAGCCCCCTGGAGTCCTGTCTCTGCTGAAATCTGTTGGAGCGCAGCGACAAGGCGGTCCAGATCGTCCTGCCGGTCGCCGATGGAGACGATCACGAGCACATGGAACGGATCGGCCATTTCTACCTGGATGTCGAACCGGGTGTTCAGCATCTGAGAGACGTGGTAGCCGGAAAACCCCATGTCCGAAACCGTGATCGTAAGCTTGGTCACGTCCATATCCGCCATCCCCACCTGTTTTGCCCTTTCCTTGCCGAAGCAGGTGATGCCGCTTATATTGTTGATTTTTAACCGCGCCTCCTCGGCCAGTTTGATGGTCCGGTTCAGGAGCTTCTTCCCTTCTGTAGCCATCTGCATCCGCGCCAGATCCAACGACGCCATGAGGATATAGGACGGGCTCGTGGTTTGGAGGAGCTTCAAGGTATTGGTGACATCGTCGATATTGATCCTGCCCGCCCTTGCATGCAGCATCGAGGCCTGGGTCATGCCGCCCACAATCTTGTGGGTGGACTGGACACAGAGGTCTGCACCGGCGTCCAGGGCGCATTTTGGTAGCTTGGGGTTGAACTTGAGATGTGGGCCGTGTGCTTCGTCCACGAACACGATAAGACCTTTCTCGTGAGCGTAGGGGATAATTTTTTCGATATCAGCGCAGAGGCCATAGTAGTTGGGGGTCGTGATAAGGAGCGCGCGGGCGTCGGGGTTTGCGTCGATGGCCTGCTTCACCGTGTCAAACGTAACGTTCAGGGTAAGTTTGAGGTCGCGGTCAAAAGCGGGCTGAAAAAAGATTGGCTGGGCGCCGCTCATGATCAAGCCAGTCAATACCGACCGGTGGCAATTTCTTGCGATAAGGACCTTGTCTCCGGGTCCGGTTGCGGACGCTACCATGGCATGATTGCCTACGGTTGTCCCGTTTACCAGAAAATAGGAGCGGTCTGCCCCTGCCGCCTTGGCTGCGAGTTCCTGGGCTTCCTTGATTACGCCGGTGGGGTTTTGCAGGGAATCTACTTCGTCGAGGGTCGTCAGGTCGATTGAAAAAATACGCGGGCCCACAAACTTGCGGAACCGGGTGGATATGCCTTTGCCGCTTTTATGTCCGGGGGTATGGAAGGAAACCTTGCGGCTTTCCGCCAGATTGACCATTGCGTCAAAGAGGGGTGTGCGAAACTGCTCATCCTCGAATCGGGGAGAAGGAGGATTCATGGCCTCTTAGTGGTACGTAAACAACGGCGCGTTATCTTCGATTATTTTCGTCTCTTCCGCCATGGCTTTGCGGATATGTTTAGGAAGCATGTACATACCCTGATTGGTAATGCCGTCATAGTACCGGTTTTCACCCTTGATCCGTCTCTTGATCATATCATCCACATGCTGGGGAGTGAACGTGCTCGGATCGAGGTTTTTCGATGCCAGGGTGAAGCCCCAGGGAAGACCGAAGGACGGTATGCACACATTATAAGGAGTTACGACGGGGAAAACCGCGTTCAGTGTCTTATTTACCGCGGTGAAGTTCAAAAGCTGGTGTAGCGCCGTGGTGCCGGCCTGGAGGGCGATCGTGCCGTCCGGCGTAAGGCGTT
>CAWGYL010000008.1:0-16149 GCA_963826885.1 Nitrospirota bacterium | reverse complement strand
CGTGCGTGATGAGAACAGATAGGGGAAAGCGTCTTTATTTTCAGTATTCAATCCAAACCTGCCCTGGTCTTCACCGCTTTCGTTTTTTATGGAGGAAATGCAATGGTCGGTATTGATTTTGGAAAACCGCTGTTTACGAGTGAAGAGATCCAAAGAAAGATCCAGGAACTCGGCTCCAGAATATCCTCGGACTATGCAGACAGGGACCTGCTCGTTGTAGGCGTTCTCAAGGGGGCCATCTTTTTCATGTCCGATCTGCTGCGTTCGCTCAGGATATCCGTCCGTATGGATTTTATTCATTGTACCAGTTCGAAGGGCAGCCATCCCGTTCAAATCATTGCCGACATGAAAGAGGACATCCGCGGAAAGGACGTTCTCCTCGTCGAAGACATCATGGATTCCGGCGTTACGATCAATCACCTGAAGAAAATGCTACTCGAGCGTGGTCCGTCCTCGCTCAGAGTCTGCGTGCTCTTGGACAAGTCCGAACGAAGAAAAGTTCAGATTGAAGCGGACTACGCGGGTTTCCGCATCCCGAATAAGTACGTCGTCGGTTACGGTCTCGACTACAAAGACCGCTACCGGAACCTGCCTTACATCGCCGTGCTTCCGATGGAGGAGCGGCAGCGGTAATGAACTTTTAATCTATTGTCAGAAGCTGGGGAATATGTTATCATACTATGATTATTGGCTTGAGATGGTAATCTGCAAAAGACTAAAAACACTTGAATTTCGCGTTCCAGTCTCCGCGTTCCCACGTACTCTGGCAATCTAAATTGGAGGATTTAATTCGTGAATGCATTTTATAAAAATCTGGCGCTGATACTGCTCTTCGTCGTCGTATCAGTGCTCATTTTCAATCTGTTCAATCCCGTCTCCCAAACGACGGTTCTAATCCCGTTCAGCGACGTCATGGACAAAATCACTAACAACGAGGTCAACGACGTTACGATCAAGGGCACGGAAATGTTCGGAAATTTGAAAACAGGCAAGTCCTTCAAGACAAATCTGCCCGATTATCCTGACCTGGTCAAGGATCTCAGGGCCAAGGGCGTCAAAATTAACGCGGAGCCGGTCAAGGAATCGCCTTGGTACAATTTTCTGGTTGTCTGGGCGCCTCTTATCCTCATGGCGCTCTGGTTCTTTTTCATCATGCGCAATATGCAGATGGGCGGCAACAAGGCGCTCTCCTTCGGCAAAAGCCGCGCAAAGCTCCTGAATGAGAGCACGAAAAAAGTGACCTTTAGCGAAGTTGCCGGCATGGACGAAGCCAAAGTCGAGGTACAGGAAATCATCGAGATCTTGAAGGATCCCCAGAAGTTCCAGAAGCTCGGCGGCAAAATTCCCAAGGGTGTGCTGCTTGTCGGCCCTCCAGGAACAGGCAAAACACTCCTCGCACGGGCCATCGCAGGGGAGGCAGGCGTACCTTTCCTGTCGATCAGCGGCTCTGATTTTGTTGAAATGTTCGTGGGTGTTGGCGCATCGCGCGTTCGCGATCTTTTCGAGCAGGGCAAAAAAAATGCGCCCTGCATTATCTTTATCGATGAGATTGACGCCGTGGGCAGACACCGCGGAGCGGGACTCGGCGGAGGACATGACGAACGGGAGCAGACACTAAACCAGCTTCTGGTCGAGATGGACGGTTTCGAGAGCAACGAAGGCGTGATCCTCGTCGCCGCAACGAACCGCCCCGATGTGCTCGACCCGGCCCTCCTCCGGCCCGGCAGATTCGACCGCCAGGTTGTGATTCCCCGGCCCGATTTGAACGGCAGGATCGGCGTGCTGAAGGTTCATACCCAGAAAATCAAGCTCGCGCCACACGTGGACATAGAGGCCATCGCACGAGGCACGCCGGGGCTATCCGGCGCGGAACTGGCAAACCTGGTGAACGAAGCCGCATTGCTCGCCGGCAGAATGGGCAAGACGCAGGTTGAAAACGACGACTTTGACCGGGCGAAGGACAAGATTCTGATGGGTCTTGAACGCAGGTCCATGCTTATCAGCGATGAAGAAAAGAAAAATACCGCTTACCATGAGGCCGGACACACCATGGTTGCGAAGCTCATTCCCGGAACCGACCCCGTACACAAAGTTTCCATCATTCCGCGCGGTATGGCTCTGGGCATCACGCTTCAGCTTCCCACCGCGGACCGTTACTCTTATGACCGCGAACACCTCCTGAACAACATCGCGATCCTGCTCGGCGGCAGGGCCGCCGAAGAAATAGCGCTTCACCATATGACGACTGGCGCGGGAAATGATATCGAACGCGCCACCACACTGGCCCGGAAAATGGTGACCGAGTGGGGAATGAGCGATAAACTGGGCCCCCTCGCCTATGGGAAAAAGGAAGAGCAGATATTCCTCGGCCGCGAAATCGCACAGCATCGCGACTATAGCGAACATATAGCAATTGAAATCGACGAGGAAGTGAAACGGATTGTGTCGGAGAATTACGAAAAAGCCAAAAAGCTGATTGGAGACCGAAGAGAAACACTTGACCAGCTAACCAAAGCCCTGCTCGAAAAAGAAACCCTTGACGGCCCTGAGATCGAAGCCATCGTTAACGGCCAGCCTGCAGCGGCATAGGAGCGAAGGATGGGGCCTGTACTCCGGATTTCCGGCCGTGGAGCGCTCGCCATAACCGTCAATGGGCTGACCTCGGATCAGGGAAGGAAAATCCGGGAACTGTTGAAAGCCTCGGACGTCGGGGCAGGTTTTGGTACTGTTCCGGCGTCTTCTTTAAACGGCGAGTTGTCAGCGTTTGTCCTTAGCGGCAATCCCGAGCAATTGAAGCGCCTCCCCCCTATTTTCGCATTAGATCATAGCATTCCCGCTGCGATTCCCCAAAAAATAGACTCTTTGCTTGACAACTACATGCTCTCAGATTATAAGATTGATTGTAGGGGAAAAGTTCTTGATCTCGGCAGGCGCACCCATATCATGGGGATCCTGAATGTGACTCCTGATTCCTTTTCGGACGGAGGTCGGTTCGCCGCATTGAACCGCGCCCGGACACACGCCCATGAAATGGTCGCAGCAGGAGCGGACATCATTGATATCGGGGGAGAATCTACGCGCCCCGGCGCGGAGCCGGTTCCGGTAGACGAGGAACTGCGAAGGATCATCCCGATCCTCGAATGCCTCTCGGTCGAGCTGCCTGTTCCCCTTTCGGTCGACACTTACAAAGCGTCTGTGGCCAGGAAAGCGCTTGAAGCTGGGGCATCGATGGTAAACGATATAAGTGGGCTTCGTTTCTCTCCTGACTTGGCAAAGGTTGTTGCGGACACGGGAGCCGCCCTCGTCATCATGCACATCAAGGGCACGCCGCGAAACATGCAGCAGAACCCGGAGTATGCCGATGTGGTCGGTGAAGTCGCGGACTTCCTGAAGGAAAGCATCGAGATGGCAGAGAAGGCTGGCGTCAACCGGGAGAAAATTATCATCGATCCCGGCATCGGATTCGGCAAGAACCTGGCACACAACCTTCAATTGCTCGACCGACTCGATGAGCTCAAAGGCCTCGGGCGGCCCATTATGCTAGGAACGTCGAGAAAAAAATTTATTGGCACGGTCCTCGATATACCCATCCCTGAGCAGCGCCTAAACGGCACCGCCGCTACAGTGGCCCTTGGAATAACTCGGGGCGCCGCAATTGTCCGGGTTCATGACGTTGCGCAGACGGTCCAGGTGGCGCGCATGACGGATGCGATGGTTAAATCAGGCTCCCAGGATCATGCTACAAATCAAAGATAAAAACTCGTGATCAAGAGCCGTTATTCCGCACGGAAAACAACGATTCAGGGCAAGCCGGAATTACCGTAAATCCTCCGGCCTTTTTCCCTCATTATTGAGCCCAAGGTATAAATCAGGAATCATGTTCAACAACTTCACCGAAATACGCGAAGCCCTCGCTCACTACCGCTGGTTTAATGATACGATAGACATCGCGCTCGTCTATTATATCTTTTACCGTCTCCTGCTGCTTATCAAGGGCACGCGTGCCTTCCAGATGCTCATCGGCATCGGGCTCATCGTGCTCGTGCTTATCGCCTCCCAGCTCTTTGAATTCTATACACTTGACTGGCTCATTCACAGCTTCTGGTCCCAGATCGTGCTCGCCGTTGTGGTCCTGTTCCAGCCCGAGATCAGGCGCACCCTGGCACGGGTCGGCGAACGGCCCTTGTTCCGGTCCCTCTCGCCAGTCGAGGGCTCAAAATCCATCGAGGAAACGGTGAAGGCCGCCATATCCATGGCCAATAAGCGAATCGGCGCGCTTATCGTGCTCGAGCGCGATACGGATCTGACGACGATCGTCGAAATGGGCACTGACCTCGACGCCAAGGTCACCAAGGAGATCCTCGTAAGCATATTCCTTCCCTACTCGCCGATCCACGACGGCGCAGCTATCATTAGAGGAGGAAGGATCGTCGCTGCGGGCTGTTTCCTGCCGCTCACGCTCTCCTCGAATATATCTAAAGCGCTCGGTACTCGCCACCGGGCCGCCGTGGGACTTACCGAGGAGGCCGATGCGGTGGTGGTTGTCGTTTCCGAGGAGACCGGCGAAATATCGGTCGTCATGGACGGGGCCATCGATCATATCGCCGATGCGACGGCGCTCAGGAAAACGCTGTCCGATCTTTTCATAAAGAAAAAAAACGGGAAATCACAATATGGACTTCCGGAAAATTATACTCGATAACTGGGGCATCAAACTGCTGTCGATTGCCTTGTCACTCACGCTTTGGTTCTTCGTCACTTCGAAAGGCAAGACCGAGATGACGCTCACCATCCCAATCGAACTGCGAAATCCTCCCCAGAACATGGCAGTTGTCGGCGATGTGGCCGGTTCCCTGGAAGTGCGCGTACAAGGTCAGGAACGGGTGCTCCGCGACATCACCATTGGGAAAAAAGTGGTCTGCATAGCCGATCTTTCCATGACAAAGGTTGGGGAAAACACCGTGCGGATCTCTCCCGACGATATCAGCCGGCCGGCCGGCGTGGCCGTTACCTACATGTCTTTATCGGACATCAAGGTTAAGCTTGAGCCCTTGACGCAAAAAAAGTTTCCGTCTCAAACCGATCCTTTATGGAAGTCCGGCAACCGGCTTCCATGTGGCGAAAATCTCGGTCTCGCCTTCGCGGATCACCCTGGAGGCTCCCACCGGCGTCTTGCAGAGCCTGGATAGCCTTCAGACCATGCCGATCGATATTCAGGGAGACCATGAGAACCTGACAGTGGAGCCGAAAATCGATTATCAGGGCAAACAGGTGAAAATTCTCGAGAAGAACATTACTGTGCATATCACGCTGGAAAGGACTCGCCAATGAAAAAACTGTTCGGAACTGACGGAGTCCGCGGTGTTGCAAACCAGGACCCCATGACCTCTGAAATGGCACTCCGTATTGGCAGGGCCGCGGCACACATTTTTCGCGATTCCCCCCGAAGGCACCGCATCGTCATCGGGAAAGACACACGCCTCTCAGGGTACATGATAGAGAGCGCGCTCACAGCGGGACTTTGTTCCATGGGCATGGACGTATTGCTCGTCGGCCCGATCCCGACGCCGGGCATCGCCTTCTTAACAAGGAGCCTGAGAGCCGACGCTGGCGTCGTTGTCTCAGCCTCGCATAACCCCTATGAAGACAACGGCATCAAGTTCTTCGGCAGGGATGGGTTCAAGCTTCCCGATGAGGTCGAGAACAAGATCGAAGACCTGATTTTCACTGGCGCTATTGACGGCATCCGGCCGACTGCATCCGAAATCGGTAAGGCTTTCAGAATCGATGACGCGATCGGTCGATACAACGAGTTTGTGAAGTCGTCCATTCCGCGCGGCATGGACCTGTCTGGCTTCCGCGTGGTTGTCGACTCCGCCAATGGCGCAGCATACAAGATCGGGCCGCGTATCCTGATCGAACTCGGAGCGGATGTCATTTCGCTTTATGATCAGCCATCGGGCATGAACATCAACCAGGGCTGCGGGTCACTCTATCCTGAAGTAATCTCGCATTCGACAGTCGCAAATAATGCCCGGATCGGCATTGCCTTTGACGGCGATGCGGATCGAATGATCCTCTGCGATGAAAAGGGGACGATCGTCGACGGCGATGTGGTTATGGCCATCTGCGCCCTCCATATGATGCGGGAAGGAAGGTTAAAACAGAACACGCTCGTTGCGACAGTCATGAGCAACCTGGGCCTGGAACTCGCGATGCAGAAGGAGGGCGGAAGACTCATTCGTGTGGCAGTGGGAGACCGTTATGTAATGGAGAAAATGATTGAAGGTGGTTATAACCTCGGCGGCGAACAATCGGGGCATATCATTTTCCTGGACCACAATACCACCGGTGACGGGCTCATCTCAGCGCTTCAGGTCCTTTCCATCATGAAGCAGACCGGCAAGAGCCTGTCGACGCTCGCTGGTTGCATGAAGAACTACCCCCAAGTCCTCGTGAACGTAAAGGTCAAAGAACGGCGCGATCTATCCTCCATCCCGGAGATCGCTCAGTGCATGGCCGAAATTGAGAAACAGATCAACGGGACGGGCCGTCTACTCCTTCGTTATTCCGGAACCGAGCCCAAAGTACGTGTTATGATCGAGGGTGAGGACCAGGAGAAAATCAAGGCGCTTGCCGACGGTCTTGCCGGAATCATCAAACAAAAACTGGGATGAACATCCGCGATTACATCATGCCCTTTAACCCACAAACCCTGCCGTTTCCATGCATGGCTCTCCCCTGCGGAAACCCATTATCTCCTCGAAGGAAGATTTCGCCGTGACTTCTAGTAGCGGTACAGCGCTGGATTAAAACGGTCCTATGCCGGATCAGCGTCACTGATCATGACTGATGGTTCGAAACGGGATGTCTGAACTGGAAACGGTTCGGGATCAGGATATGGGGGATTTGATGGGATAAACCTTCAGAAAGTTCAGAAACTCTTTCGCGGTATGGGTGCAGTAATTCCTCTTAGGCGAAATAATGCTGAAGTTGCGGTGGAATTTGACATCCTTAAATGTCGTTACTTTGAGTATCCCGTGTTTGATCGCCTGGCGCGCCGCCCAGGCGGATACGATGGAAATCCCCATCCCCTCCTCCACCGCGCTCTTTATGGATTCGGTGCTGCCGAGCACGAGCGTAATGCGGAGATGGTCTAGCTTGATCCCGTGATCCTCGAGATGCTTCAAGATGATCTGGCGGGTGCCGGATCCTTCTTCCCGCATGATAAGCGGTTCCTTGATCAGGTCCATACCCGGGATATTTCGACGCTCGGCCCAGGGATGCGCCGGCGACATGATCACCACTAGTTCATCGGAAAGGAGCGTATCGACACTGAACCGTTGTTTGCTCACGTCGCCTTCAACAAGGGCTATGTCGATCTCGCCGGCATTCAGCTTCTCCGTAATGGTTTTCGTGTTGCCGACAACAAGGGATATATTGACCTGGGGTACTTTTTTCTTGAAGGCCGAGATGATCTGGGGAAGAAGATAGTTCCCAATCGTGGAACTGGCGCCGATGGAGAGCGACCCCTTGACTGCACCGGTGATTTCACTGATATTCTTCTGCGCCTCTGCGTAAAGAGCGAGGATCTCCTTGGCCCGCTTATACAGTATCTCACCGGCCGGCGTAAGGTTAATTGTATTCCCCGACCGGTCGAAAAGCCGCGTCTCGTAAAGCTCCTCCATGGCCTGGACCTGGAGGCTCACAGCCGGTTGAGTGAGATGGATGAGTTCTGAGGCTTTAGAGAAACTCTTCGTGTCAGCGACTGCGCAGAAAACTCTTAGTTTATGGTCTTCCATAAGTTAACTCAGGGCAAGTGCGAAAGAAGGGTTGAAAAGTTCTGCGTATGGATGGTGCAACCATTCCCGGAGAACATTATTAATCAATCACTTGTCATTGTCAAGAGGTTTATGTGTTCTTTTATCAAAATTGAGCACATTCCGTTTTATCCCAAACAAAATTTTCTTGACATTTTCCGTAATACGGTTAAAATGCACAGGTTTTGCGATATTCCCCGGAGGTGATACTACCATGGCAGAAATGAGTAAAACCGCAAAAGCAGCCACCAAGAAGGCCGTTATCAATCTCAACGTCCCCCAGTGCTGCGGCAAGCCGATGCAGGCGGCGAAAATGATGACGACAACCGGTAGAGTCCGCGGCATGATGTGGCTGTGCGACAAATGCTGGAAAGAAAAAGCGATCTAAGCTTTTAACCATCAGTCAAACCTGTATAAAATAAGGCGGTGAGGTGTTCACCGCCTTATTTCTTTTTTCCGCCCGCTCTTTGTTGACATCCGCAAACCCCTCTATGAAGAGATCCCACTTGCAAATAATGACTTCGTATGATATTTTAAGGACGCTTACAAAACAAGCATCAGAGTGTCTCGTTTCCCGTTTGTCATCCCCTAAAGGAGCATTACTTATATTCCTATGGCCCTCTTCCCGAAATCAATAGACTTTTTTGAACAATTCGACCGAGCTCTCGAAAATCTGTCCCGAGCGACCAACGTGCTCGTCGACACCTTCAACAATTTCGAGAACTTCGAAAAGAAAGCGAAGGCAATCTATGAGTTCGAGCAGGAAGGGGACATGCTCACCCATGACATCATGAAAGATCTGAACAAGACCTTTCTGACGCCAATCGACCGCGAGGACATCCATGCCTTGGCATCTCGCATTGACGACGTTCTCGATCTCATCTGGGCCGCCGTGGACAGAATGGTGGTTTACCGCATCGAAAAACCGACTCCCGAGGTCATTTCCATCGCCGAAGACCTCCAGATGACCGCTGACGTCCTGAAAAAGGCGCTCCGCGAGCTCCGCGCGAAGCAGTATTCCCACGTGCAGGAACACTGCATCGAGGTGAACCGGCTTGAAAACCGCATCGACCGTAAATATCGCGATGCCCTCGGCAAGCTCGTCAACGATCAGCACGACGCGGTTCATATCATCAAATGGAAGGATATCTACCAGCTTCTCGAAGACGCCTCAGACCGGGCGGAAGACATCGCCAACATCCTCGAAGGCATCGTCCTGAAACATGCATGAGATCCTGATTTACATCATTATCCTTGCCGTGGCCTTCGACATCGCGAATGGATGGCACGACTCGGCAAACGCGATTGCCACCGTCGTATCGACCAAGGTTCTTTCCCCCTTAGTCGCGGTAGTACTCGCGGCAACCATGAACATTTTCGGGGCCTTCCTCACGACAGCCGTGGCAAAGACCGTTGGGACGGGTATTGTCGCCCCAAATGCCGTCACCGACCTAGTCATCGTCTCAGCTCTACTCTCGGCCATTATCTGGAACCTCATCACGCTTCTCATGGGCCTTCCCGTCAGCTCCTCGCATGCGCTCTTCGGCGGAATCGCGGGGGCCGCAATGGCCCACGGCGGCATGGGAATTCTGAATATCGGCGGCATCATCAAAATACTGACCTCGCTGTTCATATCCCCGGTTTTCGGAATCGTCTTCGGCTATCTGTTCATGAAGCTTATCCTCTATCTGTTCGGCCACCTCTCACCCGGTGCCGTCAGCAAATACTTCGGCAGACTCCAGATCCTCTCATCGTCTCTCATGGCTTTCGGTCACGGCTCCAATGACGCGCAGAAGGCTATGGGAATTATCACTATGGCTCTGGTGAGCGGTGGCGTCCTCCAGTCGGTCGAGGTGCCGAAATGGGTCATTCTTATCTGCGCGGTGGCAATGGGGTTTGGCACCCTTTTCGGCGGTTGGAAAATCATCAAAACCCTGGGTATGAAGATGCTGAAACTTGAGCCTATCCACGGTTTTGCGGTGGAAACCTCGTCCACAGCCATTATCCTGGCAGCAAGCCACTTCGGACTCCCCGTGAGCACGACCCATGTCGTTTCAACAGCGATTCTGGGTGTCGGGGCCACGAAACGCCTTTCCGCTGTTCGTTGGGGCATTGCCGGAAAAATCGTCCTGGCCTGGGTATTGACGCTTCCTGCATGCATCGGCATGGCTTTGTGCATCCAGAAGCTGTTGGCCATGTATTTCGTCGGATAATATATCCCTGTTTATCCCGTTGATGAATTAACCTCTGGTCGTTCTAACATCGATTTTCTCTTCCCGCAATTTAATCTGTTTTTTCTTATCAACAGAATCAGCGTCACATATTCGAGGTCCAATGGGCACATTGAGCCGGACAGACCGTCCTCCCTTATCAGTTGTACCGACAGGGAACAGACTGCATCACGACGCGAAAGCCGCATGTTGGCATCGTAAACGCTCCCCTGCATTACTACTAAAGCATTAATAATTAATAAACATCACTATTTAACATACTATTTTATGATATTATTTTTATAAATAGAAGTGGCAAATTTTAATTACATCGTGGGAGGAAGAAGATGGCCATAAGAAACGTCTTCAGAAGACCGCTGGAAATAATCATATTCGCGGGACTGCTTTCCGCGTGCGGTGGCGGAACATTATCGGGTTCTACCCCCGCTGCCCTGACCTCCATCTCGGTTACGCCGGCTGGTTCGGCCATTGCCTTGGGAACATCCAGGCGGTTCACCGCAACCGGGTTTTATTCCAGCAACATAGGGCAAAACATTACCACGTTGGTTACCTGGACCTCATCGAACACGACAATTGCGACCGTCAGCAACGCCCCGGGTTCGCAGGGTATCGTCACGGCTTTACTGACAATTGGGTCCACAACCATCACTGCGATCTCAGGAAACATTTTCGGGATAGCAACCATGAGTACATCAACTGTTGCTTCCATTGCTGTGTCTCCAGCATCCGCCAGCATCGCGCCGGGGACCCAGCAGCAATTCAATGCTCAGGGGACTCTTGAAAGCGGCGATATGCAGGATTTAACGATATGGGCAGATTGGACTTCATCGGATCTGGCTATCGCCGTCATCGATAGCACATCAGGCCTAGCCACCGCGGGGACCACCTCCGGTTCGGCCACGATCAGCGCCGCCTATACCGGTGTCACTGGCACGGCAGCGCTCATCTCCTCACCGGTTATATCCATCGCGGTAAGCCCGGCAAGCGCAAGCATAGCCAATGGCACGACGCAGCAGTTCACTGCTTCGGGGACCCTTGCAGATGGATCCGGCCAGAGTCTGACCACCTGGGCAACGTGGACGTCATCGAACACGGCGGTTTCCACGATTAGTAACACCGCGCCTACCAATGGACTGGTGACATCCGTTAACACGGGGACAACATTCATCACCGCGATCTTTGATTCAGTCAGTTCACCATCAGCAACACTATCCGTTACTCCGGCTGTTTTGTCTTCAATCACCATAACGCCGCCAAGCTCAAATATCTCCTTGGGTAATACACAGCAGTTCGCTGCTTCGGGGACTTTTTCGGACGGATCGAAACAGGATATAACGTCGTCAGCAACGTGGAATTCTTCTATGACAGGCGTGGCGATCGTCAACAATTCGGGGCTGGCATCTTCCATCGCGATAGGGACAACCGAAATAACAGCTACCTTCTCCGGCATAACTTCAAACACGGCAACGTTAACCATAAATCCTGCCGCATTGGAATCCATTTTAGTGACTCCCGTTTCGCCGACCATTGTTATTTCCAGTGGAATACAGACACAGCAGTTTACGGCCACAGGAGTTTATACTGATAACAGCCTGAAGGATTTAACGACATCGGTCACGTGGAATTCTTCGGATAAAAGTGTTGCGACCATCAGCAATGCAGCGGGTTTTCAGGGATTGGCTTCGGTAATAACCAACGGTACGACCACCATAACCGCCAGTTTTGCCGGGGCACCCGCTAATGCGGCTTTGTTGACGGTACAATTTTAGTAAAGGGAGGGTGTTCGGGGGGATCACAATAATTCATCGAGCGGCCCTGAAAGCAGTGAAATTGATACAAAATTCCCTCGCGAGAGTACATCTGTTTTTTCCGGTGCCGTCCCTACGTGAGGCACTGATATTGATAGTGAGGAGGGTGTGTTCTCCAGGGAAATTGCTCTGCCACTACTGCTGCGGATTTCTTAAAGCGAACGAATCATTAAAACCGGTTCAACATCTTCGATACTTTTCTAAGATCAATTCCGCGGTATCTTCCGGCATTCAACATAGTGATAAAATTTTCACTGGTCACGCGGTCGTCAAATTCGGTAAAACAGGAGCCAACATCTTTTGATTCATGGGCATCGGACCCACCGGTATAGGGGATATTCAGAATTTGCGCCGTATCCACGGCCCGCATATTAAACGGGTGCATGTTGCATCCGTTATAGCCCTCCAAAGCCCGGATCCCTTTAACGGTCTTCACCAGGTCGCCGAGACTGTTGACCGATCGGTAGGGATGAGACGGGATAGCGACCCCTCCCGCCCGATTAACAGCTTGGATTACTTCTTCGGCAGGAGCATATTTGAGCGAAAGATTGTCCGTGTTCAAGCCAAAGACCAGACAATGTCCCTCCGCAGTCGAGAACTCTACGCCACGCAAAATCAGGATCCGGTTGCCGTACTTCTCTTTCAGAAGCTCAACCGGTTCAGATACCTCGTAATAATAATGCTCGGTAAAAGCGATTCCCTGCAAGCCGTACTGTATGGCCCGAATAACCGTTTCCTCGGGTTCAGCGTCATTGTCACCGCTGTATTTTGAATGGACGTGAAGATCAATCTTGAATTTCATTTTCTATTGCATCCAGGACCATACAAGATGAGAACCTCTCCATTTTCCCGGACCCTTAACTTTTTTTCCGGCCATGACTAGGACAACCCTCTTCACAACTAGAGGTAAATGAGCCAACCCTGGCCTTGGCGAAAGCCTCTTTCCCCTCTCGATAACAAAACCCTCCGATAACGAATGCTCCTATTGAATCCAGACCGCCGATGCCGGTAAGTTTGTAGCCTGCGCTGGCGATGAGCAGAACTATCGAGAGTTGAAAGCATGCCCGCGAGCAGGCGGCATCGGCAAGAATTGCTGAAGAATCAAGCGCCCTCCCGACTTTACCTTTTGCCCGGAGGAGCAGCCCCATGGACAGGATGGAGATAATCGAGATGACGATTCCCCAAAAAGTATTTTCCGGTTTGTGTCCCCGATACATTTCAACCAGGGACGTGAGAATTAGTCCAGCCGTAAGAACGAAAAATGCCGTGCCGGTTATTAGGAGTGCATGTTGCTCAAATCTGTCCGGTTTTTCAGCATCTTCCTGTTTGATCCTTCGGATCATGTGCAAGATTCCGATTCCTGAAACCACTTCGACAAATGAGTCAAGGCCAAAACTAAAAAGCGACATGCTCTCATCTGCGAATCCAAACAATACCGAAACCAGACCTTCGGCAATATTATAAAAAATGGTAATCAACGCCAAAGCAGACGCCCACGCGTAGAGTTTGCGTTTGTCAGATATCAATTTTACTGCAATTGCCGTCATAGAGCCTGAAACTGCCGTCAGTGTAACGTTGACTTTATACCATGTTTAAGTACAGTTAATCAACATCAAAAGGCAGAGTCGAATTGTTCGTCGTGCTCGAAGCAAGTCTGGCATGGACTTGATTTGGGCGATGTAGCTCGATGAACCTGTATGAGTGCGCATTATCTCAAAGCTATGGAGGAAGTAAAGTTCAACAGCATGCTGAAGGTCTTCGATAGCGGTTATTCGAAAATCTGCGCAAAAATTCTCGAAATGGACAGGAAATCGATTCTGGACTTGTTTGCTCAGAAGAGGTATCCCTACAAAGAGCCCCTACCTGATTGAGATCAGGACAACACAGCATCACCTTTAAAAATCGGCGCAGTCATATTTCAGCCGCCTACCGCTTTGGGCAGAATACAGCGTTAGAAGCCTCATCTTTTTTCTCTTCATTTCTCCGCTTATCGATTCAGCAACCGCCACCCGTATCGGTGTTTCTGACGAACCAGATTAAGGTTTCCAGGGTGAGAGGCCGGTCTTGCCAGATTTTTGTTCGATCTCCCGATTTCTTAGCACGGCCCTTTTTATTTTGCCGCTCACAGTCTTGGGCAGTTCTTCCATAAATTCGATCTCCCGCGGATACTTGTATGGAGCGGTCCTCGTTTTGACGAAATCCTTGATTTCCTGCGCCAATGCTCCGGAAGCCTTATGACCTGGCACAAGCACGATAAAAGCCTTGATAATCTCCCCGCGTACGGGATCAGGGCTCGCGACAACAGCGTTTTCTGCCACTGCCGGGTGTTCCTGGATCACACTCTCGACCTCAAAAGGGCCGATACGATAGCCCGAGGCTTTGATGATGTCGTCGCCCCTTCCGACAAAGGTAAAGTAACCATCATCATCCTTGAACGCCTTGTCGCCCGTGTTGTACCAGCCCTGCTGAAAAACTTTCCCATTCTCCTCGGGATCTTCCAGATAGCTTTCAAAAATGCCGACTGGCCTTGAATTGTTCACCTCAATACAGATGTAACCCACCTCACCAGGACGGACCGGCTTGCAGTCCTCGTCAAGTATATCGACGTTCAGGTCCGGCACCGGTTTTCCCATGGAGCCCGCCTTGACCGGCATAAAGGGGTAGTTCGCCACCAGGACCGTCGTCTCAGTCTGGCCGTATCCTTCATGGATGGTTTTTCCCGTGGCATCTTTCCAGACCTTGATTACTTCGGGATTCAACGGTTCACCCGCTGAAGTAAAGTGCCTGAGTGCGGAGTAGTCGTACTGCGTGAGGTCTTCCAGGATCAGCATCCTGTAAACCGTCGGCGGAGCGCAGAATACAGTAACGCCTTTTGTGGTCAGGAGATCAAGCGTCAGTTTTGCATCAAACCGTCCTTCGGCATTGTGCACGAAAAGCGCGGCGCCGATCGTCCATTGCCCGTAGAGCCCCCAGGCGGACTTGGCCCAGCCCGTGTCCGAAACCACCCAGATGAGATCCCGGTCTGTCAGACTATGCCAGAGACCGGCTGTCCGTAGATGGCCCAGGGGATAGGAACAGAGATGGTGCACCATCTTGGGATATTTGGTCGTACCCGAGGTGAAATAGATGAGAAATGAATCTCCGGCAAGGGTTTCATCCACGTCCACCCTGTCGAGCTTTGTTACCGCCTTCGACATCGCCCTTTCAAAGTTTTGCCATCCCGGTGCCTCCCCGTCCATGAGCAGCCGGTAGCGGAGAAAGGCCGGATCACTTTTCCGGAGCGCTTCATCAACCTTTGCATGGTTCGCCCGATTAGTGATGACGACATTCGCCTTCCCCTTCATGATCCGGTATTCGATGTCCGGCGGCAGAAGAATAACCGGCGCCGGCATGACAACGGCGCCGATCTTATGACAGGCAATGAGGATGGAGAACCATTCCGGCACACGGCCGAGCATGATGAATACGCGGTCCCCCGCGAGCACTGAACCTGCCGCTGTCGCCGATACAAATGCATCATCTAAAACGCCGCAACCCCAGTTGCAGCCTACAGTGGCGCAGCAGCTTGACGCCATGAGAGCTCGGATTGAACAGCTCGAGAATGAAGTACAGGAACAGAAAGCGCGGGCATTGGCCGACAGCCAGGATACGGCTGCGCTGAAGTCTGCAGAGCACGAATTGGTCGCCGGCACGACGCAGTCCGCTACCGTGGCCGCAGGAGTTTCACCGTCGTTACAGGCGGCGAGCGCTGCCACTGCCCCCGCCACGCCGCCGCCTCCTGAGATCCAGCGCCGAGAGGCTCACCAAGGAAGCTCCTTTCGGCGGCGACTGGACCTGGCTCAACAGCAACGGAGGCACCAGACAGACAGCCCGATGGCCACCAAGTACTTCACGCCGGAGTTTCGCGCCGACGCGAACTACAACGCTGGACATGAACCACCCTGACGACGACTCCCTGGGTGGATCGACGGAGAACGTTCCGGTCCGACAAAGTTCCAGTTGGAGCAAGTCAGCATCGGCGGCGACATTCGCATCGATAACGTACGCGGGCGGATCCTTTTCATGAATGGCTTGTTTGCCACCACCACCCCTCGTAATGACGGCAGCGTCAATCACGAGTCCAGTGGGAATTAGGAGAATGCCTACAGATACAATCTCCGAAGGATGGGGAGGATATCACTGGGATGTTGCCCATGGTCTGAACGTGGATGCAGGTATCTTCGTTTCTTATATTGGGCTATTCAGGCTAGCTATAACTTCGATAACTGGACTTATCAGCCTTCATTTGTT
>CAWGYL010000007.1:0-207768 GCA_963826885.1 Nitrospirota bacterium | reverse complement strand
TTCAATAGTTATTGATCTAACTTTATAGCAGTTATTATGATCGCGAGAGGATCTGGAGTAATCTGTGCTACTTGGCGCTCAATCGGGTAGGAGGGGGGATTACCCCGCCGTCCTCCCACACCACGTACGTGCCGTTCGGCATACGGCGGTTCCTGTCTTTCCGCTCTTTCGGTGACCTTGTCGCCTCCTGTTCTATAAGCACCTGACTTTACCTCGCGGATTCCGTCCGCTACTTCCAGCCTAGGCCCTCTTGCGGGGCTTGTGCTCAGTACAGATAGAGATTCGGTCTCGAACAGTCCGACAAGTTCGGCCCTTCATCCCGTTGGTGCGGGACTAATACGGCCTCTGCTGACTTCTACCGATCCATCTCAACACCTTACGATGTCGATAGCACATGGCAGAACGGCAGACCTCCCAGGGTAAGACGCATGACCTTCATCCCATATACCCGCCGCATCTACTTCCACACCTTCCGGATGGTTATCGGGCTTTGAGTCTTTATGCCCTCTCGCCCAAGTGTGGCTGCCTCATATGCGGTTTCTGTTCGTCAGGCCGGGACTTTGCTTACAGCTTCCTTCAGATTCCGGGTCGCCCCGGACACCCTTGCTGTTCGGCTAACGGTTCCTCCATCAAGGCCCATAAAGGACTTTCACCTTCGAGTCGCCAGTCAGTTACCAATCTGACCAGCCTGTAAAATACAGAGCGTCATGCCTGGCATACATAAAAAAGCCCTCACGGAAAACCGTGAGGGCTTGCTGCTGTATAATGACATCTTACTTCTTGTGGCATTTACCGCAATTGGCTGCGTCCTTCGTGTCGAAGGCCTTGGTCCCGTTGTGGCAAGCACCGCAGAATTTGCCTGCATTCATGTCCTTCATGGTGATGGCGTCTGCGCCCTTCTTCATCTTGAAGAGACCGGACTGATGGCAATCGGCACACTTGAGGCCTGCTTTGGCATGAGCTGCTCCGTCAAATACGACCTTGCCGGCTCCTTTGCCGTCAAAATCAACCGTCTTGCCGGACGGTACTGCGAATGCTGTCATTGCCATGACGAGAGAGATTACAACTACCAGGGTCAATATCAAACCTTTTTTCATTAAGATTTCACCTCCTTCCCTCGTAAAGTTCGTCAAACACTTACTCTCGGGTACGGACCGTAAACTTGACAAATTGACCGTTCCGCACCTCGCTTAAAACCCTAAACCTTAAAGAAATGACTTCGGACTCCGGTATTCGTGACAAGCAACGCAGTCTTTCTTTGCCGAAGCTTCAGTAACTTTCCAAAGATGCGGTTTGTGGCAGTCCTTACACTGCATGTCCATTTTAAGATGCAGGTTGTGTTTGCCGACTCTCGCTATACCGCTATGGCACTGCAAACAGTCCTCGCTCTTGGGCTTCACTTTGCCAGGCGTATGCGGCTTGTGGCACTCATAGCAATAGAATTGCATCGGCGCATTATCGCTGTATTGTATTTTGATAGCCTTCTTGATGATCGTCGGATCAGGCTGGAAGAACCGCACATCCATTGTTCCGTCTGCAATCAGCTGCTGCCGGATGCTATCATCACTGCTATGGCAGAAAAGGCATTTCTTCCTGCCAGGCCTGATGTCCGTGGTGCGATCAGTATGACAGTTGATGCAGGCAAGTCCGCCCATTCCTACGCCATGCACCAGTTTGCCCGGATGGCACTTCAGACAGAACTTTTCCGTCGGGAGGAAGTGATGCAATCCGCTCTTGTCCGCCTTGATCTCACCATGGCACTGGGTGCATTCGATCTGTTCCATATACACATGCTTGGCATGGAATATGGATTTGTTGATTTTTTCGCCCGGGCCCTGAGTATGACATTCGTTACACACCTTCTGACCGACGATAACTTTTCCATGCCGGGCAGGTACCGAGTTCGGCCGGTGGAGCACAAAACTGATGAGCAGTTGGTTCTGCTCGGGGATGGTCAGATGATGGCACTGATGACAGCTGAGTGATTTGTGTTCGCTCTGTGACCAACTATCGTATGCCGGCTGCATTAGGTGACAGCCGACGCAAAACTTCGGATTGTTTTGGGTGAAATCATAAAACTTGTAAGCAACAAAACCACCGCCAAAAACGATGACAAGTATGAGCCCCGATATGAGCATTTTCGCTTTCAGCGAAATAGGCTCCTTTATCCGCTCCATAAACCGTGCAACTTTTCCCTTGAACCATTCCATCAACTTCATGTTCCCCCCCTCAAAGCCAAAATTCTAATTTTAGCTTACTGCGTACTAAGCGAGCATTTATAACATACGAGAAAGTTAATGTCAACACTTTACAGGAATATTTCTTTAAATATATGTTTATTAATGCGGCGTATTGTCTTGACAATTTTTTTCGCATTTGATACCGTGTCATAACATTATAAAAAAATTTAATAACCACGTGGAGGAACGATGAACAGGCGTAGATTCCTAAAAATGATTTTAGCCTTTCTCGGGTCGATCACTTTTTTCTCCTTTGTTTTTTCCTTCTTGAAATATCTTACAGCACTTCCTGCCAGAGCAACGGCCTCTAACAAAATCAGTATCCGAAAGAATGAAATCGCCTCTGGAGACGCAAAGACTGTCGTCTATCAGAATGCTCCCGCCATCATAATCAACCGTCCTGATAAGGGCTTCATTGCACTGTCACTCATCTGCACGCACCTTGGCTGTGTTGTCGAATTCAATAAAAGCAGGCAAAAATTAGTGTGCCCTTGTCACGCCGGCATGTACGATCTAGAAGGAAACGTCATATCAGGACCGCCACCAAAACCATTGACGGCTATTCCGCTGAAAATCGAAGGCGATTCCATAATAATAGGGTGAGACAATGTGGACGAAAATAAGACGATGGCTTGATGTGCGCATCGGTCTGGACAATATTATCCAGACCCAGGTAATTGACTATCGCATCCCGAAGAATACGAATATTTTTTACACGCTTGGTTTTCTCGCTGTCGTAGCCTATGGCATTCAGGTGCTGACCGGGATCCTGCTCCTTATATATTACGTCCCTCACCCCGACCATGCATTCGGAAGCGTGCAGGACATTATGACGAAGGTTCCCTACGGCTGGTTGTTCCGGGAAATGCATGCTGTGGGCAGCAACCTCATGATTATGGTTGTCATGCTCCATATGGTGACCGTTTTTCTCATGGGTAATTACAAGCGGCCCAGAGAATTGACCTGGCTTGGCGGCGGACTGATTCTGATCATTACCATCATCTTCGGCCTGAGCGGATATCTTCTTCCCTGGACCCAGTTAAGCTACTGGGCGACAACAGTTGTGACTTCGATGCCGACTGCATTTCCCCTCATCGGTGAACCCATCTCCCGGATCCTGAGGGGTGGTGATTATGTGACGGCGACAACGCTCAGCAGATTCTTCGCGCTTCATGTGGCGATCCTGCCTCCCATTTTCCTGGCTCTCATGGGGGTGCATTTGTTCCTGATCAACCGGATCGGAATTTCTGCCACCCCCTTCGGCAAAATCGACGAGGAAAAAAGACCGCTAACCGAATACAAAAGAAAAACCTATCCTGACGGGTATCCTTATTATCCGGCCTTTTTTAAAAAACAAATGTACATGATGATGGCGTATTTCGCCGTCATGTTCTTCATTATGACATTTCTTCCGACGCTCTTTTTCCCCGACGAGGCAAACATGCCGGCAGACCCGTTCCATACACCGCAGACAATCAAACCTGCATGGTACCTGTTGGCACCCTATCAGCTCCTTAAGCTCATTCCGAATAAATTTTTCGGGATTATGATCCAACTGATCCTGATAATCGTCTTTCTTTTATGGCCGTTCCTGGATATCCAAAAGGAAAAAAACGTCCTGAAACGACCGGTTTTGAGGGGCGTTTTTCTGTTCCTGCTTGTCACGTGGGTCGTGCTCTTGTTCTGGGGGAGGACATAATGCGATACAGTATCCTATGGGGAATGCTGGTGTTCATGCTTCCCCTGACCGTGCATGCAGGCTACCAGCAGGATTTCGAGAACGAATTCCTTACAAAACCCTGGGCAGGTGTGCAGATTGAACAGAATTTCTGTATATCCTGCCATTCCTCGGAACAAATGAAACCGGAATTCAGGTCTATTCCCGAAGAATGGCAGGCCAGTTGGCATGCCCAGAATAACATATCCTGCGAGGACTGCCATGGAGGCGATTCAAAGGATGCGGCTCTGGCGATGTCGCCTCAACGGGGGTTCCTCGGCAGCCCGCAGTATAAAGATGTCCCTCAATTCTGCGGTAAATGCCATATCGCCATCCTTACCAATTTTCTCGAAAGCGACCATGGGAAAGCGCTCATGGCCGGCAAGAAGGCCCCTAATTGCGTGCTCTGCCACGGGTCCCATAACATCCAGAAGGCCAGCATTAACATCATCAGTGTCCAGCTCTGTACAAAATGCCATTCCTACGAACGGGCCAAGGTTATGAAGCAGGCGCTGTTCCTGACTGAGACGAGAATCGGAGAGCTTGGGAACAAACTGGAGGAGCTGAAACATGAAGGCATCTATCCGGAAACTGACGAAAAGAGCCTGTTTAGCACACAAGCGGAATTTCGTGCGCTTTTCCACACCGTGGATGTCAACCTGGTGAAGGACAGGACCGACGAATTTACAGCCAAGCTGGATCTGATCGACAAAAACATCCAGGATACTTATCAATTGCTGAAATTCAGAAAAAATTTCTCAGCGTTTCTCATGCTTTCCTTTGCGGGGATGGGTATTGTAATCTTCCTGCTATGACGTAAAAAAGATGAGTAAGAAGCGCGGCCTTTCCCCCGCAGGGAATGCAATACAGGATGATTAAAATTTGTAGAATTCGTTAAAACGTTTATAGAAGCACACACGAGGTGGGATGCGCGGGGCGTAACTACGCAACAATACGAATAGACAGAAGACAACGGTTCTCGAACCGCATTAAAGCTTATTCCGGATCCATGACCCTCCATGACCCGCTTCGTCCAACCGCGACGTTTCTTTCACCGACACTTTTGGTTCAAGCCAGGCACTTTTCCATTTTAAGTGAATGCTTTAGCTTTTCAGCCTTGCGCAAGTCACAAAAAAGACTGTTCCCGGCACTACTCCCTGATGGATCATCGGGCTTTCCCGGCAGTGGTCTCGAAACGCAGTTTCCCCGTATAGATCGGCACTGCAAACTTAAGCAGCAGCGTGTACAGCAGGGCGCCTGCTGCCCAGATTCCCATGGTGACAAGAATCTCCGACGTCGTGGGCGAATATTCATAAATTTCGCCTAGCGCATCGGGAACAAACCCCGGGACCACGAGCCCCATCCCCTTTTCTATATACACGCCCATAATAATGAGGATGCACCCGAGATTGAGCGTTATGAAATTCTCCCTGGTCTTCGGAAAGAGAAAAAGACAGAATGCCGTAGTATTCATGATGGTTGCCGCCCACATCCATGGTACGAGGCTTGTTTTCCCATGAAGACCGAAATACAGGTATTGGATGGAATAGCTGTCAACACCGCCGGAATAGAATTCTTTGAACGCTTCGGCGCCCAGGAGGAAAAGGTTAATGGCCATAGCATAGGCGATCAATTCCGCGATCTTGAAGATTGCCTTGTTATCGATGTCCACTTCGGACCGCTTCCTGATGATCTGGAACAAGATCAGCATAATGGCCGGCCCTGAACAGAACGCAGAAGCAAGAAACCGCGGGGCCAGGATTGAAGCATTCCAGAATGGCCGGGCGGACAACCCATTATAGAGAAACGCGGTCACTGTGTGAATGCTGACCGCCCAGGGGATCGAGAGAATGATAAGTGGCCCGATGACGTTCATACTATATTCCTTGCCGATCGAAAGTCGATAGAGTACGTAAAAGGCTATGATGCTGTTGATCGCGAGATAACCGTTCAGGACGACCACATCCCAGGCAAGCAGCGACGCAGGAAAATGCATGGCGCCAATGAACGGCAAAATATGCCAGACCCGGAGAGGCTGACCCATGTCGACCAAAATGAACAGAATGCACATCGTGATCGCCGTGATGGCGAGCAATTCCCCGAACAGCACGATTTCCTTGATCGGTTTGAAATTATAGAGATAGGCAGGAACTACGAGCAGTACGGCTGCGGCGGCAACGCCGACAAGAAAGGTAAAATTTGATATAAACAGACCCCACGAGACCTGGTCCCTCATCGCCGTCGTGATCAGACCGCGATTGAGCTGTTCAAGGTAAGCGCTGAACCCCAGGAGGATGAAAAAAACAAGGAATGCGACCCACAGGTAGTAAGCGATGTTCCCAATAAATATCTGACGCAGGGCGATAAAAAAGTTTTTGATTAAGTTGCCCATGGATGAGCCTCCTACACGCCGTACGCAAAGAAATAATAGAATTTGGGATTGGTGTTCAGGTCTTCCTTTAGCCGGAACACTCTCTTGTGTTCTATGGCATAGCGGATCTCGCTGTTCGGATCAAGCAAATTGCCAAACTTCCTCGCGCCCACGGGACAGGCCTCAACACAGGCCGGGTAGCGGCCGTTCCGTGTACGCTGGATGCAGAAGGTGCATTTCTCCACCACTCCCTTATAGCGAGGACGGTTCCCGAGGTAGTGCGTCTGCGGGTTAATCTCCTCACTCTTCCGGCCCGGCTCGGTCCAGTTGAAATGCCTCGCTCCATAGGGACAGGCGGCCATGCAGTAACGACAGCCGATGCACCAGTTATAGTCGACGACCACGATTCCATCGGGCTCTTTCCACGTGGCCTGCGTCGGGCAGGCGCGAACACAGGGCGGGTCTTCACACTGCTGGCACTGGACCGGCATATAAAAATATTCTGGCTCGGGCACCAACTCGGGGTTGTAGTACTTCTCCGAGTTTTCAAGATCGACCCACTTCTCACCCTTTTTGAACCTGAGGACCGATATCCAGTGAATCTGCGGGTCCTTGGACTGATTGTTCTCATCCACGCAGGCATACTCGCATCGCCTGCATCCGATGCACCGGGAAAGATCGAGACCGTAGCCGAACAGTACACCCGGAATCTCCTTCTCATTTCCCACTTTGATCGCTATTTTATATTTTTTTTCGTATTCCTGTTCCAATCGTCCGAGGACCTGTTTGATCTCGGCATCGTTCATTTCCTTGAAGTGTTTCTGGAAAAAAGATTCCCAGAATGACGCTTCCGCTTTCTTGAGCGGGAGAGCTGTTCCCGCAAGTCCGAGGGCAGCCCCTTTCAGAAAACTCCTGCGATCAAGATGTATCCCGTCTCTTTTTTTCGTGATTTTTTGCATCATTCGCCTCGTCGTTTTATCACGTTCGATTACCTGATATCCGTCGGCCTGAGTGGCGGAGGTAGCGGTTTGATCGGTTTGAACCGCGGCCCATGCGGCCAATGGCAGTGCACACAAAGCCGGTATTGTTTCTCCCCGTTCCACATACCGGTCCTCTTTCCGTGCAGACCAGCTTTCCACTCACGAAGAATCGTGCCGTGGCATTGGCCGCAGAGAATATAGGATTCCTCAAAGCTGACCAGTTTGCCGTTCGCGAGCCGCAGCTTGTCGCGGTTATCGGGGTTGTGACAATCAAAACACCATCCGCCCGGTATGTGCTTCAGTGAGTCCGCGATCTCCTGGTGCATTTCCAGCTTGCGCGGCTTTTTGTTTGCAGGCATGCCGGCGTGGCATTGTGAGCACGGGAAGATTCCGGGAGTAAAGGGAGGTGGTGGTACAAAGAATTTTTTCGGGATGTCTTGTTCTTGTGCGAGGAGGCTAGATGAGGCAAGGGCGAGCGTCAGGAATGCAATGAGACATAAAAACCGGCGTACTTTGCTTAGCTCTACCATCGTATCCCCCCATTTCTTGTTTGGGGCCAGTTCAATGCGACTTATTGTGCAAGCATTGTAAGATACCTCGGATGAGTTTGCAACAAAAAATTTCAATTTGATAGTGGTTCTCTCCCGGAAACTATTAAATCCCGGGAGAGAACTCTGAAGTCAGGATTAGTGGGCTTCTTTGTAATCGAACACGGGGAATATCTGGCTGATTACGTAGAAAAGCCCAAAGGGCATGACGAAAATGCTGAGCGCCCCAGCAAGTCCCTCTTTGAACGTCTCCCAATCGTGCGGGACAATGGGCATATGATAGTGCATGAACCCCGCGAAGGTCAGCGAGAATGCCTGCCCGCCGATCACGACATTCCAGCGCATCATGAAGACTCCGAAGAGTACGAGTGTGACGCCCAACACCGCTCTCCGTATGGTCAACCCGGGAAGCAGGAACAGGATGAGGGGCACGAGATTTCCGATGCCGTATTGCATGATGAATATGGCCTTGAAATCCCGCTCGTAGATAACGCTTCGGAGCACATCCCAGGACTTCAACGCGGTGTATCCCCGGAAGATAAGGTCAAGAATTTCAAGGCTGATGGCAGCCACGAGGAAGGTCAGAAGATACTTCGCCGTCATCTGGATAACACTGATCTCAGCGCTCTGGAGCTGTTCCTTGGACTGGTATCCGGCATACGCGGCCTTCTTGCGCTTCGCAAAAAACTTACGTATTTCCATGGTCACTATATACGTGAGCATGCACAACGCGATCCCCGAGACAATCGCCGACATGATGAATATGACCGGCATGAGCGGCGTCATCCAGAGGGCATTGGCCTTGACGGAGCCGAAAATAAATCCTGCATAACCGTGTAGAAAACAGGCGACAGGAATCCCGAGACTGGCAAGAAACTTGATCGCTTTTTCGTCCCGATGCAGCGCCTCTTCGCTGACGTCGTAAACACCGAGTGTCAGCGAACAGAAAATCAGATACCGGACCCATTCCACGATTGTCTTATCCTGCTTCTCACGGAGTTTAAGCGACACAGCGACAAAATGAGTGCGATACAGGAACCAGAGCTCCGATGCCACGATGGCGCCGTAGGTAAAAAACACGATACCGAAAGCGGCGATGGCTGATGTAAAATGCGGGGTCATAAAAATCTCGATCCCCCGGAAGGGGAACTGCAGATGGAGCACAATCGGCATGGGCGCGGCAAAAAGCAGCGCAAAGGAAAACACGAGCGCAAAACGCGCCATGTCCTTGAGCTTCTGGACGCCGAACACATGATAGAGCGACGAAAGCACGAAGGCTCCTGCAACCAGACCCGTCATGAAGGGATACATCACGATCTGTATGCTCCAGTAGATATACTCATTCGGTAAGGTAAACAGCTCTTTAACGGTCCAAAGTTCTCCATGTACCATGGCTATCTGACCTCCTCGTCCAGGCCGATATAATAGACCTGAGGTTTCGTGCCGTATTCACTCTTCAATACTGCCACCCGCTGTGTTCTGATTGTCTGAGTCACCGGATCGTTGGGGTCTTTTATGTTCCCGATCTGGCGCGCCCCGAAAGGACAAGCCTGAACACAGGCGGTTTTTAATCCTTTGGTGATACGATGATAGCAGAAATTGCATTTCTCCGCCGTATGATAGACAGGGTGGAAGAACCGGACCCCGTATGGACAGCCCATGATACAGTAGCCGCAGCCAATGCACCACGTCCGGTCAACCATGACTACACCGTCGGGCGCCTGATAAGTCGCCCCCACGGGGCAAACCTGAACACAGGGAGGGTTCTCGCACTGATTGCAAAGCTTCGGCACGAAATACGCCTTTTCGATACCCTCACTGCTGATGTCTTTGAGGCCGTCTGCTCCCTGATCGATTTTTGCATCCGTAAAGCCGTCCCTGGCCGCCTTGGGACTATCTGCGTAAAGTTTCCCCTTCTTGGTCAGAACATATCGCTCTACCCATGTCCTCGAAACATTCGCATCGTAGGGGACCTCGTTCTCCAGCTTGCATGCCTTGACACAGAGCCCGCATCCCACACATTTGTAGGTATCCACCAGAAAAGCCCACCGCACAGATGTCGTCTCGGCAGCTATTTCGGCGAACAGTTTTTTAGGGTCGACAATTTCGAGGGCTGCCAGCGGGATTGCCGCGCTCGCAATGCCCATCGCAGTTTTCTTAAAAAAGTCCCTTCGCGTAATCATTTCAATCCCTCCATTGGGTTGTGAGGATTATGGCACGTGGAACATTCCATATCGGGGTTGTGCTTCTCGGGATCAATGCTTCTAATGTGCGAACGTCCGCTCGTGGGATAAGGCAACGGATAATGGCAACGCAGGCAAAGTGCCCTGCTCTTGTCGATGGCTAGTTTCGGTGGATCCGACGGATGATCGATCGCCGGCCCATGGCAGTTTTCGCACTGGATTATCCTGTGCGGGGTTTTGTTGATGCTGTCGTATTTATCGGGATGACAATCCTTGCAGTATTCCTTGCCCTGATATTTTACCTTGATCTTTTTCCAATCTTCCTCATTGGAGTGCCGGTGCCAGCTGTACATGTAACCACGCTGACCGATCCCGAAATCCTTCGGGACGATAACCATTCTGGCCAGCAGTATCAAAATAACGATACCGATCACCACGATCAGCGGTCTCAACACATGATTCTTCATAACCTTACTCTCCTCCCCTTAATTCAATCCCGTTCACTTGAGTCCACAAGTATTTTAATTATTCCTCCCGCTTCAGCGTGTGCTTCATAAGCGTCACACCTTCCCAGAGAATGGCCAGGAAACAGAGCGACAGCCCGCCCACCAGGCCGAAGACGTGCACCAACTGCCATCGAATGACGATAAAAAGAATGACGAAAATAAGGGTAAGTTTCAGGCCGCTGATGACCAACGCAGCCAGGCTTGAAATTCCTGGCGTTGCACCTGGGCGGAGGTAGATTTTTCCCACGGAGCTGGCCAGCCACCGGAAGTTCAGCAATCCGAGTCCTCCTCCAAAGAGTATGCTGAACGGCAGGAACCACCAGCCCTGTGGGGGATGCTGAAGAAGGCTGTAGACGGAAGCTGCTGCGGCGGCACCGATTACAATCAGGGAGGTTTTCATCGCAACCCCTTTGATGATGCTCGCTATAGCCTGTTGTCGTATCCTGATGTCGTCAGTCATGACTTCTTATCGTCGTCCTTATCAAACGAATCCTGACTCTGTTTGGCATGCACGAAGAGGTTCCGAAAGCCTGCGAAAATGCCGATGAGAAGAAAAACCGCTGTGAGCCAAGGGGAAGTGCCGAACCATTTATCCAGCTTGAGCCCGACGAAGAGACCAATCACGGTGGAGAATACCAGGGTTAATCCCACGGTACTCAGCACGCCAAGCATACGAATGAGCCTGCGGTCTTTTTCTTCCATGATATTACTAACAGTTGATCGGAGGAGGCTCAGAGTAAAAAGAACATATTCTGTCAAAAAGTTTTATTTCTCAGCGTCCTCAATGGTGTTATTTCTTTTCAGAGCCCCTTAAGACTTTTCCTCGCCGCCTCGATTGTTTTATTGATATCAGCCCTGCTGTGGGCCAGGGACATGAAGGCCGCCTCAAACTGGGACGGCGCAAGGTTGACGCCGTTCTTGAGCATGGATAGAAAAAATTTGCCGAACCGCCCCGTGTCCGATGTCTTGGCGCTGGCGAAGTCTATCACTTTTTTGTCGGTAAAGAACGCGGTGAACATGGATCCCACGCGGTTAATCGTGGACGGGATTCCCGCTTCCTGCACCGCGCTCCTGAGTCCGTTTTCGAGATCGCGAGAGCTTTTTTCGAGCGATTTGTAAACACCGGGTTTCGCGAGCAGCTTCAACGTCTCGATTCCCGCGACCATGGCCAATGGGTTACCGGAAAGCGTCCCCGCCTGATAGATGGGACCGATAGGCGCGATCTTCTGCATGATTTCGAGTTTTCCGCCGTAAGCGCCGACAGGCAGGCCTCCGCCGATCACTTTGCCGAGGCACGTGAGATCCGGTTTAATTTTATACAGCTGCTGCGCGCCGCCAAAAGAGACGCGGAATCCGGTCATCACTTCATCGAAAATGAGAACGATGCCATATTGGTTGCAGACCGTGCGAAGCCCCGCCAAAAAACCCGGCTCGGGTGGCACGCATCCCATGTTGCCTGCTACGGGTTCAACGATAATGCAGGAGATCTGCTCGCCTTCGCGGGAAGCAAGCTCCTTCACCGCATCCAAATCGTTGTAAGCCACTGTAAGGGTGTATTTGGCAAGATCCGCGGGCACCCCGGGACTGTCCGGAAGTCCGAATGTTGCCACGCCACTGCCGGCCTTTACAAGCAGGCTGTCGCCGTGTCCGTGATAACATCCGTCAAACTTGAGGATCTTATCCCTTCCCGTAAAACCACGTGCGGCACGGATGGCGCTCATTGTTGCCTCTGTGCCGGAACTGACCATCCGCACCATTTCGATGGAAGGGAAGGCTTTCTTGACCATCTTTGCAAGCGTAATCTCAAGTTCTGTCGGTGCGCCAAAGCTCGTTCCGCTGACAATCGTCTTTTTGAGCGCGGCAGTCACTACAGGATGCGCATGCCCCAGAATCATCGGTCCCCAGGAAAGAACGTAATCAATGTAGGCCTTCCCGTCAACATCGAAGATCTTCGATCCTTTTGCTTTCTTGATGAAAAGCGGCTCGCCGCCCACAGAGCGGAATGCCCGAACAGGGCTGTTCACGCCGCCGGGTATATGTTTTTTTGCTTCCTCAAATAACTTTTTCGATCTCGGACCCGACATGCATACTCCTTTCGCTGGTCATTAATTTTCTCCGTCAATAACCAGTCTCCATAAAATATGAAAATCTGTGTTGAAAGTCAATGAAAAATCTCAGGGAATGAGGGTAATTTCAGTTTAATATTATATAAGAACCAGAATTTGCATTTGATGATCAGGACATCATCAATCCTTTTTGAATGGACGTCGTACATCCTCTTAATGATCGGCATAAAAAATAACGCCACAGGTTCAATATTCCCTCCCTTTTTGTAAAACTATCGACGTAGGGGATAACTAGGAACACTCATGACGGAGAAACAACTTTATCTCTTTTCGTTCATTTTTGCGAGCAAGAATACCGCGACACCTTCAGCATTGTTCAGGTCAAATAAAGGAATGCTCACGCCATAGTGACGGTCGCTGACCAGCGCCAAAAAAGAAGGATCGTCAAGAGCCAGCGGACGTGTTCCCGAAACACCATAGCGGAAGACCTCGATCCTGTTGAGCGCCTCGTGTTTGAAGCCTTCATGGATGATTATGTCGGCATCCGCTGTCCATTGTTCAAGCTCTTTTGGAGGGACTTCCCGGTCGATTTCTTTCATGACAGCTATCTGTCCGGGACCGACAAGAACAACGGTGCCGGCACCGGCTTGCCGAAAGCGCCAGGAGTCTTTGCCGGGCTTGTCAAGATCGAAGCCTGCCGATGCATGCTTCACTACGGCAACCCGCAATCCCTGGTTCCTCAAGAGCGGGACAATTTTTTCTATCAGGGTTGTTTTGCCGCTGTTCGAACATGCGGCAACAAACGAGAAGATGCGCATTCGAGAAGAATGTCTCCCCCTGCCATTCAAAAATGCGAACCGAACAGCGCCAAATTGAAAATCATGCCGCCCGCAGATTGTCCGGAGAGGGACGGATTGAAAAGCGCATCCGTTCCTCTCCGGTTTTCAACGGTCTGAGTCAACAACCACAGCGGCATTTTCCCTTCTGCTCTCTGTTCCCGGCCCTGCAGCTGATTTCATTGCGCGCACTATGATTCCGCCGGTTCCGTTGACTTCGATTTTCTCTTCTTCCCGAAAATACGTGACGCGAGTATGCCGATCTCATAGAGCAGATAAATAGGTATAGAAAGAATCGTCTGATTGAAGATATCCGGTGTCGGAGTCAAAATCGCACCAAGTATGAACGCCCCGAGTAAAGCGAACTTGCGGTACTTGGCAAGCATGTCGGGGTTCACAATTCCCATCCGGCTGAGCAACACGATAATTAGCGGAAGTTCAAACACAATTCCACTGGCGAGGAGAAACTTTAAAATAAAATCGATATAGTCTCCGATTCGAAGGATGGCGATGAGGTTCTCGGTCTTATAGGTCAGGAGGAACGGTACGGCGAAGGGCAGCAGGAAGAAATAGCAGAAGAGTACGCCGATGCCGAAAAAAAAGGAAGAGAAAAAAATAAACAACCCGACGTACTTTTTTTCCTTGAAGTGCAGTCCCGGTGCGATGAATTTCCATACCTGGTACATGATGAACGGGAAAACCAGCATGATGCCGGTGATAAGCGCGATCTTAAGGTGTGACCAGAAGGGCTCGATCAGGGTGGTATAGTGCAGCTTCTGAGGTGCAGCAGTGGGCACAACCGAGACGAAGGGATAGGCAAGCTGGAACTTCATCCTCGTATTCATGGGCCACATCAGAATTCGGAGGATATTCTCCGAATAATTAAAACAGACTCCGAAACCGACGGCAATGATAATGAGCGAGCGGACGATTCTCTTCCTGAGTTCCTCTAAGTGGCTCCAGAAGGGCATCCTCTGCTCTTCCTCAGGCATTGCCATGAGCATTCTCCTTTTTTTCCTTTTCCTGCTCCGCCGGCGCTGTTTCCGGCGCTGATGCCTGTTTGGTTTCGTCCAGGGTTAGCTCCTGCCCGATTTTCTTTATCTCGTCGAGCTGGGCGGTCTTTTCCACATCTTTCATCTCGGCCTTCATGGATTCCTGGAATTCCTCGGATGCCCTCTTGAATTCCGCGAGTGCGCGACCGATGGACCGGCCAATTTCGGGAAGCTTTTTTGGACCGAACACGACAAGGGCAATAACAAAAATGAGCAACAACTCAGGAAATCCGAGACCGAACATGGCGTTCTCCTCTGCTCTAAAGGCGAGAAATTTATTGAAAAATAACCACTGAAACCGTCAGGATTCCTCTGCGGCTAGAAAAGGTTCATCCCGATTGCCAGACCACTTACCGACCTCTCACGTTTTGTCCCACAAGCCACTGCTTAATCTTTATCCGGCTTGAGTTCAATTACGGCACTGATGTCCATGGACCTGTTCTGCCGTATCACTTTGAGCTTGACCGTTTTGCCAATGTGCCCGAAGGCGACCATCCTCGGCAATTCGGCTGGGTCAAGCACCTTTTTACTATCAAGAGCAATGATCACATCGCCGCGCTGGAGACCAGCCTTTTCCGCCGGTCCACCATGCACCACACCGGTTACCAGTGCCCCGATCGGTTCGGCTAAGCTAAGCGCAGCCGCCAGGTCGGGCGTGAGCTGCTGCGCCGTGACTCCTAGCCAGCCCATGTCGGGCCTTCCTTTTTCCTTAATCGACGGCAACAATCCTTTCACCATGGTGATCGGCACTGCAAAACCCAGGTTCTGACCCTGGGCAATAATCAGCGTGTTCATCCCCACGACCTCGCCCTTCGTATTGAATAACGGTCCTCCACTGTTGCCCGGATTGATGGCTGCATCGGTCTGGATGAGATCGTCATAAGGGCCCGCACCGATGACCCGGCCCTTGGCTGAGACAATGCCGGCGGTCACAGTTTCAGAAAGCCCGAAAGGGTTACCGATTGCCACAACCCAGTCACCGACCTCGAGGGCATCCGAATCACCAAGAACGACGGAGGGAAGATTATCCACCTCAACCTTGATTAGGGCGATGTCTATCTCCCGGGACCTACCGATGAGTTTTGCATCGAACACCCTTCCGTCGGCAAGTGCGACTTTAATGTCTTTTGCCTTGTCGACAACATGGTTGTTCGTAAGGATATATCCGTCAGGACTGATGATGAAGCCCGATCCCAGACTCTGGCGCACCTGTTCTCTTTGTGGCCTGCCTCCGAAAAAATGATAATAAAATTCATCCATCTGGGGATCGCCGAAGGGGGATTGCTGCTGCACCTTGATTACTTGCCTGGTCG
Organism: Nitrospirota bacterium; assembly: GCA_963826885.1. Lineage (GTDB taxonomy): Bacteria > Nitrospirota > UBA9217 > UBA9217 > UBA9217 > JAJYKN01. Next base: position 191,956 of record CAWGYL010000007.1, on the reverse strand, counting down.
AGATATTTACAACAGCGGGCATCTCTTTTTTCACAAGAGGAGCAAAAGATTCCTGGGCAGCGGCCGCACCTGATGTAAGAGGTACGAAACAGATCAGGTACACGAGAACAAGGAATATTTTGATCGACAATCTCACGAACAACCTCCTCGGTGACAGGCTGCCACAACAGTCAATAGATATCACGCTGCCACGGGATAGTCAAGATATTTCGTTGGGTTACGCATTGTTGAGGCACGGAAAACATGAACTGGGGACTGGAGGCATCCGCATGCGGCGCGGTGAGAGAGGCGCTGGTCCATGCCGTATGGGTTTTGCTACATAGAAACCCGAATAACCGTTTTTACGTTGCCCCGGACATTAAAATCACCCACTATTTCAAGTGCGCGGGGTTTGAGATTTTTCTTCAGCACATCAAATATCAGGTTCGTCACTGATTCATGTGACACACACTGATCTCGGAAACTGTTCAAATAAAGCTTCAAGCTCTTAAGCTCAACTACCTTTTTGCCAGGCGTATAGGTAATTCTGATGGTTGCAAAATCCGGATAGCCGGAGCGAGGGCAAAGACAGGTGAATTCCGGGTACGAAATATCGATGGTGTAATCTCTATCGGGATTGGGATTGGGCCAGAGTTCGAGTGACGCCTGCTTGATTGCCTTGGTTCCGTATTTCATTAAATCGATTGTAACCTATTCCGACATAGCTGTAAAGATGAAAGATGAGAAAGCTCAGCGGCAGTCTTTATGCCATTTGACGAGTTGTTCGGTCTCCCACCGGGCAAGACTCTCCCCTTTCCAGCCTCTTCGGGACAGCATCACTCATTCCAGATATTATCGTACCCCAGATGTCTCCTCTTGCGGAACTTGAGAAACCCAGCATCACATTGGTTATTATAAAGGCGCCCTTTGGGGCGCCTTTATTTATTGCTATTCATTCCTGGCATGGCGATTTTGCAGTTCTACACCTGCCACATCATGGCTTCGAAATCATCGGTTGGGACCTTGAACTGGATGTACCCGCGGAAGGGCCACTTTTCTACCTCAGACCCCGACCGCTCAACAGTCACAAAAATCTGAATTTCGTCATTTGCCTTGACCCCCAGCAGATCGAAAGGTACGGCTAGCTCGATAATATCATTGACCGCAACAGTGTTTATCACGGCTGACTGCTGCCGGGTTCCGGTCTCCCCGCGATATAAGATCGCGCTCACGCGACGCTCATGCGGGATAATCCTAATTTCCACATCAATTCCTTTTGGATTCAGAAAATTTACGAAGAATGCCAGGTCTGTAACCTTCTCGTCCTTCAGACTTCCGCTCGGGTCGAGACGGAAAAACATGTTCTTGAGATCGAAGCCGTAATAGATGTGAGTTATGATGGAGGCGCCACGGTGCATGGCCCCGCCGCCCTGGCTCACATCATAGAAACCAGCGGGCAGCCATTCGAAATAATTCGTGACCTGGCCATCGATAGTCGGCGAAATAAAGGCGGTGAGTTCTACGGTGGGAAGCGCCTGCCGGTCCTCGCGCAGAATGGAAATTTGAAGCTCGTCCGGTACGTCGAGACCAATAAACCGGTAGACATTCATGAGGTGGGTCCGGAACAGGAGATCGAACTCCTCGTCATTCTCGGAAAAGTGGTCATCACCGTACCACCAGCACCAGTCGCTTCCCTCGGCAATGTAGATTTCCTCCCACGCCTTTGCCAGTTTATCCGAGTCTCCATCGCGGGAGACGAATTCCGTCAAAGCCCGGCGTGTCTGTGATAGCAGATCCCAGGCGCGATTGTCCTCTTCATGCCCGATCCAGACGCGGTAGTTCGCATTGATCCACGAGCCCGCGTGCAGCCGTTCGAGGGACTCCTCGGCGGGATGTTCCCGCAGATACTCCCCGACCGTCACGCACCGGAGCCCCTGTTCTCCGCTTAGGCGTTCGTAGAGATAAAGAAAGAAGTCCCGGCCGTCATTCTGATAATATTCCCAGGCGTTTTCTCCATCGAGGATGATCGATACCAGATTGGGGCCGTTTGACATGCCCCGCCTGACACGGTGGAGCCGGTCCAGCAGGTCGTGTACGGCATTCTTGTAATCCCATTTCGAATAGACAAAACCGATAAGATCGGACAGCGTATGATCTCGGAAAACGATTGAAATGCGCTTATCCCCTTTTCCGGCCAGGTAAGGCTTGTACAATACCTCCGGGTTTTTCATCACGCCGGCGAAATCCCGCTCGATGTTTTTGCCGAGGGAACGAGCGAGCACTCCTTCATCGCTGCCGATCCATTTGATGCCGGCGTCAGCCAGGAGGGGAACGATTTCTTCCGCCACCGAGCCTTCCGATGGCCACATGCCCAATGGACGCGAACCGAAGAGGTTCTCGTGATAGGTTATGGCACGCTCGATCTGCATACGTGCGTCCTCGGGATGGGCAAAACGCTCCGCGGGCAATCGGATGTCCGGAACTGCGACTTTCGCGAGGTCTGTATCAAACAGCAGCGGCAGAATCGGATGATAGAACGGCGTCGTCGTCAACTCTATCCTGCCGTTCTCCTCCATCCGCCGATACTCCGGAATGATGAGCGCCATGATCTCCCGCTGCTTTTTGATGAGAAGAGACTTTTCCTTCTCGCTAAAGCCCGAGCCTTTCTGGATCAGCCCTTGGAGAAACGGGTCCTTCTGTTTGAAGAGTGGACCGAACCAGGTTAAATTGAACCAGACCTGAAGGTCAAGATAGTCCTGCTTTGTGTAATACCGTGTTGCGTTCTTCAGATCATCGGGAGAGACGCTGTATCCTCTGCGATCAAGCAACTGCCAATAGCCGGGATAGGGTTTGATCATCGTGTCCCAGTTCGCCATGAAGGAGTTCTTGAGCAGAAACAGCTTGTCATCCTGGTTGAGTTCCGAGGCAGGTTTGAGCGTTAGGATAAGGAACTTGTCGGTAGCGTTGTTGTCCACATAGTCCGTTATCTGCTTGAGGAGCGAGGGAACAAGATTGAATGTCTGGTGAATATCGGGGAAATCCGCCAGGTGCGACGGCATGTCGTAATAATCCTTAATGCCGTGCATTCTCACCCACGGAAGGATGTAGGACCCCGTGATATCATCCTTATAGTACGGCTGGTGCATATGCCATACAAATGCTATGTACAGTGGATGGTCGGACATATCAATTTAGGTGCTGGGGAAATCACGACGAGAAAAATACATCAGAGCTCAATAAAGCAAAAGGAACTCCCTACAGAATGCTCTTATGTTTACTGATTTAGAGTGCTGAACTTAAACTCCGGAATGCCCTTCATGGTTCGCCATAATAGTACACTATCTCTCCCTGACGCGCAAGCCCCAGTTTGTCCCGCGCCAGAATTTCCAGGTAATCCGGATCGGTTTTCAAGGCATGGACATCCCTGAGAAGCCTTGCATTATCCTGTTTAAGCGTTGCGATTTCCTGGGTGAGGGAATTGTACTGCGCCTGCATGCGGTAATACTTTATCAACCCCATTTCACCGAATATGAAGGACGCAAGGAGGTAGAGGACGACGAGAACAGCGGCGGCTATTAGCGCTTTCCTGTTGAGCGAGTTCCGAGTGCTGCGGTCTGTTTTTAAATAATTCCGTTTGCCCATGGCATGAGAGGGTGGTGGACGCTCGCCTTTCTCACGACGAAAGAGAAAAGAACTGAACTGTAAAAACAAAACCACGAAGACCAGCTTCGTGGTAGAGTTGCAGATGTGCATTCCGGATATGCTTCATATCCTAGGCATCCGTTATTTCTTTTTGGTGGTCTTCTTCGCCTTCTTTGCCGGGGCTTTCTTCGTCGCCATGAGTCATCACCCCCTTCCATTGCTGATTTCGAAATACGTGGTCCATAAGGTATTCGACACCATGGATCCACGCTCATTGCCGGTCAGGTAAATACGCCGGGGGACTCCCTGGCCCCCCGGCGGGCCCCACTCTGCGGGACGCGATGTATGAAAACTACTTTTTCTTGGTGGCTTTCTTCTTGGTCGCCTTCTTCTTCGCCTTCTTCTTGGCTGCCATTATTTGTCCACCCCCTTTCGGCATACCGCGTTCGGACTCAAGCGGCCTTATCTTGAAACAAGCTGAGGGACATCGTTCAGCAGTGACATCTGCGAGTACTTCTCCCGTATCCTGCCGTTAACAAGGCCGAGAAATTCCTCGGCATCTTTGATCGCCTGCCCTGCTTCATACCGAGAGATGATACGCTCGGCTTCCTCCATAAAGCTCTGATATTTACGCCGCATTCTGTCAAACTTATTAATGAGGCTTTTAAACTGCTCGCCGAGCAGCACTCCGGAGGCGGTCACTATTGTCTTTTGAGCGTCTCTTCCCCGGACTCCTTTTGGCCTGAAACCCTCGGCAAGAATCAGCGCCCTAGCTGAGCGGGCCATGGCCAGGTAAGCAGCCGCAAAAGCCCATTCTTCATCCTTGTCCTGAAGAAGTTTGCTTGTTGAGAGGTCCCGGTCTGCCCGGGTCACAAGCGCGATGATCTCGCTGATCTCCGAAGGGCGCTCCTCAACGATGCCCAGCTCTTTTAGCGCTTCATAAGTCATCTTCCCTGCCTACCAGGAAAATTTTCTTGCCTTTCAGTAATTCCCGGATAAAGGGGTCCTTTGATTCCTTCCGCTTGCGGTACTCCTGCTCATCAAATACCAAGTAATCGATGTCCCGCTTCAGTTTTTCTTCAAGGCCCATCACCATGTCGTTCAATTCCGTAATGTTCGCCTGACCGATGACCATGAGATTGATATTGCTGTCCTCTTTCTCAGAACCCTTTGCGTAAGACCCATAAATGAACGCCGCCTGAACCCCCTTGAGCCGGGAGAGCGAGGTCTTCATGGCGCCTTGAGCACCGGTCGTCTTGAAAATCAGGCCTTTCATCTCAGCGAAGATCGGGGAATTTTTATTCGCGAAGTAGTATTTCTGGACACCCCGCTTTTCTTTTCCCAAGAGCCCGATCTTAACAAGGTTGTCAAGCTCCCGCTTGATTCCCGCAGCATCCTTCCCGATATGGCGCGCTATCTCCCTCAGGTAGAATCGATCATCCGGGTTGTTAAAGAACAGGCCTAAAAGCTCCGCTCTTGTCGAAGAGAAGAGTTTTGTCAGCACCTTGTGTCACCTCGTGGACAAAATATACTACAAGAGTGTATATTTTGTCAACAAGAAAATTAAACAAATTATTTTTCTTATGGTTAGACAATTTATCAACACAGTAATCAACAGGGTGTAAAATTGGTCACAAATATTATTGTTTTGTGGGTAATTTTCACACTATTATTTGTCTATATTTGGTGTCCGGTACCGAAGCACTTTGACGCTTCGGACGAGTGCATACTTGCAAGCATCGAATCAACGCCCGCAGCAAGATGATAATATCCGCGCTAACAGCGCCTCTATTCGGCAAATTGCACGCACTCAGTTTTGGTTGCAACGAATCAGGTTGGCGAATGAATGCATGCAAGCTCGCTTCAAATTTTCTTATGCGATGATTTTTCGTGTCAGGGTGTTGAAATTATCTCCACTAAGTCGCGGTCTATCGATGCTGATTCGCAGGCTCAGCAGATTTCTCTTTTGTTCACCGCACCACTTATGGTATATTAGATAAAATAAATCGTTGACATATTGTCTTCAAAATTCATTCGGAGAAAAATGCAATTCAGTGAATTAGATGTCCCCTACGAAGTAAAGCAAGGAATCGAGCACGCGGGCTTTACGATTTGCACACCCGTTCAGGAAGAAGTCATCCCTCGAGCGGTTCGCGGAGAAGATGTCGCAGCGCAGGCTCAGACCGGTACGGGAAAGACAGCGGCTTTTCTTATCTCGTTGTTCTCACGGTTGATCAGAAACCCGGCAATGGACCTCGGAAACTCTCCCCAAGCTCTCATCATCGCTCCGACACGCGAGCTTGCCGATCAGATATACCACGAAGCATTACGGCTGGGTAAGTTCACGGGCTTCCGCCTCCTCGCAGTCTATGGTGGCATCGATTACCAGAAACAGATGGATATCCTCCAGAAGGGCGTCGATGTGCTCATCGGCACCCCGGGCAGACTCATCGATTATTACAAACAGAACATTTACAACCTCAAGAAGACCCGCTATCTGATCATCGACGAGGCCGACCGCATGTTTGATATGGGGTTCATCGACGATCTGCGGTACCTGCTCCGGAAAATGCAGCCGTACACCAAGCGGCAGTCCATGCTCTTTTCGGCGACTCTCTCCTACCGTGTTATGGAACTCGCTTACGAATTCATGAACCTTCCCGAGAAGATTTCGATAACACCCGAAAAAATCACCGTGGAGCAGGTGGAGCAGGTCCTTTACCACGTCGGCAAGCACGAGAAAATCCCGCTCCTGCTCGGACTCCTCAGGAAGGAAAAACCCGGCCGCACTCTCATCTTCGTGAACACCCGGCGCGCGGCCGACATGGTTGTTGAGCGTTTGAATCGAAACAGCTGGAAGGCCGATGCGATCACCGGCGATATCATCCAAAAAAAAGGCTCCGCCTCCTCGCTGAATTCAAAGAAGGAAAACTTCCCATTCTCGTCGCTACTGACGTGGCCAGCCGCGGCATTCATGTCGAAGGGGTGACCCATGTCATTAATTATGACCTCCCTCAGGACGCCGAGGACTACGTCCACCGCATCGGCCGGACAGCCCGCGCCGGAGCGACGGGAAAGGCGCTCAGCCTCGCCGATGAGGAATATGTCTATTCCCTCGAGGACATCGAAAAATACATCGGCCAGAAAATCCCCATAGAATGGGCCGAAGATACCATGTACGTCAGGGAAATCCGCCGAACCGCTGAGGAAAAAAAGCATGCTGCGGCAGTTGCTGCGCAGAAACCTCATCACCCCTCAAAGAACCGTCGTTTCGAATCGAGAACAAAACACCATTAATCAGATTCGCTGTCGCGATACACCGGCGACCATGAGTGTTCTGCGCTCTTGCTGAATACCGGAGCCTCCGTTCACAACGGATTCCGGGATTCAAGGATGAATATGTTTTTTCCGCGGTGGTATAATGGTACTAGAGATCAAGGATAGTTTCCCTCTGAGATTGTTCGCACAGCCCGAACAGATGGGAAGGCGCTAAACCAAGGGGGGAGGTTCTCTATGGTTGCCGTTATGCCCACTACAGATTATGAACGACCGTGGCTCCGTGCTTACGAAACCAGCGTTCCTCCTAGCCTCACCTACCCTGAGATAACGCTCGGAAACGTTCTTGAACGGACTGCACGGAAATATCCAGACCATTATGCGCTCCTTTTTTACGGGAAGAAGATTACCTACCGTGAGCTCGATGGGCTTGCGAATCAGTTCGGACGAGCCCTCATTGCGTTGGGCGTGAAAAAAGGCGACCGCATCGCGCTCATGCTGCCTAATATCCCGCAGATGGTCATTGCATACTATGGGACGCTTCGAACCGGCGCCGTGGCTGTCCCGACCAACCCGCTTTACCATGAGCATGAACTGGAAGTGCAGCTCAAGGACAGCGGAGCCGAGACGCTCATAGCGGTCGACATGTTCTATCCCGTGATCGCCCGCGTCATTCCGCGGACAAAGGTCAAATATCTCATCCTCTGCGGCATCAAGGATTATCTTCCCTTTCCCTTGAACCTTCTTTACCCGATAAAGGCACGGATCGACCGGGAATGGGTTCATGTAAAACGCTCGCCTCCAATCTACGATTTTCTCGATATCATGAGGGATAAGGACGCTTCCGCACCTGATGCAACCGTGTCCCCTGATGATGTCGCGCTGCTGCAGTATACGGGCGGGACTACCGGGATACCGAAAGGCGCTGTCCTTACCCATCGCAACCTTGTTGTGAACGCCGTACAGAGCCAGGCCTGGCTTACGCTCGGGAATGAAAGTAAAGTGACCATTCTAGCTGTAATCCCCTTTTTTCACGTTTACGGAATGACAACGGCTATGAACCTCGGCATTCTCATCGGTGCCGAACTGCTCCTTCTTCCCAAGTTCCACACGAAAGAGGTTCTGCGGTTCATTGAAAAGTACAGGCCCCAGATATTCCCGGGTATTCAGGCCATGTATCTTGCCATCGGTCATTATCCCAAGGTCCGGAAGTACGATCTGTCATCGCTGAAGGTCGCCTTGAGCGGAGCCGGTCCGCTTATGCATGAGGTACAAGAGCAATTCGAGCGCGTGACAGGAGGAAGGATTGTCGAAGGTTACGGCCTTTCCGAAGCGTCGCCCGTGACCCATGCGAATCCGATTTTCGGCAGGCGTAAAGTGGGCAGCATCGGCCTGCCTTGGCCGGACACTGAAGCGCAAATCGTGGACATAGAAACCGGCGAAAAAACGCTCCCCATCGGTGAGACAGGAGAGCTCGTCATCAGGGGACCTCAGGTTATGAGGGGCTACTGGAACAAACCAGCGGAAACGGCACTGGCGCTGCGGGATGAATGGCTCCATACCGGCGACATAGCCAGAATGGATGAAGACGGCTACTTCTTTATCGTGGACCGGATCAAAGACATGATCAAGACCGTAGGCGAGAATGTCTATCCTCGTGAAGTGGAGGAAGTGCTCTACATGCACCCCAAGGTCAAGGAAGCGGTGGTTGTCGGACTCCCGCACGAAGAATATCTTGGGGAGAAGATCAAAGCATTCATTGTCCTGAAGGAAGGAACGACTGCGACAGCCGAGGAGATTATCCAGTACTGTCGTGAACAACTGTCGAAGTTCAAAGTGCCGAAAGAGGTTGAATTTCGCAGACAGCTCCCGAAAACCTTGGTAGGAAAAGTGCTTCGCAGGGTGCTGCGGGATGAAGAAATGAAGAACGTGGAAGCGAAATGATAAGGATTCGGATTATACTGCACAATCCGGAATCAGCTCCCTGAAGCAGGTATCCGCTCTCCGCTTCCCCTCCGGCCCAGCGCTTCCTCTTTCCCGAGGCAATACCCATGAAAGAAGTCGTAATCATAGATGGCTTGCGAACACCCTACGCAAAGGCCGGCACTGCCTTCAAGGACGTACCTGCTGTCGACCTTGGTGCGGCCGCTGTCAGGGAGATTGTCGTGCGCACTGGGCTCGACCGGGAACGCATTGACGAGGTGATCGTCGGCAACGCGGGGATGCCGGCGGAAGCCGCCAACATCGCCCGGGTTATCGCCCTCCGCGCGGGGATTCCCGAGCGTGTCCCTGCTTACAGCGTGCAGCGAAACTGCGCGTCGGGCATGCAGGCCGCGGCAAGCGCCTATACCCAGATCCTTGCGGGTATAAGCGAGGTCGTGCTGGTCGGGGGCGTGGAATCCATGTCCAATTATTCTTTCTATATAAGGAAGAAACTTCGCGATGTTCTGACCAGTGTGCAGCGCTCCAAAACGGCCGGCGGACGAATCCAGGCAATCCTCTCGCTCCGGCCGAAGGATTTCGTACCTGTCATCGGCCTCACGGAAGGACTGACCGATCCAATCTCCGGGCTCATCATGGGCGAGACCGCGGAGGTGCTCGTGCGGGATTTCGCGATCACGCGCCGCGAACAGGACGAATACTCTCTCGAAAGCCATCGGCGATGGGCAGCAGCTAATGAGGCGGGGAAGTTCAAAAACGAGATCGTTCCCTTTTATGTGCCGCCGGGGTTCGAGGCTGTTACAGAAGACGTCGGACCGCGCAAAAACCAGACCCTGGAGGCTCTGCAAAAACTGAAGCCTTATTTCGATAAACGTTCTGGAACTGTCACTGCTGGGAATTCGTCGCCCATTACCGACGGCGCTGTAGCCGCTATTATCATGAGTGCCGATCAGGCAAGGCAGATGGGCTACAGCCCGCTCGGTCGCATCAGGGCCGTGGCCTTTGCCGGATTCGATCCGTCCCGTATGGGCATCAGTCCGCTCTATGCTGCGAATAAGGTTTTGAAGCTTGCGGGCATGACCATGAAAGACATTGACCTCATAGAGCTGAATGAGGCTTTTGCGGCTCAGATCCTTGCCGTGGAACGGGCCGCCGTGTCGAAGGAGTATTTTGCCAGGAATCTTCCCGGCCAGGAGCCGCTCGGCGAGTTCCGACGCGATATCATGAATGTGAACGGTGGTGCGATAGCTTTGGGGCACCCTGTGGGTTCATCGGGCCTTCGGATCATCATAACGCTTCTGAAGGAAATGGAGCGCAGGGGCCTCTCAACCGGCCTCGCCACTCTCTGCATCGGCGGCGGACAAGGTGGGGCCATGATCGTTGAGCGTAGTTGACCATTAGGAGTCATAAAAAATGGCGTTAGTTTGCTGTCAATCATGATTATTGAACTCTAAAACGAGGTTCCTATGTCGGCTTTCAATTATAGAATAGACAAAGATGGTGTCGCGATCCTCACCTTCGACCTTCCAGGCGATAAGATAAACAAACTCACCACGCAGGTCATGGAGGAGTTGGACAGACTCCTCGACGAACTGGCTGGGAAGAAGGAGATAAAAGCGCTCGTATTCCGGAGTGGCAAAGAGAGCAATTTTATTGTCGGTGCCGATATCGCGGAAATCAAGGGCATCACTGACGGGGAAGCCGGGGAGCGTCTTTCCCGAAAAGGACAGCGCGTCCTGAACAAACTCGAAGCCCTGCCTTTCGCTACCGTAGCTGCAATCCACGGTCCCTGTATGGGAGGCGGGCTTGAACTTGCGCTTGCCTGTACCTATCGCATCGTCAGCAACGACCGGAAAACCGCCCTCGCCCTCCCTGAAGTGAGGCTCGGCATCATCCCCGGTTTCGGCGGCACCCAGCGACTGCCGCGCATAACGGGGCTTGCGAACGCACTCGATATGATCCTGACGGGTAAGTCTGTATTTGCTCAAAAGGCGGGGAAGATTGGACTGGCCGATGAAGTCACCTTCAAAGAAATACTTCTGGATCGTGGTATTGCTCTGGCAAAAAAAAAGATCAGGAAACCGCGTCCCGCAACCGTCCGGGCAAAGAGGCCACTCTTCATCCGCTTGCTTGAAAGCAATCCTCTGACACGGACAGTCATCTTCCGGTCCGCACAAAACACCGTGCTTCGAGAAACGCACGGGAATTACCCCGCTCCGCTCGCTGCTCTGAAGGCGGTCCGCTACGGCATGGCGCATGGCAGCGAAGCTGGATATACAATCGAATCAAATCTGCTCGGCAATCTTGCCCCGACTGAAATTTCAAAAAATCTCATTTCTCTCTTCTACCTCCAGGAGTTGCTCAAGAAAGATCCTCACCACCCCTCCGTCATCATCCGGGCCGCCGGCGTTCTCGGCGCAGGCGTCATGGGCGGAGGCATTGCCCAGCTCTTTGGGGAAAAAGGTATTGACGTCCGAGTGAAAGACATCAATCCCGGGGCGGTGGCATCGGGTCTCAGGGAAGCCTGGCAAATATTCAGGAAGCGGCGGGACAAGGGGGTCCTGACCGCAATCCAGGCGCGCGACGGCTTTGACCGGATCTCGGGAGTTACCGATTATTCAGGCTTCGGAAAAGTCGACGTAGCAGTCGAGGCGGTCGTGGAGAATATGAACGTTAAAAAATCGGTGCTGCGTGATTTCGAAGCAGTCGCGAAAGATAGCGCGATCTATGTTTCAAACACCTCATCCCTCTCCATTACAGACCTGGCTCTTGCCTCTAAGCACCCTGAGCTCGTCGCCGGGATGCACTTTTTCAATCCCGTGGAGAAGATGCCGCTCGTTGAAGTGATCAGGGGGGGGAAACTTCTGCGGAAACTATTGCAACAATCGCCGCGCTCGCACGCAGGCTCGGCAAGCTCCCCGTGATAGTGAATAACGGCCCAGGCTTTCTTGTAAACCGCATTCTCATGCCCTACCTGAATGAAGCAGTTACGATGCTTGAGCAGGGAAACACGATCGAGAGGATTGACAATGCCCTGCTTTCGTTCGGCATGCCCATGGGCGCTTTCATTCTGCTAGACGAAATCGGCATCGACTTAGCCTACAAGGTTGCGGATATCCTGGAGCAGGGGTTGGGCGGCCGCATCAAACCGTCACCACTGCTGGAAACCGTATACAAGGATGGGTATTATGGAAAGAAAAACGGCAAGGGCTTCTACCAATACGAGGGGAGAAAACGCAGGGGACCCGATCGTTCCGTCTATGCCAGGATACCTCAGAGAACAGGCAGTACGGGAAAGATCGGCCCTGAGGAGATTGTTGAGCGGGCTCTTCTTCTTATGATAAAGGAAGCGGCACTCTGTCTTGAAGAGAATATCATAGACAGGCCTGACCTTCTCGATGGGGCGCTTATTTTTGGCATCGGGTTTCCTCCTTTCCGAGGCGGCCTGCTCAGGTATGCCGACAAGCTTGGCGCGAAGACCATCGTTGACAAATTAGAAAGCTTCGCCGAGAAATACGGCGAACGGTTCAAACCGCCCCTGTCCCTTTTGGAAATGGCGAAGACAGATCGGGGCTTTTACGAAAAGGCAGGCCTGGAAAGGCTGAAGGCGGCTTAAATCACGAACGACCACGGCATTGGCCGCACGCACTAAGAAAAGATAAAATACATTCCGACTGCCGGATTATGCGAACGAGTATCGGCAGTTCTCCGCTGGCGCTCCTAAAGCCGGAGTCAGGTCCGCAAAAAGCATTTACTTGAAATGCGCCTTCTGCTATAGTTTAGGAAAAGGAGGCTCGACGACATTCCATGACCCCCTGGCGACCAGCCTATCGGCAGAAACAGCCCCTTCTTTTTTTTCTGCTCTTCGTCCTTTTGTCTCTGAACGGTTGCGATTACGTCGGCTTTTATGCCCGACAAGCGCACCAGCACCAGACCTACCGTTTTTTTCCCAGCGTTGCGGCGCTCAATCAAATTGCTCCTGAAAACTCCATGATCCTCAGCGGGCCTATCAAGAGGCTTCAGAAGCAGAACGAACCGCTGCTTCTCGTTGCGGTGAGCAGCAAGTATCAGCAGAACGAAAAGGTCGATCTGGTACAGCTCCCGGTGTCGGCGGATACTTATATGGCCTTTCTCCCTGCGGGCAGTTATGACCTCTATGTTTTTGCGGATCTGGACGGCGACGGCGACTTCGAAAGCGAAGAAATGGTTGGAAAGGCATCAGTCATCGTCAATCCAGAACAATCTCGCAACAGGGCCCTCATGGAAGGACCAACCATCATAGTCGATCGCGAGCACCCGGGCGAGGTTGCTTTTCGCGTCCATGAAAAGGTCAGGCCGACCACCTATGTTTATGCTTCGCTCGACGACGAGTTTTTCGATCCTCGCTACGGCGCGATCGGCCTCTACAATCCATCGCAACTGATAGAGCACACACAGGGTTTTGTCTTTGGTCTGGAGAACTTTGACGCAAAAAAGACTACGGTCCTTTTTATCCACGGGATTAGGGGGACGCCCCGTGATTGGAAGTATCTTGTGGCAGGGATGGACCGAAGCCGGTTTCAACCCCTGTTTTTCTATTATCCATCAGGGCTTCGTCTCGATATGATGGGGTCACTGCTGGCTGAGGTTATCAGGGACATCGATAAGAATTCGAAGGGCGTCGGACGCAGAATCGTGCTCGTCGGTTATAGCATGGGGGGTCTGGTAGCCCTCTCGGCTATTAACCAGCTCTCGGAAGGGGGGATCCCCTCATCGCTCAAAATGTTCTGCTCGTTTTCCACGCCTTATGGTGGAGACGAAAATGCGGAAAAGGGAGTCGAGAATGCGCCAATAGTGGTGCCGGTTTGGCGGGACATCGCGGCAGAAAGCGAATTTTTGCAGAACCTCACGGGCAAGCCGTTTCCGAAACAGCTTCCCTATTATCTCTTTTTCTCCTATCACGATACATCCAAGTTCAAACTGGGGGAAAGCAGCGACGGAACAATCATGCTCCGCTCCCAGCTTACGCCTTACGCGCAGAAATCAGCCACCAAGGTCCTGGGATTCGATGAAACGCACGCCGGCATCCTAAACAACGACGATGTACGGCAATCATTCAACCGCCTGCTGGATACCATCACGGCCGCGCCGTGAATCAATTGTGGGAATCTAACGCGCTCCTATAGAACTGAACGCCCACGGGCTCCCTCCTCCGAAACCCCGGCGTACCGGTTATGAGGGCTCATCCCTGTTCGATTGATATGGCATAGTAGGGGCAGACAGTTAGTATCCCCTTGAATTTTTCAGCATCGAACGTTTCGGCATTGATAACCCATGCCTTTTCATCGCGCATCTCGAAAAGCATCGGAAATGCATCGGCGCATCCTCCGCATCCCTGACACAAGCTGTAATCGATATTCGGAACCATCCCGCACCCTCGCTTTTTACAGAATCGCACGTCAATGGCAGGATAATACCATGAATGCCACGGATTTGGAACGCTAATACATCATATCGACAGGGACAGCTTGCAGTTATTGCTTCCGTCATCGCATCATCGATGACGGAAGAATAAGCGCTTGCGGGGGAAAACTGGGGATCGGAGTATTTCGTGTTCTGAAGCTACGTGGTTACGGCCTCGCAGGTATATTCGTTTCCGGCGATATAATTTTCAAGCTCATTTATCGCTGTTGTCTGCTCTGAAATGATTGCATTGACCACATCGCCGATACTCATGACTCCCATGAGCACGCCGTCATTGATTACCGGTAAATGGCGGATATGGTTTTCGGTCATAAGGACCATGCAATCCCTCAACGATGTTTGGGAGCCGATGGTTATCGGCGGGCTGCTCATAAGCTCCCGGACCTTCGTGTTTTTCGATGACTTCCCCTTCAGGATCACTTTGCGGGCATAATCCCGTTCAGAGAAGACTCCCGCGAGTTTGCCGCCCTCTATGACGAGTAAAGCGCCGACATTTTTTTCCGCCATAATCTCGAGTGCGTCGTACGCTGTTGCCTCCGGACCAACTGCATGAAAGCCATGCCCTTTTGCCCTTAGCACCTGACCAACAGTAATGGATACGTACATAAAATTGCCTCCTTTCGTAAAGTAAAAAAGCCGAGCGACCTGAAGACCTTAATCTTCGGCAACTCGGCTCTCTCCCCCGGGGAGCCTGCCCTTGACATCGCCCTTTCTACAAAGGACTCAGCGTAATTATGTTGCTGTAGTGTTCTTGATTAAGCTATAACACTCGGCCTCGCTGCTGTCAAATTCTATTTCTGAAAGCAGATTATCTAAAGTTGTTTCTTGAGCTTTCCCGAGATTCACCGATGCCGCTCCAACCTCGTTCATTGCAACGAGAACCCATACAACCGCTGAAACTCAAAGTAAGAAAAAGGCGAGTAAGGTAATACGGGACCATGGTCACCCTATGACACAATAGATGACATAACAAACAGAGCTCTACAACAATCAAAGTAGTACATTTTGTTGATGAGTAAGAGCAGCAGGTGTGCTCGGCAAGGGCAGAAAGAGAAAGCTTTAAAAAGTCAGCTGCTAGTAATTCTCTGCATCACTTACAGCTGTTGGCTAGTAATCTGTTCTTCTCCACTGTCGTAACAATGAATTCAGGCGCAAATTTATCACAATTGATGCTCATCCCTCGAAATCAATTTCTTGACCGTGGTCATGATCCATCGCGTTAAACACAATTCTGCCGACATATTCTTTCAACTCATCCGAGGCCCTGAGAGCCGCCTGGATCACTGACGGATCGTAGACCGTTCCTGATTCCCTGATGATTTCCTCCAAGGCTTCTTCGAAAGATAGCGCCTTGCGGTAAGGGCGGCTGACCGTAAGAGCATCGAGGGCGTCTGCAACGGCAAAGACTCTGGCTCCATGCGGGATTGCGTCTCCCCTCAGACCGCGGGGATAGCCCGATCCGTCGAAATGTTCGTGATGACTTCTAATGATTTCTGCGGCCCGGGAAAAGTAGCCGATGTGGCCGATGATTCGGTAGCCGATTTCAGGATGCTTGCGCATTACCGCCTGTTCTTCGACGTTCAGAGGCCCGGACTTGTGCAGCACAGCGTCGGGAACACCGATCTTGCCGATATCATGGAGCAGAGCACCGCAGTAAAGATCAACGAGGTCCCTTCCCCTCACGTCGCAGGCATTCGCTATAATGAGCGAGAATTCCGTAACGCGAAGGGAATGGTTCCCCACTTCGTGCTCATGTGCGTCGATGGAATTCACGAATGCTTCAAGGGTCACCAGATAAGCTATATCGATATAGTGGACAACTCCCTCCAGGTACGTGTCGTTAAAATAGCAATTCCCGCAGCGGAGGTTTCGTCCGGCCGCATGACGTACTGGTTTTCTGCAATCGTATTGCCGCAGTTCGGGCAGGCATGGATTTGTGTCTGATCAGCGGTCATGATTTGAAGATATCAAGGGGCATGCTCTATGTCAATAGGGATTCGTTTAGGTGTCGTTTAGGGGGAAGATGACACTGTTGCGTAACACTCAGAGTCCAAAGTTCATAACATCAAATCCTCTGATCTTCCGTCGGTAAGGACCTGTACTGACATAAGGATCCTTTCCTCCTTGAATCGATTGCAATCATGCTCAGCCATAGATATATGCATGCCGCCCGAACCGGACGGTTAAGAGGGCGTTCAGGAAGTACAGACTGTACCCGGGACAAATCCAGTTCCGGAGAAAAGGTTCTTGACCGGCTTCTGAAAATAGGGGCATTTCTCTTCCCTGCAGCCGTGAGAATGCTTTTCGCTGTGCTTGCAGACAATCGCACTGTCCTTGATCGGCAGCAGGATTCCGAAACGCTCTCCAAAAAGGGCCACCGCTTCGCGTAGCCCGGTGCGTACGTATGCCTTGCAGCAGCTCGGTCCGGTAAGGGCTGACAGTGCCTGCATGACTCTGATCACGGCATCCATTACAATTTTCTGTTCCCTGTCGGATCCGCATCGTGTTCCGAGAAAAACAGAGAAACAGGCTCCCAGGGCAGGCGCGATGCCACACACACCGGTGAGGCCGCAGTATCCCCCCACGGCCTGCTTTGCGGTCCGATCAAAAATTTCCCGGACCGCTGTGTTTGTGATATTTCCTTTTCCATAGGGTGAATTCTTGAGGGCCCCGATAAGAGCTCCAGCGGCAATGAAGGCATGCTCGCACCCGAGCATAGGGAGGCCCGCATGGCTGATCATCAACTCAGCCATGGCAAGCGGATCGTTTTCCCGGCTGGTGAATGCAATCTGCTCAATTATGCCGCGCGCCTCCAATCCATGGCAGGCATCGCATACAAAATGCCCTGCGGTACAGACGATATGCCCCTGTTCAGCTCTGTTGCAATAGATGCAGGTATGGCTCTCCGCCTGCAGCAGGTATTCAAGGACCGAACCGCAGACCATGCATTTTTCGGTATGTTTATAGACAGGCATGGCAACTTTATACCACTTCTTCCGGCCGTTTGCAATTTCAAGACCCTTCATCACACCTCATCACCGACTCTCTTGACTTTGCATATCCGTTTAGGCTATTCTTGCTATAAGAAGTACTGAAGCATTCTACCCCGCTGTTTTCATTCAAAACCATTAAAAGGATAGGGTGATTTTCTTGATGCGCAGACTGTTTCTTCTCCTCCCTCTGCTACTCTTGTTGCCGTACTCAAGCCTGTGCCAAGAATCAACGGCAACGCGGGCGGATATCGGCATTGATGAAAAACTCGGGCAGTATATACCGGCAGACCCGGTCTTTGTCGATGAAAACGGCAATAGCGTAAACCTCAGAAACATGATTGACAAGCCGACAATCGTAGCTCCGGTTTATTTTAGCTGCACGCATGAATGTCCCATGCTTCTGAATGGCGTGGCGGCTGTGCTTGGCAAAATAGACGACATGAAGCCGGGGAAAGATTTTCAGGTAATCGCACTCAGCTTCGATGATAAAGATACACCGGCCGTCGCACGCGACAAGAAAAGGAACTATATCAAGGCCATCGGCCACCCCTTTCCCGAAGACGCATGGATTTTTCTGACAGGAGACGAACCCGGCATAAGACAATTCACTGATTCCATCGGCTTTAAGTTCCAAAGGGATGGGGCCCACGATTTTTCCCACCCCGTGACACTCGTCGTCCTTGCGCCGGGCGGCAAAATAGTACGTTACATCGAAGGCGTCAATTTTCTTCCCTTTGAAATAACCATGGCATTGAACGAGGCGGCGACCGGTCAGGTGGGCTCTACTACCCGCAAAGTTCTTTTGTATTGTTTCAGCTATGATCCGCTCAAAAAAACCTACGTATTCAATATATTAAAAGTCACCGCGACGGTAATGATCCTCTTCGTCGGGTCATTTTTCACGTATCTAATGATCTCGACAAAGAATAAACGAAAAGATCTATGAGCATGTTTTAAACACGATCAGACCCGGACAACGGCTCGGAGCGCAAGGCCACAAAATCCGAAACGCAAAACCTGTAGCCGGATTTTAGGAGAACCCCGCACATGGAAGCAAGCTTTTACCACGCGAAAACCAGATATCCCGGTATCTTCGGCTGGCTATTCACGACGGACCACAAGCGGATCGGCCTCCTGTACCTTATTTCGACATTGTCCTTCTTTGCTGTCGGGGTGAGCCTAGGTCTCACCATGCGCCTCGAACTCATCCGGTCGGGCATGCATATCATCTCCGCCCAGACTTACAATTCCCTCTTCACCCTTCACGGAGTTGTGATGATCTTCCTCTTCATCATCCCGGGAATTCCCGCTTCGCTCGGGAACTTCATCATGCCCCTCCAGATCGGTGCACGCGACGTGGCCTTCCCGAAGATCAACATCCTTTCATGGTGGCTGTTTATCACTGGCGGAGCGCTGGCCGTCACGTCACTCTTTACGGGCGGCGGACCGCCGGACACGGGATGGACCTTCTATATCCCCTATAGCATCCGGACCGGGACAAACGTATCGCTTGCGGTTTTCGGCGTGTTCCTGATCGGCCTTTCGTCCACGCTCACGGGGATGAATTTCCTCACGACGATCTACCGGCTCAGAGCTCCTGGAATGACATGGAAGCGGATGACACTTTTCACCTGGGCCATCTACGCAACATCCTGGATCCAGCTACTGGCCACGCCGGTCCTGGCAATCACGCTCTTGCTTATCATCATAGAACGTTTCTTCGGGGTGGGTATCTTCGATCCGGCCAAGGGCGGCGACCCGATTCTCTTCGAACACATGTTCTGGATCTACTCGCACCCGGCCGTCTACATCATGATCGTGCCCGCAATGGGTGCGGTCACTGATATCATACCCGTCTTCAGCCGGAAAAACATTTTCGGGTACACGGCAATCGCCGCATCGAGCCTGGCCATCGCCTTCGTGGGCTACCTCGTCTGGGGACATCATATGTTCACCAGCGGCATGAGCGACACCTCCCGGATCATATTTTCATTCCTTACCTTCCTCGTCGCTGTGCCCAGCGGAGTCAAGGTCTACAGCTGGATCGCGAGCCTATATAAAGGCTCGATTACCCTCGGCGCTCCACTCCTCTATACGCTCGGTTTCATATTCCTGTTCTCAATCGGCGGACTGACTGGCCTCGTACAGGGCGCACTGGATACGAACCTCCATGTCCACGGCACTTACTTCATTGTCGCCCACTTCCATTACGTCATATTCGGCGGCGCAGTCATGGGTTTTTTCGCTGGCCTCCATTACTGGTATCCCAAGATGTTCGGAAAGATGTATGAAGAACACCTGGCGAAACTTGCGTGGGTCTTCCTTTTCATCGGCTTTAACATGCTATACTTTTCCATGTTCGTTCTCGGCTGGGAAGGCATGCCGCGGCGCTACTACGATTATCTTCCCCGGTTTAACGGACCGAACCTGGTCTCGACTATTGGTTCCTGGGTCCTCGCCATGGGACTGATCATCATGTTCTACAACCTGATTCATTCTCTTTTCTCGGGCGCGAATGCCGGGGACAACCCCTGGGGCGCAGCATCGCTCGAATGGCAAACCTCCTCCCCGCCACCCACGGAAAATTTCAAGGATATCCCGGTAGTCACGAAGGGACCCTATGATTTTAAATAACAGTTCAACGTTGAATGTTCCCTTTCCCTTGGACGGCAGACCGGAAATTACCCTAATCATCAACGAGGATACCTCTTTTCTATGAACGAAACCGCTCATATAGAACATCGCGATTATGTCGGCGCAAAGCTTGGTATGTGGCTTTTTTTGTTCACCGAAATCCTGCTTTTCGGCGGCATGTTCCTCGTCTATTCGGTCTACCGTGAGGTCAACACAGCCGATTTCCACGAGGCGGGAATGGAAATGAACATGACCATCGGAGCCATTAATACTCTCATCCTGCTGACCAGCAGCCTGACCATGGCACTTTCGATTGCAGCCATCAAACGTGCCGCAAAAATGCGCTCTATCCTTTTTCAGGCCGTCACCATCATCCTTGGGATTGCGTTTCTCGTAAATAAATATTTCGAATGGTCCGATCATATCCGGCACGGTTTTTACCCTGACTCGCCTAAACTTCTGGCCATGAGCCATGGAAAGATTCTTTTCTTCGGCTTATATTACGTCATGACCGGCATTCACGCCCTGCATGTTGTGATAGGCATAAGCATCATCGGCTTTATCCTGATTCTGACGCTTCGCGACAGCGTATCAGGAACGGATTATGTCAAACTGGAGAACGCGGGCCTTTTCTGGCACCTCGTCGATGTCATCTGGATTTATTTGTTCCCGCTGTTCTACTTGATATTGTAATTTATTTTGTTGCCGCGGATTTGGTCCGCACGTATTTTAAAATTACCGTCACGGAGAAATCGTGGGCTGAAGCCTGCCCGCGAGAAAAGATCATGGAACAAAAACAGGAAGAACGGGCTCACGTGCCGACCCAAGTATTTGTAATCGTCTGGATCGCCTTGCTATGCTTAACCGGATTGACGATCAAGGCCGCGCAAATGAAAATGGGTGAATGGAGCATGGTAGCCAATATCGCCATCGCTTCAGCCAAGGCGAGTCTGGTGCTCTGGTTTTTTATGCACCTCAAGTATGAAAAAAGACTATTCAAACTGTTGATCTTTGTCCCGATTATAACTGTCTCGATCATCATCGTGTTGACATTCTTCGATATCTGGTATCGATAATCATGGCGCTCTGTTATAAATGGTATACTGAACTTTGAACTCTGAACACTGAACTTTTACAGGTGGATTATGGTAACCGGCTGGCCGCATATGTCGAGCCCCGCGGACGACACATTCTTCTTCATTCTCGGCATATCTGTCGTTCTTCTGGCCCTGAACACGGGAGTCATGCTCTATTTCGTTTTCCGTTACAGCAGGAAGCGGCACCCCCAGGCCGAAGAGGTGAAGGAGAACATTCCACTCGAGATCATCTGGACCGTCATTCCCACAATCCTCGTGCTAGTGATCTTCTTTGTCGGCTGGAAGGGTTTCCAGTATATGCGGACAGCCCCGCCCGATGCCATGGTCATAAAGGTGGTTGCCCGACAGTGGTCATGGACTTTCGATTACGCGAACGGCAAGGAAAGCAATGTACTCAACGTTCCAGTGAGAAAGCCCGTTAAGCTCCTGATCACTTCAGCTGATGTTCTACACAGTCTCTACATACCCGCGTATCGGATCAAGGAGGACGCGGTGCCCGGCAGGGAAACACACCTCTGGTTCCTCCCCGACGAACTCGGGTCCTATGACCTCTTCTGCACGGAATACTGCGGATTGGGACATTCCGCCATGATCACCAAAGTGCAAGTCATGACCGCGCAGGATTTCGATGCATGGTACAAAGGGGAGGAAGAACGCGGTGCTGCGACAACCGGGGCAAAAACACCCGGTCCGCAGCAAGCCGCTGAGCAAAACGTTGAAGGAAAAGCGGTGAACCAGGGTGCGCAGCTCATTCAGGTCAAGGGCTGCGTTGCCTGCCATACGACTGACGGCACACCGAAGATAGGGCCGACGTTCAAGGGGGTTTTCGGAAAAAAGGAAACCGTGATTCGGGCTGGAAAGGAACGGGAGATCACGGTTGATGAAGCATTCATAAAGCAGACGCTACTGCACCCGGAAATAGACCGGGTCAAAGGATTCCCGCCGATCATGCCCTCTCAGCAGGGGCAACTGACGGGCAAAGATATAGATGCGATAACCGAGTATATAAAAAGTCTGCAATAGCTCATCATCGGACTGCGGAATTAAGGCTCTTCGGGGCATCGTGCTCGCGGATTGAGCAATTTATCGATATGGCGACCTGGAAACCCTATATTGTTCTCAGCAGAATATCCATTTCCCTTTTCGCCGCCTGTTCCGCGGCAACGGGGTTTTTCCTTTTTTCGTATCACCAGGTAATCGGCGCACTTGACGTTGCTGTAGCGGTCTTTTTTCTGTCCTGCGGCGCCTCAGCCCTCAACCAACTCCAGGAACGCTTCATCGATGCAAAGATGGAAAGAACCCGTCAGCGGCCGATTCCGTCTGGCATCATCTTCCCTCGTCAGGCACTTTTCTTTTCTCTTTCGCTGATATCGTTCGGTTTATTCGTGCTGTGGTCAGGAAGAAGCGAAATAGCCACTGTCCTGGGGCTCGCAGCGATTCTCTGGTACAACGGCGCCTATACCTACCTCAAGAAGATTACGGCATTCGCATCAATACCGGGCGCCGCCGTCGGCATGATTCCGCCTGCGATCGGCTGGGTCTCCGCGGGAGGTTCCCTCCTGGATGCCCGCCTCGCAACGGTCTGCTTCATCTTCTTTATGTGGCAAGTCCCGCACTTCTGGCTCCTCGTCCTGAACCATGGAGAAGAATACGAACGTGCTGGTCTCCCATCGCTCACCTCGGTTTTGGGCAAACCGCAAATCGCGAGGCTAACTTTTGTTTGGATTGCTGCGGCGGCAATCGCCAGTTTCGTCCTGCCTCTCTACGGTTCGGTGAGATCTCCCTTCGTCTCTTTTTCTTTCTTCCCCTTGGCCATCTGGCTAATCTGGAATGAACGATCTTTGACAGGGATGCATCCCTTGCTGCCTCCTTCCCAGCTCCTCTTCAGAAAGATAAATATCTACCTGTTCCTCATAATGATGCTTCTTTCAGCAGACAATGCTCTTCACAGCCTATCATGACGGACAGTCGTACCGATATTGCATTGAAACTCAAGCAGCTCCTTATCGACTCGTCGCCGCTCATCGAGGAGTATACAGCTACGATCTGTCCCGTTTGTATTGATGTGTGCTGCAGGCAAAGACACGGACTCTATCGTGAGGCGGATATCGGATATTTGGACGGTCTTGGCATAGTAGCACCGCAGCGGGATGAGGCACGATCACTGGAGGGGCCTTGTGAAAGCATGGGGCCATGGGGCTGTATTCAGCCCCGGTGGATGAGGCCATTCAAGTGTACATGGTATTTCTGCGATCCGCTTCTTGCGGCGCTTAATAACGGGCCGCAGAAAAAAGCGAGGAAGCTCACCGGGATGATGCAAGATATGATAAATTTTTATAATGTATTCTCGGCGGTTAAAGGATAACGGATATTTTTTTGTTACTACCCGTACCGTTAATTTTTAGCTGCTTTTCTCAGCAGAAGCTACTTCCCGAAGGGACAAACAGGATACCTGCATTCCTTGCAATGGAGGCAGAGTCCGCCGTGGCCGAGTTCCGCCAGTTCCCGTCTACCGATCTTCTCGCCTGCCAGTACCCGCGGCAGGATGAGATCGAGGACCGTAATGCTGTGGTACATGCCACAGGCCGGAATGCCGAGAATCGGGATGAGATCAGCGTTTCGAGCTCCGCGTCCCCGGTTACTCCCACTCTGGACCGGGACATCTAAACACTGAACTTTTTCTATGTATCCCACGAGGACCATCGCCCCGGGTAGTACAGCCGCGCCGTAAGCGATATCTTTCGCGCCGATATTTCTGATGGCGAACCGGGTAACATCGTCGGGATCCACGGACATGCCGCCGGTGGTAATAAGCAGGTCCGCGCCGGCATCCAGGAGCTCCCGCAGACGCTGCTCGATGATTGCGGTGTCATCGGGGGCATAGTAAAGACCGACAATCTCTCCCTTGAAAGCCTCTATCTTCTTTGAAATGATAGGAGCGAAGGCATCCTTGATCCGGCCGTGATAAACCTCATTTCCCGTTATCACGACCCCGGCTTTGGGTTTCCGCAGTCCCTTTACTTCTACCACCGGCTTTCCGGCAGCACGCGCATTCTCGCAGATTCCGACTGCCTCGTCGATCACGGCTCGTTTCACCACCAGCGGGATAGCCCTCGTACCTGCGACGACCCGGTCCTCTTTAACCAGGGAATTGCTGTGCCGCGCGGCGCACATGACGTCTCCCAGCATGTTGAATGCAAGCAGCGCTTCGCGGTTTACATAAAGCAAGCCATCGCGCTCTGCGACAATATTAATTTTGCCTTCCTTCGGTTCACCCTCCGCCCGGACCCCCGTTCCCATGAGAGCGGCTGCTAGCGCGCAGGCCGCATCATCCTCATGCACCTCATCAGGGGCAAGGGAGAGCACGAACAGGTGTTCCTTTCCCAGGCGTTTCAGATATACAATGTCTTCGAGGCGAATGATATGCCCTTTTTTAAATGCCCTGCCCTTGAATTCGTCCTTCCTGATTTCCGTGATATCGTGAGCAAGGATCATCCCAACCGCAGCGGAGACAGGTACTGTTTTCCCCGCTGTCGCATTTGTTTCCCCGCTGTTCTGTTTATTACACACAGGCGACTGCCTCTCCCGGTTCAGTAAGACCGAACCGCTGGTGCCTCCGAATTACATCAAAGAATATGACACCTGGCGCATCTCGTTTTCACATCGAACGCCCGCTGTCCGTTGTAGCCGGCTCCATAAGACAGGCCTTTCCGTATGTCAGCCATGGTTTTCTTTTCGCGCATTAGCACTGTGTGGAATATCTGATAATGACATGCTCCGCATTTGAGTCCCATTTTGCCGACGTGACAATCATGGCTTTAGACAACATTCGCGGCGCCCGATACGCAAAAAAAGATGTTCCCAGCACTGATCTCCGCCCAGACAGCTTGCGGCACAAACAGCCTTTCGATGCTGAATACTAGAACGGGTTTTTTCATGCTTCCCCCATCGTGGAATTTTCAATAAGTTTATCACAAAGAACCAGCCAATTCAAAAGAAAACAGGCGTTTTATCATCAGAGCCAGAATTGGATATGCATGACGAAAAAAGTTACCGTGGCTTCCCCTCCAGACGAATGGCTTTGATCGGGTGTCCTGATATGCAGGCTGGACTATCTGCGCTGAGCCGATGACGCGAGGCCGGCCATTTTCTCCGCGATACAAGGCAGGAGCGTTCCGCGACCTTCCGTCTTGACAGATTCGGCAAATTAGCATAATCTCCATCTACGTAAAGACCGGTCGAGTCCGGTATTCTGACCAGACCGCCGGCACAGGGCGTGAACGACCCTGCTACAGCAGCCGGCAATAAAGAACTGTGTCGGCGCCGGTTCGGGCAGAGTGCATACCTGTTTTCACAGGAGGAGAACATGCGGATCCTTATTTTGTCCTGGTTCCTGATGCTGGCCTTATCATTCCGAAGCGCAGCAGCCGCTGAACTGAGGGAGCTTGACTTGTTTGACGGCAGCACTATCACCGGAGAAGTGCAATCGCTCAGCAACGGGATCTACACGGTAAAATCGGGAAGCCTCGGCATAATAAAAATCGAGGCATCGAAAATAAAAGCCATCCATGCGATATCGTCGCCAGCGGGCACAGGAACCGGCAACGGCGGATCTGTTGGTGAGATGAAATCGCTCCAGGAAAAGATGCTCAACGACACGGAAATCATGAGCCTGATCCTGAACCTCCAGAACGATCCCGACTTTAAAAAGATCCTAGAGGACCCCGAAATCATGAAAGCCGTCAATGCCGGTGATATTGCGGCCCTCCAAGCCAACCCCCGGTTCATGAAGCTCCTTAACAACACCACGATCAAAGAAATCGAGGGGAAAGTCAAATAAGAGGTAACCACTTCTGTATACCACATTGCTGTTGACATCGCTTTTCGTTCCGGATACTATCACCAAAAAATTCAGAAGGGATACAGTATGGCCATAACCTACAAAGACGCCGGCGTTGATATCGACGCCGGTGACCTCTTCGTCGAGAAAATCAAACCCTATGTGAAATCAACGTTCCGGCCAGAAGTCATGACGCATATCGGCGGCTTTGGCGGACTTTTCGCGCTCAAGAAATTCAAGGAGCCCGTGCTCGTGTCCGGGACAGATGGCGTCGGCACGAAGCTCAAAATCGCTTTTCTCATGAACAAACACGACACGGTCGGAATCGACCTGGTCGCCATGTGCGTCAACGACATCATTGTTCAGGGTGCCGAGCCGCTCTTTTTTCTCGATTATTTCGCAACGAGCAAGCTTAAACCCAAAGAGCATTCCGACATCGTCAAGGGCATTGCCGAAGGGTGCAAACAATCAGGTTGCGCACTCATCGGTGGAGAGACCGCGGAGATGCCATCGTTCTACGGCGAGAATGAGTACGATCTGGCGGGCTTCGCTGTCGGCGTGGTTGAAAAAAAGAAGCTCGTCAATGGCTCAAAGATTAAGCCGGGAGACCGCCTCGTAGGGTTGGCATCTTCGGGGCTCCATAGTAACGGCTTTTCCCTGGTGCGAAAGGTGCTTCTCGAGAAATCAGGATACGGCGTGCAGGACCTTCTGAGCGAACTGAGCCAGGTCCCCCTCGGCGACGTCCTGCTTACCCCCACAAGAATATACACGAAAACCATTATGGCTCTTTTGAAGGAATTCGACATTCGCGGGATGGCGCACATCACGGGCGGAGGAATCACCGAAAATACGCCCCGCATGCTTCCGAAAGGCGCTCAAGCACTGATCAGGAAAGGAACCTGGGAAGTGCCTCCGATTTTCAAACTTATCCGGAAAAAAGCGGACATCGATGACAATGAAATGTATCGGGACTTCAACATGGGACTCGGTATGATCCTTGCCGTACCAGGGAAACAGGCCGAAGCGGTCATGAAAAAAGCGTCAAAGCTGGGGGAAAAAGCGTACCTCGTCGGCGAAGTTGTTAAGGGAAAACAGCTTGTGAGGTATGAAAACTAGGTTTCGGGTTTTAGTCCCGACTGCTGACTCCCGCCCCGCCTCCTGCACTTGTTTGAGGGACTTCCATGAAAACGGTAAAACTCGGTGTCCTTGTATCCGGCCGTGGCTCCAATCTTCAAGCAATCATCGACAACATTGAGAACGGAACACTCTCGGCGGAACTCGCTGTCGTGATCAGCGATCAGGCTGATGCCTATGCTCTTGAACGGGCTCGGAAACACGGTTTCGCCGCCGTACATGTAAGTGCCAAAGGGTTTAAAGGCAAGCGGGAAGAGTATGATGCATTGCTTGTAAAAGAATTGAGGGAAAGGGGCGTCGAACTTGTCTGCCTGGCCGGTTTCATGCGGATTATCACCCCGACGCTGATCAAAGCCTTTTCCAACCGCATCCTGAATATCCACCCCGCTCTCCTGCCGGCTTTCCCGGGCCTTCATGTCCAGAAAGCGGCACTGGAGCTCGGGGTCAAGTTTTCGGGGTGCACAGTACATTTCGTGGATGAAGGTATGGACACCGGGCCGATCATCATCCAGGCCGTTGTCCCGATCCTGGACAAAGACACTGAGGACAGCCTGTCAGCCCGAATCCTCAGACAGGAACACAAGATCTATTCCCGCGCTATTCAACTCTATGCCGACGGCAGACTCACCATCCGGGGCAGACGGGTTTCCGTTTCCAATGGGGAACAGTCGGCCGATGCGTTTCTGATAAATCCCTGAAAAACTGTAGTACCACCGCCGCGCTCACAGGGCGGCGGATGGTCCTGTCGTTTGATTTTGTATTACCTGGGCTACCGGCAGGCTCATTCTGAATGTTACCCCGCTTGACGCGTTCTTGACGATGCCGATGGTTCCCCTGTGATTCTCAATCAACCGCTTCGAAATCGCAAGCCCCATACCTGTCCCTTTCGGTTTTGTCGTGAAAAAGGGCTGAAATATTTTATTCATCACTGCGGAATCTGGTACCTTGCCTGTGTCGGACACTTCAATCAGGATATCCCGCGCCGCCAAATCAAACCGTGTTTTGATCCCCAAGGTGCCGCTGCCATGCATGGCGTCAACAGCATTCAGCATCAGATTCATGAAAACCTGCTTCAGTTGCATGGGGTCAGCCGTGATTGCCGGAAGATTCTCTTCAAAATCCCTAACAACGTAAATGGTTTTCGATACGCTCGCAGACGAACGGGGGTTTTTCAGCACCATGCTGGCAACGGAGTCCAGGATGGCATTGACATCGGTATCTTCGAATTGAGGCCGGGAGGGCCTGGCAAAATTGAGAAGATCCCTGATCAGCAACTCGATCCGCTTGATCTCGCCGATCACAAGTACAAGAACGCTCTTATCATCTTCAGGGAGGTAAGGCGCCGTGGAGAGGATCTCGATTGAAGCCTTGATGCCTGCGAGGGGATTTTTAATTTCATGCGCCAGTCCCGCCGCCAGTTCCCCTGTCATTTTTAGCTGCTCGGTCCGCTGCAGGGTTTCCTCGGCCTGCTTCCGCTCGGTGATGTCACTGTCGATTGCCAGAATATAACGGTGATTCCCCAGTTCAAGCAGCCCGGCGCTGATCGCCACGGGGAAAACGGTTCCGTCTTTCCTGACATGATTGATTTCCCGCTTGAGCCACTGCCCTTCGAATATGCGCTCTATCCGGTCAGGCACCTTGGCGGACGAATCGGCGTCGTCGAGGTCTCTAATGTTCATGGTCAAAAGTTCCGCATGGGTATAACCATGCATCTTTACAGCGGCCTGATTGGCCGCAACGATTTCCCCCATGTTATCCCCTTCGCCATCCAGGATAAATATGGCGTCGCCAGCGCTTTCGAAGAGCAGGCGGTATCTCTTCTCGCTCTCTTCGATTTTCTTCATTTGTGCCTTTAACGAATTCGCCATCGCATTAAAACCGACCGCCAGTTCGCCGAACTCATCCGGGAGTCCGGCTACTCTATACTCGAGATCCCCCGTTTTCAAATTTCTCGTAGCATTCAGCAGCGCCTGAATCGGGCGGGTAACGCCTCTGAGCACCAAAAAGGCCATGAGGGCGATTACAAAGGGACCTGCGGCAATGACCAGAATCAGCAGAATTTTCGTGCGATGCACTTCGCGCAGGGCATCATCGGTCCGTTCCGCGAGTTTTTTGTTGGTTATCGCGATCATGGTATTGATCTTAATGATCAGCGAATCGCCGATGAGGTGGGCTCTTTCCAGTTCGACGCGAAAACGGCCGGTGTCTGTTTTCAGGGTCAGTCCTTTGCTTACTTGCTGACCGTATTGCTCGACCTGTTGCTGCAGATCACGAAGCCTGAGCAGGACGCTTTCCTCGTGGTGGCATCCAAAACAAATATTAATCGTATTCTTCATGGCATCAACGTGACTTTCAACGGAATTGGCGCTTTCCGCGTGTCGTGTGCCCTGGGAATACAGATCCGCCTCCGCTCTGCGAATATTCAGCAGAAGATTCACCCTGAGGATTTCCACCTTGTGGAACATGATTAATTCATCAAACCGCGTTGCGTTGGTTTCGACCGATTTGATGAGGTAAATTCCCCCGAAAATGAAGAGCAGAGATACGATACTGAGAATTATGATGATTTTCTTTTTCATAATGAGACGGGTATCCCCCTTGCCGCAATCAAGGAGTCCGGCAGCGCGGGCTTGCTGTTGGCGGCAACATCATCATATGACTTGCCGGTGATTCGTTCTGCTCCGGGACAATTCGTCATAGCCGGCGATCTCCAATCCTTTTCGGATAAAGGACTCCCGGTTTTCAGCCATTGAATCGTCTCTGCTCGTTTTTTAACCCAATGAAAATGAAATTGGAACGAATTAATCCCTGCTCCAGGAAGGTAGAAATAACAGTATATTGTACCTTTGTTGTTGAGTGCTGTCAATGTACAAAAAACCGGCAAAACACCTATAAAAATATGTTGTCATAACTAGATTTTTAGAGAACGATAAACACTCTATCGACCTGAACACGTCTAAGGTTCTTCAGAAAACCCTTCTTGCAGTCGTATGATGTCATTGACATCCTCCCCGGCTTGAAGGCCGAGAGACGGGGTTTTACGGCGCAGAAGGATAAATATGTCCCCTTGCCGTTTGCTCATAGTTATATATCCCTTGCAGGGAGAATTGATCAAAAGTTGATAAAAAAACAATGGTTGCTGTTGAACAGGTCAGCTCTGGATATGGGGGTTTATACTTTTTCTTGTTCTGTGAACTTACGAAGAGTAATTGTAATTTCGAACAGAGATGTGTATCAAGTAAAGCAAGGGCCGAGAAACTTGGAGGCAGGTGAAACCTTCTTGGCAGGATTGTGAAAAAATGGTGGACGAGAAGGGGATCGAACCCTCGGCCCTATCTATTTTCCAGTTTATTTTTCAATGATTTAATATCAATGATTTTCTCGTTGTGACCCTCTTGTGCCCCAATCAGAAATAATTCAGATTGACTCGCTTGGAAGCTGGCATTACAAATAGGCTCTGGAGTATTCGGGATTTGCTACCTGAAAAATGATAGACATTGAGGGCAACACCTTATGGACGACTGAGGAAGTTATTTCTCTTCTTGATTAATAAAACAACATCATGTAGCATATTTCGATTAAACGTCGAGAAATGGGAGGAATTTATGGTACAGTTATCGCTTGAATTGGCTGTAATTCCACATAAAATTGAAAACGCTCTTATTAATCAACGCGCCATAGATGGATATGTCGATGCTACCGCTATGTGCAAGGCATCTGGTAAAGAGTTTAAACATTATTTTGAAAACAAATCGACAAAAGCTTTTCTTGAGGAGCTATCAAGCGTAGTCGGGATTCCGACCACGCAATTAGTTTATAAAATACAAGGAGGTAGGGCAGAACTTCAAGGAACATGGGTACACCCTGATGTAGCAATTAATCTAGGACAATGGTGTTCTCCCAAGTTTGCCGTAGCTGTGTCCCAGTGGGTTCGTGAATGGGTTACTGGTAAAGTTAAGGTTGGGTTGCCATATCATATTCAACGATACATGGCAAACAGATCAGAAATACCACCTACCCATTTTTCAATGTTGAATGAAATGCTATTTGCCCTCATTGCCCCTCTAGAGGATGCTGGGTATACAGTCCCCGAAACTATGGTTCCCGATATTTCGGCCGGAATAATGTTTTGTAAATGGCTACGAGATGAAAAAGGAATAGATACAGATACCCTTCCAACTTACCGACATGTTTATGAAGATGGTCGTGTATGTTATCCTAAACTTTATCCTAATTCCGTCCTCGCTGATTTTAGAAAGCATTTTCATGAGGTGTGGTTGCCAAAAAAAGCAAGGGATTATTTTACCGATAGAGATCCAAAGGCATTACAGTATCTCCCCAAACTTTTACCTGCACCAAAAAAGAAATAATATAAATATTATTCAGTAATAGCCGCTGAAATTTTCAGCGGCTATTTTATCAAATTAGGACAGTACCGCTTTTTGATATTTGATAGGTTGCTTTAATTTTAAATTTGAGGACGTTACTATGGAATTTACACTTTTTTATCAGGGTGAGATTAAAAGTGGAAACTCTGCTGATATAACGCATAAGAATGAAATAAGACTTAAAATGCACGAACAATTAATAGCACTTAAAAATCTTCCACCATTAAATCAACATGTAGACATTCTTAATAAATTTCAGCACCCTGAGTTTTTTGCTTCGGTTGGAGGATTTGATTTTTTCCATCTGGTATCGAAGCATTTCAATATGTATGCAGAACTAGATTTGAATATCTTGATTCCAACTTCAATAAATTTCGGCGATATTGACAATAAACTGAAAACGTTATTTGACGCACTCAGGCCACCACAAAATGGAGAAATCCCTGCGAACTGGATTCCCACGGCGGGCCAAACACCTTTGTTATGTTTATTAGAAGATGATGACTTGATATACAAAGTTCATGTTGACACCGATTATCTTCTGGACCCAACAGCCGCAGCGAGTAATCAATTAATTGTCGTTATTGGAGTTCGTGTTAAAGGCAACTCTGGATTCATAAGTATGTTAGATTTAATTATTTAGGCTTTCGATGGTCGGCTTGAGATACTGATTATATTTGAATCCGAACCATCCACAATCTCGCAAAGCCGAAGCACGTCAAGCGAAGCATACCGCTGAGTCGATGCCAGCGAGCTGTGACCGAGAGCGGCACCGATCAATGAGAGCTCCACACCTGCGGATCTCGCTTGACTTGCTATGCTGTGCCTTGTGGCATTATAGAGACTGAGCTCGGGGATCCCCGCTGCTCTGCGTGCCCTGTGCCAAATGTCAGACAGCTTTCTCAGCTTGTAATGCTCCCCTATTTTATTAGTAAATGCAAAAGCCTCGGGAAGTTTATCCTTGAGAATAGCATCGCTGAAATGCCGAGAGACAGGCAGATAATACGGCTTTTTATTTTTTCTGCTTCTTAATACCTCACCGCTCCAAGCCCTGCAAATATAGACGGTTCCAGCCTCGAAATTAAAGTCCTTCACTTTGAGTGCCCGGGCTTCGGATATCCTCACCGGATGATAGAACAAAAATTCAAATATAGGCCGGTGATGTGGATGAATGAACGAAAGCACTTTAAGCTGATGCTCCTTGCTTATCCATTTTATCGGCTTCTCGGAAACATCGATCATCGGGAAGGCCGGCAGCCTCAAAAGTTGATCCCTCTTGAACAGCCAGGAGCAAAAGTTCTTGAGCATGATCAAGATATTTTTTCGCGTTTTGGGCGACAGGCTTTTCGGAAGGTTGTCGAGAAAATCATCGATATGGTGTGTACGGATTTCCGATACGTCCATGTCGCCGAAAGCGGGAAGGAAGTAATTGTTTATCATGCCGCGCACGCTCTTCAAATGTGTCGGCGCTTTGTCCTGGGATTCCTTGCCTTCGATCCACTTTTCAAGGAGTCTCCGGCCTTTGAATTGCTCGATCTCTTTTGGATTATAATCAGAGGGTGAAAATGTTTTGCTATCTATGGCCGTGCGGATATTCTCAAGCAGCCGGTGAGCTCGCCTGTAGCTGTCCAGTTTGTGGCCTTGACGGTCGCGGGTAAAGCGGTGTTTCACGCCCTGCCAGTAGAGCTTGACGTAAAACTTCTCCGGCTTGGTAAGGCATACAGGGCAGAGGATATCTATTTCCTCGACGATCTTGAACGCGCCGCCGCACTTGCCGCACTTCTCCCTTGTACGGACTCTCCCTGTCATGCAGAGCCCCTCCTGTTCAAGTTGAACAAGGGGATTGTATGTCACTTCCGGTATCAGAGTCAAGAATTCATTTTCCTTTTGTCGCGTCGTCCTAATTCAGATAATGAAATGGGTAATATTCTCGTACCTTTTATGCCCTAATGACGAAAAACGGATACGGCAGATCACGGACTTATGGAGGCTTAACCTCCAGGTCTTTGGGTAACAAAAAATCATTTTTCAAATTCAGAGAGCCCCGGTGCCTACGACATGGCGATATCGTAAGACACCAGGGAATGTCGCACCGCACGGTCTCGACCATGCCGGCAAGGCGCGGCGCTTTTTTAACCCTTTCGTTCTGTTTTTTCCTGCTTTGCTTTTTTCTCGGCCTCGGCGAAAGTCGTGAACACTTTTTTCGGCTTCTCCAGCTCTTTCTGGATGCTTTCAATTTTTCGCGGCTTCATGGTATTTTCACCTCCCTTTTTTGAATTGCACCGCACGTATTCATCAGCGATGATAAACGCGATCCAGGTGGCGCTTGATCTCTGCTTTCACGGGGTCTGATTCGTTTCCCCGGCGCGGTTTCTCCTCGATGTAGCTGTTCGTGATCGGTTTACTTGGTCGATAGCCGCTGCCCTCCGCTGGCTTCCGAGCCTTCGTCAAACGGGTCCTGATTTCATGAAGACGCACGGCCCGCTCCCCAGGGTCCATCTCAGTCACCAACTTGCGGCTTTCTGCGATGTGGTTTCCCAAGTAGTAGGCAAGGGCGGTCCCCGATCCGTTGTCAATGTTTTTCGTGACAATTTGTCCAATCAAAAAATCGTTCGCAAGGAGAGGATCGGCCAAGAGCGCGTCCCAGGCCTTCCTCATTCCGGGCAGGCCCTGCTCCTCTGCTTTTTCGATAGCGCGATCAATTTTTTGTCGCATCGCTTGTTGTTGCGCCTGCTTGCTTTGCTCGGCGTAAAGTTGCATCACAACCTGGCTGGTTCTGATAGCTGCCTTTTTTTCTTCTAGGGCAGCATAGTCAATATCGAGTCGGCCATTTTGCCAATCGTCGTCGAGTTTTGAAATAGCCGCAGCCGCGTCTGCCTCCGTGAAATTAACTGGCGGGGCAAGAGGAGCCGGGGGCTGCATTTTGAGCCGTTCATTCTCCTCTTTTATTTGACGAAGCTGCAATCTCTGCAATTGCCACGCCCGGCGAGCTTTTGCGTCTTGTTTTGGATCGGTGCCCGGAAACCCATCATCTGCAAGCAATTTTTCTTGCTCGCGTATCATGGCCTCTTCCTCTGACAGTTTTTTGTCTCCCTTTTCCGATCCGTCTGCTTCCTTCCCTTCTTCCTCGGGACTTTCTGTGTCTTGGCCGTCTTTTCCTTCAGAGACCGGCGCCTCGTCCTTGACTTCTTTGGCGAGAGCATTGTCCGACTCATCTACAGCGTCCTGACCTTCGTCTACGGTACCCTCCGCGTCTTGATGTTCCATTGTTCCTGCCGCTTCTGCCTGCTTCTCGCTATCTTCAGCGTTGAGTTGAGTCATCAGCTTTTGAGCTGCGCTTCTCGCGGCTGGCGACACATCGTAGTGCTTAATTTCTTCCTCTGACATTTGTTGCCTCCTATTCGGACTGGAGTCCGATCCCGTTTTAAGGCCGGTCGCCTGATTTGTGTCCCGAAAGACATATTTTTTTAAATCGATTTCTTTCCTCATCTATTTTGGTGTCACCAACTGTTTCCCGCACCTGTCGCAAGTTTTTTCTGTTTCGTCAATGTCGATCCCTTCCTGTGATGCTTCCTTGAGTTCGTCGTCCGTAATGCAGTTTGAACACACGACCTCTCCGGTTACTTTGTTGCGATACCCAACGATCCTGTCCATATAATCCTCCTTTTGATTTTATCGGCTGCCTCTCCATATTGGAGATTGCCATACTATCGGGGGCTCTTTGGTTTCGGCAATCCTGAACAGCCGCGTCGCCACGTATTGAATGGAATCATGAATGTGACTGTACTCATTCTTTATCGGTTCATCTCTGAAGACGCCGCTGTTCGCTATCTCGGGATAAGCATAGCCGCCCTCGAAGCCGTCGATGATGCGCGTGCATGTGGGGTCAATAAGTAATGCTGGTTCTCCGTTAATGGTCTTTGTCAATCTCGTAGCCACGGCTTCACGCCGGATTTTGAACGTCTGGACACCGTCCTCGATGTTGATTGCTTGCCCGTAATCCTTGGCTTTCTCGGCTATGTACTCGGCGGGGCTTTTCTTCGTCGAGTCACGGTTTTTGCCGGCAGGGTCTCCAATGTGCCGATATGTGCATTCAGCATGGAGATTGAGATTCGTCCAAATTATGAAGGCTTCCGTTGCGTCGCTGATGCCCGTATCCTCAAAGCAAAATTCCTTGAAGATCCTCCACTGACCGAGATCCGAGACATAACTGAGATTGATCGCCGGCGAAAGGCCCGTGTTATCCCACCCCGCTATTATCACCGTCTTGCCCGTAGGGATAAGGGACTGCTTTGCAACGTGCCGTGCTCGCTGGAACTCCGTCGGGTACACAAGCTTGCCGCGGACCATCACGCCCCACGTGCCGCGGACAAGCGTTTTGAGCAGATCGGGCCGGTCGGCATAATCTTTTTCCAAGTCGTTGTAATAACCAGGACGCAAGTTGTGAATGTTCTCAGATTGCGGCTGCTCGTAAATCGCATAACCGTCGATACGGTTCTCGACAAAATTCTTATACAGGTAATGCTCTGTACTCGGATAATTCGATGTCAGAATGACCTGGGGCGGGGAAAGAAACGGATTCTGCCCGGCGAAGTCTCGAACGCTCGGAAAACGTCCGATACGCCCAAGAAGGCCCTTGATGATCTCAAGCTTGACTTCCCTCGTCTCATCTACCCATGCGCCGGTAAGTTCTAGCGAAAGAAGATTGCGAACGTCTTTTGCGTCGTCCAAGGCGCGGAATATGACTTCGATCTCGCGTGATTGCCCATCGCCATCGTTAAACGTAATAAACAGTTCCTTTGCGGTTTCCTTGTATTCCCCGAACGGAAACCATTCGAGGACGGTCTTGATCGTGGTATCGCGAAGCTGCGGGTACGTGTTTCTTACGACTGCGAAGCGGGACCGCTTGACGCCCTTCTTGTCAGCTCGCACCCGCTTGGACTGGCACATGATCTGGTCATAGGCACCGCTGGAAGTTTTGCCAGTACCAAACGGGCCGATCAGAAGCTTGACGCGGCTCGTCTTGTCCTGGTGAAATTTCAGGGAAACAGGCCCACAATTATATTTTAAAGTGTAAGGTTCGGCTGCCATGATTATTTTTCTTCATCCTCTTTGACATTCGTAATAAGCAGAACCGCTCCTGAGCCGGAATGCTCGACTTTCGTTTTAGGTTGGAAAAGCCCGGTCATTTCCAGCGCCAATTCCAAATGCCTTATCGAACCACGTCGCGCCTCTTTTTCTAGTGCCTTCGTGAACGGCCCCATGCCGCCCGCCAGCTCCTGAAGGCAAAGTTCGCGGTAAAGCTTCACAAACCCCGGCTTCCTTTTTGCCCGCGCGAAAGTCTCATCACTGACACCAGCCTTCTTGCAAAACTCCTTTTGATTCAACAGACGGTTCCCCTCGATAAGCGAAGCTCGAAGGATTCGCTCCTCGGCTTTGGTCGGCAGATAACTGTCCGCGTTTTCAATCTTTTTTTTCATAGTGATTCCTTGAGAATCAAGCGGTTGAGTCTGTGGATTTTTTGGTTGCTCCAGCGACAGACTCGAACCACTCCTTGGGTAATATTTGACTTAGGTCCGCGAGGCATTTGACGCCATGATCCTCGTCGTCTGGATCTCTTAGGGCTTGGCCGCGCCACAGCGTATTCGGGGGGGCAGCTGATGAGCTCACCGGGGCAAAAATCCAAGCCTGAAATTACCACGTGCTTAACACAAAGGACTGTTTTCATCTCCACCCCCTATTCCGCTCAGGGCTATCACTTTTCTTTATAGTCATCGCTCGTCAAATGGGACTCGAAGTCACGGCATCCGGCGCAGCAGCATAAAACCTGAGTTCCCGGCGCACTGAGATCCCAAGAGCATACGCCCGTCGCCGCGACGAACCAGAAACAACTACATTCCGTTTTCATGGTTTGCCTCCCTCATTCTTCGATCTTCGAGCTCGGGAAAGTTTTTTTAATCATAAAATTTGCCCTAGCAGTTTCAAAAGGCTGCCCCTTCAATAGCTTGATTTCGTCATGGGTAAAGATCACGTCTCCTGTCGTGCCCTGGGCGAAGAGGATATCCCGGTCCTTGTCGGTCTCCACGAGCAACAAGCAGTCATCCAGGACCTTGGAGTATATGATCGTGTACCGTGGCCTCTCTATGGCTTTCGCCGGGGCTGTAAGGGCTGCCTGTGAGTTATTCCCAGGAGCTGCGGCTTCCTGGCCGTCCAGAGGCTCGCAAGAGGCTGTTTGCGCCGTTTCTGAAAGGCCGGAGGCCGACGCGGGGGATGCGGTTATGGTTTTGTCAGTATTGTTGGTGATTTCTTCGGTCTTTCTGTTCTGCCTCTTATTACGGTACTTATCCATTAAATTCATATTCACCTTCCTGTAATTTCATCGACAATACTGACAAAACCTATTTACACCTATCTACACAGGGGGGTTTTGTCGGTATTGTCAATGATTCTTTAACACTCTAGGATTTACTTCATATTCGAGTGCCCCCGGTCGTCCACCCTTGTCTCCCGATTGTTTCCGGTTTCCTTCTCTGATATAACCGCGCTCGGTCAGGATATTCAGTCCCGGCTGTACCTCTTCCATTGTCTTGAAAGCGTTTTTATGCCTCAGTACATCTCGCCCCTTGAATGTTTCCGGCTTGTATTGAATGATGTATTCAAGGATTAATTTCGCCGCCTCGATCTTCGGGTCCTCTCCCATGAGTCCGAACGTGCCCAAGGCATGCTCCTGAAAATATCCACCAATCACCGCCGAAGCGGTGACAATACTGACAGAAATGGGCTGCTCAAATGCCCTGATTCCGTGCTCGGCGACATGCAGGAGACCGGCGACACGGGCGACTGCACCGGCGAGCTTCGATCCCCAAGCCTTGGCGTACTCAAGCGAACCGCCCGGCCGCATTTCGTGTTCAACATCATTGTAAAAGGCATCCCAAAGGGCTTGTGCGTCCGGCGCGAGTGTGAGGGGCTTGTAGAGTTTCGGGAGGTTCAAGAGTGCCGTCAAATGGGCATCATATCTGTTTTTCAAAGTCTCGGGGATGCTATCAGTTTGACGCTCCCTGTGCCCCGCCCTCGGTTGGCAGAAACTGTAGAGAAACCGCGCGAGAAGCCCACGGCCCTGAAACCGTTTGTCAGCGCCGATCTCACGAATCACGCTAGTTTGAACCGCCAGCGCCAGAGTGAGGGAAGGAGAGTTCATACTCACCGCCTCCCGCCCGATCCGGTGACAACTCCATTGATCTCCGGCGTGAGCCTTTAAGAGCAGATCAAGATTCGCCTTACCGTCACTGTAGCGTCCCGCCATAATATCGAATATGCCGCCCTCTGCGCTGATGATACTGCCGCACTCAGCGTTGCCGACCATCACGTCGCCCAACTTCTCGGGAGTAATATCGTCAAAAATATAGATCGGCGCTTTCGGGACAGGGTTACTCGCGATTTCATCGGCTATGTCTCGTGCCTCTCTGATCAGTCCCGCACGAGTTCCCGCGTCATCCGCGTCGGCTGCTTTTTTCTGCAGCTTGGCAAGCCGCGCCTCTCGTATCCGATGCTGGTTGAGTTTCCCCCGAATCTCCGCGGCCATTTCTTCGGCCTTCATAGTCTGCTGTCTAAAAATCGGTTCGATCATGACTGAGACTGTTGAACTCTTACGCTCACCGCTGTCAAGGATTGGAGCCAGATACAAATTGCAGGGCTCTGTATGCGTCAGAAGATCGACCTTGACCTTACCACCGAGACACGTTGAAAGTGCCCCGAGATACAGGCTTCCGGTTAGCCCAGCATCAACCTGATTGATTTTGGCCCCAGCCTCGACAAACTCGCGGCCCAAGGCAGGCAGAGAATCGATGGGGAAGGCTGGAAGGTCTGCATATCGATTCAAAGGGATGGGGTCGGGCCATTCAGTAGCCTCCGAGTGATACCGATCCCATAGGTCCCGCACCTGTGTCTCTATCTCTTTATCCGCTTCCGGCGGCTTGTTCCGCGCGTTCCAAGTGTGAGCGTTTTGAAGACAGTGTTCCTGACTCAGCCCGTGATTTATCCACGATCCCATGAGTTTCACCAGGTCCGCGTGCCGGTTCCCTTCGGTCGTTCCCTCCCAGGTTTCCCGATAGGCTTTTTTGCCGTCTCCGTTATTCCCCGATTTTTCGGCTTGCGGTTTACTCAAGTCCAGACCGAGACCGTCGATGATCTGTTTGACGGTGTACTCAGGAAGATTGTTCACCTCGACGAGTTTCGTCATCACCGGTTCCTTTTTCAGATGGAAGAAACCCGGAATTCTCATCACGCGAGGAAGATCCTTCACTGCTTTGTCTCCGCCAAACTTTTTTATGAGAGCCTCTTGTATCGGCGTGAACCGATCCAAGGGACAGTCGCAGACGAACCAATACAAATGAAATTTTCCCGGTGAAGATTCAACAACGACATGCGGTTTTAATGCGGTAATAGCCGGTTGCGGGTCCGCACCGTCTAGGTCGAGGAAAATGGCACGGACCTTTATGACGTTTTTAGCTGTGCGCCCCTGGCCGTCACCGGCATTCACCATCACAAAAATGCTAGCACCCTTTTTTTGCGCGGACACGAGTTGTGGTAGGATCTCTCTTAGCCGCCCGTGGATGATTCGAGCGAGTCCCGGATTTTTCTTCGTGTCGTCGAAAAGCTGAAACGTCACCAGCTCATCCTGGTTTCCAGTCAAGAGGTTGAGGTAACGGTTCGCCATCGCAAGGTCGAACTTGAGTTCCTGTGTGGTCTCCACGGGCACGGCCGGCGGGGAAGTAGTGGACTTAATCTCGGCGTTTTTTGCCTCATCGAGAGTTTTTGGCCGCAGCCTTCCTTCGGTGCCGATCATGAGCGGCCTGCCTTCAATGAAAAAATTT
The DNA here is from genome assembly GCA_963826885.1 of Nitrospirota bacterium. GTDB lineage: Bacteria > Nitrospirota > UBA9217 > UBA9217 > UBA9217 > JAJYKN01. The sequence goes on along the minus strand of CAWGYL010000007.1, from coordinate 151,696 downwards.
GACTTTTCACTGAGCGCCAACAGGAAATAAAGTCTTTTACGTTTACGGCTTCGTTATTTTCGAGGAATTGCATGGCGGCATCGACATCGCCGGAGACTTCGCCGAACACGCGGCCGAGAGGGTTGCGCTTGAAAATTATCTCAAGGGGGAAATTTAGATAGGTCCGTAAATAGAGGAATGCAGCGAGAATAGCTTGATCTTCAAACGTGACTACCATAGTCTCTCCTTTTTCATAAAGCCGACAATATCGCTTGCCGTTGCGTAATTTCCACCGCTCGGTGCGGGTCCCTTAATTTTAAAAAACTCGGGATGCCTGAGTCGCTGAATTTAAAAAGCCTCCGATATTTGCGTTGGCGACGCGTTATTACCGGAGGCTTTCGGGATACACAATTCTTTGCGCGTCGCCAGTGCTTTAATATCTCGCTGGTATATACGCTTTTTGACGCGGGGGGTGTAACATCAACAACATTATTTTTTAATTTTTTTGAGGAGGGTTTTTATATCGCTGCAAATCCTGTTGATATGCACGCGAGACAAACCATATTCGAGGGCAAGGGATTGTTGAGTTGATGGCGGGTTGTTTAACTTGTTCTTTTTAAAAATGCTTATATCGCGTTCTGAAACTCCTTGTTCGGCAAGGATCTGAATCATGCTATTAACCGCGTCTTGGTCGATAAGGTTCTGAAGCGCATTCTTGGGAGGTTTCTCATAATTTTTGCGGTCTATCACATCTACCGGCATCGCGAGAGTTTCATTGAATGTTTTTGCCAACTGGTCCATTTTATCATTTAGCAGTTGCGGCAATTTGCCATGCTTGGGGGTAGATATTGAGCCGAACAGCCATGTCGTGAGATTGGTTTCTTTGTTTGGCCTGAACGAGTAACTATTAAATTTCATAATACATTTTTCCTTTGGCAATGACGTGTTATGCATGATCGGCGAATAAACATTCAAGAGGGTACGGATTTCCAATTCATCAAGCAGCTTGAGCGGGAGATTCGTTATGCTAGCGGGTTGTCCGGCTTTTTGTGGCCGCCACCACGGTCGGCTACCGAGACGATCATCGGGTGGTATGGTAAATATTTCGTTTAACTTTTTGGGTATATGCTCCGAAAGATAGTTGAAATAAGAGATCTCAAACCACCCGGGGGTCCTATCATTGACAAGCTCATCAATGATTGCCTTGGGCCCGGAACCCGATATTATTTGAAGGAGCAGCAGTTTGGCCTCTTGTTTTATTTCTTCGGCATAGTGCAGCAACTTCCGCTTTTTTGCTATGTTGTAGGCCGTGCCGATGGCCGTGTCTTTATAGAGCGCATATAGCTTGTAAATGGCGGCCCGGTCCCCGTTTAAAGCCCTCTTTATCGTAAAAGTGACAAGCACCTGGTCCAAGAGGTCCTTGCTTATCATGACTTCGCGCGTCAAGGATGGGAGCCATTTCTCGTAAAGTTCCCTGATGGAAGTTCTCCCCCCGTCCACCTTGTGAGGCGAGTATCTCAAAGAGTCCGGAACTTTGGCTCCCTCTCTTTCTAATTGCTCAATGTGGGCAAGCCGGTCTCTGTCTTTCTTTTCTCTTTCAGCGCGATATTTTCTGACGTCTTCATGAATGCGAACAACACTTCTATCCGGGTGGTATGCTTTTTTGTTGAAGGGGTCCGGCTCTATCCGGTATTTTTCCTTGTCGTAGATAAGCTGTTTGATGTCTATCTCTTCATCGATCCAGATGCTTTCATCTATAAAGTTATAGGTGAAATCGGACTTGTAGAAGGCGTTACTGAATGCCAAAAGAGGCGTGAGCATCCTTTTCAGGTATGTTTTTCTTTCCTGCGGGTTAATCCGCTTCTTTTTGCGTTCCTTTATTTCCTTGACGACCGACAAGTACTGAACGATGAGGTTCTGTACCATGCCATCGATAAGCTGCGCTTTATCTGCTTCCTTGCTCATTGTGTCCGCACTCCCAGTGGTCCTCCAAAAAACTTCTCAGGGGAAAGCCGGATGGAGTGTCCGGCTGTTCGGGAGCTACCCTATCCCCTGAAAACTTCACTGTTCAATGCGATATTTAAAATAATAGCCGTTTTTGTCGCTACTGCTATTTTTTTTTGCACGGAAATGCATTCTGCAAGGCCTTTATCGCCAAGAAGTAAGCATCCTCATGAAGTTCCTCTGGATGATCTTCAAGATATTTGTAAACCACCCTGACTATTTGCCTCGTCGTCGCGTTTTCTGGTCTGCAAAAAGCACGTTTTGACGGTTCCCTAGTTATATTTATCATATTTGTCATCTCGTCTATACCGTCAACATAACCTATGCAATACCCCGCACTAAACTCTTCATGGTTTCTACTTTCAATCGCTGCCATTGCATTTTTACAATACTTCAATAATTGGTTCCCTGTTCTTTCACCCTCTTCAGCTACACATATGCTCGATGTACACATCAAAATGACAATTAAAAATATTGTGATCTTCATTTCTGTACCTCCGGTGGAGTGCTACCTTGTAGCCAGTTTGATAAGTTATTGTCTACAGCCAATCCCGTAACAGTCCGAGGCAATCTATATCAAGTATCCAAGGATTTAGTGATCGAGGGCCGCTTAAACGCCTTTTTATTTCAGATATTTCATTATTTGTGAAAGTAAATGCTGTACCAAAAATCTGTTGACCGCCAAGCACTGCTGGAAGTCCAAGAATTTCTAGATTTTCTCGGGCATAACCAAATCCAAGAAAATAAATCCGTTTTGCTTCTTTAATTATATCCTTCATGGCCTTAATATCATCTCCCGGAATAGACCTTTCATGAACAATCTTTATATTTCTACTCAGCACGTTTATAGTGGTTAATGAGGGTATTTCGCGGTATTTAGTAGATCCATCCCGCCACAGTAATTTGTCTACCACTCCATAAACATGAAATATTTTTATTTTGTTAAACTGATTTTGAATTTTATCTGTTGGCGCTTCACTAAAGGAATTTCTAAGACTCTCATAAAGAAAATGTTCCAACGATCTATCATAATTGAAAGTTATAAATGTAACTTCATTTCGATAAAATTTATCATAACTCTCTGGATCACTCATCTCCGCTGTCATTTTATCAAATAAATATGAATACCAGTCTTGTGATTTAAATATATCTTGCATCTTCTCGCCAAAGCTGCTTTTTCTTTCCGATTCTAAAATGCTAGTCACAATAGCCTGTTTACCAATTTCAGCAAATTTAGGATTTCGAGCTAGAAATAAATCGATTGAAAGAGTGTGGGAATCGAAAAAAGTTTCAGTTAATTTTATCGCATCTTTTGAAAAAGGTTCCACACTATAACTTGAGTATTGAGGATCACTGTTTACTAAATTAACAATTCTCTGCTCAAAGTTATTACAGATATCCTCACGTAATCCCTTTCCCGTTAGATAACCATAGGGGACGCTTGCGCCAGCACCCAGAATAAATACGGTAGGTTTTTCAATCATAGTGAAAAATAGTCTATTATTGTTCATATTCGTTGTCAAAGGAAAAAGGCTCCCGGTCGCCCAGGGGCCTGTGCCTCTCCATCCCTCACCAAATTTGAGAATTGATCTTTTATGCCCCATTCGGACCGGAGGTCAACCCCCTTAAAGTCCCTGATTCATCGTGTCCGGTTTTTGCCTTTGGGTCATAAAAGACACTGTTCTATGACCCATTTTGAAGGCTGTATTATGAAGCTCGGCATATCTCATGATATATCCACGCCGGCAGTGCCCATCGCGGGGCAGGGGAAGATCCTTGTTTTGTTTCTCCAGCAGTGCCGCCAGAATTTGATACGATACCCACAAGTTCTCCCGCATCATTGATGATTGGCCCGCCCGACGTTCCACCCTCAATATTGTCATCGGCATCGATCAGAATTATAGAAGAGTGATCCCTATAAACGGTAGCCTTGCCCCGTATCCATACTTTTTTGTGCGCGTAGATATGCACTCTGAACTCAGCCGGAAAATTTGAAATGCGCCTGCGGTATAGTGACAGTGGTCTTGTCTTGTTGCAGAAATCGTTATAATCTTCCCACTCTTTAAAAAACACCTGACCGTCAGGCTCACAAAGTACGGCAATATCACTACAGGGCTCGATTATGACCGGTGATGCTTTCAACTTTACCCCTTGTGCGGTTTCGATATCATAAAGAATATGATCACGATCTAAAGCGAGCCTTCCGGTCAAATCGTATTCAACGCAATGAGCGGCAGTCATAAAATAGCCGTTTCTCACGAGTACCGCCTGCCCCACGGTTGCAGGATCGGAGGGATAGCCGTGAAGACTTACTGTCGCAGCCTCGACGCGAGAATAGATATCTTTCATGATTGCCTCCCTACAACCCGAACTGCAGCCGTGAAACAGCATCGATCTTCTTCTCGTCGCTCGTATGCAGATACCTCTCGGTCGTCCTTATATGCGAATGCCCGAGAAGCTCCTGGACCGTCCGCAGGTCAACGCCCTTGTCCAGAAGTGACGTTGCGAATGTGTGACGCGTCGTGTGTGGCGTGATCCGCTTCTGGATCAATGCGGCCTTCTTAACCCGCTTCATTAAACAATCGACGGCCTTTGGTGTCAGTGGCGCCGGCAGGGTATTCCCGCGTTCCCCGAGGGTCATGAAAAGCGGCCGAGCCGTGGACTCTATCGTCTCATGCGAAGCAGGGTGGGAGAGGAAGTTTCTGAGCGACTTCTGATACTCAAGGACCGCCTCAATGACCTCGCTCGTTAGGGCTACACGCCGCTGCTTGCTGCCTTTTCCAATGACATCGACGACCGGCTGATTTCGGTAGGTAGACAAATTCTCAACGGAGAGACTACAAACTTCAGCTTTGCGAAGCCCGCTGGACAACATAAGGAGTAGCAAGGCATAGTCCCGCCGACCTTTCAGGGTTCGCCGATCTGGGACCCTTAAAATTGCCTTTACTTCGTCTTCTGTAAGAAATTCTGATGGTCGTTTCAACTTTCCCATTTCGTTTTCACCTCGTTTCCCTTTCATTTCCGTATGCTGTTACTTCGCCTTCTTTTTCGGCTTGTCGAAACTCAACTCTTCCTCTGTCACGCGCTGCAACACTGCGACCGGTTTCCCGTTCTTCGTGATAATAACCTGCTTGCCGGTCGATACTACATCAGACACGATTTTTGAAGCCTCTTTCTGCAATTCTGTTACAGTCTTAACCTTTAATGGTGTCATACAACCCCCTTTATTTGTTATATGTAATTCTATATAGATTTATTATACATAGAATTGTATATAAGTCAATGGAATAAAAAACCTGTTTACCGCGTAGACCCGCCGAGAGCGCGATGTGCCTACAACCGGCTCGCACATGCGTGTTTATAATACTGTTGACGGAACATCCTAATTTTGATACTGTTTCATATGGCCAAAGCTGAAACCCCGCCTGAAATGTTTCTGCCTTCACTCCAAGCCTTCGCTGATCAGCTAACCGCAAAGTTTTCGGCAAAGTCGTCGGGCGAGCCGGAAGACCAACTGAAACCTCCCGTTGATCTACTATTCACCGCTTACAGTAAAATCATCTCCCATAAGATAGTGCTGAAAGGTGAATCTACCCTTCACGGCCGACTGGGACGTCCGGACTATGCTGCACACAGTGACAACCTGCTTGTTGGCTTCGTTGAGCTCAAGGCCCCAGGAAAAGGCGCAAACCCGGAACTTTTTAAGGGTCACGATCGCGATCAGTGGAAACGATTTCAAAATATCCCGAATCTGATCTACACTGACGGAAACGAGTGGGCTTTATACCGGAGCGGAAAACCTGTCGTTGAGTGTATTCGCCTGAAGGGAGATGTCCGCACAGATGGCAAGGCCGCGGTTTCCAAAGACAACGCTAAGGATCTCTTTCAGCTCTTTGCGGATTTTACGACCTGGAAGCCGATTGTCCCCAAGCAGCCGAAGGAGTTGGCTGCGTTCCTCGCACCGTTCTGTCGCCTGATCCGCGAGGAAGTTCTGGACTCCCTCAGGGACAAAGACTCTCCCATGCATTCACTCAAAACAGAGATCAAGGCTCTGCTCTTTCCTGATGCGAACGATGACCAGTTCGCCGACGCCTATGCTCAAACCGTTATCTTTGCTCTGCTCCTAGGTCAAATGGAAGGCGCCGATGTTCTTGATCTCCGCGGGACATATGATACTCTCGAGCATCATCATTCGTTGCTTTCCCGATCCCTCGAATTTTTGACCGACAAAGAGGCGCGCAAGGAGATCAGCGCATCCCTCAGCATGACTCAGCGCGTTATTCATGAGATCGCGCCGGGTGTACTGAAAGCTACATCTGCGACCAAGGATCCATGGCTTTTCTTCTACGAAGACTTTCTGGCCAGCTATGACCCCAAGCTCCGCAAAGAATCCGGCGTTTACTTCACGCCGCTTGAAGTCGTCCATTGTCAAGTCCGACTTATCGACGAAATTCTGCATAAATATCTCGGTAGAAAAATGGGATTCGTGGAAGCCGGGGTATCAACGCTCGATCCAGCCGTGGGCACGGGGACCTATCTTCTCGGAATCGTTGAGCACGCTCTTGCGCGCGTCGAGAAAGAAGAAGGGCCGGGAGCAGTCAAGGGCGGAGCACGCTCATTGGCCCATAACCTGCACGGGTTTGAATGGATGGTCGGCGCGTACTCCGTTGCGCAGTTGCGTTTCTCGCAAGTACTGACAAAGCAGGGCATCTCTTTGCCTCCTACCGGCCCCGGTATATATCTTACGAACACACTTGAATCTCCGCATACGCACCCTCCTGCACCGCCACTTTTTCACAAGCCCATTGCACAGGAGCACGAGCGGGCGCTCAAGATCAAAGACATCGAACACGTACTTGTTTGTCTCGGCAATCCGCCGTATGGCCGCCATGAAGCGAGCAGTGAAGACAATCAGGCAGTCACGGGTGGATGGGTCAGATATGGAGATAAGGGCCACCATGTGAAGCCGATATTGGAGGATTTTCTCGAACCTGCTCGGAAAGCCGGTCACGGCGTCCATCTCAAGAACCTTTACAACCTCTATGTCTATTTCATACGCTGGTCACTCTGGAAGGTGTTCGAGCACAAGACCGCTACCGGTCCCGGCATCCTGTCCTTCATCACAGCCTCATCCTATCTCGACGGAGACGCTTTCGTGGGGGCGCGCGAGCATATGCGTAGGATCTGCGATCATATAGATATCATTGACCTGGGTGGAGAAGGGCGCGGGACACGAAAGGATGAAAATGTCTTTGCAATCCAGACCCCGGTTGCAATCTTCGTGGCATGGCGCAAAGCAAAGCCCGACCCGAACACGCCGGCGATTGTGAGATATACGCGAATCGAAGGAACAAGGGAGGAAAAACTTAGGGCGCTTGATGCTGTAAAGTCTAGTGGTGGACTGAAATGGGAAATTGTGCCGAGTGATTGGCAGACACATTTCAAGCCTGTTTCATCAAGTAACTTTGCTCTGTGGCCTCCTCTTACAGACTTATTGCCTTGGCAAAATAACGGTGTTCAATGTAAACGAACATGGCCTATTGCTCCTACAACGGAACTTTTGGAAACTCGCTGGAAAGAATTTTTGAAAGCGCCTGATCGTGGTATAGCAATGAAGGAAAGTGGAGATAGAACGATTTCACTAAAACAAATCGATTTGTTCGATAACAGTAAAGAGTTGCCTGCTCTAAAAACGATTTCAAGAGATGAAAAGATTCAAACAATCGTCAAATATTCATACCGTTCTTTTGATCGTCAATATCTGTTGGCCGATAATCGCTTGATTTCACGCCCGAGACCACCTTTATGGGTGGCACATAGTGATCATCAAATATATATGACCAGTCTCTTAACAAAACCGCTTGGAGTTGGTCCGGCTTTAACAGTATGTGCGAATATCCCCGATCTTGACCATTTCTCAAATCGCGGTGCAAAGGATGTTGCCCCTCTTTATCGTGATGCTGCCGCCACTCAACCAAACATACTGCCTGGCCTTCTGGATATGTTGAGTAATGTATTTGGACAAACAGTAACGCCTGAAGACTTCGCCGGTTATCTATACGGTGTACTTGCACAGCCTGAATACACACGGCAATTTGAGGATGATCTTGCCGGCCGGGAAATACGCGTTCCCTTGACGAGAGATAAAAAGCTCTTTGAGAAAGTGTCTGAATTCGGCAAGGAGTTGATATGGCTTCAAACCTACGGCGAGCGATTGCACGACGCAGACCATCCAGAGGGACAGATACCCAAGGGAAAGGCACAATGTACGAAAGCCGTATCAGATCAAGAGAGCAAGTATCCGAATGAATTTCATTATGAGGATACCAACAAGAAACTTCACGTAGGTGACGGTGTGTTCGCCCCGGTACCTCTTGAAGTATGGGAATTTGAAGTATCAGGCTTGAAGGTGGTTCAATCATGGCTGGGGTATCGCATGAGGGAACGGAGCGGGAAAAAGTCATCGCCGCTGGACGATATACGCCCGCTTGTCTGGACCCGCGAGTTCACGCGAGAACTTCTTGAATTGCTCTGGGTATTAGAACGGACTACAGAAGGGTACGCAAAACAGAAACAGCTTCTTGAGTCTGTTCTCGACGGCGATCTCTTCATGGCAACGGAATTGCCATCTGTTCCCGATTCTGCCCGCGAAGCGCCAAAGGTTGCACGAGGGCATCCAAATCAGGAGCGCTTGAATATGGATGAAGAGTAATCAATGGTTTGCTGAAATCAACATCGAGGCATGTTGTTTCACGTTGACAACCATTCATCCACTATGGTAAATAGAATCTATGAGGCCCAGCCATTTAGTTCTGGCCTCGGGCTTCATGGCTTTGCCTCTTTCTTCTTCGCCATGTCTAGGGTGATGATCTTACACTCTTCGTGATCTCTGGCGCGACCTTCCCCGTGAGCTTATGTCCCAGGATGCCCTTGATGATCACACTGTGAGCGTCCTCTCGCTACGTACGGGGAGAACCAGGAGCTTGAGACCGATGCCCCTTCGTGGCAACGGTTTAACTGCCGCGTGAAGACGAGAGAAGAATACATGAATAAAGATCAGGGTACCATACTAGAAAAAGCTCTTTCTATATCGGACGAGATTCTCAATGATATCGAAAACACCGACCTTCCGTTCGAGCAGATCCTCCTCAAGTGCAAAAAACTTGCTCGCCTGAGAGATGACTTCGATGCTCTAAACTGGTTTACTGCTGAATTGAGCGGCTATGGTAAAGATATAGAAATCCCAGGCATTGCCCGTGAAAAACTGGAAAAATACGCCGAGATGTCGGGACGGTTTACTATTAACATAAATCCAGAAACGAAGCAGGAAGAGAAAAAATATTGGATATCATCCGTCAGCGAAATAGAGACGGACATCCAGACAAATCTGATAGCTCTAGAGAACTTACGGCCTCCTGCACAGTTCACCCCAGCCATAAGCAAAAGCTCATTCGAGAGTATGTACACTGGTCCCACATCGTCCGAATATGTCGTGGAGAAATATCAGGATGTGTTGAATGCGTTAAGCCAGAAAAGGTATGCTATATCAGAACTTATAAAGAACTACCGTTCTCTCCTCAGTAAGATCAAGAATAGCGTTTATAACTATGTCCTCAACATCAACCTTCAGCTTCGATTCGAAAGCGTGACTGAATCCATTTTTCAGAATACAAAGGTTATAGTGGACAAGAAGTTAGCCGAGATAAGTCCTGGTGCGATGAAGAAATTCGTTGCCGCATATAACCGGCTTACCTCTGAAAACCCGGAGGAATGGTCGCAGGCCATGTCATCTTGCCGCAACGTTCTAAAAGAGTTCGCTGACCATGTTTTCCCAGCACAGAAAGAGCATTACAAGAAGAAAAACGGCGAAGAGCTGGTGGTTTCTGACGACAAGTATAAGAATCGTCTGCTGGCTTTTATAGATATGAGCACTAGTGGAGACAAATCGAAATTCCTTGCATCTCGGATGGCAGACCTTGAGATTAGAATACATACGCTGAATGATTTGCTCTCGAAAGGTACCCATGTGGGCTTGGAGCTTCAGGATGTAAGAATCTGCGTTTTGGATGCCTACCTACTACTTGGGTCTTTGATTGGGCTTGTCCAGAAATAATAATGCCACTAACAACCGGGGGCGTTTTCGTAGGTCGAGAAGAGCACAACAAAACCCGACGCAATGATCCGACCAGCGGATTCACAGCGGCGCACCTTGCGGGCGTGACCCCGCGTGTGCCTTTCGCATCACATCTTCGTAGGTTCGAGTCTTTTCGGATGTTTCTTGCAAGAAAACAAAATGGGCAGGGCTGTCTTAATACTGTTCGGCATGGTCTGTAATTAGTCCTTTATCATAGCTTGGTAAAAATAACCGTCCTTGTCAATAGCTATTCCCCCTTGCGGTTTCCAACCTTCCTCGAGCCATTCTCGTACTGCTTTCACTAACACTGCATCCCCGTGTTCACGGTCGCGCTGTAAGTCACATTTCACTATGTAATATTGCATGACAAGCCTCCCTATTCTATGTCCACTCGTTTTTGAAAACTGAATTATTTTTCCGGTGCCGGACCGGTGAGAGGCGAGAAGTGTACGCCAGTCTTGACCAGCTGGTTGGCTTTTTTAAATTTTACTCTTCTGCCTTGCAATAGTAAAGCCCCCGGCCGCCTAGGGGCCTATCCGGGCTAGGTTGTGGTGTCGGGGAAACAGTCTAATATGGTATGACTACGTTACAAATTAAACGTTATTTAGCTCACTTTCAAGTTGAATAAATTTATTTCCTACAGCTTCAATTCTCGCTTGGAATGCAGGCCTACCCTTTTGGAATTGTGATAAGAATATATCTATAATATATCCTGCTAAATGTAATACCGTCATTGCCTGCAGCATTAATATATTATGATTAGTCTTGTGTTCATAGAATGCGCTAAAGGCACTCCGCATATAAGCTATCGTTGGATGCAAAAAAGCGTTATTCATAGTGATAACTATATTGTAATGTTTTAAAAGCTTTTCTTTATCTGATTGATTCGACAAACTCTCTATCATTTTCGACATGTTCATTCCACTCCAAGAGTGTTTATTAGGTTTTTTACTTCCCTTTTTTTTGAAATATTTTTCTTCAAAATCCTTGTATTTTTGATTGATCTTTTTATTTAACTCTTCTGATATTTTCTTGCTCAACGTATCATGATATTTTAGAACACTTTCCTTTGTTCTGTAATTTAAAATAGCAGTATTGTACTCAAAGTATCTACTTACCCGCTCATCTTTTTTATTGTTATCATCATTAATGTATAAAAGAGTCACAACCATTTCGAACATATTTCTATTAATATAGTTTATTTGATCTCCGAGATTGTTTTCGAATAAACGAAGTGCCGCCTCAACATTACTTTTACAAATTAAGAGATAGCCGAGGCATAGATCACGAAGAGGATAGATTTTCTTATCACTATAATTTAAAGGTACAGCGCGAGCCATATCTTCCATTATTTTAATTACTTCATTGATAACAGAAATATACCGTTCCTTTTGTTCATCAAAATTAATGCCGTCAGCCATTGTTGTTTCTTCCTCTTCAGTTCGACAACATGTCCACGTTTCTTTAATACGTCTCTAATTTATTCCGTTCAATCAGGAAAATAAAAAAGCACGGTGTTTATCCGTGCCTCAATTTGTGCCCTATTTGTGCCCCAAACATCGGTCCTTTTTTATGGTTATGTGTTTGAAAAGAAAAAAAATAGAATGGTGGACGAGAAGGGGATCGAACCCTCGGCCCCCGCATTGCGAACGCGGTGCTCTCCCAGCTGAGCTACTCGCCCCCGGTCTGGAGACTGGACAACGGTTTTGAAACGGCTATAATCTAATCCATCAGCCCAAGGAAAGCAAGAGAAAAATTGCAAAACACGGTTCAGCAGCATGAGTGCAGGAGAAGCATCCTCAAACTTGCCTCCTCTCTTCTGATTTCGATTCCGCCGCCCTGCTTATTGACAAATCGATCCATCTCCGCTATAGTGTGCAGGCTCGGAACACAGACTTCCAGGCGAAAGGAGAATAAACGATGCGTGAGAGACAGAAGGAGCTGCGCCGGAGGCGCAAACGGAGATTAGAAACCCTTCGGAGCAAAAACCATGCAGCGAAAGCTGAAGCAGCAGCCAAAAAAGGAAAATAACCGGATGCCCGCCCGGCATACAGGCTTAAGAACATCAATCGTTCTGCTCGTGCTGTTTCTTTTCTATGCGCTACTGCAGTCGGGCTGCGCCCCCAAACTGGCTCCTACTCCCGAACAGGTCTGGGAAAAGGACGCACGTGCGCTCCTTGACCAGGCTGACAGCCAGTTTGCGAAGAAACAATACGACCTGTCCACGAGCACCATCGAGTCCTTTCTGTACCGGTATCCGACAAGCAGGTACCGGGACCGGGCTCTCTATCGTATGGGTGAAATTCGTTTTACCCTGCGCGACTACGCCCAAGCCGCTAATTACTACAAGGAAATCATCCAGGAGTATCCCGCGTCATCCTCCATCCTTGCCGCAAAATTCCGGCTCGGCCAGTGTTACTTCGAGCTGAAGGAATACGATCTCGCCATAGCAAACCTCGCGGACCGAAGCAAGATATCTGATCCCACCCAGTTGAGACGCATCGCAGAAATGCTTTCTGTTGCCTATTCTGCGAAAAAGGACTATCTTCACGTTTCCCGAGAATATGCCTACCTCGCAGAAAATGCGCAGACCGAACAGCAGAAGGCCGGCTATCGGGATAGAATCCGCGAGATTGTCAATAAATTTCTTACGGAGGATCAACTCAAAACGCTGGCAACCGAAAGGGCCTACCCGGCGGATCTGGCCCAATTACGCCTGGCGGAACTCCTGATTGAAAAACAGCAGTACCGGGAATCCATACAGATCGCCCGCCGGTTCCTTGAAAATTATCCCGACCATCCGGAGAAGACACACGCCGAGATGCTCCTGAACGAAGCGATGACAAAGCTTTCCGCGCCGCGTTACTACCTCGGAGCGCTCCTTCCACGAACAGGACAGCTCGCCTTCTTCGGAGACCGGGTATTGAAGGGAATACAGCTCGCCGTACATGAGTACAACTTACAGAAACCCGATGACCGCGTAGATCTTCTTGTCATGGATAGCGAGGGCTCGCCGGAAAAAGCCATAAGCGGCATGAACGAACTTGCCTCCAAGGGTGTCATTGCGGCGATTGGCCCACTGCTGACAAAAGAAGCAGAGGCCCTTGTTCCGGTGCTGGAAAAGCTTAAAATCCCGGTAATCACTCCCGCAGCATCGGGAGAAGACATCGGCAAACTGAGCCCCTGGCTATTCCGAAATGCGCTTACCAATTCTGGCCAGGCGGAAGCGGCAGCCCGGTTCGCGCAGGAGCAGAGCCTGAAAAAATTCGTAGTCTTCTACCCCGATGATGCCTACGGAAGGGACTTGGCCCGTCTCTTCACAAAGGATATGGAACGCCAGGCCGAGATTCTCGCAACCATCGCCTACCCTCCCGATGTCAAGGATTTCGGACCGTATATCCGGAGAGTGATGGAAATCGACCTGCGCTCCCGGCAAATCCAGATCCCCGATGATGATGCTGAGCGCAAAAAACTGTTCCAGGAATATATCCCCGGTTTTGACGCGCTCTATCTGCCGGGCTACGCTGACCGGGTCGGATTGCTGATACCCCAGCTCGCTTTTTACAACATCTCCGGCGTTGCGTATATCGGCTCGAATAACTGGCACTCCCCGGACCTCTTGGAACGCGCCCAGCGTTATGCCGAAGGCGCCGTGTTCGTCGATGGTTTTTTCCCGGAGAGCACAGACCCTGCGATCAGGACTATTATTGACGCCTATCGTTCCGCGTACCAACAGGAACCGGACATCCTGGCGGCCCAAGCCTACGATGCGGCCGCCATGGTGCTTTCCCTGCTCAAGGAGCATAAGGACACACCGCTCGCGATCAGGGATGGCCTGATGTCACTTAAGGATTTCCCCGGGATCTCGGGCACGACAACCTTTGCGGGGACCGGCGAAGCACAGAAAAAACTCTTCCTGATCAAAGTCCAGGATGGGAAATTTACCCTCTACGGTGATAAGAATTGACATCCTCCCCGGCCTGAAGGCCGAGGATTCCCGAATCAGCCCCTGCAACTACTGAGGGCCATTGCTGATTCTGTTCGCAGATGCGGCAGAGTTATTTGCCACGTCCCCGGTTTATGGGCTGATGAAGCTGGCCTGGTTTTTCTCCAGGCAAACCGGTTAACCGCAGGCTGTGCCAAGCAGCCACTACTCCAGGAAACACTTATTTGCTCCGGGAGATACCTTTTGAGAATGTTTATCGCGCCGTTCACATCAGCATTGATTACGGCGCCGCATTGCTTGCAGACATAGAGACCTCGATGCACACGGCTGGACTTGTTTATGGTGTTGCATTGGCTGCATGTCTGGCTTGTGTAGCTTTCATTTAAATCTACAACGAAGATGCCTTTGAGACGTGCCTTGTACGTAAGCATCTTGACGATACGTTCGAACGGCCACTTATGCAGGTTCTGGTTCCCACTATCACCCCAGTCTTTGCCTGTTCTGATGTCCTTAAGGGTTCCCACGATGATCGTGGAAACACCGCGAGCCTCTGCATCGCGGACGAGAGATTTGGTAAAACTGTGGAGCAGATGGGTACGCTGACGAGACCGTTTTTGGTTCAGTGCACACGATTTTCTGGACCTGCTTTTGGCGGTTTTAGATTTTTGCTTCTCAAAGTACCGTTCAAGTGCAGCTAATTCTCCACCGAGCCAGAGGGATGTTGACCCATCGGTACAGGCTGTGGCAACGATGTTTACCATCCCCAGGTCGACGCCCATTGCTTCCCCGTTTCCTTTCAGTTCGGGGAGCAGCATTTTGTAGACAAGGTGGACATACCAATCACCCTTCAGATAGACCAGACGCCCTATCTGAATATTGTCGCTGGTAAAACGGTATCCATAAGGCATCCTGACCTTTAAATAGACAAATTGCTTGTCGTAGATGTCTTTTGGGATGCTGAGTCGAACCGTGGAAGTCCGTGGATTCCACTGAACGGCGGCTTGCTTGAATGTCACGGCCGACAGGGTAGTTTTCCGCCTAGTGCCTGGCGGTTTAGCTTTCTTGTCACCCTTTTTACGGAGTGCGTACCATGATTTGTATGATTGACAAAGGTCTTCCAAAACTACCTGGGCACTTTGTGAATGCAGCCGGCGGTACCATTTGTCTACTTATTTCACAAAAACGGTAAAATTTGGTTGCCCTGCAACCAGCGCCTTACATCCCCGCCCTGAAGAGATGGGGTTTTACGGCGCATTTTGATAAAGGCCTTCCCGGTTTTCCCTTGACAAGACAGCTCCGTTTCTTTTAGTATCATCATTCACTGATTTCGTACCTTTTGTCTACACGATCGATGGATAAACTGAACATTATACAAAAAATCGTCATCATGGCCCCCCCCCTTGTATTCGCCATCGTTCTCCACGAGGTGGCTCACGGATGGGTCGCGAACAGGCTAGGTGATCATACGGCACGAGATCGCGGACGGCTTACGCTGAATCCGGTTTCCCATGTCGATCTATTCGGCACCATCATCATGCCGATACTCCTCTACCTATCCACGCACGGTAAGTTCGTTTTCGGATACGCAAAGCCTGTTCCTATTAACCCCTTCAATTTCAAAGATCCCAAAAAGGGCATGGCATTCTCGTCGCTGGCCGGCCCAGGGGTCAATTTAATCATGGCGATAGCGTTCGCCTTTATCCTGCGTGTCGTTTTACCGAACATTGAAGGCTTCATCCCGAGATCGGAGTGGGAATCTATCGGCCTTCCCATTATCCTCATGCTGGGATATGGGGTCCTCATCAACGTCGGATTAGCACTCCTTAACTTGATACCCGTCCCACCGCTAGACGGAAGCAGAATCGTCTATTGGCTCCTTCCCGATTCCATGGCATCTGCATACTATCGCCTTGAACGATACGGCATGCTGATCATCTTGGCGCTCTTTGCATTCAACATTCTTGGTTACCTGATCTGGCCGATCATGCAACCGGCCCTCGATATCCTTCTTGGGCAGGATATACTCGCAATACTCGGTCATTATCTCTTCTAGGGGATATAACGAAAAGGGGTTCGAGAGAACAAATTATGTCCAAACAACGTGTCTTAAGCGGCATGCAACCCAGCGGACTGCTTCATCTCGGGAACCTCATGGGCGCTCTCGAAAACTGGAGAAAGCTCCAAGACCGATACGAGTGCTATTACTTTATCGCCGACTGGCATGCCCTCACCACGAACTACGCTGACACTTCCCGGATCCGCACATACGTCAAGGAGATGGTCATCGACTGGATAGCGGCCGGACTCGATCCTGAAAAGGCAGTGCTCTTCCAGCAGTCGCACGTGCCCGAACATGCGGTCCTCCATGTGCTTCTGTCCATGTCTACACCCCTGCCCTGGCTGGAGCGCGTCCCAACGTATAAGGAAAAGATCGACCAGCTGCAGGACAAGGACATGAATACGTATGGCTTCCTCGGCTACCCTGTTCTGCAGGCTGCGGACATCCTGATCTATAAGGCCCACTTTGTTCCGGTCGGGATCGACCAGCTCCCGCACCTGGAACTTACCCGCGAGATCGGCAGGCGATTCGACCAGCTCTATGGAGAGATATTCCCCGAACCCCAGCCGCTCATGACTGAATATCCCAAACTTCCTGGTACCGACGGCCGCAAAATGAGCAAGAGCTACAACAACTGTCTTTACCTTTCCGACAGGCCGGAGGAAATCACCAAAAAGGTAATGCAGATGGTCACCGATCCCGCCCGCATCCGGAGGCAGGATTCGGGGAATCCGGACGTCTGCCCCCTCTTCTCCCTCGACAGGATATTCGCGCCCAAAGAGTGGTGCGATTACGTCAATGTGGAATGCCGCCGCGCGGGCATTGGTTGCGTAGATGACAAAAAAGAATTTTTGAAGCATCTCATCGCCTATCTGAAGCCCCTTCAGGAACGGCGAAAGGAACTTGTCGCAAAGCCCGAACAGGTGAGCGGAATCATTCAGGAAGGCTCACGCCGCGCCCGTATCATTGCCGCGCAGACCCTGGCTGAGGTGACCGAGGCGATGAAACTTTGACGCGCGAAAACAGATCATGGACCGCAGTCGGCTTCATCGCGCAGGGCTGATTTGAGAACTGCTCCAATCTCGTCTCCCGCGTTACTGAACAGTAACTGCGGTTCCGTTAGTCTTTTTTCGCATGTCATCCTTTCAGAAAAAACCTTGACAATACAGTGCGTCTCCCCTATTATTTCCCTAGATACTTAGAGAATATCGTGATGATCACTACCCTTCAGGACATCTTAAAAGAATACAAATCCGATATGGAACGGATGGAGCACAGGATACATGATAGCCTGGGCACCGATGTTCCCCTCATTCAGCAGGTCAGCAAATACATCCTTGGCGCGGGCGGCAAGCGCTTCCGCCCCCTGCTTCACCTGCTCGCGGCCCGCCTTTGCGGTTATCGCGAGCACAATGCCGAATATCTTCTCGGGAGCGTGGTTGAATACATTCATACCGCTTCGCTCCTCCACGACGATGTGGTAGACGAGGCAAAGCTGCGCCGTGGCAGGTCCTCGGCCAACTCGCTCTGGGGCAACCAGGCAAGCATTCTGGTCGGGGATTACCTCTATTCCAAGGCTCTCTACCACGCTGTGCGTCTCCAAATCCAGCGCGTGATGGACGTCCTCTCGGAAACCACCACGACAATGTCCGAGGGTGAAGTCCTACAGCTCATGCAGATCCAGAATTCCGATATTACGGAAGCCGACTATTTCAAGCTTGTGGAATGCAAAACCGGTGTTCTGATCTCGGCCTCTTGCCGGCTCGGCGCCATTATCAGCAAGGCACCACTATCGCAGGAAGATGCCCTCACCGCATACGGGAAAAAGCTCGGCCTCGCGTTTCAGATCACCGATGACACTCTCGATTACGCGGCGGACCAGAAACAGCTTGGTAAGATGCTTGGCAAGGACCTTGCCGAGGGCAAGGTGACTCTCCCTCTCATATACCTCATGCAGCAGGCAAATGACGCGGAGCGCGAGCACCTCAGAAGTCTTCTCCGGACAGATGCCATGACCGACGCCGATCTGAACTATACCTTGGAGCTCATGGGAAAATACGGGTCCGTCAATGAGGCTCTCTCCATTGCCCAAACCTTCTCAAACGAGGCTAAGACAGCCCTTAACATATTCCCTGATTCCGCGCCGCGTCAGGCCCTCATGGCCCTTGCGGACTATGTGGTGCGGCGGGAGATGTGATGCATCCCCTCGTCAAACTGGCAAAAGATACCATCGAACTTTATGTCAGAGAAGGCAAAATCCTCGAAGTGAACGAGGAAAAACTGCCTCCAGAACTGAGTCAACGCGCCGGTGTGTTCGTCTGCCTCAAAATAAAGGGAAATCTCCGTGGCTGTATTGGTACATTTCATCCAACGGAACCGACAATCGCCCACGAGACCGTGCGGAACGCAATCAGCGCAGCTTCCTGCGACCCGCGGTTCGAATGTATCCACGCAGATGAGTTGGACTCGATCGAGTATACCGTGGACGTGTTGACTCCTCCGGAAAAAGTAGCAAGCAAAAGTGCGCTTGATCCGCGGCGGTACGGGGTCATTGTTCAGGCCGGCGGGAGGAGGGGTCTGCTGCTACCCGATCTTGAAGGAGTTGACACGGTGGATTACCAGATCCGCATCGCGATGCAGAAGGCGGGCATAACGCCCGGGACAACTGTTGAGTTGTTTCGGTTTGAAGTAAAACGATACGAACAATAGCGTTTCGGGTGCATCATCGACGCAGAAGAGAAAAATTAATCCTTCGCTTTGATTCCTGCCTGCTCCGGCATGTCCGAAGCCCAGCCAGGGAAATCGTACAGCTTCATAATGCTGAACGAGAGGTCTTCCGGACAAGCCGGGATGACATCAAAAGTGCATTCCGTAATTTTACGATAGGTGATCATTAACCTAAGGAGGAAGGGAAAATAGATGGATAGACCGGACAAAGTTGAGAAAGATGATACCCAGAAGTTGAAGCTCGTTTTCCTCTCGCTTGCCGTATTGGTGACGATCCTACTCGTCTGGAGTTTATATGCCGCAAACAAGGCCAGAATGGAGCGGGACTCTGCCAAACAGGATTTGGAGCTTGTGAAACAGGACAATGCAAAACTCGAACAGATGGTGAAAGACTCGAGCCAGGAAATAGACGCTCTCAAGAAACAAGTGCAGCAGTGTGAAGCCAAAGCAAAGGCGGCAGTCAAGAAAAAAGCTCCGGCTAAAAAGAAGAAGCCGACCAAGCATGTAAAACATCAATAAGTTTCTTTCAGTTATACAGACATGTCAGCGGGATGGCGGGAAATACCCCCTTTTTTCTCCGGTATGCTTCCCCGGTTATGTCATTGCATTTTCAACCATTTTCCACGAGAAGGAGTACACCATGAATGCTCAGACAGTACGTTCCTACGAGTTCAAAAATGATTATCTATATGTCGTTATCAGGCAGATGCCAGAACAAGGCGCCCGGACCTATTTGTATTGCTGTGGAATCAACACGACGCGATTCGATCCGATCTGCTGGGGCAAAGCAGGCATCTGTTCGAATCCCGCATTCAAGGGACTGCAGCAAATGCGCGCCGACGTCTCGGGCTTTGCGATGAAAAAAAACTTCCAGACCAGACCAGCTGAAGGTGTCGATTGCACCCCGATTACACCCCGCGGCGACGGATGGTACCGCGAGAACATGCTCGTCACCGACGCGTCCCCGAAAAACCTCAGCGAAACCCTTGAATACAGCGTTCTGGATCTGGTCAAGACGGTCCTCTATGTCTGTGCGCCGGACGCGAAAATCCCCACCAAACTGCCGACATCCCCTGCGCTCCAGAAGTGGTTGGACGCGTTCAATGTGAAAAATTACGTGGCAGCGGCACCACCTCCAATCGCGAGAGCGCGTGACCAGAAATAAGAACTCTTCATCATACTTTTCATGAAGGATATTCCCGGAGGAACAGCCGGGAATGTCCTTCGCATTTTTCAGGTTTTCTCTGGGGACCGCGATCATGTCATATCTTGCGCTCATCAAAGACGACCGCTATCTCGAGCACAACGCAGGTGAGGGCCATCCCGAGAGCCCCAACCGGCTCCGCGTGCTCCATGACCTGATTAATGCGGAATTCAGCGGCCTCCCCCTTATTCCACCCCGCCTCGCGACGGAAAGAGAACTGGCCCTCATCCATGACCCTCTCTACATTCAGATGGTGGCAAACACGGAGGGCAAGGTATTCTCACGGCTCGATCCCGACACCGGCCTCTCGGCCCGGTCTTACGAGATCGCGCGGCTCGCGGCAGGCGGCCTCCTCCAGGCTATAGACTCCCTCTTGACCCATGACTCCGAACCCCGGACCGCGAATGCAGTTTTCGCCTTCGTTCGGCCGCCAGGACACCACGCCGAGCCTTCACGCGGCATGGGGTTTTGTGTCTTTAACAACGTTGCGATCGCTGCCGAATATGCCAGAGAAAAGTTCGGTTTGAAGCGCATACTCATTGTGGACTGGGATCTGCATCACGGAAACGGTACTCAGCACGCATTTTACGATAGCCCTGCCGTGCTCTACTTCTCTTCGCACCAGTATCCCCACTACCCTGGTTCCGGCAGCTTCGACGAGGTCGGCAGCGGCATAGGTGAAGGCTTTACCATTAATGCTCCCCTGCCTGCCGGATTCGGCGACGCCGAGTACGTCCGTATTTATTCCACTGTTTTATTGCCTGTCGCGCTGGAGTACAATCCCGAACTGGTCCTTGTCTCGGCTGGTTTCGATCCTTTTGTCCATGATCCACTCGGCAGCATGAAGGTGACCGGGGAAGGTTTCGGCGCTCTGACCGGCATCGTCCAAGAAATCGCGAAGACGACCTGCGACGGCAAGATATTGATGACACTCGAAGGCGGCTACAATCCCGAAGGTTTGCGGAGCGGGGTAAGGTCGGTTCTTCGGACCCTCCTGGGTCGACCGGCAGAAGTCGTAGAAAAAGCGCCCGCAAACACAGCGTACCGGGTTATCGAACGTATTATCAGTACGCAGAAAAAATACTGGAAAAGTCTCCAGTAACGGCCCATCGGCCTTGTCCGTCGCAGGATGATACGGCAAATGTCAGTAATTCCGCAACAAATAATTTCCCTATTGAGAATCTTTTAGAAAACCGGTAGTTCCCTCTCATAACCAATTTAGAGCAGATTCGCATTCGAAATAACGCTTGACTTTTTCCCAAATCTGATATTTAATAGAATATCAGATAGGAGGGAATATGAAAAATCGTTCCGCTCTTCCAGAAAAGGAGCGTCGTGCCCGGTCCAAGGCTACCCAGCTCATTCATGACAAAGAGATTGTCATCGGGGGCCTCGTGGAGATGGCGCGAACCTGCGGTAAACCAAACTGTAAATGTACCAAGGGAGTAAAGCACAAATCGTGGTGCGTGTCCTTGAGGCACGAGGGAAAACGAAAGATGATTCATATTCCCCATGAATGCGAGGACGCGATATTTCGGGGGGTAAAAGCGTATCAGGAGTTATGGGAGCAGATGAGCATCATCTCGGAAACCAGTCTTGAGCGTATTCTCGCGTCACGGAAGGGCAAGGAGTAGCGTATTCTACGCAGGCTGTGGAGCTACACCGATAAGATCTTTGACTTGCGGGAACGCATAAAGACCATGCGTGATGGCCGTGCCCGCCCCAGGATCAAGACGCCCACCGTGGTCGCCAGCGTCCTGACGATGATGCTGGCCCGGATGGGCAGTTTCAATGCGGTGGAGCAGACGAAGAAGTGTTCCGTCTGGAAAAAGGAGCATGACGAGGTGTTGCCGAGCGCGGATACGATTGGCAATGTTGTAGCCCGCATCGATCTCACCGCACTCAGGTCGGCAATAAAACACGTCTACAGCCGTCTCAAACGAAATAAGTCATTACGGCCGCTTCTCCCGAATGGTGGTTTCGCCGTGATCCTCGACGGGCATGAGTCAAGCGCAAGCTTCAAACAATGCTGCTGCGGGTGCCTCCACCGGAAGGTCGAGACGTCATCGGGAACGTTCATCCAGTTTTATCACCGTCATGTCATGGCGGTTCTTTTATGCAGGGATTTTGTCCTGCTCCTTGACCTGGAGATGCAGCGTCCGGGGGAGGATGAAGTGGCTGCCGCCAGCCGGCTTTTTGAGCGGTTGTGTCGTGAGTATCCCCGCGCATTTGATATGGTTGTCGCTGACGGGCTGTACGCACGGGCGCCGTTTTTCAAACTGGTTTCCGCGCAGGGGAAAGACGCGATTGCGGTGTTGAAGGATGACCGGAGGGATTTGCTCCAGGATGCAATAGCACTGTTCAAACAGGAAGAACCCGTTGTCTTTCGGAACGGCCGCCTCACGCGCTTCTGTTGGGATATCGAGGGGTTTACGTCTTGGGTGCAACTCGGCACAGCGGTCCGTATCGTTCGCTCATGGGAAACGAAACCGGTACGCCGCCATATGACCGGCCAGGAAGAATGGAGAGAATCTGACTGGGTATGGGCCACTACGGTTCCGAAAGCGCGTCTCGAGACGGAACCCTTTGTAGTAACCAGTCACAAGCGATGGGATATCGAGAACAAGGCGTTCAATGAACTCGTCAATGCCTGGCATGCGGATCATGTCTACAAACACACGCCGACAGCCATCGAGGCCTGTTGGCTGTTGACCATGCTGGCCTATAATTTGTTTGAAGCGTTCATCAATTTGAACCTGAAGCCCGCACTCCGCGCAGCCCATACGAAAGAGCATTTTGGCCGTATGATTGCCGGTGAAATATATGGCCAATGCGCCGGTCGGTCTCCGTAATCCTCTTGCCCGTGGCCATACCTGAATACAATCATACCGTTCTGTGTCCTATGGACTAAGGGCAGCTAACTTGGCATTGTGGGCCTATTGACTCTTCCCGGGGAAAATGACGCTTTAGCAAATCCCTTTTCTACCAAACCGAGCAAAAAACGCGTATTAGAATATGCGATACGGGAAAATATAGGGTATTATCCCGTATTGATTCGGATTGTTAACGTTGTTGCGGAATCGCTGGGCAAATGTACCGTTTGTTGACTTAGTCGGTGTTGTTCTGGTAATATCATCGCAGGCCACTTTTTGTTTATAAAGCTGTGCGGGAAATGGCACATTGGTCAGCAGCTAAACCATGGCGGCATCAGCCGAGGAACTGCGCCAGGAGCTGGAAAACAACAGTTATCTCGACGCCGACGACGCTGATCGAACCCGTGCTCATGCTCTGCATGGGGCTGGTCATGGCGGTAATCGTCGCTGCTACTCTACCTGCTGATATTCGAAATGGGGGCGCATTTTAAATGACGGCGTATCGGAGAAGACGGATAGGCGATATTCTCACAGCAAAAGGCATCGTGAGTCAGGAGCAGATCAACGACCTCTTATTGAACACCTCCGGCCGCCAGCGGCGGATCGGCGAAATGCTCGTTGCTGAGGGACTGGTGACGGAAGACGTTCTTTTTCAGTCTCTGGCGGAACAGCGCGGTTTGCGCTATGCTGACCTGAACGATTTCCACATACCCTCTCCTCTCTTTGATGCCATCCCGGTTGAATTGATGCAGCGGTATCAGTTCGTTCCGATAGAAGACACCGGTGAAGTGCTGATCGTCGCCATGACGGACCCCAACAATCTGCACGCCATTGATGAATTGGAAATGAACTTGAACAGACAGATCGAGATCGCCGTGAGCACACCATCGTCCATCCAGGCGGTATTGCAGCGACGTGGTGCGTCGGAGCAGGTGATGCATGCCATTTCCGAGGATTTCAAGTTCGACTTTGTCAAGGAGCAGGAAGACGGGGAAAGCGAGGAAGCCCTCTTCGAGACGATCGACAAGGACGAGAGTCCCATCATCAAGCTCGTGCATACCACCATTTTTGACGCCATCCAGCGTCGGGCCAGCGACATCCACATTGAGTCCACCGACAAAAATGTGCGGATCAAATACCGCATCGACGGCGTATTGTACCCCGCCTCAGACCCGATTGATGTCAGGCTCCACAACACAATCGTATCGCGCATCAAGGTCATGAGCGAACTGGATATTGCCGAGCGCCATGTGCCGCAGGATGGCCGCTTCAAGCTCCGCATCGCCGACAAGACCGTCGACTTCCGCGTATCGATCCTGCCCTCCGACTTTGGCGAAGACGTGGTCATCCGCATCCTGGATAAGGAATCGATCACCGCGGGCATCGGTTCTCTCCGTCTCGATAATCTCGGGTTCGACGAACGCGACCTTGCCCAGTTTCGTAAGAGCATCCGGGAGCCCTACGGTATGGTTCTGGTGGCGGGACCGACGAGAAGCGGGAAAACAACGTCGCTCTATGCGGCCATTGCCGAGATCAACACCGGTGAGGATAAAGTGATCACCATCGAGGATCCGGTGGAGTATCAGCTCCAGGGAGTGGTGCAGATCCCGGTGAACGAAATGAAAGGCCTGACGTTCGCGCGAGGCCTGCGTTCAATCCTCCGGCACGATCCCGACAAGATCATGGTCGGTGAAATCGGCGACGCTAAAACAGGGCAGCTCGCGGTACAGTCCGCGCTCACCGGCCACCTGGTTTTTGCCACAGTGCAAGCCAACAATGCCTTCGATGTGCTCGGTAGGTTTCTGAACATGGGTATCGAGACCTACACCTTCCTTTCATCACTCAACTGCATTCTCGCCCAGAGGCTTGTCAGGATTCTTTGCGTCCGTTGCAAAAAACCAGTGACATTGTCCCGACGGGAGATCGAGGAGTCCGCGGTTGATTACGAGAAGTATAAAGACCACCATTTCTACGAGGCCGGCGGTTGCAAGGAGTGCAACTTTACCGGATTCAGGGGCAGGAAAGCCATCACCGAGTTTCTCGATCTCTCAGACCACCTCAGGGAGATGATCCTTGAAAAAAGACTATCATCGGAAATTCGAAAAGCCGCCATCGCGGAAGGCATGACAACACTCCGTCAGTCCGCCCTTGTCAAAGTCTTCGCCGGCGATACCACCTTTAAGGAAATCAACCGGGCTACCTTTATTGAATGACAGGGAGTCGCAAGGGCGACCGCATGGGCGGTTCGGCGTACAGGATTCAGTGTTCACCTTCCTTCACCTTCCACGAAGTTCATCACCGGTCTCGGTAATCGTCGGGCTTCACCTACATCGCACTCCAAACAATCATCGTGATCTTCGGCATCATTCTCGGCGCAGCTGGAAAGTACTGGCAGAGCGATGTAATCCGCGATAAGGAGGAGGAACTTCTCTTCCATGGAGATCAGTGCTGACGGGACTTTGAGCGCTATTTTTATGCTGTTCCCGAAAATTTGCAATATCCCCAGAGTACCGATGATCTGCTGACGGACCACCGAACAGCGGTGGGTAAACACTTTCTGCGCCTGAAATATAAAGATTCGATAACGGGAGGGATTTTATGGAGATCCGTGATCCGTGCACCAACCGCATTACCAGTGCGTACACAGTGGAAGCGACAAGGCACCGTTGAAAATGGCCAATTTCCCGCAACCCGATGCGGATATTGCGGAAAAAACGAAGTACAGTGACTGGCATTTCGTTCCAAAAATAAAAGTTGCTCCGGCAGGGGGACCGCCGGTCTCGTTACCCGGAGAAAAATCCTCTAGCCAAAGCCTAATCAATGAACCGTTCCTGCAGTGAACATCACAAATCCCCGGTCATCGTATACCATGCAATGCTGATGTATTCGGAACAGGCTATGTGTGAATTGGACAGGCTTTCGGCGCGGGGAATGAACGAGAAGAATGAAAACTTTCTGCGCTCACTCCGGTACCCGCAGGGCGCGGGAATGACCTCAAGTCCAAGTTTTCTGAAAATTCCGGCTGCTCGCATCATGTGGTAGGCAGACGTAACGAGAATGATTTGGTTTCCCTTGAGAGCTTCCTTCACCGCCCGGGCGCTCTCTTTGGTATTCCTGGCCTTACCGACAACCATCATATCTTTTTCAGCCACTCCCAGGCTGGAGGCGGCACGGGCCATGGCCTCTGCTTCGTTCACTCCAATCTTTGCTGGGTCGCCATTGTCGCCTACAAGCATCAGGGGAAGATGGAGCACACGCAAGAGACGCACTCCCTCCACGACTCTTTCAAGAGAAGCATCCGCAGGCTCGGGAACCAGCCCGAGCCGGGAGAGATCGATAACGCCTCCACCGAGCACGACGATGGCATTGGCATGGAGCTTCGTTGTTGCTTCCCGCAGGGGCATGTGGCCGCGTTCCAGGGACTCAAGCAGTCCATCGCTTACAGGATTGATGCATGCCAGATAAAGCAGCACAAAACCTGCACCGATCAGCAGCCGTCCCGGTATGCGGCACTCTTTACGAAGGACAAAGCCGAGCGCCATCATGAGGAGAAGGATTCCCGGCGGTGTAATCAGGGATTGCGCTACTCGAAAAATGCTGAACATCATAGTTTACCTCGTGTCGGTTATTCCGCGGACCAGCCTGAAATGAACCGGATCGGCCGTCAGGCGTTGTCAATGGCGTTTTTTCCTATTCACCAGTTTCAGCAGCTCGAACCACAGGATGCTGAAGGCTCCGGCGGCCAAGCATATGAGCAGATCTACCGGATTGAGGATCGTAACACGGAATAGGTTACGCAGGAAGGGAAAAGAGAGCACCAGTCCAAGGACCGCGAGCGCTCCCCCCGTCACCCACCAGAGCGCGGCATTCTTCGTGCGCAGCGTGTTAATGATAAGCTGTGACCATGAGCGGTTCGTGAAGATCAGGCCAATGTTTGCAATAATGAGCGTCGTGAAGGTCATCGCCCTTGCCTCCGCCTCTCCCAGGCCCCGCATCAGGGACGCGGCATAGACCGCGAGAATGATCAGCATAACACTCAGGCCCTGAAGCAGACTGATCGCAACCATTCTTCTTCCGAACAGTGGAGCGTCCACCCGGCGCGGCGGACGCGTCATGACATCCGCTTCCTCGGGCTCCGCTTCGAATACCACGGAACAAGCCGGGTCGATGATAAGTTCAAGAAATACGATGTGCACGGGCAGAAGAACCAGCGGCCATTTGAGCAGAACGGGAATAAGCGATATGCCCGCAATCGGAACATGGACAGCAAGAATGTACGCGACGGCCTTCTTCAGGTTGTCGAAGATCCTGCGGCCCATGCGGACAGCCTGCACAATGGATGAAAAATCATCATCGAGCAGGACAAGGGCCGAAGCCTCGCGCGCCACGTCTGTGCCGCGGCCTCCCATGGCAATACCAATGTGGGCCGCCTTGAGCGCAGGAGCGTCGTTCACTCCGTCTCCGGTCATGGCCACAACATCTCCGTTTTTCTTGAGCGCCTGCACGATCCTGAGCTTTTGTTCGGGCACAACGCGGGCGAAGATATTCACGTTCCCGATTCGCTTCTGAAGTTCCCCTTCCTTCATGCTGTCAAGCTCCGAACCGGTGATGATGCCGTCGTCATGCCGCAGCCCGATCTGATCGGCGATGTTCGCGGCCGTTCCCGGATAATCCCCGGTGATCATCACCACGCGTATGCCAGCATTGGAACACTCCCGGACCGCTTCCAATACGCCCGGACGAACAGGATCGGCAAGGCCGGCAAAACCCAGGAACTCGAAGGCAAAATCATGCTGTTCTCCCGGCAGGTCCGTGATTTTGAATTTTGCCCGGGCAACGCCGAGGATGCGGAGCCCATCTCGTGCCATGCTTTCTATTGTACCCGTCAGGGATCCGCGCTCCTGCTCGCTGAGATGGCACAGTTTCGCTATCGCCTCAGGTGAGCCTTTAGCTGCAATTACGTACTCAGAGCCCGCTGGAGACTTCCAGACATGGGAAAGCGCCATAAGGCTGTTCGAGAGCGGATATTCCTGTACTAGCGTCCAGTCATCATGCAGGTGTTCGGTCCGCGATAGCGAGATTTCGCCCAGCTCCCGGAAGGCTTTTTCCATGGGGTCATAAGGGTCTTTTTGACTTGCCAGAATGCTGAATTCTATTACTTCGTGAAAGGCTTCGGGGATACTCTCCGGGACGCGGCAATCGACCTTATAAAATGCGCCTTGCGCATAGATCATGCTAACGGACATACGGTTCTGAGTGATCGTTCCGGTTTTGTCCACGCAAAGCACTGTGGCGGAACCGAGTGTCTCGACCGCGGGCACTCGCCGGGTAAGCACCCGTTTCTGCGAAATGCGCCACGCGCCGAGAGCAAGGAAAATAG
This sequence comes from Nitrospirota bacterium, assembly GCA_963826885.1. Classification (GTDB taxonomy): domain Bacteria; phylum Nitrospirota; class UBA9217; order UBA9217; family UBA9217; genus JAJYKN01. The sequence goes on along the minus strand of CAWGYL010000007.1, from coordinate 123,390 downwards.
TAAGCACCACGGGAAATTCCTCGGGAAGAAGCGCCATTTCAAGCGTGATGCCCGCTAGAAAACCATTGAGCCAGCTTCCCCGGGTCAACCCGTATACAACAATGACGAGGAGGCAGAAAAACACGCCGAGAAAGGCAAGCTTTCGTACGATCGTTCCGGTCTCTATCTGGAGCGGTGTTTCCTCGATCTCCACGCTCTGGATCGCTTTCCCGATTTTGCCGATCTCGGTATTGGCCCCGATGGCCTCCACCGTTGCAATCCCCTGTCCTTTCGCCACAAGCGTCCCGGAATAAACGCACGGCAGGTCATCCCCGCCGGGCTTGGTCATGGAGGGCATTTTAGAACAGGCGGTTTTGCGGACCGACGCCGATTCTCCGGTCAGAAGCGACTCATCAATCGAGAGGTTGATGCAGGAAAAGAGCACGGCGTCGGCCGGTACGCGATCGCCTTCATTGAGGACAATAACATCACCGCGGACGACCTCGCGACCGGCAATCCGCTTCTGATTCCCGTCCCGGACGACCAAGGCGCGCGGGCTCGAAAGGTCACGAAGCGCTTCGAGAGCCCGTTCGGTTTTGCGCTCCTGGTAGAGCGTAATGCCTAAGACCACAAAGACGAAGCCGAGCAGCATGAGCGCTTCGCGAAGATCGCCGAGAAAAAGGTAGATCATGCCGCATGCCACAAGCAGCAGGAACATGGGCTCTCGGGCAACTTCAAAGGCTATGACAAAAATGCTTCGCTGCTTCGACGAGGGGAGCTCGTTATATCCCTCGCTCGCAAGGCGCGAGGCAGCATCTTTTTCTGAAAGCCCGGTTATGGAGGCAATATCGAGAAGGGTGAGCAAAACAGTACCTCGGTAGCAACTAACAGGATCGTTCAACAAGTATACTCAAAGTAGTGTGACTTGAAAAGAGCTTTCTCGGACAATCGGGCAGGCCCCTACGATCGTCCCCAAAATGATCCCGCCTGCTCATGCATTATGATATATTTGTTCACAGAGGTTATCACCAGATATTTCACTGAGACGACTTTTGGTTCGTATTTACACAGGAAAAGGAAGCGGGAATTTTATGGAATTCATGCCGAGACTGCCTTGGGGACTACTTATAATCGCCTGTTTGACATTGGGACTGGCCCCCTTTGCGCCACCCCATATCTGGGAGAAACTCCAGATGCTTGCTAAAGGCCAGTTAGTCAGGTCCATCGATTGGTTCGACTTTGTTTTACATGGTACACCCTGGGTCCTACTTATTGTCAAGGTAGTGGGAACGCTGATCCAGAAATGATTGCTTGCAGAATACAGCCGAACTTTTCAGTTTGCGCTTCTTTGGTTCGTTGTCAGTCCCTCAGCATCCCTTCCAGTATTTCCGCGGCATCCTGAACGAATTTCGGACAACGCTTTTTGAAATGTTTTTCCTTCCGCGCCTGCCGTTGTCCTTCTTCCGTGGACAAATCGCAGCCGAGCAGCTCGCGACAGAGGGACGTCTTATTGCGGGCTTGAAATTTCCGCACAAACTCGGCAGCAAGTTCATATGTCCTGTCCCGGGAAAGAAAAGTAATTCCCTGCACCTTTGAATGTTTCAGACCAATAATCATGAGTGCCCCGGTCACGGCGCCGCAGGTCTCGCCCGTGCCCATGCCCGACCCAAAAGCGCTTGCCATCTTTAGCGCCTGTTCAGGATCAAGGCCAAGGTCCGGGCCATAGGTGACTGCAATGGCCTGCGTGCAATTTAACCCGTCGCTGAACCGTTCAAGCGCCTGATCAATGCGGTCATGCCTTGTTTCCGTATCCTGTCGTTTCCTGGAAAACACGTTGCGCAATTCTCCTTCTTCTTCCGGATTTATTCGGATTCTCCGCATCCTGTCTCCTGAGCTGTTGGCACTCTCTTAGAAGGGGCTGTATCTTTCGGAAATCACCCGGCTACAAGTTGTTTTTCAATATACGCTTCCGGAGATTTTTTCCAAGTGCCGCGTTAATGCCTGCTTGCCATTTTCCCCTTGATTTATCCCAATGCTTGCATTAGATTATAGTTTGTTTTCCGATATTTTTGTACACATTTTTCCAGGAGGATTTCAATGGCAGAGCAGGATTTCTCAAAAAAAGAAAAAAATTACTATTCTGACATCCCTCAAAAAAGCGAAGCTTTTTTTCTGAAGGGGTCGAATGCCTACGACTGGGGCATGAAAAATAGGCTGGCACACATTTTCAACCCACGGTCCGGGAAGACCGTCATGCTGGCTTTCGACCACGGATATTTCCAGGGCCCCACAACCGGTCTTGAGCGGGTCGACGTTACAATCCGGCCGCTTATCCCCCACGCCGACGCGCTCATGCTCACCCGCGGGATTCTGCGCTCCGTCATCGAGCCCTCGGTGACCAACTCAGTCGTCATGCGCGCCAGCGGTGGCCCGAGCATCCTGAAGGAGCTCTCTGACGAACGCATCGCCGTGGATATGGAAGATGCGCTGCGCATGAATGTATCCGCCGTGGCCGTGCAGGTCTTCATCGGCGGCCCTTTCGAGACTCAGACTGTGAACAACATGACCCGCCTCGTCGACATGGGCATGCGCTACGGAATGCCGGTGCTTGGAGTCACTGCCGTTGGCACGGAACTAACCCGCGACGCCCGGTACATCGGCCTCGCTACGCGCATTCTCGCCGAACTCGGTGCTTCGTTCGTGAAAACCTATTTTGTACCTGGTTTTGAGCAGGTGGTGGCCGCCTGTCCCGTACCGATCGTGATCGCAGGAGGCAAGAAGCTCCCCGAACGGGAGGCCCTTCAGATGGCCCGCGATGCTATAGATCAGGGCGCTTCGGGTGTGGACATGGGCAGGAATATATTCCAGTCTGACGCGCCGGTTGCCATGATCGGCGCTGTGCGTAAGGTCGTGCATGAAGGTGCGAGCGTTAAGGATGCATACGAATATTATCTGGACATGAAGAAGAAATGAAAGTCGGCGTCTACTACCGCAACAGCGACGTCCGAGTTGAAGAACGGCCTGATCCGGAAATCAACGATCACGCCATCCTCGTCAAAGTCATGGCCTGCGGCCTTTGCGGCAGCGATCTTCTGGAATGGTACCGGATCAAACGTGCTCCGCTCGTGCTCGGTCATGAGCCTTCCGGAATTATCGTGGAAACCGGAAAGCTCGTCACGAACGTCAAACCTGGCGATCGCGTTTTTGTTACCCACCACGTCCCCTGCAATGCGTGTTACCACTGCCTTTCCGGTCACGAAACCGCTTGTACGACGTTCCAGAGTAAAAACAACTTCGATCCCGGCGGATTTTCAGAGCTGCTTCTGGTGAAAGGAAGAAGCGTCAAGACCGGTACATTTCTCCTGCCGGATTCCATGAGTTTTGAACAGGCCACATTCATTGAGCCGCTCGGCACCGCGGTCAGAGCATTGAGAGCCGCAGCGTTAAAGCCAGCTCAAAGCGTCCTGGTACTCGGTAGCGGTGTTGCCGGCCTTTTGATCATCAAACTGGCCCGGGCTTTCGGCGCGGGCAACATTATCGCGACAGACGTAAGTCCCTACCGGCTTGAGAAAGCGAAGCAGTTCGGGGCAAACCACACTATTGCGGCCGCAGAAGATATTCCGGCATTCGTGAGATCGGTAAATGACGGACGTCTTGCCGATGTGGTCGTCCTGTCGGTCGGCGCGTTTTCCGCGGCCCGCTCGGCGCTGCAATCAGCCGAGCGAGGTGGCACGATACTCTTCTTCGCGGTACCCAAACCGGGCGAAACCCTAGACGTGGACTTCAATCCCTTCTGGCGCGATGACATAACTATCAAGACGTGCTACGGCGCCGCTCCCCTCGACAATCAACAGGCGCTCGATCTCATCAAGCACGGAACAGTGACAGTGACCGACATGATCACGCACCGTTTCGGCATTGATTTGATCGGCAAGGCTTTCACAACCGGTGCCCAGCCTGACGGCTGCATGAAGGTCATTGTCGAACCGAATACATGATTCAGCCATGAGCTCAACGTCACTGGAAAGCATTTATAACTTTGTTCTCATTTCGCTCCGGATCGGCAGGGCAACCAAGTGAAGAAGAACTCGGTTCCGTGGCTAATGCGGGTTTCGAAACTGTCATCAACCTTGCCCTTCATGATGACCCGAAATATTCTTTGCCCGATGAGGCGGGATTAATCCAGTCTCTCGGGATGGAGTATATTCATCTTCCTGTCCTGTTCACCGGCCCGACAGAATCCGACTTGTTTGCCTTTTTCAAAGCATACGAATTGCGCCACAACAAAAAGATATTTATCCACTGCGTCGCAAACAAAAGAGTCTCTGTTTTTCTCGCCCTGTATCGGATCCTGAAAGAGGGGTGGCCGCAAAACCAAGCCCTTTCCGAGTTCCGCACCGTCTGGGAACCGGACGAAATCTGGCAGGAGGCGGCTGATCCAGCTTTTTAGCAAAGATGCAAAACGCTTGACATACCCCCGCCAGTTAATCATCAAAGTCTGGGTGGCGGAGCATCTCGAAAAGACTTCCAGAGGACTTTTTCCATGATCAACAAATTGGACCACATCAACATTGTCGTAAGTAATCTCCAGAAAGCAAAAGATTTTTTCCTGAATCTCGGTTTCAAGGAGGAAATCTCTTCTCGTATTTCAGGCGAACGGTTCTCCATCATTGCAGGGCTTCCCAATTTCGACGCTGAATTCGTAGGACTTTCTTTGCCGGGTTCTGCGACGAATGTTGAACTCATCCAGTATTACTCCCCTACCGGAGGGAAAGATCCGGAGCTGAACAAGCCAAATCAGCTCGGATTCCGTCATATGGCTTTTGCGGTTGATGACATAGAAGCGGAAGTTGCACGCCTCGAGGCCAAAGGCGTTAACTTCCAAAGTGATATTCAAATCTGGGAAAAAACCGGAAAGAAACTCGTGTATTTTTATGGCCCCGATGGAATTATTCTGGAGTTTGCCCAATATCCGAGACCATAACATCAGAAGATTATACGCTCTCTGCAGCAGTTTCCTCTTACCGGGTCGCTATGAGGTTGTCGATACCCGCTGAAATGGCTGAAACCGCACAATTCTTTTGACTCTTTCGGCTCTTCCCTCTATAATTTGCCATTATGATCGAAAAAATCGCAGTAATCGGAGGAGGGGCATGGGGAACGGCATTGGCCATGCTCCTTGCAGACAAAGGACATGATGTGGGCCTTTGGATGTACGAGAAGGAGCTGGCTGAGGAGACCACCCGCACTCGCGAAAACCGTGTGTATCTTCCCGGGTTTACCCTGCCCTCTTCCATTATCATAACCGCCTCGCTGGAAACCGCAGTCAGAGGAAAATCCTTTCTCCTTTTCCGTCGTACCGTCACATACGGTGCGTGCGGTGACCGGACAGTACGTCTCTTTTCTCGAAAAAGACGCGATAATCATCAGTGCGTCAAAAGGCATCGAGATCGACACCCTGATGCCGCTCTCCGAAATTTTCATCGATGTTCTGCCCAAGGAATTCCACGGCCGCCTTTGCTTCCTCTCCGGCCCTAGCTTTGCAAAAGAAGTGGCCCGCAAGATGCCCACCGCAATCGCCCTCGCCTCCTCCGATCCCATGCTTGGCAGGAAAGCGCAGGCAGTCCTGAGTAATGACTATTTCCGCGTGTACACCAACGATGACATCGTTGGCGTAGAACTAGCGGGCGCGCTCAAGAACGTTGTAGCAATTGCCGCTGGCGTGCTCGAAGGCATGGGTTACGGTTACAACACCATGGCGGCCCTGCTCACGCGCGGGCTCGTCGAAATGGCGCGTCTCGGAGTGGCCATGGGCGGGAAGCCTTCTACCTTTGCGGGCCTTGCCGGCATGGGAGACCTTGTCCTGACCTGCACTGGCGGCTTGTCGCGAAACCGCACCCTCGGCGCCAGGCTCGGCAGAGGCGAAAAGCTCGATGCCATCATGAAAGAAACCAGGACCGTTGCGGAGGGTGTGAAAACCGCCAAGGCAGCCAGGGAGCTCGCGTTAAAATACAAGATCGACATGCCGATAGTCGATGAAGTCTACCAACTACTCTATGAAGGGAAAACCCCAAAGCTGGCCCTGAGGGACCTTATGGCCAGAGAATTAAAGGGTGAATAAACGATCCGTTCCTTCAGACTGATTCTCTATGAATAAATCAGAGATCATCAAGCTGCTGCAAAGCGTCCAAACTGGCAAAACCGATGTGGAAACCGCGCTCAAGCGGCTCAAGCACATGCCTTTTGAGGACATGACCTACGCCCACATTGATCATCACCGCCATCTGCGCCATGGAATGCCCGAGGTTATCTACTGCGAGGGGAAAACCCTTGAACAGGTCGTGGGTATCATGAAACGCATGCTTAGGGTAGGAAGTGATGTCCTTGCGACGCGGGCAAACGAGACAATCTATAAAGCTGTCAGAAAACTCGACCGCCGCGCCATGTATCATAAAGCGTCGCGCGCCATCGTCATCAAGCATGACGAGAATAAGCCAACTAAAGGCGTCGTCCTTGTCTTGACCGCGGGTACGTCTGATATCCCCGTAGCCGAAGAAGCATCGGTCACCGCCGGCATGCTCGGCAGCACAGTACAAACAGTGTTCGACGTCGGTGTGGCCGGGATCCACCGCATTCTGAGCAAGCGGGACATCCTCGACGCCGCACGTGTGATCGTCGTGGTTGCCGGCATGGACGGCGCGCTCCCGTCAGTCGTGGGCGGCCTCGTGGACAAACCCGTGATAGCCGTACCCACGAGCGTCGGCTACGGAGCAGGCTTTCAGGGTCTGGCTCCGCTCCTCACGATGCTCAATTCCTGTGCTTCGGGTATTGCCGTCATGAACATCGACAACGGTTTCGGCGCCGGGGTGCTAGCGCATAAAATAAACGTATTAGGTGAGCGGTAAGCTTAAGCATTTATTGCAACCGTTTAGGTTACTGCTGCAGAAACAGACATATAAAAGCCTATGACCATAGCCTACTTCGACTGTTTTTCAGGCATTTCCGGAGACATGACGCTCGGCGCACTCGTTGATGCGGGTGTTCCCATCGAATCCCTGCGAGGCGAGCTTGAAAAACTCAACGTGGCCGGATACGAAATCACCGCTTTGAAAGTTATGCGATCAGGCTTCTCAGCCACGAAGGTACATGTGTGCCTTGATGAGAAGGAGCAGCCGGTGCGACATCTGGCTGAAATCCGCAGGATCATCGGGGACTCCTCGCTGTCTTCGGCCATAAAAGAAAAAAGCATAAAAATATTCGAACTGTTGGCACAGGCCGAGGCCAGGATCCACGGAACAATACCGGACCACATCCATTTCCATGAAGTCGGGGCCGTCGATGCGATTATCGATATCGTCGGGTCCGTCATCGGTCTCGATATGCTCGGCATCAACTCAATAGCCAGCTCTCCGGTCAACGTCGGCTCGGGATTGATTACAACCGCTCACGGAACGTTGCCCGTACCTGCGCCCGCCACTGCGGAATTGCTCAAGGGCATTCCGACCTACGGGTCATCAATTCCCCTCGAACTTACCACGCCCACAGGAGCCGTCATATTGAGCACGCTCTGCGCTTCCTTCGGGCCGATGCCGCGCATGAGGGTGGACCGCATAGCATACGGCGCGGGAGGAAAAGACATTGCGAGCCAACCGAACGTGCTCAGGCTCATGATCGGCGAACAGACAGCCGGCTATGATGAAGATACCTCGGTGGTAATCGAGACCAACATTGACGACATGAACCCGCAGGTTTATGATTACGTGATCGAAAAGCTCATGCAGCAGGGAGCGCAGGATGTCTATCTCGTGCCTGTCATCATGAAAAAAGGACGCCCGGCTATTCTGGTTTCGGTGCTTGCCGATGCCGCTCACACTGAAGTGTTGCTAGACACCCTTTTCCGGGAAACGTCGAGCATCGGGGTCCGCATCCGGGAAGTCGGACGGAAAAAACTGATCCGCGAGATACGGGAAGTCGATACACCTTACGGAAAAGTTAGGATAAAATTGAGCAGACATGGAAATGAGATTCTTACGGCCACGCCGGAATATGATGATTGCAGGAAAATAGCAGCTGAGAAACAAGTGGCGCTCAAAACGGTAATTGACGAGGCAAAAGCCTCATATTTCCGCAAAGACACAAAGGAAAGCTGAAGCTTAAGGCCGAGCTGGTACAAAGTCGTGCTTTCTGTTTTTGGCGAGTGAATCATTTAATCTTTTCGATTCTTATATCCAGTGAGAAACTCATGAGAACGATCCGCATATCCTTGGCCCAGATGAACCCGACCGTAGGCTATCTCAAGGGGAACCGGGACAAAATCATCGATTGTATCGATCGCGCCCGGCAACTCGGCTCCGACATCGTTGCTTTTCCCGAACTTGCACTGACCGGTTACCCTCCCGAAGACCTGGTGCTGAAGCCTCAGTTTGTAAAGGACAATCTTCGGACACTAAAAGGGATCATCAAAGCAACGCGCGGAATCACCGCCATTGTAGGATTTGTCGATTCCCGTGAGCATATACATAACAGCGCAGCGATCATCCATAACGGCAGGCTCGCTTATGTCTATCACAAGATGTTACTGCCGAATTACGGCGTTTTCGATGAGTACCGGTACTTTAAGCCGGGCAAGCGTTATCCCGTTATCGCAGTCAAGGGCGTGAACATCGGCGTGAATATCTGTGAGGACATTTGGTTCGCCGATGGCCCTGCCCGGACCCAGTCGATGGCAGGCGCGGAAGTCATACTCAACATAAACGGCTCCCCCTATCATAAGGGTAAGGGCTGGGAACGCCGTCAGATGCTCGCCGCGCGCGCGCAGGAAAACAATGTTTACGTGGTCTATGCCAATATGGTAGGCGGTCAGGACGAACTCGTCTTCGACGGTCACAGCATGGTACTGAACCCCCGGGGTAAACTGATAGCATCGGGAAAGCAGTTCGAGGAAGATTTGCTCACATGCGACCTCAAACTGCCGGGAGCATATAAGCCTGTGAACCTTTCTTCGGAGCAGATTCTTGACGAGCACCGCGATTTCATCGATGCCATCGAGCTGTCGGACCGTCCGGCAAGGGACAAGAAGCCTCTTCCTCCTACCCGGAGCTTGAAGCCGTATCCGATGTGCGAGGAAGTCTACCATGCCCTCGTGCTCGGGACCAGGGACTATGTAAAAAAAACAGGATTCAAATCCGCGGTCATCGGGCTTTCAGGAGGAATCGACTCGTCGCTTGTGGCAGCCATTGCTGTTTCCGCCATCGGCAGGAACAACGTCACCGGCGTGTTCATGCCGTCGCAATTCAGCTCTGATCAGAGCCGTGAAGACGCTGCTCAACTTGCCGATCGCCTCGGGATCAAGATGCTCACCATCCCGATCCACCAGCCCTATCATGCTTACCTGAATACGCTGCGCCAGGCTTTTGCGCACACAAAACAGGATGTGACTGAAGAAAACCTCCAAGCCCGCACCCGGGGCAATATCCTCATGGCGCTTTCGAACAAATTTGGATGGCTCGTACTCACCACCGGGAATAAGAGCGAAATGTCCACCGGCTATGCCACGCTCTACGGAGATATGGCTGGCGGCTTTGCCGTCATCAAGGATGTTCCCAAGACCACGGTCTACGAAATCTGCAAATGCATCAACCGCCTCTCGGGCAAAACTATCATTTCGAAGCGCATACTGACCAAAGCGCCGACCGCCGAACTCCGGCCGAACCAGAAGGACAGCGACTCCCTCCCTGTCTATCCCGTCCTGGACCCGATCTTAAAGGCCTATGTGGAGGATGACAAGGAATTTGAAGAGATGCTCAAGATGGGTTTCGACCGCAAGGCCGTGGAGCGCGTGATCCGACTCGTGGACACCAGCGAGTACAAGCGACGCCAGGCGCCTCCCGGCATCAAGATAACGCCGCGCAGCCTCGGCAAAGATAGACGCTTCCCCATAACGAACCGATACAAGAGCTTTTGACACTGCGGCAGCAGCGGTCATGACAGTCTTTGCTGCTTTCTATTTGTTATATGCTTCTTGCTACGTGATTCCATGACCACAGGCACTCTCTACATAGTCGCCACTCCCATCGGGAACCTCGAGGACATCACCCTCCGGGCGATCCGCATTCTGAAGGAAGTCGATCTCATCGCAGCCGAGGATACCCGCCATACCAGGCACCTTCTCGACCGCTATCAGATTGAGAGGCAGCTCACGAGCTATCATGACCACAACAAGGAGGAAAAAGCCCCGGTGCTCATTGAGCGCATGCTCGACGGAAACAGTGTGGCACTCGTATCCGACGCAGGCACGCCCGGTATCTCCGACCCCGGCTATTTTCTCATCAACCTCGCCATAGACCGGAAAATACAGGTGGTCCCGATCCCTGGCGCAACCGCCGCCATCGCGGCACTTTCGGTTTCCGGAATGCCCACGGACAGCTTCCTATTCGAGGGATTCCTACCGGCCAAGCATCAAGCCCGGCTCAAACGGCTCAAGGAACTCGCCAAAGAAAAGCGCACCATTATTTTCTACGAGGCGCCGCATAAGATAATCAGGGCCGTAGAAGACATGATCGAAGTCTTTGGCGAGCGTCCGGCAGTCATCACCCGCGAACTGACTAAGATTCATGAGGAAACCATTCGGGGAACGTTGCCGGAAATCCTGAAGCAGCTGCAGGCCGGTTCGATCAAGGGCGAGTTTACTATCATCCTGCACGGGGACTCAGAGAAACCACTCCAGCATGATATCGACACTGCCGAATATCTGAAAAACCTCATGCTCCACCGTGGCCTGAGCAAGAAAGAAGCCATTTCCACCGCAGCGGAGGAGCTAGGAATGCCCAAAAAAGACGTTTATAAAGAAAGTTTGAAGCTTTAGCAGGAAACGGTTCATTTCCCCGTCTTTGCAAATAGAGCGGTACAGTTTCCCGGGAAATCAACCATTGATGCAAACACCCATTCAGTGAGGTTTTCCATGTCTAAAGTCTTTTATTCCACAGCTCGCACTCTTCGCTGGGACTACATCCACAGCATCCCGGGCAAACTCTCAGCCATGCTTGGACAGATGAAATTCTCAGACCGCTTTGAAGAGGACGAATGGGTCGCAATCAAAACCCATTGGGGATCGCATGGCGCCTTCAGAATCGTCCCGCCGGTCATGATTCGGAAAGTAGTGGATGCCGTGCAGAGTGCAGGCGCAAAGCCCTTTATAACGGATACGGTCAGGATCATGGGACTGGACTATCTCGAAGTTGCCAATCAGAATGGCCTGAACCACCTTGCCTGTGGTGCGCCGCTCGTGCTGGCTGACGGGCTCTACGGCAAGGACAGCATTCTCGTCAAAGCAGGCCCGATCCTCGGTGAAATAGCTGTTGCTTCGGCGATCCATGACGTTCCCGCCATGGTCGTTTGCTCCCACACCAAAGGCCACATCAGCTCCGGTTATGCCGGCGCTCTCAAGAACCTTGCCATGGGCTGCGTGAGTTCCCGCCATCGCGCCCATGGCTGGAAAAAGGGCCGTGGCGCCATGCACTGCCACGGAGAAACGGAGATCCAGTGGAACCCCGAGGTCTGCACTTTCTGCGAGCAGTGCAAAAACATCTGCCCGCTACACGCAATCGATTTCAAGCAAGGTGCTTTTGTCGTCGATCAGAATAGCTGCTGGCACTGCGGGCGGTGCACCCGTGTGTGCCAGGAAGGAGCACTCACCCTTCCACAAGATGATGTAATGTTCCAGAAAAGTCTGGCAGAAGCAGCGGCGGCAGTGCTTTCTACATTCAAAAAGGGCAAAGTCGTTTACGTCAACTTTCTCTACGAAATCCAGCCTGAGTGCGATTGTATGCCCGTTGCCGACGTCCCGGTTATCCAGGACCAGGGCATCATGATCTCCGACGACATCGTCGCCATCGAACAGGCTTCTCTCGACATGCTTAAAGCCGCCCCTCCCCTGCCTCAGTCAGCGGCTGAGGACATGAAGCTGAAACCCGGAGATGACATCCTAGCGATGCTCAATCCCCGTCCTATGCATATCCAGATCGAAGAGGCAGAGAGATTGGGGCTTGGCACGAGGAAGTACGATCTGATAAGAATGGAACCAGGGGAGAAGCAGTGAGTACCGTCCCCTATAACCTCTCTTCTGTTGATTTCCCAAAATGTGTTATAATTGGAACTGCTTTACACTGTCTACTACCTGCTGTTTACTTAAGGGGGGCTCATGCCCAAACGCACAAAGATCATCGCCACCATCGGCCCGGCATCAAGCTCTCCATCGATCATCGCAAAACTCATCCATGCCGGCATGGATGCAGCCAGGTTGAACTTTTCCCACGGTAACTGGGATGATCATACCAAGCGCGTCGGGCTTATCCGAGGGGAAGCGGAAAAGTCGGGAAAGCAGATCGCCATCATCCAGGATCTGCAGGGTCCGAAGCTTCGGGTCGGCATAATAAAAAATGACGCAGTCACGCTCAGGCGCGGAGAAGAGGTTACCCTGACCACGCGCAAAGTTCTCGGAACAAACCGAATCATCACCATTACCTATCCCCGGCTTACCAAAGACCTGAACCCCGGCGATCGAGTGCTCCTGGATGACGGCAGGCTCGAGCTCAAAGTGACCAGCAAGATTGCAGACAGCCTGTATTGCAAAGTTGTCAACGGAGGTATGCTCAGTAGCCATAAGGGAGTGAACCTGCCGGGCGCCGCGCTTTTGCTTCCCTCGATCTCCCGGAAAGACAAGGAGGACCTCCGTTTCGGCATAGCGCGGGGCGTGGACTATATCGCCCTCTCCTTCGTGCGCAAAGCCGCCGATATCGAAGCCGTCCGTCTTTTCCTCAAGGCACACGGGGCTGACATCCCGATCATCGCGAAGATCGAAAAACTCGAGGCCGTTCAGAACCTCGATGAGATCATTGCAGCAGCCGACGGGATCATGGTAGCGCGCGGCGACCTGGGTGTAGAAATGTCGCCGGAGCAGGTTCCCCTGCTCCAGAAAAGAATCATCGAGGCCTGCAACATCGCCGAAAAGCCGGTGATCACGGCGACACAGATGCTCGAAAGCATGATCGAGAACCCGCAACCCACGCGTGCCGAGGCATCGGACGTGGCGAACGCAATTCTCGATGGCACGGACTGCGTCATGCTCTCCGGCGAGACCGCCATGGGCAAATATCCGGTCCAGTCCGTTGAAGTCATGTCGAGAATCGCAATACAGGCCGAGACTTCCGTTCGTCCGCGGCAGCCCAACTCCCAACTCTCTGGCACTGACGAAAGTGTGGCCCACGCATCCTGCAGGGCGGCCGAGGAGCAAAAAGCCCGGGCGATCGTGACTTTCACTCAATCCGGATCAACCGCGCTCCTGGTCTCGAAACACCGCCCCACCGTGGACATCATCGCACCGACGCCCTTTGACATGGTCGCGCGCAAGATTTCCCTCTACTGGGGAGTGACCCCCATTATCCTGAAAACCAAACGCACCACGGACAGCATGATTGCGAGCGTCGAGCGCGCCATGCTCTACCGCAGGCTTGTGAAACTGAGGGACCTGATTGTGATCACTGCAGGCGTGCCCATCGGCGTTGCCGGCAGCACGAACATGATGAAGATCCACCGTGTGGGAGAAGCCAAGGGGCTAGAAGATGCCTGATTGCGCACCGCCCGAGTATGCTATATTGGCCTTAATTGATATCCAATCTCCCGCTCAACTGAAGCCATCAGGGATTTTGCTCACCCGATAACGATCTTACTGCTTGTGCAATAAATTATCTCTGGAGGTGAAAACTATGAAAGTTAAGACGCTTCTGGAATCAAAAGGGGAAGATATCGTATCCATTGACCGCAACAGCTCGGTCGAGGATGCCATTCGGACCATGAACAACAAGAAGATCAGCGCAATCATGGTGACTGAGCCTGGCAAGACTATCGGAATATTCACGGAGCGCGACGTGATAAGGAGCTATATTGCCTCCGGCGCAAAAAGTTTCAAGGACATCAAGGTCAGCGAGTACATGGTGTCCAACCTTATTATAGCTGTGCCGGATGACGAACTGAACAATATCGCGGCAATCATGGTTGAAAAGAACATCCGCCATCTCCCCGTCTTCGATAACAACCGCGTGATCGGTATGCTATCGATCCGCGATATCATCCAGGCCCAAGTCAGCAAGCTCACTTCGGAAATCCATTATTTGAAAGATTACATAACTAATATCTAGCAGATCCTTGAAAGCAACGCTACCCTCCGGCAGTCCTGTCGGAGGGAGCGCTCCCGTCTTCTTTTTAAAGTTAATGACGACGTTTAATCGAGCGTTTTCAGCCGCCGCTCGCCCCCCAGTTTATCAAATAATCGCGATATAGGGGTCATAGAAACGACTGATACGACTTTCCTGGTAGGCAGTGGCATGCCCGTTCCCATCCTTGCCCTTTACATATTTAGAGATACGAAATAATATGTCCAAGCAATATCCAATTTGCATTTTTTTTATTGCGAGAATTTTCTCACCATGATAATATGTAATGATTTTATTAATTTTTTTTATAGGGAAAAGGATATAAATGAACCCCTTATGAACAATTCCTTCGAAAAAATCGTCCACAACTATCGCAAGGAAGGTGGAAACGTCATCACCCTGTTGCAGGAAACACAGGAGGTTTTCGGTTACATTCCGCGTGAGGCCATCGATTACTTTTCTGAGCACTTAGGCATCGCTCCCAGCCGTTTCTTCGGCGTTGCCACCTTCTACGCTCAGTTCCGCATGACGCCGACCGGCAAAAACAAAATTATTACCTGCTGCGGCACCGCCTGCTATGTGCGCGGAGCCGAACGGATCATCAGCAGCGTCAAGAGAGAACTCAAACTATCGGATACCGAAGACACCACCCAAGACCGTGAATTCACGGTCGAAAAGGTCGCCTGTCTCGGTTTCTGCAGTTTTGCCCCCGTGGTCCTGATCAACGACGACGTTCGCGGAAAAACGAGCGCCGATGTCATCATCAAGGAAATTAAATCCCTGAGGAATAAATAAGTGACCGACGAAACGATTATACGAGTCTGTATGGGACCTGCAGGCATTGCAGCCGGCGGCAAGAAGGTCCTGAGAGGCATTCAGGACTACACTGGCCGCGGCAGGGACTTCTGCTACGCTTAAGGAAAACTGCTCGACACACCAAGTTGGTTGCGTCGGGCTGTGTGCGCGTGACGTGCTTGTGGAAATACACCGAGCGGGGACCAAGATCGTATACCAGTACATCAAGCCGGACATGGTCCCCCGGATCGTCGACGAACACCTCGTGGATGGAATCCCTGTTACGGAGTGGCTCGTTGACGGCGCCTATGATGCATTCTACAAGAAACAGGTCAAAATCGTTCTCTCAGACGTCGGTCGCATCGACCCTGAAGATATCGAGGCCTACGTAGCTGTGGAAGGTTATGAAGCCGCCCGCGAAGTCCTCCTTTCCTGGTCACCGGAAGAGGTGATCGAGGAGATCAAGATGTCACAGCTCCGCGGTCGCGGCGGTGCGGGATTTCCTACGGGCCTCAAGTGGGAACTGGGGCGCAAAGCCTCGGGCACGACCAAATATATCGTGTGCAACGCCGATGAAGGCGACCCCGGAGCATTTATGGATCGGGCGGTGGTCGAAGGCAACCCGCATTCCGTCATTGAAGGCATGATCATCGGCGCCTATGCGCTCTCTGCCCACGAAGGGTATGTCTATATCCGTGCAGAATATCCCCTGGCCGTGGAACGGCTGAAGCGTGCCCTTACCCAAGCGCGGGAACGAGGATTCCTTGGCAAAAATATCTTCGGGACCGAATTCAGTCTGGACATCAAGATCAAGCTCGGCGCCGGTGCATTCGTGTGCGGCGAGGAGACAGCGCTCATCGCATCCATTGAAGGTCAGCGGGGCACCCCACGAGCCAACCCCCCTTTCCGGTGAACAGGGGTCTGTGGCAGAAGCCGACGGTAATCAACAACGTAGAGACGCTTGCAAACATTCCCTACATCATCCGGCGTGGGTGCCAGTGGTACGCTTCCTATGGAACGGAGCGGTCGCGGGGCACCAAAGTCTTTGGCGCTCACCGGCAAGATCAAGATCCCGGCCTCATTGAAGTCCCCATGGGCATTAGTTACGCGAGATCATCGAAGACATCGGCGGCGGCATCGAGAACAACAAACCACTCAAGGCGATCCAGACCGGCGGTCGTCCGGAGGTTGCATCCCAGCCGATAAGCTCGACATGAACGTGGACTACGAATCCCTCGCAAAGGTCGGATCTATCGTGGGATCGGGTGACATGACGTGCTGGACCAAGACGACTGCATGGTGAACATGGCACAATACTTCATCAGGTTCACCCAGGCTGAATCCTGCGGAAAATGTGTGCCCTGCAGGGTGGGCACCAAAAGGCTCCTCGAAACTCTGGAGCGGATCACGAAGGGCCATGGCAGGAAAGGCGACATCGAACGGCTCGAAAAACTTTCGGCCGGTATCAAATCAACCTCTCTCTGCGGACTCGGCCAGACCGCTCCCAACCCGATTTTGAGCAGTATCCGGTATTTTCGGGAGGAATTTGAGACACACATCATCAACAAAAAATGTCCTTCCAAAGTTTGCAAGAACCTGCTGACCTACTCCATCAATAAAGAGCAGTGCAAGGCCTGCGGTGCCTGCCTGCAGGCATGCCCGGCAGCGGCGATCGCAGGAGCGAAAAAGGTTCCCCATACGATCGACCAGTCAAAGTGCATCAAATGCGGCTCCTGCTTCGAGGTGTGCAAGTTCAATTCTGTTGAAAGGGATTAATCATGGCCCGGATAACCATAAACGACAAAGAGTATAACGTTCCCGATAACATCTCGGTGCTGGAGGCGGCCCGCCAAAACGGAGTTTCCATTCCCACGCTCTGCAACCACCCCAAACTCTCTCCCGCCGGCGGCTGCCGGCTGTGCATCGTAGAAATCAAGGGCATCCCGAGGCCAGTTGCTTCGTGCACCACGCCGGTAACCAACGGCATGGAAGTCACCACCTCGACCCCCCAGCTCGAGGACCTGCGCAAACTGGTCCTGGAACTCATAATATCCGACCATCCCAATGACTGCATGACCTGCGAGGCCACAGGCAACTGCTCTCTGCAGGAGCTGGCCTATGCCTACAGCGTAAAAGGTGTCGAGTATGCCGGCGAACGGCGCTTCTATCCCAAGCGCGACGGGAATCCCTTCATCGAGCGCGACCTGGAAAAGTGTATTCTCTGCGGACGGTGCGTCAGGGTGTGCAGCGAGGTCCAGGGCGTGGAGGCAATCGATTTCGGATACCGGGGGTTCAATGCCAAGATCTGTACAAACTCTGAATCAGACCTTGATTGCGAGTTCTGCGGCCAATGCGTTTCAGTCTGCCCGACAGGCGCCCTGACTGGCAAGCAATGGACCAGGAAAGGGAGATACCAGGACGTCAAACAGATCGACACAGTCTGCGCCTACTGCGGAACTGGCTGCAACATTACCGCCCATGTCAAGGACAACGAGATCATCCGAATAACCTCGAAGCTTGACACCTGGAACGAAGGCTGGCTTTGCGTTAAGGGACGGTTCGGATACAAATTCGTGAACAGCCCTGACCGGCTCACCAAGCCGCTGATTAGACGCGAAGTGCAGTTCGAGGAAGTGACGTGGGACGAGGCCTTCGCGTACATAGCGGGGCAGCTCAAGGCGATACGGGACAAGCACGGCGCCGATGCCATCGCAGGCCTGTCTTCGGCGCGCTGCACAAACGAAGAGAACTACGCTTTCCAGAAATTCATGCGCGCGGGGGTCGGCACGAACAATGTCGATCACTGCGCCCGTTACTGACACTCTCCAACGGTGGCCGGGCTGGCCGCCATATTCGGTTCCGGCGCCATGACCAACTCGATCCGCGAGATCGAAGGCATGGAGGTCATCTTCATCATAGGTTCCAATACGAAAGAGACCCATCCGGTCATTGCGAACAGGATGATCAAGGCGTACCGGAAGGGCGCGAAGATCATCGTAGCCGACCCGCGAAACATTCCCATGGTGAAGTTCAGCGAAGTGTTTCTGAGGATGCGGCCAGGCACGGACATCGCCCTGCTGAACGGCATCGCCCATGTCATCGTCCGGGAAGGGCTGCAGAACGACGAATTTATTCGAGATAAGACTGATGGCTTCGACGGATGGAAGCAATCCCTGCAGGAGTTTACCCCCGAGCGGGTGCAGCAAATCACCGGTGTCCCCAAGGAAGATCTCATCCGGGCTGCCCGCCTCTACGGCAAGTCTCGCCGCGCAGGGATCTTCTATACCATGGGAATCACGCAGCACGTCTGCGGCACAGACAATGTGCGGGCGATCGCCAACCTGGCTACACTCACGGGCAATATAGGAAGGGAATTCACCGGTGTAAATCCCCTCCGTGGACAGAACAACGTCCAAGGCGCATCGGACGCGGCCTGCCTCCCGAATGTCTATCCTGGATACCAGAGAGTTGATGATCCCGCGGTCAGGCAGAAGTTCGAGGAAGCCTGGGGCGTGGAACTCTCGCCGAAGCCCGGGTTCACTGCTACAGAAATGATGAACGCCGCCCTGGACGGCCGTCTGAAGGCAATGTATATCATGGGCGAAAACCCGGTCATCACCGACCCCAACATGCACCATACAATCAAGGCGCTCAACTCCCTTGAGTTTCTCGTAGTCCAGGACATCTTTATGACGGAGACAGCAGCGATGGCTGATGTGATCTTGCCTGCAACGTGCTCCTTTGAAAAGGACGGGACGTTCAATAACACCGAACGGCGGGTCCAACGGGTTCGCAAAGTCGTAGACCCGCCAGGCCGAGCACGAAATGATCTTGCCATCATCAGTAGGTTATCGCGTGCCATGCGATATCCTCTTGAATACGAATCACCGGAAAAGGTTCTGGAGGAGTTCGGCAGACTCTGGCCGGCTCTTGGAGGGATAACTTACGACCGGATCAAAACCACGGGTATTGCCTGGCCCTGCCCGTCAAAAGACCACCCGGGTACGGAATATCTTTACAAAGATGGATTCCCCAAGGGAAAAGTCTCCTTCGTGACCGTACCCTTCGTACAGCCTGCGGAAGTAACGAGTGATGAGTACCCCTATGTGCTGACCACGGGCAGAAACCTGTACCAGTACCATTCCGGATCGATGACGCGCAGAGTGGCCCAGATCGAAAAGCACGCAGGCGAGGCCTATGTAGAACTGAATCCCGCAGACGGGATAAAGCTTGGAGTCAAGAACGGCGAAGTGATCACAATCCGCTCGCGACGTGGCAAGGTGGAAATCAAGGCACGGATATCACACCGTGTATCAGAGGGTACGGTGTTCATCCCCATGCATTACAGAGAGGCAGCTGCAAATGTGATCACGAACGATGCCCTAGACCCGGTGGTCAAGATCCCCGAGCTCAAGGTTTGTGCAGTGACAATTGAAGTGGTGGCAAGAAAACCGGAAAATCTGCCCCCTGTTTTGCTGGATGTTTGAATAGGTGTGAACGAGACGATCGCCTTTTGCCTCGTGGAGGAAGGTTGCCACAACAGATACGTAGTGCTGGCCTCATCTGCTGACAAAAAAGCCGGGAACGCTGATCTGCCCCCGGCTTATTTCATATCGCTTTGCATTCGTTACTCTTCGGAACAGGAATTGCCCGGCTTGCCGTACTTCGTCAGGTAATCATGGCTGAACGCCGGGATTACGCCACCCTGGCCGTTCTGCGGATGAATCATAAATCGATAGGAAACCAGCTGGCCGTATCCTTCCATCATGTGGTCCCAGCCCTTTTTGAACAGAGTGCACTCGTTATTGTAACATACCCAGAGATAGGGTGATTCCCAATCCAGATGGCGCGAGTCCATCTGCTCCATTTCTGTCTTGCAGTGCGGACAGGTCGGAGCCGTGGTGACCTTCCAGTCTGTTGTATCCATCATAAAAACCTCCAAAAACTTGATCGACAACATGTTATTATACGGGTCCGCAAGGTTTATTGCAAGAGGAAAAGGGTTTCATGAAAAGGGTTTCAATAATTTTCGGTCCAAAGCTCGAAAAAGCTCTTCTTATGGAGACAGGCGGGACACACTTCGAGTGCGCTCGACCCTTCGTGATGATAGCCGCAATTCCGGCAGATCCAGGTCGTCTGCTCGTCCTTGCTGAAAACCGTCTCCGACTCGACGTTTTCGAGCAGCTTCAGGAACCGCTTCTCATGCTCGATCTCGACCCTGGCAATATAACGGAACGCCGCGGCCACATCAGGAAAGCCTTCACGCTCTGCCTCATCGCCGAAGCCCGGATAGAGCCTCGTCCACTCCTCGTGTTCGCCCGCAGCGGCCGCCTTGAGGTTCTGAGCCGCTGTCCCAATGATTCCCGCAGGGAATGATGCCGTAAATTCCGCCATGCCGCCCTCAAGAAACTTAAAGAAACGCTTGGCATGCTCCTTTTCGTTCTCGGCAGTTTCCAGAAAAATTGCCGCTATCTGCTCATAACCTTCTTTTCTCGCCGCACTCGAGAAAAACGTATACCGGTTCCTTGCCTGGGACTCGCCTGCGAAAGCCGCGAGTAGATTTTTTTCTGTTTTGGTCCCTTTCAGCCTCATCAATGCCTCCCTCGCATCTCGCCCGTATGCACGCTTTAACCACAGAGCGCATAGTGATAAGTTGACTGCTCATCTTGCAGTCTGCTCCTACCGCTCAATCCCCATTGCTCATGCTAATGAAAACTTTTCCTTTGGCCGCAATGAGGCGCAAAATCCAAAATAAATCTGTTTTGGATGCTTGCTTTGCATCTTTTTGCGGATATCTCACTGGTAATGTATTTTCCGACTGTTAATGGTTATCCTCTCTATCTGGGATCATCAATATTTTATGTGCAATTAAATGCTCACTTCACTTTCATGACCGAGGCTTTGTTCTCAAACGTTTCCTGAGGGAGGCGCTGGATAAAATAATATCTACCCTCGCCAGCAGGCAATAGCTGAGCCGTTCCTTCACTTTCTGGAAGAATGGACGTTTCTGCCACTCGTCATAGGTAACGCGGACCGAACGGGCCACATCGGCTTCGAAATCAGCCCGTGCCTGTGCGGCGAGCACCGGATCATTCACGATAGCCACCAGCTCGTAATTGAATCTTCCGCTCCTGATGTCCAGATTTGCCGAACCGGCGATCACCGTATCATCGGCGATTGCGAGTTTCGAGTGCATCATGGAAGGAAGATACTCCCATATTTCGACGCCAGCGCGGAGAAGCCTTCCGTAGAGCCCACGGGCAGCCCATCGGGCAATCGGTACGTCTGTATGAAGCGGCACCATGAGCCTCACGCGCACCCCGCGCATCGCTGCGTGCTTGAAGGCTCGCAGCATCCTCCCATGAGGATAAAAATACCCCATGGCAAGGTCGATGCTGTTAACAGCATTTACAATCACCTTACGGTAGGCCCTGCGCACCGGTCGGGCGGGGTTGTCCGGTCCGCTTTCAAGAAACAGTATGCTGCTTCCACTTTTTTCCCTTCGCCGGATGCTGCGTAACCGCTCAATCAGTCTTCGGATCGGGGATTCCGCAATTCTCCACATGCGAAAAAAGGAGTTTTTCAAAAGGGCGACCTCGGGTCCGGAAATCTTAAGAACATTATCGCGCCAGGGCGGTTGCCCGTGAGCCCCGCCATAGTATTCATCGGCAATGTTGAGTCCACCAGTAAACGCGATGCTATCATCGATAAGCAGAAGTTTCCGATGGTTCCTGAATGGCAGGAGCCCCTTGCTTATCGGATGAAACCAGCGCACAATGCCGCCCACGGCTCGCAGTTCATCCCAGAATGAGTCGGGCAGGTTCCAGGAGCCCCAGGAGTCCACGAGCACTCGTACAGAGACGCCTCGCTTCGCAGCACTGGTGAGATGACTGCGGAATTCCCTCCCCGTTTCGTCATCCGTGACAACATACATTTCTAGCGCAATGGACGACACGGCATGGTCAATGGCTGCGAACATCGCCGGGAATGCGGCTTCGCCATTTTTGAGGAGGCAGACGGAGGACATACCATCAATAGTATCACAGCTCGATGCGAAGTCTACGCGAGGTGGCACGAGGCGCTTATCCTTGCTCTGCCTTGACAAGGACATCAGACGGCCTCGAACGTGTAGTCCACCTTCATTTTCATGTCTTTCCTAAGTGTGTGATACACGGAACAGTATTTCTCATGGGACAGGGATATGGCCCGTTCAATCTTTTTGGCGGTGAGCCCAGTGCCGGTAATGGCGATAACCATCTCCATGGAGGTGTAATATTGGGGCGGGGTGGGGTTTCGTTCACCCATGATATCCATTTTGTAGGTTTTAATTTCACACTTCATTTTTTTCAGAAATGAAACCATATCAATGGCCATGCATCCTGCCACGCTCAAAAGAAGCGTTTCAGTCGGTGAGCATCCCCATTGCTGCTGGGCATCGTATTCCACCTCGTACCCACGGTTCGTGCGGCCAACGAAGATCAATTCTTTGTCCCAGGTAAGGGTTGCCTTGTTCACCTGAGATACCTTTGATTTATACGCATCCAGCGATTCTTCCAGTTCCTTGATTTCTTTTTCTTCCGCCATAGAACTCTCCTTCACTTGATGAAGATGGGACCATGAAACCGGGTTTTAGGGCAAGCTAACATCGTTTGTCCAACAAAGTGTTTGCCATATCCCTGCTCCCTTATTATTCCTCGAATTTTTCCTGCAAGAATGCGAGCGCTTCGCCCTCCCTGCCAGCTTCAACTTTCAGGACATAAGTCTTGATAGCGGCAGGCTCGAGCCCCAGGGAAAAAGAATCGAAGGTTGCCCTGACTCCACGTGATCCGAGATAGGCCACCAGGTCCAGCATGACCGAATCGTCGAATCCCCTGCCTGTATCTCCTCGAAGAACCTCAACGTACTGGATGTCGTCTCCTGCCGCAGGTTCCTCCGGTGATCCCTTCTTCCAGACATCGCCGTAATCCCAGCCCGATTCCTCTTCACTATCGTCATTATCCCGTTTCATGATTAAGGTGAATATTAAAGGAGAGACCGGGTACTGTCAAATAAAAAATCCTGTCTGTCTCTTCCGTTGTGAACAAAACAAAGGCATCGTCATTGCCGAAGAAAATCCATAATAGCGTTTTATACCTTTTTCTGGCCACCTAATCGCGCAGAAGGATAAAATACCTCGCGTAATCAAAAGTCAGCATGCAATTTGACAATGCATTTCAATTCAGATACAATTTGCCATGATCGAGACCATCTCCTTCCTTGCCGGTCTTGGCTTCAGTCTTCTCGTCTATGTGCTCTCAATCAGGCCTTTGCAGGAATCTCCTTTCAAAAAGTTCGTTTATTTCTTTTTTACGCTGATCGGGATAACAGGAAGCCTGTTTCTCTTCGGGGTTCTGAGCGCCCACTTCCTAAGAAAACTCGGTTGGTGTTCATTGAAGTGAGTAAAGTTTTTCCGCGATGTACCAATAACTATTTTATCCTTCTGCGCCGTAAAACCCTGTCTCTTCAGGGGCGGGGATATAAGGCACTGGTTGCAACGCAGCCAAAAAACGTACTGTTTTTGATATATAAGTATACAAATGTTCACCGCTTTGCTATACAACAAAATCATCAGAATGCTTACGTACAAGGCAAGACTCAAAGGCATCCGTGTTGTAGACTTAAACGAAAGCTACACGAGCCAGACCTGTTGTCAATGCAACACCATAAACAAGTCCAGCCGTGTGTTTCGAGGTCTCTATGTCTGCAAACACTGTGGCGCCGAAATGCATGCCGATGTAAACGGCGCAGTCAACATCCTCAAAAGGTATCTCCCGGAGCAAATAGGTGTCTCTTGGAGTAGTGGCTGTTTGGCACAGCCTGCAGTCAACCGGTTCGCCTGGAGAAATACCAGACCATCTGCATCAGCCCATGAGCCGGGGAAGTGGCAAACATCTCTGCCGCATCTGCGAACAGAATCTGCATTGGCTCTCAGTAGTTGTAGAGCCTGATTCGGGACTCCTCGGCCTTCAGGCCGGGGAGGATGTCAAGTTCTCATGAGGAAATCGGCGTATATATCGGTCAGGACAAGAACAAAAGGCAACTATTGACAGTGGATATTGGCGGATAAAGAATTATCCACACAGACAAAAGAGGCTTGCTCCTGTCGACAAGAACACGCCTCTTAATTTCTATGCCCCAATTCAAACAGGGCATCCCTCGCCGCCTCTCTCACGCCGGGGTTCCCATCCTCGAGGATTTCCCGCAGAGCACGTTCTGCTGCTTTGTCTTTAATGATGCCGAGCACCGATGCAGCATCTCCACGGATTGTCGGGTTTTCGTGCCGGAGCAGTCCGATAAGTCTCGGGACGGAGGCCAGCAACTCCTGCCGATGCTCTTTGACCAGCTCTTCAACCAGTGCCGTTGCTCCCAACCGAACTCTGATGTTATCGCTCCCGAGCATGTCGGCGATGAAAGGGTACACGGTCGCGTCCTGTCTGAACAGGGCAATGATGTTGTCGAGAAACCCCCTGCCCATGTAGTCGACAAGCAATGCCTTTATTTCATCGTCGTGCATAGATGCTTCATTGAAGCCGGCAGATCACCGATTTCCCTTTTTCCTCCATGCAATGCGCAAGTTCAAAAGCAGCCTTTAAGCATGCTCTTTCTTTTCCGCCAGAATATTCTTCACCCGCTTCAGCCTATAGAAGGATTCCCTTTCCCGCTCTCCGATATACTGTGCAATGGATTTTATCTGCAGCTTCAAGCCCGGCAATACCATCTCTTCGAGCACCTTGATGCGCCTGGTCGTATGAACAATCTCCTCACCGAGGCGTTTGAGCTTGCTCTCATACTCGGCGATATGAAGCATGAACTCCAACAGCTTTTCAAAAAGCCCCGCGCTTTCCTCGAGGTGCGGCGTCGTTCCCTGCTCGTCATAGCCCCGCTTGTCCGGGGCCCTCACCGGTACATCGTGAAAGAGAAGGTCCTTGTACCGAAGGCCCCAGATACTTTTTTCGATGACATCGATTCCAAACTCGCGCTCCGTCGCATTTACGATCGATTCGATGTTGTTTTTTCCTTCCCGGCCGATCGCAATCGCCAATTCCCGAAGCGCCTTTCCGTACAACTGCCTGATTTCCTCCCGGGACCGCAGGAAGGGGAGGGTAGCAGCAAGAAATTCCTTGATTAGTGCCTGTTTCCTCGCCTTGAGAATCCCGATGCTGTTCACCACCGATCGGGACTTTTCCTTAAGCAGAAGCAGGTTGGTGCGGGTCGGATGGATCATGCAGTAACCCCCTGAATCAGTCGGAGTTATTCGCTCGCAGTCCGAAAGTACGCTCTCGACATTCTCCCCGGTATGAAGGCCGGAGATTCCCGAATGAGGCTCTTTGCTGCTGAAAGATGCTCACCGCGAGCGTCTGCATCGCGGACAAGAGATTTGGCAAAGCTATGGAGCAATTGGGTCGTTTTGCACAGCGGACTCCCAACTCTCAAGCACTAAGCTGTCGTCAATTCACTTCCAGCGAAAACTTCCTCATCAACGCCAATCCCGCGTCGAGCGTTTCGATTACCGTTCGCCTGGTCATTCCCTGTCCCACGAAATCCCGCTCAAAAGCGTCGGCAAAATCGAGCATGAGAATATCCGCCTTGGTCATGCCATCCCTGCCCACGATGGCTTCAAGCCTTCGCAGATCCCGGCCTTTTGCATAATATTTATAGAGATTGTTCGAGACTTTCCGGTGGTCGGCGCGCGTGTGCCCTTCGCCGATTCCTTTCTGCATAAGCCGCGACAGGCTCGGAAGCACGTCCATGGGCGGGAATATGCCTTTCTGGTGAAGTTCCCGGGAAAGCACGATCTGGCCCTCGGTAATGTAACCAGTCAAGTCGGGAATAGGATGGGTAATATCGTCCTCGGGCATGGTCACGACAGGCAGCATGGTGACTGATCCTTCCCTCCCATAGATCCTTCCCGCCCGTTCGTAGAGTGACGCGAGGTCGGAGTACATGTAGCCGGGGTATCCTCGTCTGCCGGGCAGTTCCTCGCGGGCAGTGGATATTTCCCTCAGAGCATCGCAGTAGTTCGTCATGTCCGTTATGATGACAAGAATATCCATCCCCTTTTCAAAGGCAAGGTATTCCGCAACGGTCAGTGCGAACCGTGGAGCAAGAAGACGCTCCATGACCGGCTCATCAGCCATATTCACGAAGGCCACGAATCCTGTTTTCATGTCCTCCAGCACCTTCAAGTAGAAGGCATATTCGTGGAAGGTCAGACCGAGCGCCGCGAAGACCACGACGAATTTTTTCGAACTGTCCGCAAGGCGGGAATTCCTCAGAATGGCAGCTACCACCTCTTTTGACGGCAGGCCCGCCGCGGAAAATACTGGCAGTTTCTGGCCCCGTACGAGCGTATTCAGACCGTCGATCGGCGAAAATCCGGTCTCGATAAAGTCCGCCGGCCGCGCGCGTGCCGACGGATTCATCGGAGCGCCGGTGATCGGCGTCAATCTCTCGGGGATGAACATGGGTGCGCCGTCCTTTGGCTCGAATGAACCGTTAAAGATCCTGCCCACGATGTCCGATGACAGGGGAACCTTCTTGATGGCATCGGTGAACGATACAGAAGTCCGCTCGATGTCGAGGCCCTGTGTGCCGCCATACGCTTCAATGAGCACCGTGTCCCCCTCGATTTCGAGCACCTCGGCCTCCATGTTCCGGCCGTCGGGAGTATGGATCGTCACGACCTCCCCGATCCTTGCGCTGAAAACATTCTGCACGAACAGAAGCGGACCGGCTATGGTCGATATGGTGCGATATATATGTTCTGAAAGTCGCATATTGATCCCCGGAATACAGAAGAGAGAAAACAGAGGGCAGACTAGGGCAAATCTTTTTTTCTGACCTCCTCCCTCCAACCGCTGCCATCCATTATTTGTCCTCTGCTTTCATCGCTTCGTCCAGTGTCATTCCTTCCTTCAGTTTCCCCCCGGCCCGGTCATGGTCTGCAATGATCCGTTTGATGAGGGCCAGCGTTTTTTCCGGCGGCGAAAATCCATCTTCGCTGTAAGCATTCTGTTGAAGAAAATCCGTACGTATGCGTTCAGCCGTGAGCATCAGCAGACGGTCCGCATCCTGCAGGCCTTCCGCCCCTACAATTTCCGCCACTTCCCTGAGTGATTCCTCCTGCTGCAGGATCTGCCGGCACCGGACCAGCATGTCGCCCCATTCCTCAGAAATTTTTTTTCGATAATGGACAGCGACCTCGCCGGCATAGAGAGAATAGCTCTGGAACCAGTTGATGGCCGGGTAGTGCCTGCGGTGCGCCAGGGACGTGTCGAGCATGAGAAACGCACCGGTGGTCCTCAGGCAGGCCTGGGTAACGGGTTCGGTAAAATCGCCGCCGGGGGGCGAGACCGAGAGAATCATGCTGAGCGATCCGATCTTACCACTCAGGGTTTCCACAACACCCGCGCGTTCCATAAAGCCGGATAGCCGCGAGGAGAGATAGGTCGGGTATCCTTCTTCTCCCGGCATTTCCTCGAGCGACGCCGAAATCTCGCGAAGCGCCTCGGCCCAGCGCGAAAGACTGTCCGCAAGAAACAGCACATGGTATCCCATATCACGGTAGTATTCAGCCATAGTG
The DNA here is from genome assembly GCA_963826885.1 of Nitrospirota bacterium. GTDB lineage: Bacteria > Nitrospirota > UBA9217 > UBA9217 > UBA9217 > JAJYKN01. Next base: position 95,784 of record CAWGYL010000007.1, on the reverse strand, counting down.
ACGGCCGTGTAAATCGAGGCCTCACGGGCGGCAACGGGCATGTTCGAGGTGTTGACTACGAGAACAGTCCGCTCACGAAGCGGCCGTTTGGTCCAAGGGTCCCGCAGTTCCTCGAATTCGGCGATCATGTCCGCCATTTCGTTGCCGCGTTCTCCGCATCCGACATAGACTACGATGTCCACATCGGCGAATTTTGCCACTGACTGTTCAAGGATGGTTTTCCCCGTCCCGAAGCCACCGGGGAAAATCGCCGTCCCTCCCCGGACCAAGGGAAAAAGAAAATCAATGCTTCGCTGGCCTGTGATGAGCGGTTCGACGGGCGAGAATTTCCTTCGGAAAGGCCTGGCAATGCGCACTGGCCACTCATGACAGCCGGGGATCTCCCGCTCATCGGTGTAATCGCCGAGCGGTTCGTCAAGACTGATGCTGCCTTCGGCGATCCTGGCTATGGTCCCGGACTCGTCGGGCCCGCTCATCAGGGAATGCTGGAACTGTCCCTCCTGAACCGTCCCGATGACCTGTCCGGGACGGACTACGTCGCCGTTTTTCAGCACAGAAGCGAATTCCCAGCGCTTCATGTAATCAAGGGCATATATCTCCCTGCTCCCGGTGATAAAGGGCCCCATTTCTGCCTTGAGCCGTTCAAGAGGACGCTGAAGACCGTCGAACATACCGCCGAGGAGACCGGGCCCCAAACGGACCGTAAGCGGCCTCCCCACGCCTTTTACCGGTTCGCTTGCCGCAAGGCCGCGCGTATCCTCATAGACCTGGACCACAGTCCTGTCCTTTTCGATCCTCACCACTTCCCCCGTGAGCATGGCATGCCCCACATAAACACGTTCGTACAGTTTGAGCCCTTTGAGATCGACGCTCACCGTAGGTCCTGATATGCCAAGTATCTTTCCGTTCATAAGAGAATTTTCCCTAAGTATCCGCTCCGGCGTCGGATATCCGGGCTGGAAGATTCGATGCCATCAAATCTTGAGCCTCACATGATAGCCGATGGCCCTTCTGATGAGGCGCGCTGCATAATCCTCAACCTCGGCGGGAGGTTTCACCGGCGATGGAAGTACCAGAAGAATCCCGCGCCAAGAGTGTTCAAACTCGGGGAGCCGGCTTTCCGGCATACCCGATAGGAGACGTTCCTCGATAATGATGAGCCCGCTCTCGCTCTGAGCCATGATCTTTTTCAGCGTTTCCTCGGCCTCATCGATCTCCGACGTATACTGCGTCACCCCGCTCAGGCTGAAGCCGTACTTCACATCAGGGGGCGTTAAGAAGGAGACATTTTTCATCAGAATCTTTCCGGGATCTGCAGCGACATGCTAAATAACAACCACCGAGCGCACAGAGAAAGCCGCTCTGTCAGGAACGACTCTATATCCCGGTCTTCCTCCCGCTTCTACCGTTTTCCAATTCCTTACGATTCTCTCCACTGCCTGATCCGCATTTTCAATGTGGACTGCATCCCCTGCCTTTTTACGAACCTGATTCTCCATCTCGCAACCACATCAGGGTTGCACAATTTCAGCCGCGATTACCTCGCGTTCAAGCTCCCTTCCATAATAGAGTATACGCATATTCATTGCTTCAATGGAGCAGCGCCACAGATAATCAAGAACAGGAGCAACGCCGAAGGGGTCTCTTCCGGCTTTCCTCAACCACCGTGTCATGCTACGGTATAACGCAAGTTCGACGGATGTCGGGTCAGGCCGCTCGACGGGAACACCGGTCAATTCCTGAATCAAAGCGCACGCTTTAACCATGTCGTCGGACCTGGCAATTTCCTGCAGTTTTGCTTTCGGGACGGTGCCGCCGTCGATAAAGGCCGGCTGTTTAGTCAGATCCAATCGCAGATATTTGTAAAGGCTCATGGCGTTCCGCGCATCAATCAGCCGGGAAAAGAATTCTTTCATGATCGGATGGAGCCTTGATATCACTGTCTCAGCCAGATAGCGGTCCGTAAGCTGCTGTTCGACGCCACGCAGACCCTCTTTGTCCAGCGTCACGGCAAGCCCTGCAAACCGCGGCGATTGGGAAGAAAAAAACGTTTCAATTCTTACGACGGCAGCTTTCAAATCCTCGCTGACCATCAGAGTGTCTTTCACCGTATCGGAAAGCAGGCTGGCGGCGAGCAGTTCGTCAAGAGCTCCGGCTTTCCTGTCCTTGAGTCGTCTGAGACACATGAAAACGGTCCTCAGCTCGGTGTATAGAAAAAAGGGGGAGAATATCCCACGGAGCCGCCGGTTCATCTGCTCATAAACCCAGCGGTATTCCCGGACAAGCTCGGCGCCGATCGACACCGGAGATTTTACCTTGAACAAGCCGTCCGGTATCGAGGCGGGGGAGGCGTCGAACAACCCCGCATCAAAGGACAGGCGTTTCCAGTCCCTGATGAGGTGGGACCGCCTGCCCTTGATCCTGGCCAAAAGATAGTCCGCGGGATATCCCTGGTCAGCGGGACTGCGCAGAAGCTCCATCGGACACCTCCCGGTAAACATCCTTAACCAGGAGCGGAATCAATTCGCTCCATGCCCGCTCAAGCCTTTTTTCAAAGGTATTGATGACCCTGACCGTGCTGTCGGCCAATGTCGCGTCCATTCCCCCGATGATGTTCTCCACAGGAATGATTTCAGCGCCGGGGAAATGTTTTTGCGCCAAACCGACATCAGCCGGATTGACGCGTACCAGTTTCCAAGGGAAAGAGGGCAGTTCAAGGGCTAGTTTTTCAAAAACCGCCGGATAACCGTTGTCCCGAAGCAGGTGAAGTGAAGAACAGGCAATCGAGTAGAGGCGGTCGGAAAGAGCTTTTTCCGCCTCCAATCGCACTCTCCGTGCGCGGCTGCCTGCCTCCGCCAGAGCGTGCAGCGTCTCTTCTCCTTCCAGGGAGGTGAGTTTGTCTGCGTAGCTTTTGCGACGTTCTTCGATCTTCCCAGCCACGGCCTCCTGCAAAGCTTTTGCCTCCTGCTCGGCTTCCTGTCGGATAAGACGGACCTTCTCCTCGCCGGACAACCGCAGCGACTCGATCAACGCTTGAGAGCTCATCGCTATTTCACCGTGAACAGGATCATCGTCGCCACAACGAAACCAAGAATAACCATGGTCTCGGGGATGGCAACGAGGATCACGATCGTACCGGTCAGTTCCGGTTTTTCGGCCAGAGCACCGGCTCCTGCAGCGCCGATCTTTCCCTGCGCCCATCCCGTCGCAAGAGCGGTGAAGCTGATTGCCAGGGCTGCACTCAACGCGATGAGCACCTTTTCATAATTCATATGAACCTCCTTTTCATTATTATTTTTTAACAATAATGCGTTCTCAAAATGTCATCATTTCCGCTTTTCGTGCAGCAAATCGATCTATCACCAACTCAAGGACATCATTCGACCTCTTCGAAATCATCACCCCTGCTTCCTTAACGGCTCAAAACTCCTTCCGCCGTGCTCCATGAATTTGCTGAAAAATTCGACATAGTGGAGCCTCAGCGAATGGATTGTGGGAGAGAATACTCCGAGAACGATGTTGAGCAGGTGGATCAGCCCAGCCACGACAACACCGGTCACGACGTCGCCGGTCAAACCACCGAGGTTGTTCGCCACGAACGCGAGAAGGACGGAAGTAAGACCGATGGCCATGATACGCACGTAAGAAATGATGTTTCCGATGCTCTTCAAAAGCTCCAGAGGCGCCAACAGGCCGCCGGTAAAGAACAGGACTGGCGTCAGGAACAGGATGGCGATGATGACCGGTCTGGTGAGTATATGAGGAAAGATGCCGAAGAATGATGCAAGAACAACGATCAGCGCCAGGATGACGATGATACTCAACAGTTTATAGACAGCCTCTTTCTTTTCCTTTTTCCGGAACTCCTCAATGACGCCGAATGCAAGTCCGAGCAGTACATGGGCCACACCCACCGCAAGGGTGAAAAATATCATCGGGACAACCGCGGTGCGTCGTTCCAACCAGAACGGCTGCAGATGAAAAAGGCGTTCGGGCAGGTCTCCAAAGAACTCCCCGAAGAGGGCTCCGAAAATGATGGTATACAGCGATGCGACCAGCAATATGGAGGCGACGTCCTTGACGAGTTTCCGCTGCTTGAATTTTCGTTTCAGCACGAGCGCAATGCCCGCAAGGAGCAGGCCGTATCCCGCATCACCCAGAATCATACCGAAAAACACGGGAAAGAATATACCGATGAACGGCGTCGGATCGTAAGAAGTATAAACCGGCAGCGGGAGCAGGCTCGTGAAAATTTCGAAGGACTTGAAATAGGGAGGATTCTTGAGGATAATTGGCACCCGTCCAAGATCTTCCTCGCGGATTTCCTTCTCCTCGAGCATGACGCTCCCGTGATAGGAATCCGCAAGATTTTTTCTCACCGCGGCAACGTCCCTTGCAGGCATCCATCCGTTGATGAAGAAGCACATGCGCGTTTCGAAGGCCGCCGCGGTCGTGGAAAGAAGCGACAGCCGGTCGTCAATCCATTCACGCACGCTCCTGTATATCGGCACCCAGCGTAGGGAAAACTGCTTAAGCATGGCATCGATCCCCTCCGCCTCGCGCATATTCTCGGCGATCCGCTTGTCGACGTAGACGACCTTTTCGGAGTAGCTGAAACTGCTAAAGGCAGGCGGGAAGATGAGTTCAGGAACCTGCTCGTCGCTCAAGGTCTTTTTGACCCGGTCGGCAAGATCCTTTTCCACCGTAATGAGCCCGACGAGCGAACCGTCCTTCGCTGGCTCCGTCAGAAACTCGAATTTCCAGTCCGTGATGCGCGAGAGTACCTCTTTCAGGCGTTGAACCATGTCAGGTTCGCGGATTGTCAGGCCGATGAATTCCAGATCCGGTGTTTCCTTTATATTGCCGATGAGCGGTGATAACGTCCCGAGGAAAACGGCATAGTGTTGAAGTTCGCTGAGTTCTTTTCGGATCGATTCTTTTCGTTCGTTTCGTTCCTTGATCATCGCAATATGCCGTTCGATCATTGCGTCCACAGTATCTATAATCGGACGCGGGTCCAGGTAACTACTTCTGACAGGCATTTTGGGCAAAAAGGAAAGAAGCTCGTTAATCTTGGCTCGAATATCACTGAGAAAGGTCCGTTCCAACACGGCTTTTTCGTCAAGCATATAGGATCGGATGTCGTCCTCATGCCCTTCTTCAAGAAAGCCGACCGCTGCCGGCTCAATTTGGAAGACACCGAGCTCCCGAAGCTTGGAGAGCATATCCTGCAGCAGGTTTTTCGCCCCGACAATTTCTATTTTTGCCATCCTGACGATCATAGGTCATCCGGGAAGGATTCTATGGAGACAGTTCGATACTATCGTCTTGAGGTTGTCGTTTTTAATCTGCATAAGCCGCGCAGCCTGTCGCTCGGCGTCTGCCATAATGTTCACTGATTTCTTTTGGGCATCCTCAATTACCGTTTTCCTGGATATGCAAAAGGATTCCTGCATGTCAACTTCACTGCGCGCAAGTTCTTCTTCAATTTCTTTTTTTCGGGCATTAAGCCACTCACGAATCGTCACCCTGGTATGGTCTACGGATTGCTGAATATCTTTTTCCACGTCTATTATTTCTCGCAGGATGTCGCTTTCCATAGTTATATTTTAGCAAATAAATTGTCTACTGTGCCAAATTAATTACCACAGCCACGTCAAAATCGCCAGCCATGACTCCAAAACAGTAATCGCGGAGCAGCGAAGTCTGAATTTATAGAATACCAACAAACGTACGGCTTGAAACGGCCGGAGCGACCAAGCGATATCAGTATGCGGTACTGGCCACCTTCTTGGAAGATGAGACCCTCACAATGACCCAACACGACCGCGCGGATGCCGAGAATGTTTTTGACGAGTTGAAAAACCAGTGTGGGTTGGGGCGGAAATATGACCCGGGATCTTAAGCGCTGTGGCTTCATGGCGCGGATGGTTGCATGGGCCTACAACTGGTGGTCGCTCTTCGTGCGACTTGCTTATCCGGACAAACACTTGGAGGCAATTATGATCCGTCCGCTCCCACTGCAGGTGGTTGGCAAACAGACACGCAGATCATGGTGACCATCACGATGCGAACGCAAAATCCGAGAAAATTCAGCGCATCCTCGATGAGATACCCCGCTTTCTGGCCGTCCTGAAAACAACTGCGGAGCAGTTGACTCCGGGTGAAGGGTGGCGACGCATCCTGAGCCGTGCCTTTTCCAAATTATTGGGTGAAAAACCGTTGGGGGCGCCTGAAATACTACCTTTATGGAGTGGATAAGTTGCTCTGAATGAGGGTAACTGCCGTTGTTAGGGTGCAAGAAACATGGAGGTGCCCGGCGCTATGTGTCTATCTTGATAATCCCCTTTTGGATGGCGAACTTGATCAGACCTGCCCGATTGTGGATGCCAAGTTTCTCGCCGATATTGGTCTGATGAGCAACGACAGTCTTGACGCTGATGAAGAGCATGTCAGCCACTTCCTTGTGTGTGTACCCTTCCGCCACCAGCTTGAGCACCTGTTTTTCCCTGTCCGTGAGTTTCTCGTAGGGATCCGTTGTATCGATATTGAGCTTGCTGTCACCGTGGAGATACCCCTTCACGACCTCGGAGGCAACAGAAGAATAGAGGTAAAGATCTCCTCTGATGATCGCCTTGAGCGCCGCAATGAGATCGCTCCCCACCGCCTTTTTGAGCAGATATCCGGAAACGCCCGCCTTCAGAAACCGCGAGATGTACTCCCGGTCTTCATACTGAGTAAGCACGAGCACCTTAATGTCGGGGTGCGTCTTCTTGATCTCGATAGTCGCCTCCAGCCCGCCGAGTTTCGGCATATTGATGTCCATGATGATAATGTCGGGGTGCAGTTTGTTCGTTTTTTCTATCGCCTCAATCCCGTCAGACGCCTCCCCGACGACTTCGATGTCGTCGCAAAGTTTCAGAAACGCAGCGATGCCCTCGCGCACGAGCGCATGGTCGTCCGCAATTAGGACCCTTTTCTTAAGCACTTAAGACCTCCGAAGACGCCAGGGGGATCTGTATGTGTATCTTCGTGCCACTACCGGGCTGAGAAAATATCTCAAACTTTCCCTTGAGCAGGCCCACCCGTTCCTTCATTCCCATGAGGCCCAATCCTCTGCGATCTTTCATCACTTGCGTATCCGAATGGAAGATCACGCCGAGATCGAACCCCTCACCATCGTCTTCAATATCCACGTGAACCGTGTCGTTCACGATCTTGAACAGGACGAAGACGTTCAGCGCCTTCGCGTGCCGCGCGACATTTACGATGGCTTCCTGGATGATCCTGAAAAGAGTGATCTCTACCATCGAGCCGAAGCGCTTATCCTTCACCCCCTCGGTATTTATGAAATAGTTGATGCCCGCTTCGCCGAGGTGGCTGGCGAGGAGCGACTTAATCGCCGCGGTGAGGCCGAGATCGTCGATGAGTGTCGGTCTCAGGTCTTGGACAATGCCGATCACGCCATTCAAGGCGCTCAGGACAATTTCTCTGAATTTGTTTACTTCTTGTTTAGTGACATTCTCTGGATGGAGCTTGAACATGTCGACCCGCATGAGGGCCGCGGAGAGGTCCTGAAGCGTGGAGTCGTGGAGCTCACGAGCGATCCTCTTCCTCTCGTCCTCTTGCGTGGTTATGATCTTTTTCAAAAGGACCTCGGCCTGCTGCTGGCTTTCCTTGATCTGCGACGTCCTCTCCTGCACCCGGTGTTCTAGATCAAGATTCTGCCGCATGATACGGTCCAGAGACTCGACCAGTTTTATCCGCATCGTTTCAAAGGACCGGCTCAAGACTCCGATCTCGTTGCTCCCCTCGGGCAAAATCGGTTGCGAGAGATGGCCTTTCGCGATGCGATCGGCGCTCCGAATCAAGATCTTCAGGGGATTCACGATGCTTCTGTTAATCCCGACCGTCAGGATCAGCGCCGTCCCCATGAAGAACACGCCGAGCACGACGAATGTCCTCCTGAGGTCCGCAATGGGCGAGAACACATCCGCTCGCGGTTCCTGGATTGCTATTCCCCAAGGCGCGGTCTCAAGGGGAGCGAATGCGAGAATAGTCGTAACTTTCTCGTTTTTGTTGCCCACAGCGTGACAGAAATAGCAGGTCGTCACCAGTTCCTGATGTCTGCCGATCAAGGTGGTGAAAAAATTATCGCGGTTGTATAGAGTAAACATTCGAGACGGGACCGACGACGCCAGCACCACACCGTTAGAGTCCACTACATCGATGTATTCGTTTCTCCCCATGTCGATAAGTCCCAGTTTCTGCAGGAAAACAGGGTTTGTCGTGTCGATCTGCCCTCCCGCGACCCCGACGGTGAATCCGTTCTTATCCCGCAGTGGCACAAGCACGTAGAGCACTTTCTTCATCGTTGGCTCGACGGTATAGACATTCGAAACGACGGGTTTCCCGAGGGAAAGCATTCTGTTCACCGGTTCGATGCTCATCACATTCAGTGAGGCCTCCCTGATTCGCTCGGGATAGGTCAGAATCACGGTACCTCCTCTGTCGAGAAGAAAAACGCCGTCGGTGAATATGGAATATCGGTATGCTGCCTTGATTGCCTCCTTCTCGGCACGGAAATCACTCTTATGCAGGTCTACGACGCCCGATAGCGAAATATCGTAAAGACGGTTGATATTGTCTTTTATGGTATTGTCGATGTTGTTCCGCACAAGGCGTGCCAGCGCCAGCTTCCTGTTCAGGGAATCTTCTATGTTCTTCTCGATAATGTAATGGCTTCCGATCCCCAGACCAGACAGGATGATCGAAATGCCCATCACGATGATCAGCGTTATCCGCTTGCGCAGACTCCCCCTGCCCCTTTTCATAAAGGAATTATATACCTGCCCTGTCCAGAATGGGTAAGAAAATCCAAAGAAAGTCTCCAGAATTGCACGTTATTTATTTTTTTTAATTATGAGTAATTGTAATCTGCCACGACATCGTGCACAGAAGTACGTTTCACGAGATCGTTCAATCGCATATGCTTAACTGTTTCACTGAATGTCTTTGAGATTATTCCTATGCAGTATTTATGAGGCTTGTAATAAATATGATAAAAGCCTTTAACGACATTAACTGATTGATTGTGCACGATGTCGTGGCAGTTAACAAGTAATATTTAATTATTCTGCCATGGATGTCACATCGGGCGGAGCCTCCTCCTGTTTGGTAAATTCAAGCGAGTGTTCCTGGAGCATCCGCTCCTTCGAGAGGCAGCCCGTAAAAATGCATGTATCGAGAGGAAAGACCTCGGGGCTGAAGATCGCGTTGTAGATGTGCCAAATGGAGATGATGAGGAACACGACGAGAGCTTCGTTCGCGTGCAGAACCTCTGCCGCCGGGATGGTCTCCCCGGGCAAAAATTTCGTGATCGTGACGGGGAACCAGAGAATAAATCCGGTGGCCATCATGATAAGCACGCCGGTAAAAATGGCCCAGTACTCGAACTTCTGCTTGTATGTATAGCGTCCTTCCTCGGCCGGCGCGATTTCGAGTCCAAGGTAATACCTGATATTATGGACGGCATCGGTAAAATCTTTTTTCGTGATGACCATGGTGGGCTGCCATTTTCTATAGACAATGCCCACGACCGCTACGGAAATATGCGTGATGACGGCGAGTGAGAAAAGGACTCCCGCGAAACGATGGATAATCCTGACGCTGTCGATTCCGCCCAGCTGGATAATGAACCATTGAGATACATCGAGCGTGTAGAATCGCTGGGAGAGTCCGGTGCAGACGAGGGTCGCGAAGAAGAGCACGTGCACCCAGTGTTCAACGATTCGGGCTGGATGAAATCTCCTTATCCACTCTTCCCTTGTAGCGGTGTCTTCGTCCATCTCATCCCCCTTTCTGCTACCTATTCGCCACGAAGCGCCATATATGAAGCATGATCTGCAACACCAGTCCTACCACAAGGAAAGGGATAAAAATATTGAACAGGAGTGTCACCAAAAAGACTAGCGGAGTCCGCGTGATGCTCGGTTCATAATGGGACAGCCATGAATCGGGGAAATTTTCGGACGCGTTTGCATGACATTTCCGGCACCGCTTGACGAGATTGGCCTTGATGTTAATAGTCGCATTGGGTTCCGTGGTGCTCATGATATTGTGCGTGCCGTGACAGTCGGTGCAGACCGCCATGGGTCTTGCCGGTCTGTTCAGTTTATCCTTCTGCATGCGGTAAAATTTCAGCGTGATGCCGTGGAAGTCCGAAAGGTAGGAGTCCAATACGGCCCTTGAGAGGCCGTATTTGCCAACGATCGCTTCATTGGCATGACAGTTGCCGCACATATCCGGTATCTGCTCTTGAAAGGACTGGGAAAGCGGGTTTTCGATTTTATGAGCGGTATGACAGTCTGTACATACCGGCACATCCTGATTGTTCTCATCGAACAGGGCGCTCCCGTGAACACTTTTTGCGTAGACAGCGTAGATGTCCCCATGGCACTTCTGGCAACGTCTCGCAATGAGTGCCCGCTCCCTGCCGATATGCGAGATGGCGTGCGAACCGTGACAGTCAATACAGACGGGGGCCTGCATGTCCCCCTGACTGAGCATAGTATAATGGATGCTTTCGAGCGTCTTCGTGTATTTATCGAAATGGCAACGCCTGCAGATCTCCGACATCGCCAGAGTGTAATCCCGCATCGTCCCGAAATTCCGTTTTGGGTGCTCTTCAGAGGAAAAACCGTAGTGGCAGTCGGAACAGGAGAGCTTGCTGTGCACCGAGGTTTGAAGCACGGAAATGTTTACCGTCGCAGAAAGCGTCTCTCCGTTCCTGAATGTCACCTGCATAACATGGCCGTGGCACTTCATGCAGTATTCTTCTTCGCTTGTAAATTTCAGTGTCTCCGTGACGCGTCGTATTGAGTGAGAACCGTGACAGTTTGTACAGATCATCGCCGTGCCTTTTCGCGCTTCGCTCAAAAGCGCGGCGTGGATGCCCTTTGTTGTGATCTGTTCATTGCTGTGACACCGCGTGCACACAAGTGCGGCTTTGATCTGGTATTGCAATTTACTCCGGAACAATCTCCGTGGATGCTTCCCTTCGGAGAAATCGGGATGACACTGAGAGCACAGAAGCGCATGATGGACGGAGGCCTTGAACGCATCCGGATCCACGTAGACTTCGATAAATTCGTTGCTCTGAAATGTTACCCTGGTGCCGGACCGGGCATGGCACGAGAGACATGCCTGTGCTTCTACCGAAAGATCCCCAATCCCCGCAGAGGCGACGCCGGCAAACAGCAGGCATGCAGTAAGAAGAAACAGCGCAAAACTGACTCTCCGCTTTTCTTCCTCCACAGATACCCCCGTATGCGCAGCCTCACGCCGTTTGCACATTGCTACACCTTTACAGAGTCACGGAGAATTGGGGCAACTTCGAAACCGAATATTAAAATCCGAGAAAAGGTTTTTTCGGATTTACGGTTTCGTGCTCAGAATTTGGCTTTACCACCTTGCCTCCCTTATTGATTTCTCCTCTAGTGAGGCTCATAATCCGGATCCGCATGAAGCACAGGCATGCGGTTCAAAATCCACCGGAAAAGCAGGATATGAATCGTTATGATCGCAAATACCACCATCGTCTCTTTCCACCCTGGAACGATTTCTTCTAAATGATTTGGCAGGTTCCAGTTCATCGCGATAATCCCGGTGTCTATCCTGTTTAAAATGATCCCGGCGGCGGCATAAAACGCGGCAAACCGTACGACGCCAACGCTCTGTTTTTTCACACCGTAAGTAAACAACAACGCAGGGACCAGGACGAACCCGATGACCTCGAGCAGAAACCAGTGTCCGTATGGGGTGTTCAGGAGGTTCCAGTTATTGTCATGGGCAACGCCGATGATCTTAAACACCAAATATACAAACATGCCAACGGCAGCGCCCTGCCCCAGGCCGAGCGTCAGTTTGGGCAGGCTCTCCCGAAACGTCTCGTCGGTCCTATTTTTCAGAAAGCGAATCGAAAGCGTACTCACGACAATCACCATCGCCAGAGCTGCATAGATGCTCGAAGAGAGGAAAAACACCCAGATGTATGGGCTATACCACAACGGGTGAAGCTTTCCCGGAACAAGCAATAGCATCGCTCCGAGAGCGGATTGATGGAGGGTTGAGAGTATGATGCCGGCAATCGTCATGCCGACCGTGAGCATCATCGCCCATCTGCGCACCCTCTTGGACTTAAGCCACTCCAGGATTGCAGGGCTGAACTCGACAAATTGGACTGACAGGTATGTGGCCACGTGCCATGCAACCAGAAACAGCACTGATTGGGTGCCGAACCCTATGATCATGGGATAGTAGATCCTCCAAGGCCTCCCAAGATCGCAGAGCAGGTAGATCACGGCGAAGAGATAACCCAGGAAACCCGTCAGCACCGCAAGCCTCAGGACCGGCTGATACCTCTTGAATCCGAAGATGTAGTACGCCGTCGCCATGACGAACCCGGTTGCCGAGAGTGGCACGCCGCCGAAAAGCCCCCAGCCGAGGAACAAGCCCCAAGGATAGATGTTTGAAGCATGGGTCACCATGTAGAGCCCGAGAGCAAAACGCAACACAATGAGCGGCAACCCCACGCACAGGATGATTGCGGCAACAATATTGAACGGCGTGAGCAGGCTCTTGAAATAATCAGGCCAGGTCATGCCCATAAGCAGTTTGTTCATGAACCATGACCTGAAATTTTCTGTCCCCGCCGCGGCCTTGACAGTCATATTCGTGCTCATTTTTTCACCCCCTCTTTTTTCTCTTCCTCTTTCTCTTTCTTTTCTTTATCGAAATCTTCTCGATGGCGTAACGCTGCGTAGATCGTCCCGAAGAGGGCTGGCCACGCCGTCAGAACAATGGGAACCGCCGAGAGAAATCCCTTGGTTTCTTCAATAAGCGGTTTTTTAGGAAGATTTGTCGGGAAGTCGAGCTGCTCGAAGGGGACTCCCGAGATATAAATCCAGTTTGTGCCTCCCACTTCGGTCTCGCCATAAATATGGTTCACATATTTCCCGGGATTATTGTCGATTTTTTCCCTGGCCACTTTGATCAGTTCCTCGCGCTTCCCGAACGTGATCGCCCCCACTGGGCAGGCTTCTGCGCATGCGGTCAATTTGCCCTCTTTGACCCGCGGCAAGCACATGGTGCACTTCTGGATGCGCGGCTCGAATGCGCTCCAGTAATCGTAGGCCGGGATATAAAAAGGACAGGCCGTCATACAGTAGCGGCACCCGAAACACAGGTCGGGGTCGTACTTGACCGCCCCTTCCGGCGTCTTCGAATAGGCGTGGATGGGGCAGGACGTAAGACAGGCCGGTTCCTTGCAATGGTTACATTGTATTTTCCGGAAAATCGGTTTGCTTTTATCATTCGGATTTTCATACCGATTGACAACGGTGTACGCCTTCTCCGTGGGCATTCGCTTCTGTTCAAAGACGGAGGAGTCGTCGAAGGGCTTGGCCGGAGCCGGCAGGCCGTTGTACTCGTTGCATGCCTTTTCGCAGCTTCGGCATCCGACACAGGCCGTCAGGTCCGTTAGCAAACCGAAGCTGTTGGGATACCCTTCAAAGTCCTCGGCGGCAAAAGACTTGCCTGGACGGCCGAGAAGCAGCGTGCCACCGATCGCGCCAGCCGTCCCCAAAAAGACCCGCCTGTTCATCTGTAGGCCCGAGTCTTTTTTTTCCACGTTTTTTTTCTCATCGAGGGGGCCGTCTGTAGGTTGTTTGGTTTCTTTCGTCATGGAAACCTCCTTCGTCACGTTCTCACGCATTTTCTTCACATGTGCAGACCAGACAACGCTACGGCTGGACCTGCTTCCCTAGATTTTTCACTTTTTTCGCATGGCAGAGTTCCGTGCAACCCTTTGGACCCTGCCCGACATCGCTCATCCCCCGATGGCATTCGAAACACGTCTTGTGATACGCGACCTTGAGCCCAGGCATTGTGGGTTTTCCGGGATCAGGAACACTGTGGCAACTGGAACAAGGTAAAAAATTTTGGACGACCGAGTTTTTGAAAACCGATGGGTTCAGGTTGTGGCACTGTTGGCATGTCGATGCCGCGCCGTTCCCGTGATGGTGGCACGCGTCGCATTTGCCCGCTATCGATACGTGCTGCGCGTGGTCGAACGTTACCGGTTCATACATGTCTGAAATGCTGCTCAACATGCATACCCCCGGAAGACGTGCTGCCGGGGGGGACGAAGCCGCTTGACTCGGTTCACCCCCACCGCAGAGATATGCCCCGAACAGGATGCCCAAACACAGCCCAAAGACAATGCATACTCTCTTTTTCATGTTTTTTTCTCCCTTCATTTCGCGGGTCATGGAATGAAACCTATTTCATGGCGTCTTTTTTAGACGCGGCTTTTTCCACCTTCTTCCTGCAAGATACGCCTCCACGAGCCCCCATTCAAAGTCATGCTCTTCCCCGCCACAGCCGCCCCGCCTTTTATGTAGCGAAGCTAGCAATCACAAAACGGGATATAAGACAATAACCAGTTGAATTTATTGACGTAACAACCGGACACTGCTCGCGGATGAACTTTCGTTATACTGTTTTCCCTGTTTCTCGAACAACCTTGAATTTTATTGTCGCAGATGAGCGATGCTGCCGGGATTTTCACCTTTTGTCTTCCAGTCTTTGGCTTTTTTCTTTTTCTTTCCCGACAGGTACGCGCTTCGCGTAGGTGGTAAGCATTTTTTTTTACTCTCTATGCTCCTTTGTTGCTTGATTTATTGTAGCAGAATTTGCTGAAATATGAATTGCAAATTGCCAATTCGTCCTTTTTTTATGGCATGGAACCTATTTCATGACATCTTTTTTGGACTCGGCTCTTTCCTTTTTACTCTTTCTTCCTGCAAGATACGCCTCCACGGGCCTCCATTCAAAGGTCATGCTCTTCCCCGCCACAGCCGCCCCGCCTTTGATGACAAGGTTGACCACAGCAGCGGCCAAGACCACGAAGAACCCGATCGGCAGCATCACGATATAGGCGAGACCAATGAACGGCGCCATCGCTATCTTGCCCACGCTCTTCATTACGTGACCGATTCCGCCGGCCTCCCTGATATACGTAAGATCGTCCTTCCCGGTGTTGACCACGGTCCTGAACGGTCTGGGCTTCAGACTCTCCCAGAATACCAGAAACACCGCAATAGCAAGAAGAGACAGGATGTACTCGATACCCTTGACATGAGTGATGAAATCTACGAGCGTATACATGGTATTCCTCCTTTTTTTTATTGTGGATGAACTTTCGTTATACTGTTTTCCCTGTTTCCCGAACAGCCTCGGATATCATTGCCTCAAATGAGCGACGCCGGCGGAATTTTCACTTTTTGTCTTCCTTGTCTTTGGCTTTTCCCTTCTTCTTTCCCGACAGGTACGCGCTCAACGGCCTCCATCCGATGGAGATGCTCTTCCCGAATAGACTGACCACCCCTGTCAGGACTTCACGGCCCGCCGCGATCGCTAGCATGGCTATCCCGATGAAGGGCAGAAATACGACATACAGCAACCCAATGAACGGTCCGGACAGAAGCATTACGCCGACGGGCATCTTGAGATATTTTGTAGCCTCTCCGCCGGGCAGAACGGATTCCTGTGCCACGTCCACCCGCTGTCCGCTCCGCACGTCCCAGTACGTTCCCTTGCCAACCTTATGTCCTCCTTTGTAAGTAAGCATTTTTTTCACCCCCTTTTTCGATTTTGCCACTTTACTTGTTCAAGTCTAGCAACCGTTGTTAAAATGTAAATTCTCATTATGTCCTATTTCCTTAAGTAGTTTGTCTTAATCCTTACATATCACATAAATTTCTTTTTCCCGGAAAGATAGGCATTTTTGGGTTTCCATCCGAACGAGATGTTCTTCCCGACAATCCCAGAGAGGCCATTGAGAAACTTTGCACCTACGACCGATGCAACTACCGTCATCCCGAGGAAAGGCATCAGTACTATATAGAGCAACCCCGCAACCGGGATAATCGCCAGCATAAAACCTACGGGTACTTTAAGATACATCGACGGGTTTCTCCCCATTAAGATGGCTTCTCCACACACATCTACCCTTCGTCCATCAACTATGTTCCAATACGTGCCTGCTGATGCCGCGGATCCGTTTCTATATGTGAACATTGTACCCACCTCCTCTCTTGTTGCTTAACATATATCAGAAAGCTCAATGCATGAAAATCGGGACATCGTCCTATTCTCATGGAATAGTTGTCCTAGAATTATGTTTTAAGTGGATGAGCAAACGAGGAGGAAAATATCACGCTTCCGTTGGGATCTTCTTAAGAGGAATGAAAAGTATATAATTTCAAAGGATTAAGCCGCTCATACGGATGAAGTGGAAGGGCGTATTGGTTTACTGCGGAAGATCATGGAATATAGGTCACACGGTAGCACATGCAGGGGTTTTGTTCGCCGAAGTCCTGATTTCGGAACACGTGACAACGCAGATATATCGGTGAAGGCTGTCTCATCGTGACGATGACGCAAAGTCACGGCACCAGGCTCTCGGCGATTTTTATAAGCTCGAAGGGAGAGGATTTCATCGTAGCCGTAATCACACAGTTTCCCTCGTTCCAGGAAATTCTGCTGCAGACCTCGTTTTGCTCGCATACGCCGACCTTGAGGAGCGCTTTTCTTCCTTTCAGGTCGTAAGGAACCGATTCCTTGACCTGCAGAATCTTTATCCGTTCATCGAGGGCGGGCCGGTCGGAAGCAGCCTGCGAAATGACAAGAATAGGCCCAATCGCGCCGGCGCGCCGAAATACCATGAGCGTCGCGACATACGGTTTTGTCTGCGCCCATATCTCCGAAGGAGGCCACATGACGCTCTGGGGAAAGTAGGTGGGAACCCTGAGATCCCGGATGTTCAGTTTCGCCCTTACCGTTTCGACACTGTCGTAGGTCCTCAGGGTACCTTGCTGCAGTACCAGAGGGAGCCAGTTCAGCGTTTTTAAAAGAATAATGACCGCTGCGATGGTCAGAGCAAAATACACGTACCTGCGGATTCTGTCGCGCATTTCTTTTACCTCTCGGTCAAACGACAAAGTAGCACACGCCTGAGATTGCGAGCAGGACAATCGTAAAGGGGAGCCACCCCCCGCCTTTACTCTGCAGCCGCGCCTTCTCAAGCCTCGTGATCCTGCTCTCGAGCTGCAGATCATGACTGTACTCCTCAAGAGGGACGTTCCGTCGAGAGAAGTTCTTTCGCGGCATCAGGGGACCGTCCAGGTCTCGAATAAAACTTTTTCAATGTCTCTGCGAGGGCATCCGGTCTTCCTGTTA
This sequence comes from Nitrospirota bacterium, assembly GCA_963826885.1. Lineage (GTDB taxonomy): Bacteria > Nitrospirota > UBA9217 > UBA9217 > UBA9217 > JAJYKN01. The sequence goes on along the minus strand of CAWGYL010000007.1, from coordinate 78,483 downwards.
CAGAGACGGCAATGTCGTCGCAGATTTTTTCCTCGTTCCTGACAGCCCTCCTGAATTCCACAAGCACCATAGGATTGAAGAACATGATCATCCTGAGCAAGAATGTGGCAAGGAGAATCGGCCGTCTGCTCCGTGTGATATGGGCTATCTCGTGTGCCATGGCGGCCCGGACCTGTTCCCTGTTCAGCGCCTTGAGAAGACCGCTCGATACAAAAACTGCCGCCTTTCTCCCTGTCGATGAAAAGAGCACCATATCGCCGTCGTCAATGATGACGGTTCTTGGCCTATCCATGGGGAGAGACATCAATGCCTCCTCAACAATATCCTTTCCCTCAGGGTCGTGTGTTTCGACAACGTCAGTGTCGGATTCGCGCAAGTGTCTGAGGATCGGCACCAGTTCCTGAAAAAAAAATACAAGGGCCGTGCCCGCCAGCAGAAGTAGGAAAAAAAAGTGGAGCGATACTACCCCAAACACTTCCATGCCCATCCATCTTCCGCTGTCGAACAGGGCCGCCGTCCGGAAGAGCAGAGAACCACGGTCGGGATTTATCAACTGATAGAAGGGAAAAGAAAAAATAGGAAACAGTACGTTGAGGATGCGAAACCTCTGTTTAACTGCCGGGTCTTCGATCTTCCATGCACGCAGTGCTCCGTCTGTTATGATCACGGCGATGAACGCATGAAGGAAGGACTGCGTTACATACCTGCCTGCAATGGATTGTAAGATGTCCGGAATATTCATACATTGCGAATCGCCGATAGTCCGGACTCACACCGCAATACAGAGCGGGAACGTGCCAGACCGGTTCCAGAAAGGAAAAACCATCATCGTGCGTGTCTTGAATAAGATTATGCGACAGAACGGCAAGGATTTCAAGTAGTAAAAACAGATGCCTATTTCATTGCCGTATGTCAATAGTCCTAATTCGCATTTTGGTAAGTCTCCCATCACTTTCTTTCATGGTTTGTTAGGTCGGTTAAGAAAATTCCCGCTGCGCAGCTAATTGTCAGACAACCTATGAAGTCCGAGGTTTTACGACGCGGATGAAGAAAAGTCATGGGAAAATATTTACACTATAGATATCAACAGGCTAATCAAAACTATAATAAGATTCTGATGAATTTCCATCTTTTTTTTCTTTTGTCCTATCCCGAAAGGGACTTTTAAGAACATTCCTGCCCCGTCCCCAGAAAATAATTATTTCTGCAATAACCCAGCAGCTGGGGTAAAATAAAGTAATCTTGCCGGAAAGGGAGCGCAGAAATGATAAAGTTCAACGGAATAAACCATTTGGCCCTGGTCACCGGCAATATTGATGAAACCATTAGATTCTGGCGAGACCTGCTCGGGCTCCGGCTCGTTGCTGGCTTGGGAAAGCCTGGCTACCGGCAGTATTTTTTTGCCCTTTCCGACAAGGACATGGTCGTCTTCTTCGAATGGCCTGGCGTCATGCCAATAGAGGAAAAGGAGCATGGTCGGCCCATGTCAGGGCCTTTTGTTTTCGATCACGTATCTTTCGGAGTTGATACCGAAGATGACCTCTGGGAGCTCAAGGACAGACTTAACGCTGCGGATATCTGGGTATCGGAGGTAATCGACCACGGGTTCATCCATTCCATTTATTCCTTCGATCCGAACGGAATCCCCGTTGAATTCAGCCGCCGTGTCGAGGGCACCGATGTCCGTGCAAACACTCTCATGGTGGACCGGACACCCACCGCTGTCGCCCTTGAGGGACCGGAACCCCTGTTCGATAAGTGGCCGCATGTCGTAAATGCAACGCCAAAAGAACAGCGAACCGTGTATCCTGGCGCGGGGAGTGAACTGTTTCACGGTAAAAAGAAGGCTTAACTCAGACCCGGCTCTATCCGGGAAAAAACAGTTGACGCCTGTGGCCGGAATATCTAATAAAAGGAGCGGAATCATTCGGCTCATGAACCCTTCGCGATCAGGGTAATCGAGCGTATTCGGCAAGTCTGCTGGCACTAGTCCGTATTTATACAGCGACTCAAATTATCCTTATCGGCATTAAAACTCAAATCAGGAAGTGCCATGGAATATGATGTCATCATAGCCGGGGCAGGACCTTCAGGCTCAACCTGCGCGCGAGTATGTGCGCAGCAGGGCCTGAAAACACTGCTGCTGGATCGGGAAGGCTTTCCGCGAACCAAACCCTGCGCCGGTGCGGTATCCGAACAGGCGCTCAAATACCTTGATTTTAAACTGCCGGAGCATATCATCGAAGAAGAATGTTTTGGCATCCGCCTGCATTATCAAAGCCGATTCGTGGAGGTCAAAAGGGATCAAAGGTTTGCGGTTCTGGTCAGCAGAAGGGACTTTGACTCGATCTTGGTCAACAAAGCGGTCGAAGCGGGTGCGCGTTTTCTCACAGGCGAGCAGGTCCTTGCGGTTCAGGACAGACGAGACATCGTTGAAGTCTTCACCGGGACACAATCACACCGGGGAAAGTTTCTCATAGGCGCTGACGGCATTCATAGCCGCGTCGCGCAAGCCTTTCGGCCGTCCTTGCGCAAGGATGAGATTGCCATTGCACTGGTGTGTCAAGTCCTCGCTGATGACCGGGAAATCAGCAACAGGCTGGGCAAAACGCTGGATCTTTATTTCGGCAAAGCGCCCGTGGGATACGGCTGGCTGTTTCCCCACCGGGGATACTATTCTATCGGAATTGCCGGGCTCGCCTCACGTTTTTCAAAACCCCGCGAAGCGTTGACGGATTTATCGCATTCCCTTCGGCTCCAGGTTCCCGAAATACAGGGTCATTTCATTCCCTTCGGGGGTATCAAAAGATCCATTGCCCGGGGGAGACTGCTGCTTGCAGGAGACGCGGCGGGATTTGCCGATCCCTTCCACGGCGAAGGGATAGCCTATGCCATTCTCTCGGGCAAACTGGCGGCTCAGACACTCAGCGAAACGATTGGACGGGGAAAATCTCCGTCCTTCGCAGTCTCGCGCTATCGCAGTGAAACCGACCGGCTGATCACCGAGCAGCTGCGCGTTGCGCTACGCATGGCATACCAGTTCGACAGGCATCCGGACCTCTACGTGCGCATATTTTTAGATCACCCCGAGGCCCTTAGGCGATACCTGGATATACCCTCGGGCAGGAGCGATTACCGGAGCTTCCAGCGATGGATTCTTACTCACCTACCCCTGCTTCTTCTTCCCAGACGGTGCAAGGAAACAAAGGAAACAGCGGCGACTAATCAATTCTGAGCATCCGTTCCTTCAATGCCGAAGAGCGGCTCTTTTATCGATTCCCCCCTGCAAACAGGGCATTTCCCCGGTTTTTTCATGCGGTCCCGTTTTGAGAACGAGAACCCGCATTTTTTGCACTCCGCAGGTCTTATGAGAAAACGCCGTCTCGTCGACGCGAGCGTTTTTTGGATGTGTTCAAGGTGGCCGTAAACTTCACGTTCCGGGATCTTCACGGCAGCGGAAAGGTCTTTTGCCGAGCAAAACTCCTTCTCAATCTCCTGTATGATCCCGTGCCGGACGGTGTCGTAAGATGATGGTGGAACTACGGGTTCTTTCGGTTTTATTTTCATGGGCGGTTTTCTTCCGGATTAATAACGAATTGCGGGAGGCATCTTTGTATCAATTCAACCAAACAGGTCCTCTTGTTGGATAACGTGATTGCATAACCTTTCGAGGATAGGGGCGATTCCGGACAAGCTGGAATGAAGGCAATAACAGATCATTGCCTCGTTAAAACGACGCAATCCATTTCATTCACCAAGCAGCAACTGGTTCTCTTTCGACCTGCTCTCGCCAACACTCGAAACGTAAATCGCTGGCCTACCGAGCACGGGGCACTTGGATTCGCAGATGCCGCAACCGATGCAGAGTTCGAGGTCCACATGGGGCTGCTGGACGACGGTGATCATGCCGTTGCGGTCCCGCACTTGGACTTTTTCAAACCAGACGGCCTTCTTCGGTGTGGGACATACTTCCTCGCACATAATGCACGGTCTTGCCTGCGCCCAGGGAAGGCACCGGCCCTTGTCAATCATTGCAAGGCCGATCTTGACCTTTGCCTTTTCTTCCACCGTCAGCCGTTTGATAGCACCGGTGGGACAAACCTGGCCGCAGAGCGTGCACCGAGCTTCGCAATAACCGATACGCGGCACCAGCATGGGCGACCACATGCCCTCGATTCCGGCTTCGAGAAGTGTAGGTTGAAGGCCGTTTGTAGTGCAGACTTTCATGCACTCACCGCACTTCACGCACCGTTTCAGAAATTCCTTTTCTTCCAGCGCTCCCGGCGGTCGTAATAGCACAGGGTTCCCGGAGTTTGTCCTCGAAAGAGGCGTAATGCGCAGGAGCGGTACGCTCACGATGCCGAAGAGAGCGGAGGTGATAATGCGCCGCCTGCTCAGATCCATGGAAGCTGCCGCCTTTTTCCCGATGAACCCGAAACTCACTGCATTCTGGGGGCAGATGTCGTCGCAGTTCCTGCAAACAAGGCATTCCGCATCGCGCCAGTGCTCCCTGGCGTCAGGCTGGGCGTTCCCCTGGCACGCAGTGGCGCAGGCGCCGCAGGAGGTGCAGCCCTCGCTCACGGACCGTTTCAGGAGGGAAAACCGGGACAGAATCCCGAGAAAAGCGCCGAGGGGACAGAGATACTTGCACCAGAACCGTTTCTCGATGAAATTAAGGCCCAGTACGAGAAAGAAGATCGTGCCGATAAACACGCTCTGATTATAGAATGACTGTTCGAAACTGAGCACCGTCTTTTTCATCACCGAGTATACCGGTTCTGATAGACCGGTAATGCCGAAGGGATTTGCACTATAAAGAGTATCGAAGACCGAGCGGACGCCGTAATTAAAAACCGGATATACGCTGATGGAGAACGAGCGGATAAGGAAGGAGAGGGGGTCCATAATGCCGACAGGCTGAAGCGTGAACAGGGCTGATGCCAGAATGGCGATCAGGATATAGTATTTCACTCGGTACCAGTTTTCATACATCCCCACGGGCCGTTTCTTGCGTATCGACCCCACGAAATTGTTCAGTGTTCCGAGCGGACAAACCCAGCCGCAGAATACCCTGCCGAAAAGGATAGTAACGACGATCGTGACAAGGGATAGGGCGAAAGCCTTGGCCGCCGCATGGGCCGACAGGAGCGTTGTTGCGAGGATGAGCGGATCGAAATCAAGAAAAAGACGGACCGGATAACCGAGGTCGTCGTTTCCCTTGGACTCGGTCTGTATGAGCAGAAAGAGGAAGAGGAGCAGGAATAGTCCTTGCGTTATCCTGCGCATATTTTGCACTGACGGTTTAAACATAAAGGCCTGACAATTGCCACTTGTAGCGCATAGTTTAACACATTCGCAATATCGGGGTCAGGTATTTTCCGGAAGATAGGCTCATTGAACACTTTTCATAGAACGTTTTGTAGTTTGCATCAGCTTGTCAAAAATCCGGCGTGTTTTTATTCCCTTCAACATTCTGCCCAAGACACAATGGTGTAGATCCGTAGGTTGGGTTGCGCGGTCTTCATAAAACCCAACATTTTTAACTACCATGACTCCGCACTCATCCAGAAATTTTCGGCTAGATATTTATTTTTTTGATTTTCAGCCTTTCCAAATTCATCTGCCCCAGTCCCATCTTGTGGCCAAGTGTAACATAACCGAGGTCGCTTCCCTTCATACCGAAGAGCGTGGCCCCATAGGAATCGATCGCAACCTGGTCCACCCCCACGATGACCGTATCGAGTTTTCTCACGTCAGCAAGATTTCCTCCCTGCGGACCGTTGGCAGTGAGAATGCGCACGGCATCGAGGATGGTGAGTGTCGGCTTGACTTTGGTCGCTAGATCCACGAGGCTCGCGTCCAGCTTCTGATGGATCTGGCGCCGCAAGCCTCCCATGATCCCCATCCAGTTCTTCATGGACATCGTCAATTTAGCAAGTCCATGATGCTTTGCGATCGGGATATTAATCACTTTGTCCGCTTCAAATATCTCTGTGTAAAGCGGCCAGGACTTGAGCGTTTCTCCTTTTATGTCCATGTCCTTGAATTTTCGTTCATCCACGTAGCCCACGTCGGCACCCAACGCTCCTGCGGCAGGAGCTATTCCGCTCTGGACATAGCAGCGCCGCGGATCGTTCACGGGCCGGTCGAAGACCCGCACTTTTTTGGCGCCTGCTTCAAAGCACAGTTTGACCACTGTTGCGACTACTTCCGGATTCGTATCCCCTGCCTGTTCAGGTGTCCGGTCCCATCCGATGTTTGGTTTGATAACCACAATATCGCCGCGGGATATAAACTTTCCGATCCCGCCCATGGCATCGATTGCGGCTTTCACGATTCTTGCTGGTGAATCACCATGTACCACGGCGAGATCAGGCGGTGCCGCTGCTTCGGCGGCCCCCGCGAGGAGATCCAGACCGGCAGGCATAGTCATCCCGATGCCGGTTAACGCAGTCAGTTTCACGAATGTTCGTCGATCCATATGTCCTCCGGTAAAAAAGTTCGTTCTGGAGATAGCCCACTGCTATCTGAACTTACCAACAATATAGAGAATGAGGCTAATGAGGATGCTGAGAATGATGCTCAGTCCCAAGGGCAAGTAGAATGTAAAGTTTTCCCTTTTGATGAGGATATCGCCGGGAAGCTTTCCAGGAAAAGAAAATCTCTGGAGACTGAGGAGAACGAGGCCGATGATGATCAGAACGGCCCCCAGGAGAATCAATGATTTCGCTATTTCTCCCATAGTCAAAAAAGTCGCCATTCCGGACAGGCCGGAGTGACGTAAAAAAAGAAAAACATGCCCTGATACGAGACCATCATGTTCTACCCGGTGAAGAAATCGAGGATTTTCCCCACGGTTGCTCGCATTTCCCGGCGCGGAACGATCATATCGATCATGCCGTGCTCCAGCAGGAACTCTGCCCGCTGAAATCCCTGCGGAAGCTGCTGTTTGATTGTCTGTTCGATCACGCGGGGGCCGGCAAAGCCGATGAGGCTCTTGGGCTCGGCAATGATGATGTCGCCGAGCATGGCGAAGCTCGCGGTGACCCCGCCGAAGGTAGGATCGGTCAGCACCGAGATGAAGGGAAGCCTGGCCTCGCCAAGCCGTGCCACGGCAGCCGCAGTTTTGGCCATCTGCATGAGGGAGAGAATGCCTTCCTGCATGCGCGCGCCGCCAGATGAGGCGACCGACACGAAGGGGGTCCTTTTTTCGATTGCCCGTTCAACAGCCCGCGTGATCTTCTCCCCCACAACAGAGCCCATACTTCCACCCATGAAGTTGAAGTCCATGATAACCACTGATACCGGCTTGCCCCCGATCCTTGCCTCGCCCGATATGATCGCGTCCTTGAGCCCCGTCTTCTTGCGGCTACTCTTGAGTTTGTCCTTGTAATCCTTGAATGACAGAAAATCCTTTGGCGATAGGCCATCCTCCACCTCGAGAAAGCTGCCTTCGTCCACGATAAAGGGCAGCCGTTCGGACGCGGAAATGCGGAAGTGATAGTCGCATTTGGGACAAACCTTGAAATTCTTGTCCACTTCCTTGCGGTAAATAATTTCCTTGCAATTGTCGCATTTGATCCAGAGCCCCTCGGGAATCTTTACTTTTTTTGCGGGTGCTTCCGGCGTCGCGCTTGCAGGTCGTTCTTTCTTAAACCAGGCCATCCTTCTCCTTCTATCTAACTAATAACGTTGAACATTGCACTCTGAACTCTGAATGCCTTATTTGTTCAGAAGTTATACGTCTTCCCTTCCTGCAGCACCTTTACGTTTTTCCGGCCCAGAGCAGCCAGCTCGCTGATCACTTTCTTTTTATGTACCGGTTTGATGTGGTAAATGTAAATCGGCACGTTCCTGTCAACCTTCGCTTTTGTGAGATCGTCATGGAGCTGTGACGGTGTAAAATGACCGCTCGCATCTGCAATCCCGTCGAGACTGTTCGGGAACGATGTATCGACGATGATCGCTGAAAGGTTTTTTGCTTTCGCTGCTTCCTTCCAAAGCTTCTCGTTCGGTCCCGTATCGGCGCTGTAAATGAAGGAAGAATTGCCGTCACTTACCAGGAAGCCGACAGTAGGAACGGGATGGTTCATGGGAATCGCCTTGACCTTCAGCCCGGCAACGCTCACGACTTTGCCCGGCGACATCGGTGCATAGGCCAGCACCGGATTTTTTGGAGTCGGAATTTTGGTAAAATCGGGCCAGATGATGTTGTTCATCAGGTGTTTTTTGATCGCGTCTATCACTTCTGGGATCGCATGGATCACTACCGGCTTCTTGATGCGGCCAATAATGTTGTCCGCCAGGAACAGCACCGATTTAATGTGATCGAGATGGGTGTGGCTGATGAGTACATCGGTGATCTTGCTTTGTGCCTCGATGGTTAATGCAGCAGTGATCGTACCGGCGTCCAGCATCATGATATCATTGACGAGGAAACCCGGGGGCATGTGTCCAATTGTCTCGGAACCGGAGCAACCCAGTATTTTTACCTTCATTCAACCTCCTTTACACACCGAATTATGCAGCTAACGCATGCCGACGACAATTACTTCAACCCCACCAGATCATACACCACCACCGGTTTCTCTTTTCCCTTGACGGTTACGGAATCGAGTTCCTTCGCTTGGACAACGTCCTTGATCTTTTCATAGGTGTATTCAGATATGATGATATGATTATTATACTTCCTTGTCAAGCCTTCCAGGCGCGCGCCTAGATTGACGTTGTCCCCGATCACGGTGTAATCCATCTTTTTGCCCTCAGCTCCCATGTTGCCCACAACCATGTCGCCGGTGTTGATCCCGATCCCGATGTCAATGACATACTTTCCCTCAGCTGTCCACTTCGCCTGAAGTTCCTTAAGCTTGGCAATCATGGCCAGGGCGCACCGGGCGGCGCGCTCCGCATGGTCCGGCTGGCCCACCGGGGCGCCCCAGAGCGCCATGATGGCGTCTCCCACGAATTTATCCAAGGTCCCCTCATGGGCAAACACGATCTCCGTCATTGCCCCCAGGTATTCATTAAGCAGGGAAACCACCTCTTCAGGCTGATGTTTTTCGGAAAAGGATGTGAAGCCGCGGATATCGGAAAAAAGGACAGTGATCTCCTTCCGGTCCCCGCCGAGTTTTGCCTTGCTCGGGTCCCTGATAAGTTCATCGACAATCCGCTTAGAAACATAGCTCGAGAACATTTTCCGGATGTCCCGGGCGCGACGCTCTTCCATGAGGAAACGGTAGGCGGTCTGGCTCGTGTAGCCGAAGAAAAGCGCGAAACCGGGGTACACGAGATTAAACCATATGCCTTTGGCTACGAAGAGATAGTACACAAGACCCAGGTAGCCGGCAAAAAGCGCGAGGAACAGCGCCGCGCCGGCTTTAGCGCCCAGTCGCGGCAGAGCTACCCCGAGCGCGATAGCAAAAAAGAAGATCAGCCCGTAGACGCTCGTCTCCGTTCGATGGATGAAATCCTTGTGCAGAATATTGTCCACGACACTTGCATGCTTTTCGATCCCGGGCATGTTGTTCGAGAACGGTGTGACCCGCAGATCATAGATACCCATGGCCGTGGGGCCGATCAGGATGATCTTGTCTTTGAACGCTCCTCGAGGCGTTGTGCGATCGAGAATATCGGAAATCGAGTAGACGGGGAAGGTCCCCGCCGGGCCCCGGTAGTTGATCAGCATCCTTCCGTATTCATCGATGGGGATTGTCGTGTCGCCGAGATGCACGGAGCCGGAAAAATCGAGCACGAGATCAGTGCTTTTCAGCCCCCGATAGATTCTCGCGGCCTGAAGACCGATGGATGCGTAGTAATCGTTCTGAAACTTGACCGCGAGCATCTCCCACCGGAGTGTTCCGTCGCTATCGGGTATCATATTGATCTGAGCGAGAGACTTCGCGAAGGCGGAGAAGCGGAGAAGCGTAGGCAGCACCATCTTTGCTTCGAGCGGCGAAAAGGGCGAATCGGTATTCTTCAGGACCGCGTATGCCGAAGGGGTCATGAAGTCAAGATTCTTGTCCGTAAAACCCGATTCTTTATATCCCGCTGCCGAAAAGTCAAACACCACAGGGAGGATGACCCGGCCGTTATTCTGAACCGCTTTCTGAAAAAGGTCGTCGGATTCCACATTCTCGGGTTCTGTAAAGAATACGTCGAATACGACGACTTTAGCCCCCTCTTCGGTAAACCGGTCAACGACGCGCCCCCAAACGGAACGGGGCCAGGGAAAACGTCCCAGCTTATTGATGCTCTTCTCATCAATGGCTGCGATTACAGTCTCCGGCCCGGGCGCGATCTTGCCCCGCAGGGAAAATCGCATATCCAGTGTCTTTTCCTCCAGCACTTCGAGGATATGGACATTCATAAGATGCAGCGCCGAAAGCACAATCGCCACGATCAGCGCGATCGTAATCCCCGCTCGGTTTCCCGTCATTTGTTTTATCTCAATTCCGCGCCATGAGGGTTCAGGCCACTATTCTCCTCCGGGCTAAACCATTTCACCGAATATTTCCCGCATTTCCAGATAGCGCAGAAGCTTGTCGACCTGATCCTGGTTCCTGATGAAGACTTTGTCTCCCGAAACCTCGATAATCCGCACATTGGCAAGCTTCTCCAGGATTGACCTCGCTAGCGATCCTTCGATGCCTGCCAGGCCAGCCAGTTCTTCGATCGTTATCGTAAACGCGCCACCCTTCTTCTGCTCCCTGACTTGTTTCGCGAGGATGCTGACGAGTCGGCTTGTGTTGTCCTTGATCATGAGGGATTCCATCTGGTCGTTGGCCTCGCGCAGACGGTCAGCCAGCCGTTTGATGAATCGTACGGCGATCTCCGCGTTCCCACGGATAAGCGTATCGAAGGTCTTCCGGTCGATAACCAGCATGTCGCAGGCGTCGAGCGTTTCGGCTGTCGCGGAGCGGGGTTTGTCGTTCAGGATGGACATCTCTCCGAAGAATTCCCCCTTTTCGAGGGTTGCGAGGGTCTTCTCGACTCCGCGAATCCGTTTGCTGATCTTGACCCGTCCGGTCTGGATAATGAACATCTCATCACCGCGGTCTCCCTCATGAAAGAGCACCGTATTCGCGGGAAACTTTCTCCCGAATCGGGAAAATAGCTGATTCTGTATGTCGGCCATGAAATCCCCTTTCTCTGTAAGTGTGTTTGCTAATGCCGCACTGTCCCGCGGCGTTTGTTCTGAAAAAGCAGCTGGCCGTAAAACTTCTTTAGCGGTCGCTTCTCTCGATGCTATTCGCCTCGTCCAGCGAGGACACCCTGTTTGAGCGCCTTAACGAACGCCACAGTCCGGCTGACAAGCTCGGGCGAATTGATGTTCTCTTCTATGACTTTCACAAGCGCGCTGCCCACGATCACGCCGTCAGCCCCAAAGCGTGCAATCTGCGATGCCTGATCCGGCGAGGAAATGCCGAATCCGACGGCTACCGGCTTATCCGTGACGGCCTTGATCCTCCTGAGCGATCCCTCGACAGAACCATGAATGCCGGCGCGGGCGCCAGTCACGCCGGTGAGCGAGACATAATACAGAAAACCCTGGCCGACCTTGCATACGAGTTTGATCCGCTCCTCGGTGCTTGTGGGCGCAAGAAGAAAAATCAGGTCCAGCCCCGCTTCCTTTGCAAGGGGAATCAGCGTGCCCGCCTCTTCGGGAGGAAGATCGGGCAGAATGATCCCGTCCAGTCCGGCTGACGCAGCTTCGTTCACAAACCGCTCCTCCCCGTAGTGAAAAATCAGGTTGTAGTAGGTCATGACAATGAGTGGTATTTTACTGGTCTTCCGCACGGCGGCTACCAGACCCAGGACATCGGTAATGCTCGTATGATTCTTCAGCGAGCGAATCGCGGCCTTCTGAATCGTAGGACCGTCCGCCAAAGGATCGGAAAAAGGTGCACCGATTTCGATTAAATCACAGCCCGCCTGCTCCATCTCGAGTATAAGCGTTTTCGACGTCTCGAGGTCCGGATCACCGGCCATTATGTAAGGAATGAGCGCCGCCTCATTCTTTTTCTTCAGTCTGTTGAAGGTATTCTTTATTCTCGACATATGCCCCGACTTTGATTCGTGATTTTAAACAGTGTCTTTGTAATCACAGCTCCACTCCCTTAATTTTCGCCACCTGCAAAACGTCCTTGTCACCACGGCCCGAGAGGTTGACGATTACGACCTTGTCTCTGCCGAGCGTCGGAGCCAGTTTCAGGCAATAAGCGACTGCGTGCGCGCTCTCGAGCGCCGGGATGATGCCTTCGAGGCGGGACAAGAGGTCGAATGCCTCCATGGCCTCCTCGTCGATTGCGTAGGTGTACTCAATGCGCCCGGTATCATGATACATCGCATGTTCGGGGCCGACAGCGGCGTAATCGAGGCCCGCGGAAATGGAATGGGTCATCTCGATCTGGCCCTGCTCGTCCTGAAGCACGAAGGTCTTGCATCCCTGCAGCACGCCGAGGGACCCACCGGCAAAGCGCGCCGCGTGTTTTCCCCGCTCGATGCCCAGTCCACCTGCCTCGATGCCGTACATCCTGACCGAGTCATCATGAAGGAACTCGTGGAACAGGCCCATGGCATTCGACCCGCCGCCTACGCAGGCGATGAGAGCATCTGGTAGTCTCCCCTCGAACTTCATAATCTGCTTCTTCGCCTCGTGGCCGATGACAGACTGAAAATCGCGCACCATCATCGGAAACGGATGGGGGCCGAAGACGGTTCCCAGCACGTAATGCGTATTTGACACGTTCGTGATCCAGTCACGCATGGCTTCATTGATGGCGTCCTTGAGTGTTTTACTGCCAATGTCAACAGGCCTCACCGTCGTGCCCAGGAGCTTCATGCGGAAAACGTTTAATGATTGGCGCGCCACGTCGTCGGTGCCCATGTATACTTCGCAGTCAAGCCCGAACATGGCCGCCGCTGTGGCTGTGGCAACCCCGTGTTGGCCCGCACCCGTCTCGGCCACCACGCGGGTCTTGCCCATGCGTTTTGCAAGAAGAACCTGTGCCAGAGAATTATTGATCTTGTGTGCTCCCGTATGGCAGAGGTCCTCGCGCTTGAGATAGATCCTGGCGCCGCCAAGATGCTCCGTGAGCCGCTTCGCGAAATAAAGCGGTGTCGGCCGGCCGATGAATTCGCGGAAATAAAACTCGAGCTCGGCCTGGAACTCTTTGTCCTTCTTCGCCGCAAGATATGCGGCTTCAAGATCGATTAACGCCGGCATGAGCGTTTCGGGCGCGAACTTGCCGCCGTAAATGCCAAAGTGTCCTTTTTTATCCGGAATGCTCATTGCCGTGCAGCCCTCCGGACCTCGGCGATAAACTTCTTGATCTTTGCATGATCCTTGATCCCTTTCTCTTTCTCCACTCCACCTGCAACATCAACTCCATAAGGCTGCACAAGTTTCACCGCTTCAGCCACATTTTCCGGTGTGAGACCGCCGGCAAGGATCACTTTGCCGAAAGTTTTGGCAACCACCGCAAGGTGCCAGTCGAACGTGACCCCTGTCCCGCCGCGAACTCCGTCGCGGTAGCTGTCGAGCAGAAACGCGCCCACGTGATAATGGGCCATATTTTTGAGACTTTCCTTGTCCTTTACCTGGAATGCCTTGATGACCCGCCCGCCGAATCGCTGGCAGAACTCGGGACTTTCATCACCGTGGAATTGGAGCGCCTGCAGAGAGGCCAGCTGCTGGATCTCCCGGATTTTCTCTTCGCGCTCGTTCACGAAAATGCCGACGGGCATGACGAAGGGTGGCAGCTGGGCAATAATCTCCGCTGCTTTTTCGGGCTCGATACAGCGCGGACTTTTTTTGTAAAAATTGAACCCTAGCGCATCGGCGCCGGAATCAGCCGAAGCGAGCGCATCTTCAAGATTGGTAATGCCGCAGATTTTTATTTTAATCATAGCGTCCTCATGTCATGTCCAAATGCCAGAATTAAACATTGAGTCAAACCAATAAAACCAAAAGGACAATGCCGCAACGTTCCCCCCTTGCAACTTCCCTGAAACTTCATTCTTTATAATTTGGTCTTCCTTTAACTTTTTCCCAGAAGTTCTTTCGTTTTTTTCCCGATGTCTTTTTCCTGCATCAGGCTCTCACCAACGAGAATCGCATCCAAACCCGCTTTTTCGAGCATAATCACGTCATCCCGGGTTTTGATGCCGCTCTCGCTCACGACGATCCGGTCGTCAGGAATATCCTTTAAAAGATCGATCGTTGTCTGCAAGTTCACGTTAAAAGTCGCGAGATCGCGATTGTTTATCCCCACGAGCATCGCTCCCGCGAGAAGAGACTTGTCCAGCTCCTTGTACGTATGGGACTCCACCAGGACATCGAGTCCCTGTCCGTCCGCGATACCAAGAAAGTCGACCATCTGCTGTTTTTCCAGGCAGGCAGCAATCAGCAGCATCGCATCAGCACCTGCGGCCTTCGCTTCAAATATCTGGTACTCATCGATAATAAAGTCCTTTCGAAGAAGCGGCAGTCCCACGGCCTTCCGGATCATGCCGAGGTACTCCAGTTCACCCTGAAAGAACTTCTTCTCAGTGAGCACGGACAGGCAGGATGCTCCCGACTCCTCGTATACGCGCGCGATCTTGACTGGATCGAAGTCCTCGCGGATCACGCCTTTCGAGGGTGAAGCTTTCTTCATTTCCGCGATGAGGTGAATCCCGGTTCCCGTGGAAAGAGCCTTTCCAAAACCTCTTGTCGGCCCGGCATCAGCTGCCCGGGCTTTTATATCGGATAAGGAGGACCGGCGCTTTGTTGCCGCAAGTTCCCCTTTCTTGTTAGCAATGATGTCGTCTAAAATCATAAAGAGAATTTTCGCAGTGCCGTTCCCTGCTGCTTGCCCCTTGACCCTAGAGCTTATTCGTGAACGCTTTCATCCGTTCCAACTTTCTGAATGCGGCTCCCGAATCTATTGATTCGGCGGCAATCCTGATGCCTTCCGGCAAATCACGGGCCTTACCCGATGCGGCAAGACCGGCGGCGGCATTCAACAGCACGATATCGCGATGAAAACCTTTTTTCCCCTTCAGCACATCCAGGGTTATTGTCGCATTATCTTTCGCATCCCCGCCTTTCAAATCATCTTTCCTCGCTGTTGCCATACCGAAATCCGACGGGTGGAGGTAATAGTCCTTCACCTTTCCAGCCGCGTACTCCGATATTTTGGTCCTGTCGGTGTTGGTGATCTCGTCGAGTCCGTCCATGCCGTGAACAACAAAAGCATGATTGGCCCCGAGCTTCCCCAGGGCCTGAGCAAGAGGCGCCGTCAGCTCCGCTGCATAGACGCCCATGATCTGCGAGGTCACCTTTGCGGGATTGGTGAGCGGGCCCAGGATGTTGAAAATGGTTCGGATGCCGATTTCCCTCCGTGGTCCGATGGCAAATTTCATTGCCTGGTGCATCAGGGGCGCGAACAGGAAGGCAATGCCCGTTTCCTGCAGGCACTCTTCAACTCGGTGCGACGGAATCTCGATATTGACGCCAAGCGCCTGAAGCACATCGGCGCTGCCGCTCTTGCTCGAAACCGACCGGTTGCCGTGCTTTGCAACGGTCACCCCCCCGCCAGCGACAACAAAGGCCACGGTGGTGGATATATTGAAGGTATGAGCCATGTCGCCGCCGGTTCCGCAGGTGTCTACCTGGTACTTCGCATCGAGTTTGATCGGCACGGCCTTCTCGCGCATCACCCTCGCCGAGCCAGTTATCTCGTCAACCGTTTCGCCCTTGATCCTAAGGGCGGTGATATAAGCAGCGATCTGAGCGTCGGTCGCCTCGCCCTGCATGATCTCGCGCATCACCACCTCGGCCTCGGTTTCGGTAAGATTTGTCTTGGCAACAACCTTTGAGATTGCTTCTTTGATCACCGGTACCTCGCGGTCAGCACATTTACCGAAGAACGACTAAAACCATGAGAGCTTTGTTCAAAACAGGCTCCGCCTCGGGGATAATGCATTATTTGGCTGAAACCATTGAAATCGAATCCGTGAGTGCGGCGCAACCGCACCCGTGTTTATCCTTGGTTAATCATCACAGCTTCAAAAAATTCTTGAGCAAATTTTTTCCCACTCCCGTCAGGATAGACTCGGGATGGAACTGCACACCCTCGAGCTTATGCTGCTTGTGGCGTACACCCATGACTACGCCATCGTCGGTCCAGGCGGATATTTCGAGGACCGCCGGCATTGTTTCCCGCTTGATGATGAGCGAGTGGTACCTTGTAGCTTCGAAGGGATTAGGAAGACCTGCGAAGATGGTCCTGCCGTCGTGATGAATCATCGACGTCTTGCCGTGCATAAGGTAGGGCGCGCGAATTACATCCCCCCCGAAGGCTTCTCCGATGGACTGATGTCCCAGGCAGACCCCAAGAATTGGCATTTTCCCGGTAAAATGCCTGATCACTTCGATGGAAATTCCCGCCTCTTTCGGCGTACACGGCCCGGGCGAAATCACAATACGGTCGGGATTCATTTTCTCGATCTCGGCGATCGTGATTTTGTTGTTCCGGTACACCTTCAGGTCCTGGCCCAGCTCTCCAAAGTACTGGACCAGGTTGTAGGTGAAGGAATCGTAATTGTCAATCATTAATAACATGAGAACCTCTATACGTCAAATTCAGTTCTACGTTCAGGGTTCACAGTTCAGGGAAAAAAGAGTTCAAACCAGCAGTGGTATTTCCCTTTTTGTGCCTTCCACTCTGAACTCTGATCTATCGTTTAATCCAGCCCCTTCTCCGCCATCTCCACGGCTCGCATCATGGCCGTGGCCTTGTTCACCGTTTCCTGGTATTCCGCGGCAGGATCGCTGTCCGCGACCACACCTCCACCGGCCTGGATATAGGCCACGTTGTTTTTGATCACAAGCGTCCGTATGGTGATGCAAGTGTCCATGTTTCCGGAAAATCCGAAATATCCGACGGCGCCTGCGTAAGGCCCGCGCTTCGTGGGCTCCAGTTCGTCAATGATTTGCATGGCCCTGATCTTCGGAGCGCCTGATACTGTGCCGGCGGGAAAACAGGCCCGAATGACGTCATAGGCGTCGTTTTCCGCAGATAATCTGCCGAGCACATTCGACACGATATGCATAACATGCGAGTAGCGCTCAATTACCATGAGTTCGCTTACATTCACGCTTCCCGGCTCGCTCACCCTTCCCACGTCATTCCGCCCCAGGTCCACAAGCATGATGTGCTCAGCCCGCTCCTTGGGGTCCGCGAGAAGCTCCTCGGCAAGCGCCTTATCCTCTTCCTCGTCAGCCCCGCGACGTCGCGTGCCCGCTATTGGGCGAAGATCGATCCGGTTTCCTTCGAGCCTTACCATCACCTCGGGGGAAGCGCCGACAACGGTTGTATCGCCGCACCGGAGAAAATACATATACGGCGACGGATTGATCAGACGGAGAGCGCGATAGATTTCATATGGTTCTACGGAGATCTTCGTCTGGAATCGCTGGGACGGAACTACCTGGAAAATATCACCCGCCTTGATATATTCTTTTGCCTTGAGCACCGCCTGTTCATACTGCGGCTGGGCAAAGTTCGACGTCAGCGTATGATTTTTTGACTTCGATTTTCCCCTGCCCCTTGACGCCTGAACCTTGATCCCGGCTTTCAGTTTCCTGACCAGGTTGTTGATCTTCTTTACGGCTTCCCGATACGCGGCTTCGACGGACCTTCCCTTGACATGGGCATTCGACACCACCTTGATCATATGGGTCACGTTGTCGAAAACCACGAGCGTGTCGGTTATCATGAAAAAAATGTCGGGAGTGTCCAAACCCGCTTTCTCCCGCCCGGGCAGTTCTTCAAAAAAACGGACAACATCATAGCCCATGAATCCTACAGCACCGCCGAAAAACCGTGGCAGTGATGGATCAGGTACCGGCCGGTATTCGGACAGGACCTTTTTGATCACCTCGAGGGGATCCCGTTCAAATGCAATCTTTGCAGTCTTGCCGCTCCGGACGATCTCGGCCATTCGGCCAAAGGTCCTGACAATGACCGACGGTCTGCTTCCTAAAAAGGAATAACGGGCCCATTTCTCGCCGCCTTCCATGCTTTCGAGCAGGAAGGAATGCCGTCCGTCGTCGATCTTTTGGAATGCCGATACGGGTGTTTCCCGGTCTGCTAGAATCTCGCGGTATACGGGAATCAGATTACCTTTTTTTGCTTTTTGTTTGAATTCTTCCAGAGACGGCTGGAACATAAAACTCCTTGCAAAATAAGCGATTTACGTACTATACCAGATAATTTCCAGAAGTGTCAATCAGAAAGACTGGAGGGGTAATTCATGTTTCTCTTGAGTATGGAAGTGCCCCACACATGATCGATCATACATCAATTAAAGGGCCTGATCAGGATAGTGAACCTTCACGCGGCGGGGAAAGGGAGAAATGAACTGCGAATAGGAGACATCAGAAAGCCCGTCCTGTCAGTTCGTTGGTCTCGCAGGCAGGATGCATGGTCATGCTGATCTCAGCGATGAATTCCGCTTTTCCAGATACGGCATCTTTCACTTCGTTCAGGATGCCTCCTCAATTCTCTATCAGCATCCTTCTAATCTTTGGAAATCTCCACACGGTTTCTTCCGCCGTCCTTGGCGCGGTAGAGCGCGGCATCAGCAGCAGCAAGCAGCTTTTCCAGCGAATCTCCCGAGGAAAATTCTGTCACGCCGACGCTTACGGTCCGACCCGCCGCTGGCTGGCCTTCGGCCATGGGTATTGTTAATCCCTCCACAGCCTTTCTGATGCGCTCGGCTATGAGTGCAGCGCCCTTGATCGACGTATTCGGGAGCACAACGCAGAATTCCTCTCCTCCGTACCGGCCGGCAATATCGGATGTCCGGACCGTGTCTTTTAGTATGGAGGAAAATGCTTTCAGCAGTTCGTCGCCCTTGATATGGCCATAGGCATCATTAAAGGACTTGAATTTATCCATGTCCAGAATCATGAGTGAGAGTGAATTCTGGTAGCGCTCTGCGCGATCAATTTCCTGAGCCAGACGCTCCATCAGGTGACGCCGGTTGAACATGCAGGTCAGTCCGTCCATCCGTGCAAGATCAAGCGTCTGTTCGTAGAGCCGCGCGTTCTCCACGGCAACGCCTGTCTGGCTGCCGATCGCCATGAGCAGGGCTTCGTCTTTTTCCGTAAACCGGTCTTTTTTCGCACTGTACACACCGAAAGCGCCGAGGACCTCTCCCCGGACTGATATCGGCACCACCAAAGCCGACCGAATTTCGTCCTTTTCGAGGCCGGGGACAGATCCCTCCCCTTCCTCATCGCCGGACACTCTGATGGGCTTCTTCATTAGGATCACATCTCCGGTGCAGCCCTGTCCATCAGAAACGATCTTGCTGAGGCTTACCTCCGACAAGCCCCGGTGCCCCGCCAGCCTCAGCATTTTGTCATCGCGGTCAACGAGTACGACAACTCCTTTGCTTGCGCTGAAATTATCAAGCACACAGCCAAGAACATTCGGCAGTACCTTTGTTAGGTCCAGGGACTGGCTTATGGTTTCGACTACGGCAAAGAGAGCTGTCAGCTCCTTCACCCGGCTCGCCGTGATCTCTTCAAGATTGGCGCGCCGGTCAGTTATTTCGTCGGCAAGGGCATTGAAGGAAGTCGCCAGATGGCCGATCTCATCGATCCCGCCTGCTTCGGCCTTTACTGTTATGTCGCCAGCCGCGAGTTTGACTGCGGCCGACGAGATCGATTGGATCCTCTTTGTAAACAGCTTGTAAAACAAGAAGTAGATGGAAGCTCCGAGAACAAGTGCGACCCCTGAAACAAGACCCATATTCAAATCAGACTCTTCCTGAAGCGCGGTTTTCACCGAGGTAACATCCGCGCAGAACAACATCGCGTCTGTTTTTCCGCCGCTGAAAATCGGACTAACCATACAGTACTGCTCATCCTCGGGGTCATAGTATTGCGAGTAGCCTCCGTTTAACCCTTTCTGGATCGCCGCGATGTCCTGTCTGTTGAATTCATCAGACCGCATATCGTAAAGGCTTTTTTCCCTGTATTTATTTTCACTGCTGGCAGTCACGTTGCCGGAGCTGTTGAATAGCGCAACAATCTTGACATCCGTTCCCCGGGCCGTCTGGTCGACCAGTTTCTGTATCCCGCCATAATCCTGCGATCTCAGGAAGGTCTCGACAGGATTCTTCATATCATCGGCCATGCGCAACAGGTGCGTGGCGGTGTTCCGGAACAGGATCTCCCGTTCATGCACCTGATAGACATAAAAAATCGTGAAACTGATCAGCGCGACCGGTACCGAAACGATCAGCGCAATCTTCAGGCTCATAGACGAGCGGAGTTTGAGAAAAGTTCTTGTGAACACCGGGACAAAATCCTTTCGAAAAGAACCGGCTACGAACAGAATTTTTCCTGCAATCAGACGAATCGGGTAAGGCCGAGCAGGAGCCTATGCCTTGATCTTCTTCATCAACCACGCCATGTTTTTGCCCAGGGTCTTCATGGTCTGAACGCCTTCGGCGTCATTGTTCACCTCGCCCGGTTGGCGCCCGATGCCCAGGTTCCAGTAGCTTGAGCCCGGGATGACCATCTCATTGATCGAAAAAAAATAATTAAGGGAGTTAAAAACATGAATGCCGCCGGCCCGCCTGACCGCCACGACAGCCGCGCCCACTTTGCGCTTGTACAATCCGTCGTTCGCCCGCCCAACCATGCCGCACCGCTCAATAAGGGCCTTCATATTCGCGGTCACATCAGCAAAGTAAGTCGGCGAACCCAGAATGATGCCGTCCGCCTCGATCATCTTCTGTATACATTCATTGATGATGTCTTTCTCAACATTGCAGCGCATGTTCTTCTTTTCAAAGCACTTAAAGCAGGCGATGCACCCCTGGACCGCTTTTCCCGCGAGCGGATAGACCTCCGCTTCGATTCCCTCCGCCTTCAGTTCATCAAGGACGAGGTTTAAAAGGATCGACGTGTTCCCCTCTTTTCGCGCGCTTCCGTTGAATGCTATGACCTTCATATCGTTACCTCCCCGCGTAATAAAAAATTATAATGCCCTATCCGTAGGGTTTATAGTATCATATTCCCCCCCTTTTTTGGAAAAGGATTTTTTTATCAGAAAGGAGGTCCCCTTCTCAAGAAACAACTTTACAACACGGCTCAGTGCTACTAAAATATGCATGAGGCAACAATGATCGAATTGAAAAATGTAAGTAGAACCTATCTGCACGGTGCGAGAGAGATCCGGGCTCTCCGGGACATTACTCTCGTCATCAAGGCCGGTGAGTTTCTCTCCGTCATGGGGGCGTCCGGGTCGGGCAAAAGCACACTCCTGAACCTCATCGGCGGACTGGACCGGCCCACCCACGGCGAGGTGTACATCGATAACATGCCGCTCCACGGCATCTCCGATGACGAACTCACGCTGCTCCGCCGCAGGCGCGTGGGATTCATTTTCCAGTTCTTCAACCTCCTGCCCATCCTCACCGCCGCGGAAAACGTGGGGCTCCCTCTCTTGCTCGAAGGCATTCCCTTCTCAAAAGTCAAACCCACGGCGGAATCCCTGCTGCGGAAGGTCGGCCTCTCAGGCCGTACCGATCATCGTCCCGAGCAGCTCTCCGGCGGCGAGATGCAGCGTGTAGCCATCGCCCGGGCGCTGGTCACCAACCCCACCGTGCTGCTGGCGGACGAACCCACGGGAAACCTGGACTCGCATACGAGCACGGACATACTCAACCTGCTGAAAAGCCTTCATGCGGAGGGACAGACCCTCGTGATGGTGACCCATGACCCCAAAGCAGCATCCTTCGGAACCCGCAGCATTATACTCAAAGACGGCTGCATTGCCGAGGACAGTGCAATATGCATATGACCGTTTTTGCGCAAAAGGCACAAAAAGGGCGGACTACATGATAGACAATTTTGCGAATTTAGCGCATCGTTGAAGCTAAACAAACACCAGTCTTCTGTTTTTTAAGAGTATTCGGGTCATGATGAACCTGCTCAATTTACTCAAACATATCAGTATCAGGCGCATCCGGCTCCAGAAGGTTCAATCGGTCATGACCGTGACAGGCATCTGTCTCGGGGTGGCCGCGATTATCTCAATAGGCATCGTGAACAAGAGCGTGTTGCGTTCTTTCGAAGACACGATCAATCGCGTGACAGGACGTGCGGTGCTCCAGGTTACCGGAGCCGCGTCTGGCTTTCCCGAGAGCATGATCGAACGCGTGCAGAACGTTCCCGGCGTGGAGTACGCCGTTCCGGTGATCGACACCCAGGGAATCCTCGTGGGCGCCAAGGAACAATCGCTTATGATCCTGGGTGTCGATGTGCTTCAAGACAGCAATATCCGCGAATACAAGCTTTCGGACGAGAACGCCGACATACCAGATCCGCTCCTGTTCCTTGCGCGCCCCGACTCGATCCTCCTGACCCGGGAACTGGCTGACCGGGAAGGCATCAAACTCGACCAGACGATACAGGTCCAAACCGTGCGCGGCATCAGGACCTTCCGAGTGCGGGGGCTTCTGAATCCTGAAGGGCCGGCGAAAGTTGCGTCCGGCAACATTGCCGTCATGGACTATCCGGCGGCGCAAATGGCATTTGGCAAAGAAGGCCGGATCGACCGGATCGATGTAAGCCTTCTCAAGAACGAGGGTCTCGATGCCGTACGCGAGCGTATCCGGAAAACACTCCCGGAAGGCTACAACGTGGTAACGCCGGAAGGCAGGACCAGGCAGATAGAATCCCTCGTCTCCCACTTCCAGAAAAATATCAACCTTATCAGTTTCATCGCCGTGTTCGTGGGGATGTATCTTATTTATAACGCCGTCTCCATATCCGTTGTCCAGCGAAGAAAAGAGATCGGAATCCTGCGCGCCCTCGGCACGACACGTGGTCAGATCATTGCGCTCTTCCTGAGTGAGACCTTCGTTATGTCCGTGATCGGCTCCGGACTGGGCCTGTTCGTCGGCATCTTCTTTGCCCGGTCGGCGCTCGGGACGGTGGGCCAGTCAGTATCGGAGCTGTATGTCAGAACATCGGTCAGCGGCATAGTGGTGTCGTGGACCGATCTTGCACGCGGTTTTCTGGCCGGCATCGCCGCAAGCCTTGCCGCCGCGCTCTTCCCGGCGCTGACGAGCACGCGCATTACGCCGATTTCGGCCATTCGCTCCGTTCCCTATTCGGAAGAAGGATTTCTTTCCGGAAGAAGGCTGAAGATCGCTTCAGTGTCGCTCATGTCACTGTCGATCATACTCCTGGCGTTCTTTCAACTTTCCGGCGAGTCGGCGCTTTTCCATACCACAGCGACCATGTTTGCGGCCTCCATTTCGCTGCTCCTCGGCATGTCCCTTGCCATGCCGTCGGTTCTGCAGGGGTTTCTTGCCGTCTTTCGAAGGATCATCGCGCCTCATCTGGGCGCGGCGGGGAGACTCGCGGGACTGAACCTCGCAAAGAATATCACGCGAAACGCGGTGGCGGCGGCCGCCATCTTCTATGGCATCTCTGTGTTTGTCAGTTCCGCGGGAATCATTCACAGCACCAAACGTTCAGTCATGGATTGGATTGACTCCTACGTGCGGGGGGACATCATCATAACGTCCGGCCACCCCATCGCTACTACAGGTTCGCAGAATATCCCGATGCCCTCAGAGATGTGGAAAGATGTCGAGAATGTCCCCGGCGTCCTGTCCGCTGATCCATTCCGGAAGATATACATCGATTATCACGGGAGGCGCATCCTTCTCCTCACGCTCGACATCACGCGGCGGCTCACCTATAGCCCCTTCAAGATAGCACGGGGGACACGAGAAGACATGGCGCGGCTGTTGCCGAATCAGGATTATATTGCGGTGAACGAAGCGCTCGCCGCCCAGGAACATCTCAAACCGGGAGATACGCTGACATTGCCAACGCCGGAAGGCTTGGTGAACTTCAGGGTTGCCGTCATCAACGTCGACTACAGTTCCGACTCCGGATCGATCCTCATGGACGTTCACACCTATCGCCGGTATTGGAAGGAGTACCTCGCTGATTCCTTCTCCGTAAAAATCAAGCCAACCGCCAATGTCGAAACAGTCCGGGACGAAATCGCAAGACGATTCGGCAACGACCGAAAACTGTTCGTGCTCCCGGCCCGCGAGTTCAAGGATGAAATTCGAAAAGTCATCGACCGTGGATTTTCCGTGAACAACGCCGTCAACCTTATTACCCTCCTGATTGCCTGCCTCGGCATTGTGGTCACGTTGCTTGCGTCGGTGCTCGAGCGCACGCGGGAGATTGGCATCCTCCGCTCCATCGGCATGCTGCGGAGCCAGGTTTCGCGCGTAGTTGTTTTCGAATCCATGCTCCTCGGCCTGATCGGCGGAGCCCTCGGCATCTGCGCCGGCATAGCAATCGGCTGGATGAGTCTCGAGGGCTTTCTCCGCGGCGACTACGGCGCGAGCATGCAATACCACGTTGACTATTCTTCCCTTTTCTGGGCACTGGCTCTTTCGACGCTGCTCGCGGCCCTGGCCGGCGTCTACCCCGCACGAAGAGCGGCAAAGACCAACATCGTGGAGGCACTTTCCTATGAATAACGAGTTTCTCGTTCAACGTTTAAAGTTCAGAATAGGGTCTCACTTCTTTGTCTGCGCGCTGTGCTCCATCTTCTGTCTTTTTTCCTCTGTCTCATCATCCTTAGCCCTCTCCGGCCGCGAGGTGTACGAAAAGGTACATGAAGTGCGCTCCAAATCCCTCGATCGGAAGACCGAAGCGACGATGGTCCTTTTTGACAAAGGCGGGGGTAAACGGATGAGGACGCTCACCGAATACAGCAAGAAGGCCGACCCCGAAGCATACAAGGTGCTCGTTATTTTCAATTCACCTCCGGATTTGAAAAACGTCGGGTTCCTCATTCACGCGCATACCTTCGCGGAGCGCGATCTCTGGGCCTACTTCCCCGAATACAAGCGCGTCCGCCGCATCGCCACAAGCTCCCAGGACGACTCGTTTTTCGGATCGGATTTTTCTTATGACGACTTCGGCGGCCCGCCGAATCTGGACGACTACAAATTCAGTATCGAAAAAGAGGAAGTCATCGACGGCAAACCCTGCTACGTTATAGAAGTAACGCCAAAAATCCGCCGGAAATATACGAAATACATCGCCTGGGTGGCGAAAGACTGGTGGATTCATCTCAAGATTGAGTATTACCAGGACAATGACATCTACCGCTCCGGCGTTTTCCAGGACGTGAGAGTCATCGACGCTATTCCCACGCCCTTCCGGATCGACATGGAGAACAAAAGGACCGGTCATCGGACGGAACTGACCATCGGTAACATCCAGTACCATACCCATTTCAGCGATGATCTTTTCACGCAGCGTTCGCTGGAGCGGGCGGGAAGGTAGTTTTTTTTGATGAAATTATTTATTATTATGGTATGCTATTCTTGGTATTAGTATTGTTCATACAGGCTCTGATTATGAGCGGATACGGCGGTGCTGTTTCACCAGGATCTTACACTTCCCC
The DNA here is from genome assembly GCA_963826885.1 of Nitrospirota bacterium. Classification (GTDB taxonomy): domain Bacteria; phylum Nitrospirota; class UBA9217; order UBA9217; family UBA9217; genus JAJYKN01. The sequence goes on along the minus strand of CAWGYL010000007.1, from coordinate 52,969 downwards.
CGTTTAACAGAAAGGGCGAGGCAGACGGATGAATTACATCGTGATTGCGGAGGATCTGAAATATCTTTTTGCAGAGAAGAAGACGTTCCTTGATCGCAGGGACATTATCGTACTCACTGCGACAACGAACGACGAGGTGTTGAAAATCCACCGGGAGCACAAAGCTGACCTCATCATCACACAGCTCGACATGCCCGGCATCCGGAGCGAAGAGCTCTTCAGCGCCATCAGGGAAAGCCAGGCATTGAAGCGGGTCTCAACCATCATTGTCTGCAGAGACACTCTCGCCCACCGGGAGCGATCCAGGCAGTGCAGCGCCAACGCGGTTTTTCCCATGCCCGTTGACCCCACCCTGATCCACATCAAGGCCCAACAATTCCTTCATGTCGCGCCGAGAATGGCCTATCGGGCCGCGCTTGCCGTCGCGATTCAAGGGCGGTTCAAAGACAGGCCGCTACCGTTCTGGACGAAAGATATCAGTGCAAGCGGCATGCTCATCAAGGCTGAAGAACCGCTTGCCGTAGGCGACGAAATCTTCTTCTCCTTCTTTCTCCCCGATGGAACGCATGCAAGCGGCTATGGTGAAATCGCACGCGCCGTCCCGCGGGTAAAGGTCCCCGATGTCTTTCATTACGGGATCAGGTTCACCGATGTCGATCCGACCGTCAAATCGTTAATCGAGGCTATCGTCAGAAAATACTGATTAGCGCTGCATTTGGAATGAAGGGGGCCTCACTTGTTCAAGCGGCGGATATCCTTCGTTTTCATCTGCTTCCTTCTTTCCAGCACTTCCCCTGCGCATGGCGATGATTCCCTCTCCTTCACAGGTAGCCTGACCGCACGCGGCGTGGAGCGGCAGGAGAGCGACAGCGTCAAGGAAGATCCGGACCTTGCCGGGCAGGTGAAACTCGACGCGAACGGTTCAGCATGGCGCTTCCACTCCTGGCTGGAGGGAGGATGGGATGGAACCGTAAAATTACCACCGCGTGATCATTCGCTCATAAAAAATTTCGACGAAGTCTACCAGAGCAACTCACCTTACGTCGAGTTCAAAGAACTGTACATCACCCATTCATCAGACAATCTCGACGTTCGGGCCGGAATCCAGCGTTTTGCCTGGGGAAGGCTCGACGAGTTCCCTCCCAATGACCTTTTAAATCCCTGGGACTATACCCGCTTCCTCAGAAAGCCGCTTGAAGACCGGAAGATCGGCGTTCCCTCGCTCTCCGCAACACTGAGCAGGGGAGACTGGATTACCGAAGCCGTCTGGGTACCCGTGCTCGTTCCCTACCGCTTGCCCATGCCAGATGAACGCTGGTACGGATCATCACTTGCTTCGACAATCATCCAGGCAGTCCCGAACGCCGTGATCGTTCCTCAAGAACCCGACTTGCCCGGCCGGGAAATCAACAACAGCAACGTCGGCGTCCGAGTCAAACACTTGGGCGACATAGAATGGACGATAAACCTGTTCCATGGTTATGACCCGCACCCGGTGTTCAAAACAACAGTGCTTACGATTGTGCCGAGCGGAGGAACAATCGTTATCGACCCGGGATATATGCCCGACTTTCACAAAATAAGCGTCATCGGCATGGATGCCGCCGCGGTCACTGGCGACCTGAGTATCAGGGCTGAAGGGGCATATGCGATCAACCGCTACCTCAATATCAGGCAGGAATTATGGGGGTATCCCAACATACTCGCACCGGGCACATACCCGTTGAATCCCATCGAGCAAGAACACGACACTTTGGACTACGGCATCGGTCTGGATTACCGGTTGTTCGAAGACGCCATGCTGACCGTGCAGGCCCAGCAGACCGTCATTATCGGCAATGTAGACTTACTGTATGAGAGGAAGGTTGAGACCCTCCTCTGGTCGAATGTCAAAATCACCTGGATGAACCAGAAAATCGAGACAAACCTGAACGTTGCCTATAACCCCGAGCACGGGGACAACATGACGACGGTGAAAGCCGGATACGTCTTCAACGATTCCTGGAAAGCCGGAGTGACGGCAATAACCCTGAACGGTCCGGCGCAATCGGTCTTCGGCAGGTATTCACGGAACGATCAGGCGGAAGCGGAAATCGTTTATGCGTGGTGATCCCATCCTTCCCTCGCGCCCCCTTCGCACTCCCAACCAAAGACTCTCGATCTGTCAATGACATCCTCACTGCCCTGAAGAGACGGGGTCTTCCCGCGCAGATGATAAGGGAGAATTTACTATGAGCTCTGTTTTATGAACTTTGACCTGTCTGCTGCGGCGGCTTATAGCGAATGAGCCGCAGGAAGTGATCGACAAATTGCGGGTTGAACGAGATACCGCTTCCCTTGCGAAGAACATCTACTATCCGTTCGATCGGGATCGATCCCTGGTAGGTGCGGCTACTTCTCATCGCATCGAATACATCGGCAATGGAGATCATCTGGCTCGTGACATTCGGGGTCCACCCACCTTTTATCGTCGGATACCCGCTGCCATCAAACTTCCGATGGTGCTCCAGGGCCGCCAGAATTGCCAGCTTCGGGATATCATCGATGCCCATCAAGTACCGGGCTCCCTTGACCGTATGCGTCTCGATTATTTTGCGTTCCTCAGCCGTAAGTACCCCGGGCTTAGACAGGATTTCCACTGGCACAAAGATTTTGCCCACGTCATGGAGGAGCGAGGCGATCCCAATACTATGGAGATGCGCACCGCTGAAGCCCAGGCTTTCCGCCTGCGCCATGGTCAGGATGCAGACATTCGTTACGTGAGTAAAGGTATATTCGTGGACGGATTTCAACGTCGCCAGAAGACTCAACGGATTTACTTCCTGTCTGAATCCCTTGATGAATCCTTTTACCATGTCGTCGACGCCGCGAACATCTATCTTCCGGTGTTTCTTAATCGCAAGATAGGTTTCTTTAAGCTCATCGATTTCCGCTGTCGTGAGGGCCTGCAGTTCCTGCAGACCTTCTTCAGCTGTGCCAGTGTTGCTACCGCTTCCCGCGCCGGTATCAGCGACGACCCTCAGTTCGACTTTGCCAAGTTTGATGCACTGGCTCGAACGCACCGAAGCGGCCTCCATCGAGGCCATATCCCTGATCAGCTCCTGTAACTCCTCTTTCTGAACCCCTTGAAAAAAGGAAATCCTTTCAACTGCTTTTGTTCGCAAGATCCGCGTAAAGTTGATCACGTAAGCGCTTCCCGCCTGAAGAGAGCGGTTGTCCGCAACCAGATCGTCGCCAATGAGCAGAAGGGTAATATCCGATTTGCTCTTCAGAAGCCCCTGGAGAAGATCATAGGCCTTGTCGAGGTACTGGGCCACCTGTGGATGGGTTGGAGAATAGAGCGTTGTATTCTTCACAGCGGCGGTGAGTTGAGAGATCACCTCAACCAAGTCGCTCTGCGTATAGAGTTCAACCATTACATATACCTTTTATCATCCGCACCGTAAAACCCCGGCCTTCAGGCCGGGGAGGATGTCAAGACTGCTCTTGCTCCGGATTGTTACGCTCCATCAGTTTTTTACATCTCTTTCTGATGGTTTCATCTCCGGACCGCTCTCCTGTCTGGAGGAGCCCTGTTATGCTCTCGACGGGATATCTGCCCAGGGATGCAAAAAGCTGCTGCTGCATTTTCAACCGGCGCCGAGGATGAGAGTCCGCGCGCGAGCAAGCCTTTCAAGGTCGCCGATGGCCCGCGGATCTCCAATTTCACCGAGCGCCTTTATGATTTCCTCATTCACCGTATAATCCGCTTCAAAGAAAATGATCCGCTTGATGAGGGAAAGAAGATCGTCCACAGCCTCAGTCACGCGGAACTGGCCAGCGAGAAATACTGCCTGCGAAGCCACATCAGGGTCCTGAGAATGAATAGTTTCACGGAGAAGCTGCGGCGCCTCGGGATCTTTAAACTTGAGCAGTGTCGTCAGGACTTCAATCCTCACCTTTACATTCTGTTTATTCAGCAGGAATTTTATGGACGAAATAGCAGCAGGCGTCCCGGCCCAACGGATCAGCATCACCAAGTTTCGTACGTAATGGATGCGGGGATCGCTCAAACGCCTGATGGCTTCGCGCACTGCATCCTGTCCGAACCGGCAGAGGAGATCGAAGAGGACCCGCCGGCCGCCCGGCGTTGTGTCGATTGCGTAGAGATCCATCAGCCCGGGGATCATTGCCGGTCCGAGCGCATAGAGGAAGTTTGAGGCTTCCCGTCCCTTTGTACTCGCCCATCCGTCAAATGCCTGGCGTGACTGGTCCATGAACGATGGATCGCTGAATATTTTCAAACAGTCGGCCGCCATGGCTCGGAGGTTCTCCGTCGGTTTTTCCCTCACCTGTTTGCGAATCGTCTCAAGAATGTCGAGTAGAAGGACAAAATTGCCGGTTTTCAGAAACTCGGGTACAAGCGTGACCAGTTTGCGCCCAAATTCACGGTAATCCTCCTCATCAATATTTTCTTCCATAAAGGCAATGAGCGCCCGGCCTATCTGGAAATCGAGATGATCCTCTTCGAGGGTTTTCGCATATTCGTCCACGGGGATCCGTTCAGCCAAGACGCCAGAGGCTTCCGACAAACGTTTGAGTGTTGCCTGGTAATCGTCGGATACATATTCCTCATATTTTTCGCGGTCAAATAGTTTTTCCATGTGCTCAGGCAGAATAGAGGATGCGAGGTCCTTCTCCCCCGCTCCCTCCTTTCCTCGTTCGCCGAGTGGTGAAGACTGCACGCTCTGGGCTTGCGCCCGCGTCAGCTTGCCAAGCAGTCCTGTCAGGGTCGGTGATATTTCCTTCCCTTCGGCGCTTGCCTGGTTCAACATGTCAATCACGATATCATCGGGAAAACCGCCCAAAAGGTCTTCCGCACCCATAGCTTTCGTATGGGTGGAGATGCGTCGGAAGGCGACGGAAAGAAACTGTTTACGGAGTTCGGGATGCAGATCTTTCAACAGCATATTGAGGTTCGACAGGGTTTTCGACTGCTCCTGCGAAAGCTGCTTCTTCTCGGCCGCCACGCGCAAATGCTCGGAAATGATCTGGTCATAACTCTGGAGTGCAACGTTGGAATCGAGCCTGAGCTCGTTCAGAAGTCGCGCAAGTTCGGCGGGGTCGATTTGCTCCGTTTCCTTTAAAGATACACCCTCCCCTGATGTGGCAAGCCTGCCTGCCGTAAGGTGCGTGACGAACTCCTGCCACAGATCGTGGCCGCCTTTGGGTTTGGCGCCCGTCTCGCCGGTGCCGGTATTGGTACCGATACCAGTACCAGTACCAGTACCAGTACCAGTACCAGTACCAATACCGGCACCCGGACCTCCCTTGCCCTGCGACTTGAATATTTCCTGCTCTTCCGTTATATAGAAGCTCCCGTAGTCGATGGCCTGAATCCTGACATGGGAAATGCCTGACTCACCCATGACTTTGCTGATCCCACCGGCGGCTACGATGTCCTCGGGCTTCGTCGTAATGATTCGGTGAAATTCTACAAGTTCATTCTTTTCCAGGCCGCGGATAAAGGTAACCGATGCAATTGACTGCTGGTTCAAGGCGAGCGCAAAATCGCGGTATACGGGATTTTTCCGATCGAGGTAGTCCTGACCCACGAGGAGTGTGTCCTTGGCAACGCCAAAAGTCATTTCAACGCGGATTTCAAGCAGCTTTTGAAGAATCTCGTAGGCCCGGTCAATACTTTTCGTGATCTGAATATGGCCGGGAGGATAAATCCCCACATTCTTTCGCGAGATGTTCAGCTCAATTACGGCTTCGGACAACAGGCGTGTGTCAAGGGGGATTTCCTTTTCGATCTGCAGAGAAGGCGGCGCGGGAGCCTTTATATTGTCCTGTTGGTCGGACATAGAAATATATTATATACATTTTTACCAATTTTTCCAGCGGAATCGGATATTTCTTGTATTTCCGTTTGCTCCCGGTTCTCTATCCATGATTTCAGGTGTGTCTCTCGACAACCCGTATCCTTCGAATATCTGTGTTATAATCCAAGATAGTATAAAATACAGGCCCTGTAGCTTACAAGGATGTTCTCGATAATTCCGATGATCCGGGCGAAAGGGCGCCCGTCTTCACCAGGATCGGGAAAAAAGAAACTATGATATTCAGAGTGCTAGACAAAGAAGAACTGGTCAAATTTTTCGATCATTTGTCCGCAAACAATGCGATCGTTGGGCCCGTGGAATCAGGCATTGACCGGAAGGGAAAGCCGCTCTATGCCTTTGAACAGGTCTCTGATTTCGCCAGGGTGCGCTTGGACTATACGACGACAAAGTTGCCTGCGAAGCGGTATTTTCTCCCTTTCAAGGAAGACCTGGCTGTATTCAAGATCGACGGTGACGACTGGCATAAAACCGTAGACTTCAATTGCGACAAAGCAACGGTGTTCCTCGGTCTTCACGCCTGCGATATCAACGCACTGAACAAACTCGACAAGGTGCTTCTGGGCAATGTCTATCCCATGCCCCATTACGCAGCCAAGCGAAAAAACATGTTCATCATCGGCGTGGGGTGCCGTCCGCAGCCTTTCTGCTTCTGCCGATCCATGGGTTCTGATACTGCACTCCACGGCTTCGATATGTTCCTCACGGACATTGGAAGCCGGTATTTCGTGGAAATACTTTCCGCCGATGCCTACAATTTTCTGCAGAGTGTCAAAACACGGGCTCCCGAAGAGTCCGACAATCTTCATTATATGAAGATCGTTTCTGAAAAGAACGAGATGTTTGCTGCACGGGTGGACACAACGGACCTGACTAAAATTCTCGACATGGAATTTCAGTCCCCGGTTTGGAAACAGTGGGGCGATAAATGCCTGGGCTGCGGCACCTGCGCCAACGTCTGCCCGACCTGCTACTGTTACGGCGTTGAAGAGACGGTGAATGTCAATCTGCGCGCGGCAAAAAAAACGAAGACCCTTTATTCCTGCAATGTCATTGACTTCGCCGAAGTAGCCGGCGGACATAATTTCAGACTCGAGCGGTCTACACGACTCAAATACCGGTACTACCATAAACACCGAGGGTTTGTCGAAGCCTATGAGGAATCGCTCTGCGTGGGCTGCGGCCGGTGCGGCGAGTCCTGTCTCGCAGGCATAACCGTTCCGGAAGTCATTGCCAGCGTACGCGGCGAGGAGGTCTAATCTGGACACCCGTTTGAAATACGTCGACATCCAGAAGCATGCGCAGGGAAGACACTTCCGGAAGCACGACCTTGGCATGTATGAATACACCTACAAATCCGAGATCACCAGAGTGTCTCGACTCACGGACACGGAAAACCTCTACCGCATAAGGATCATCGACCAGAACGATCGGAAGCGGTTTTCCTTCAATCCCGGGCAATTCGTCATGCTGGAAGTTCCAGGGATCGGCGAAGCGCCCTTCGGCATTTCCTCCTCCCCCAGCAGTCGCGAAGACATCGAGCTTTGCATCCGCAAAGCCGGGAACCTCACCAACTATCTTTCGCGAGCAAGCCGCGGCATGCATGTCGGCATCCGCGGTCCCTTCGGCACCAGCTTCCCCATGGAAAACATGCACGGCCAGAACATCCTGCTCATCGCCGGAGGGCTCGGACTGGCTCCGCTTCGCTCTCCCATCGCCTATGTACAGGAAAACCGGACTCATTTCGGCCACGTGGACATCATTTACGGCACCAAAACTCCGTCCCAGCTCCTTTTCACCTATCAGTATGATATGTGGCGCAGGGACGAAATGGGGCTCTCTATCATCGTGGAAAAAGCCGACCCCCTCTGGAAAGGGCAGGTGGGAGTTATTACGAAGGCACTCGAAGCCGTGATTGCCGGTAAGGATGCGGCTTATATTCATAACACCTCCGCCATCGTCTGCGGTCCTCCAGTCGTGTTCAAGTTTGTCTGCAACATACTCAGCGAGATCGGCGTCCCTATGCAAAAGATGTTCGTCTCCCTCGAGCGTCGGATGCACTGCGGCATGGGGAAATGCTGCCGCTGCAACGTCGGTTCCACCTATACCTGCCTATCCGGTCCGGTGTTCGATTATTGGACCGTAATGAATTTGAAAGAGGCAATCTGATGACTGACCAGGGCACTAATAAGCGAACCTATCTCGGCATCCCGGTTGAACGGCCTAATGTCGCCTTCTTCGAGCTCTCCTCCTGTGAAGGATGCCAGCTCCAGATCGTTAATAACGAAGCTTCGCTGCTCGACTTTCTCTCCCTGATAAACGTTGTTAACTTCCGGGAAGCCATGACGGAAAAAAACCGACAACTACGACATCGCCTTTGTCGAAGGAAGCGTCACGCGGGCCGACGAAATCGGGCATCTTACCGCCATCAGAAAGAACGCGAAGGTTCTCGTTGCCTTCGGCTCCTGCGCCTGTTTCGGCGGGGTGAACCAGCTCAGGAACCGGTTCAAAGATCCTGCCTGGGTAAAAAAGCAGGTCTACGGCAATTTCCCCATCGATACAAACGATTCGGCAAAACCGCTCGATGCCTTCGTCAACCTGGACCTCAAAATTTATGGCTGTCCGGTAAAGAAGGAGGAAGTCGAAAAAATCGTGACGAATCTCGTGATCGGGAAGACCGTGGTACATCCAAAATATCCGGTCTGTATGGAATGCAAGGCAAACGAAAATGCCTGCCTCTTCGACTTGGGCGAACCCTGCCTGGGGCCGATTACCCGGGGCGGATGCGATTCCTGGTGCCCGAACAGCCGCTTCGGATGTTGGGGCTGCCGCGGACCCGCCGAAGACGCCAATGTGGATCAGATGAAGACGATCATGAAGGAGCATGGTTTTTCGGAAGAGACCATCCTCGACCGACTCGAATGCTTCGGCGGTTTCGCGCAACACACGGACGACCTGAGAAGAAACGTAAAATAATAGGAGTATTTTTCACAATCGATTGATGTGGCTGGATCGAGATCACGTTGTGCAGCAGTGATGTATTTACCGCGTTCATCCGTGGTCACAAAACTAGAGGTATTTCATGAAATTGACGCGCACCATCGATATTCATCATATCAGCCGGGTTGAAGGCCACGGTAACATTCGGATCACAATCAAGGACGGTAAACTCGAAGAGGCAAGCTGGAATGTGGTCGAAACGCCCCGTTTCTTCGAAGCAATGCTTGTGGGCAAGAAATGGGAGAATGCCCCCTGGATCAGCGGCCGCATTTGCGGAATCTGCTCTATCGGCCATACCCTGGCGAGCATTAGGGCCGTTGAAAATGCTTTCGGAATCATTCCCTTAGATCAGACCCGCAAGCTTCGCTTGCTGCTTAAACACATGGAGACGCTCCAAAGCCATGTCCTCCATCTCTATTTTCTCGCCGCCCCCGACTTCCTGAACACCGGCAGTGTTTTTCCGCTCATTGACTCGCATCCCGATGTGGTGCAGCGCGCGGCGCGGTTAAAGCTGCTCGCGAACGACCTTTGCGACTGCGTCGGCGGTCGTCGCCTCCATCCAACCAGAACCGTTGTGGGCGGTTTCACCATGCTGCCAGATAAAAAAGAACTCATTCGGTTCAAGCTTCGCCTGCAGGAGGTCACGGAAGATCTTAAACGGACCGCCGAACAGTTCCGAACCTTTACAATCCCGGATTTTGTCCGGGAGACTGAATTCGTTTCCCTCAAGGGCGGCGGAAGTTATCCTTTTATCGGCGGCGACCTCATCTCATCCGACGGTGTAAGGAAACCGGAGCATGAATACAAAGCCATGACTAACGAATATGTGGTCGAGCAGTCAACTTCAAAATGGAGTCGCCTGTCGCGCGAATCCTTTGCCGTGGGTGCGCTCGCCCGGCTCAATAATAATTTTGCCTTCCTCCATCCCGCGGCGCGTGAGATAGCAAAGAGTTTCGGCCTCACGCCGGTTAACCATAACCCTTACATGAACAACATAGCCCAGCTGGTCGAATGCGTTCATGTGGTCATGGAGTCTATGGATCTGATCGATGAAATCACCGGCATGGCCTGGAAAGAACCTCGACAGCAGGTGATCCCGAAAAGCGGCATCGGCGTCGGCGTAGTCGAAGTGCCGCGGGGCATCCTCTATCACTGCTACGAGTTCGATGGCGAAGGCAGAATCCTGAACTGCGACTGCGTCATTCCCACGAGCCAGAACCATGCGAACATTCAGCACGATCTCAGCGAGCTTGCCGCCCGGTATGCATCACAGGGCGCCGATGATCGAATGATCGAGCTGCTCGCGCAGATGCTCGTCCGCTCCTATGATCCCTGCATATCCTGTTCAGTGCATTAATCGGAATTGCCTTCTTTTTTCTTGACAACATTAGGGTGTGATGTTAAATTAATTTCCTTGTTGTGGAACATTTTTTGGGGCTGTAGCTCAGCTGGGAGAGCACAAGGCTGGCAGTCTTGGGGTCAGGGGTTCGATCCCCCTCAGCTCCACCAAGAATTATAAAGGGTTGGCTATCATTAGCTAACCCTTTTTTATTTGACCATGCAGTTTCGCGTCAATTGGCAAATTACTAAGTCAATTTCCGGATACAGAATCTCAAACAGTCTTTTTCTGAGGCTACCCTTATGCCCAAAGTTATGCCCACGGATTCAAAACACTAACCACCTCCGTCCAACTCCTGTCAACATACCTGAACGAGATAACTCTTGATTCAGAAAGGATTGTCACATAAAAAACGACACTTAGGGGAAGTGCCGTTGAAGGGGGTTAAAGGACTCAAAATCCTCCGGGGGCAACTCCATGTCGGTTCGATTCTGACCACGATAAATGATTGTATGTCGATGATCACATATACTGTTTATAGTTTACATTTTTATAATATAGTTTTAGTCAACAACAACTTCCTGAAGCAAACAGCAGTTGCAAGATTTGGAAATTACGAGCTTCACTTGCAATTCTGGAATTTCAAGAAATGGAAACGATTATCGACTTCATCCTGAAGTTCACGAAAATCGCTTCTTTCTGAACTTGTACACTTTGATAGTACTTTTAAGTCGCCATGAATTGTTATACATTGATCAGGAACTTTACATGTTACTTCGACTTTCGCAAGTTTGTAACGGCGGTCAACGGATATTTCGCTATTTTCCCCGCTACAACATACACAACGTCAAACATAACCGATGCGCTTAAGCGCGTCCGCGTGGATGTGTTTGTTATGCACAATGCAAGTTAACTATTAGTTTGGCGAATGTAAAGTGCTTTAAGGCTGAGGACTCGTTGCTCCAAAAAGTGCCATGAAAGGGCAGCCAAAGAGATGGTCACGACAGTAGAAATTACTATCATGCGGGAAACAGAGACTCCCGGAATCAAAGCTGCAATCGATTGCTGTACGGGCCAAGCATAGATATAAATACCATATGAGTAGTCACCCAACTGGTTGTATTTTCGGACCAGTCCGGATGGAATGTATGCAATATAAAGCAAAATGTAGGCAATGGTAAACACGTAGATTACGAAGAACACATGCTTATTCACTGTTGCTAACGAGAGGCTGATTACAAAGAACCAGAACAGCCACCGAATGAGTATAATGCGCGCTCTAAGGATGTAAAAAGTGGCACCAGCAAAGAACATGAAGGAAAGTCTTTCAAAGAGGCTTGGAGTAGGAAAAAAGAAGTGACGAACAAGCATGTGAATTCCAGCCACGAAAGTAAAGTAGACGATAGCTATTTTAAATGCGGTTGACCGCAATTTTGGCACTTTTTGCAACGCAAACCATCCAAGAGCCAAAACTATGTACATTATTACTTCGATGGGCAGCGTCCAAAGCGAGCCATTAACCATGTTATTTAATGGGTTGCTATCGAATACCCCCGGCAAGTTGTAAGCCACGCCTGTGATGAGGGTTAAGCATTTTGCAAAATAAATGTAGGTCTCGGCTGATGATAAGTAGGTTGACACTGAACATGTTGTAAAGCATATGCCCAGCAGAAAAACGGTTAGCAACAGCATCAGTAAAAGGGCGGGGAATATTCTTAGCGCTCTTGCCCAAAAGTATTCGGTAATACGTTGTTTCTTCAGCAAGCTGGCCGTGACCAGAAAACCACTTGTGATAAAGAACGCATCAAGTGCCATATCTCCCAGGGACATGCCAAGACTTTTTCGAAAGGGCTCAGCATCCCCCGTCCCTAACGCCAACGCGAAACTGTGGGTCACCAATACAGCGAGGGCCGCAACGATACGAATAAGATTGAAATTATTATCCCGTCCGTTAGAAAAGTCTGATAATCTCATTGATTTCTGCATTAACCATGTTATTAAGCGATGCGAAAAATATATAATAAAAATAGGGGTCTTTGTAAAATGAATTGCTCACGAGCTAAAGCCCGTGGTATTTGTGACCTGCCCCCGTAATAGTACCACGGGGGCCTGAAAATACATTGCAATGGTGAGCTAATATTTTAAACTTATTCAGTTTTCGTGTCAAATAGAAGTTTAAAGATTCTTGTGGAATAACTGAGGGTTGATAATAACAGGGTCCGCGTGCAGGGACGTAATGCAATCCTGGTCGCATTTACTGCTGAAACTGACACTCGATAAAATGAAACTTTTGCAGACTTCAAGATGAAGTCGATGACTGTTTCCATTTCTTGAAATTGCGGGATAGTTATATATGGGTAGAGCATGAGGTTAATCTTTCCCATTTAATCATAAGGGATATTGCACTTTCAATCTACCCAAAATAGAAACCTCCTGCTAAGAATTAGTTTATAGGTGAACTAAATTCAAGAGACAGGAGGCTTCTATGAACTATATCGATGATATCAGACTTGAGCAATTTCGGTTACTGAAGAAAGAAATTCGTGGTTCGGAAGAGTATTTGATCATTGGGATTGATGTGGCGAAAGAGAAGCACCGTGCTTTTTTTGGTACTGCGCAAGGCAAGACGCTTTTAAAGAATGTGGTCATTGACAACACAATCGAGGGATTCGAAAAGCTGGATGCGTATGTGGAGCGCGTCAAGATTCAATACAGTCTGCCGAAAGTCGTTTTCGGGATCGAGCCGACGGCAGACTACCACAAGCCCCTGGCGGAGCATCTGATCAAATGCGGTCTGATGGTCGTTCTTGTTGGCGGCATGGCAGTAAAGAACAACCGGCAGCTTCTGAACGGTCGATGGGATAAAAACGATGACAAGGATTCGGCCAATATTGCTGATCTCATTGCCCAGGGAAAATGTATGTTTTATGAATATCCCTTGATGACGCTTCAAAACGTGCGCGTACTAAACGCACTCAAGAGGCGACTGAAGAAGCGGGAACACGGCATAAGCGCGTATATTCGCAATCATATTCTTGCACAGTATTTCCCTGAGTTGGATACGTACTATGGATCGTCAGAGACCCTGGCGGTAGTGCGGGAATGTCTGGATCCTTCCGCTATCGCCGGCATGGAATACGATGATTTCTGCCGTACCGTAGCACCAGGCAAAATGACGTTGGCTCGGGAACGCAGGGTGGGAGCGATTTGGAGGACCGCGGTCAATTCCGTTGGCTGCACCATGGGAGAGGCTGCCTTCCATGAAGCTCAGATTGCAGTAGACAGTTTGAAACAGGTTAGGCAGGAGATCAAAGCGGTTGAAGACAAGCTTGAGAATGCCTGTCTTGAGTTTCCGGAGTATACGTACCTCTTGAGCATTCCTGGGTTTGGGCCGGATGTTTCCGCCAAGGTCCTCGGAGCCATCGGCGATCCCCACCGCTTTACAAGCGGCAAACAGGTTTTGCGGTTGGCGGGTTTTGATCTTTGCGCACAGAGAAGCGGAAAAACGTCAAACAGGGCAACGCCGACCATCTCCAAACAGGGCAAGTCGGATCTGAGGTGCGCGTTATACCAGGCAGCGTTCATTGCCTCGATTAAGAGCAAGGACTTTATTCCCTATTTTACGAATAAGCTTGCTGGACGGGCGAAGGAAAAAGGGATTGGTACTAAAATGAGGGTGAAGCTCGCCGCGAAGCTCTTGATTATTGCTTGGACACTGATGAAAAAAAAGGAGTGCTTCGACCCAAAATACCTTAAACTGGAAAAGCGCGTAGAACAAAAAGCAGCCGCATAATGGTGTACGCAAAATTTATTTCGACGGGAGAGCCCGGGCTTATGATAGTTGAGGGCAGTTGACCTCGTCACCTACAATACAGGGCCTCTCGTTTGAACGATAGAATCTGGATAAGGTATTCTTGGCGGCCATACGGCACGCCGCATAGGTAACATAACTATTAGAGATGTCGTTCGTCTGGTTGCGAGAGACTCGTCGATAAAAGTGATAACGGCGTAAATGCCGAAAGAGAGAGGTGCGTTTTTAATATATTGATCAAGTTATCCTGTTGAATAAAAATAAATTAAATCTTCTTCTTGACAGGAGCGTTATAGTATGTAGGTGTAGCTGACAGAATTTTCCCCTTCGATACAATACTGATTTACCAATTGAAGTATGTACTTCCGGCCGGCCTGAATCGGAAAAAGAAATGGCCCGTGGTTGCCCCAAGGGCCTTGAATCGTCCTTTCATTTTTACAATAAAGTAGCTGTGTCAGTTGGTGTGTTAGTAGAGGGGTTCAAAGATGTTCATTTAATGCCGTTGGCGTTCTCTACATCTACCGTTTTTGGGAAGCATGTCCTTGAAAAGACAAAAATAGGCAAAAAAGCCTTATTTATCAGCCTTCTCTGGCAGTCTTGGGGTCAGGGGTTCGATCCCCCTCAGCTCCACCAAGAGTTATCAAGGGGTTAGCTAACATCGGCTAACTCCTTTTCAATTTTTTGTATAGTATTTTGCAGTTGATAGTAGGTATGGAGTTTTGAGATGGGTTCAGGGGCGTCGAGGACATTGACAGCCTTCCTCTTGTGTGCCGGGAACGAGATGAGTGTAACGGAGTGTCATCTTAATATCTTTGTGTCCGAGCAATTCTTTTACGGCCACCAGATCAAATCCGGCCATTATAAGATGCGAAGCGAACGTATGCCGCAAATCATGGGGATAAAAGTCCGCAATCTTGACGCGGTCCAGGGCTGTTACAAAGCTGCGCTTCACACCTGATATGGTTTCAATGTTTTCTAAACATAGAAAACATAGGCTACGCCGATCCGACGGCTAAGGGAGTGAAAGACTTTTTTCAGCTTTCATTGACAGGGAGCTCACGCCGCTTCCGTTCAGGTTTTATCAAGTAGGATAAACCCGTGATGAAGATCAACCTAGTCCCATCGTAATTTCAGAATTTCCGCCTTTCTCATTCCCGTATTCAGCGCAGTTATTACAATGGGTTTCAAATGGTTATCTCAAACGCTAACTAATCCCTGAGCTTCCTCGATATGCAGGTACCGGAGCCGCTTATCCTCTTTGAACTGCTTGACCTTCCTAATGCTCGAAATGGTTTCCTGAAAAGGCGTTTATCTGGAATTCAATCAGCTATTCGTTGGGAGATCGACTGCTGAGATTACGCAGTCTCAAGTCTTTTAATTATGGCAAGGATTTCCATGGGGCTGAACGGCTTGACGATATATTCGTCCGCGCCTACTTCCTTGCCGCGTTCCTGTTCCGCCACCTGGTCTTGGGCGGTCAGCATGATGACATATGTTTTTTTGAGCACAGGGTCTTTTTTTATGATGCGGCACACGTCATAGCCATTCACTTCAGGCATCACGATATCGAGAAAGACAATATCAGGACGTTCGTTTTTCACTTTTCGCAAAGCCTCGGCACCGTCTTTAGCCATCCATAGTTTATAGCCTTCCTTTTCAAGGATATAGGCGAGGGCGTCCCGAATATCTTTGTTGTCGTCGGTTATAAGAATTTTTTTTGTTTCCATTTATTTTGTGCTAACCCAATTATTATGTTAATAAAATAATAGCTTAATTTTATTAATTTGTCAAGCCGAGCTATCACCCTCAGCGATTCTGCATAACACCTTGGAATTCAACGAATGGAAGGCGAATCAGCGTGTTCCTAGTAGGAGCCATAATCGCAAAACGCAGAAGAGGACAAGATGGTTAGTCA
Organism: Nitrospirota bacterium; assembly: GCA_963826885.1. Taxonomy (GTDB): domain Bacteria; phylum Nitrospirota; class UBA9217; order UBA9217; family UBA9217; genus JAJYKN01. The sequence goes on along the minus strand of CAWGYL010000007.1, from coordinate 37,022 downwards.
CGAGCGTTTTTTTCTCACGCGAGAGTAAATGGATTTATGCCATAGATGTTGTCTAACAGTAAACTACTGATTATAGTCTGTCCTGCCGGAAGCTAAGTTCGAGATCATGAAATCGTTTTGAAATACTCGGCAGATATCCTCCGGAATATGCGAATGTATAGTTTTTGTTTTTTATATAGTAGAGAGTCATAAACAGAAATTGTCAGTGACCATATGCTACCCTACTCTTCATACGTGAACCGATTAAAGACAACCAGTTATCACGAAACACTACAGCAATAAAAACCCCCAAGACCGACTGGCAGTCGTGGGGTCAGGGGTTCGATCCCCCTCAGCTCCACCAAGTTTTCAACGGGTTGACGTTCAATAGTCAACCCTTTTTCATTTGGACTGTTCAACCATATTCATATCTCATTCATAGCTTTTCGAAAACAGCTGCTTCAAAGTGCTCAAGATTTTGTTTGAGCTTGTCTCTTTCAGGTGGTTTTGCTCTCGGGGCTCAAGCCCTTCCGCTTTAGATCTGTCTGTAACTGTTCGACAAGGTGCATGTTAACTCTTAGCGGCACGTGGCACGAGCTCGACAGCTTCCACATTTTCGCTGTCGCCTGATAGCAGGATTTCCCGATCCTTCAAGCATGCGTATGATATATCCCTTGACCTCTGTCGACGCTTGACTGCCTTTTATCCATTCAAGATATTTTGTCGCTAAGTCCTTAAAGATAAAATGCCCTATCTTCTTTGCTCATCCGGTTCAATCCCCTTACCGATAGCCGTCTTGATCTCGCATAACGTCCCTCTGCCTCCTTGAACTTCGTTGTGAAAGACGATTTTCTCCGTATTTAATAAATTTTCCCTAACTACCCACTTTCCCAGTTCGTCCCGCAATCGTTCCATGCAGCACGCCTGATTTTTCCCCTAAGCCTGCCTTAATAAAACTGGTAAAACGCACAATTCAGCTGCCATGCATTTACAGCCTTTAATTCCATATGAAAGGGGTTGTTTTGATGGGATGCATTTTAAAAACGGTCAAATACCCGAATGTTGGTAATTTCACCTACCGTATTTTATATAAAACACAATTTTAATTATGTTACAAATTGTAATTATAATATTATAAAACATTTTTATATGTAACAAAGTATGTTTAACGATTTGTTTATGAAGGCATATTTCTCTCGTATCTTTTTGTGACATAAATTTAATGTTGTGAAATAAAAAAATGGAATGTTTAATGCAATTTAGGCTAGGTAAGACATGGGGATTTTAATGGACCCGGCGGCTTGATCGTTCCGATTGAAATGGATTATCTCCGGGCGCGCATCAAGGCGTCAGCGTTTTCAAGCAAGATTGGGCAGTAATTTTTTTCGTTACGAGAATCCTTGTCTAAGGAGAAAGGGGGTGTTAATGGGAAAAAGAGGCAATAGCAGCACAATGTAGCAAATCGGGATGTCGATTGAGGTGGCGTCGACATCAACCAGCAACACTCAGGTTTTGTGTGTTAAAAACTCTAGGAGGATCAAAATGAAAAGTTTAAGAATAAGCATTCTCGTCGTTGCCGCAGCCCTTATGATTATGGGCGTTGCCGGCACGACTTACGCGTTCCATGACGGCGGCGTCGCAACCTGCGAAAGCTGCCATACCATGCACGAATCATTAAATGGCTCCATTATCCCCATCAGCAAGTTCGGCACGAACGTGAATCCGACAAATGCCACCGAGTTTAATGATGCTAGTCGTTTCCTCTTAAAGGGCGGTGACCAGAGCTCGACCTGCCTCAACTGCCACGCTGCTGCTGATACTGTAGGCGGTAGCTACCATGTCATGTCCTCGTACGCCGGTAACGGTGCTGTCCCGGTCGAGCGCGGACCTGCTGGCGACTTTGCATGGCTGACGGTCTCCGGCGTATCAACCGCTGGCAAGGCCACGAACCCCGGCTCGCACCATGGTCATAACATCGTAGCTGTCGATTTTGGTCTCTCCTCTTCCACGAACTATGCAGCCAATGGTGGTGTGTCACCGGGCGGCTCCTATCCTGCCGCAAACCTCTATTGCAACAGCTGCCATAACCCGCACAGTGATTACCGCATCAGCTCTACCGGCACGATAGAACAGCGTACTCTTGGCTCCAAAGTCGATCCGATCATCGAAGCAGGTTCGTACGGCAACACTGGCGCGAATGCTTTGAGCGCGGGCCAGGCCATGGGCGTGTACCGGTTCCTGGGCGGCATCGGCTATCTGCCCAAGTCAGTCAGCACGACTGCTGCTGCTGCATTTACAGCTATGCCTCCGGTTGCCGTTGCACCCAGCACTTACAACCAGACGGAGTCTGCCGCAACGTACGCTTCGAATTATGGTGTCCGCGTAGCTTATGGTAGCGGTATGTCTGAGTGGTGCGGAAACTGCCATTCCGGCATCTTGAACAATGCTGCCGACCCGAGCTCGACCCATAGGCATCCGGCAGGAGCAGCTGCTCTTCTGAACAACGCCGTTGGAATGGAAGCTACCAATTACAATGCCTATCTGGGTTCCGGCGACCTTTCTGGCAACTCGTCAAGCTCCTACAACTCTCTTGCTCCCTATGAAGAGGGTCTTACTCTCTCCTCGACCAACTTGACGGCTCTTTCTTCGCACGCCACGAACGTAGCTGGTGCATACGGAGTCGGCCCGAACACCGGGACGGAAAACGTAATGTGCGTGAGCTGCCATCGTGTGCATGCCTCTGCTTTCCCGGAGATGCTCAGGTGGGATGCTCAGGCCGGCCAGTTCCTTACCCTGGGTGGGTTGTATATTGGTACCGATAACTGGAGCACTGCATTACTTGCTTATTCGGGTGATTCCGGAAGAATCGCCAATAGCCTTGGCTATACCACGTCACAGCTGAAAGCTGCATACTATGACAGAAATTCGAATACGTTCGGGACGTTCAACCGTTCGTATTGCAACAAGTGTCACGCGAAAGACTAATCTGTTAAGTATCATTGCATAAACTCTCCCTTAAGGGAGGGCTGGAGAAATCCAGCCCTCCCTTCCTAGTTTCCATTTCCCATAATGAGTATTCTAAAGACCAGTCCTCGCCTTGATGCCATGCGCCAAAACACTTGTGCCATATTCGCTACGCTTCGCTGTCTTGCCGGTATGAGCTAGGAGTACTGAACCGGCCCCCCCCTTCTCATCGGTGAACAGAAAGGAACTATCTAGCCGTCTCGTAACCCTTGACTTGCATAACAGAGCGTCTGGTTGATCGGGATTCACCGCCTCTCGACGTTCTTCGTCACGTCCAGCAGAATAAACCCATGCCGAAGATCAACATGCTTCTCCCATTGCAATGATAGGATCTCTTCCTTCCTCATGCCGATATTAAGAGCAACAATGACAATCGCCTTGAGGTACGAAGGGCAGACACTTGTAAGGGTCTGGCACTCCTCCGTGGAAAGATACCGCAGGCGTCGATTATTCTCAGGTAGCAGTTTAACTGCCAGAACATGCTTTACAACAGCCTCATCCACCATCTCCCTTTCAGCTGTCGTTGTGAACATGTGCTTGGTAGTGGCAAGAAGCCGGTTGACCGTGGCTGGTTCGTTAATCTCCATTCGCTTTGTTTGCCATTTTTCCAGGAACCTCGTAGTAAAACAGCGAAGGGGAAGATTCACGAAAACCTTGCGAAGTCGCGTGAGAAGGTCCTTCTTTGTTTAGAAGCCCCGCTGTCGTCTTTCACCCCAGCCTCGAAGCTGTTTAGTTGCGATTGTTGTAAACACCAATACTTCATTTAGTAATATCACCTTGACTGAATAAAGTCTTTCTGCAATACTAAACACATTCCGCAACAAAAGATTTCAGTTTCACACTTCTTTTCTTTCGGAGAATTTGCAAATGAAAACTATCAACACTAAAAAAGTACTATCACGAAAACCGTCGACAATAAATCCATACTCATAGCGAAGGCAGAACTCAGGGACGGAACGATCGTGATCACGACCAACGAAGGCGCAGTCTACGCCATTTACGATTTGAATAGCAACTTGGTGGGCAGCATAAAACTAGTAAAAGCAGCGAACGCTGCTACCACTCAACCATACACGGCCCCAACAACATCAAGTGCTACCACGAAGAGGGTCGGCCAATAGGAGGAACCATAAATAATATGCACTCTTTTTTTAGTCGACTCAGCCATTCCCCAATTCCACGCTACGCCGCCGTCACGCTGGTCGTGCTGGCATGGAGCAGCCTCGCCTTCTGCGGCGAGATTCATGATGCAACCAAGGCCGATGATTTGGCAAAGGTCAAGGCGCTGCTTAATGACAATCCTGATCTGGTTTCCAGCAAAGACAACGAGGGTGAGACTCCATTGCACTTGGCGGCGTTTAATGGTTACAAGGACGTGACGGAATTGCTGCTGGCCAACAAGGCCGACGTCAATGCAAAGGATAGCAACGGCACGACGCCTTTGCACTTGGCGGCGCATGAGGGCCATAAGGACGTGGCGGAATTGCTGCTGGCCAACATGGCCGACGTCAATGCCAAGAACGACAACGGCACGACGCCTTTACACTGGGCGGCGAATAATGACCACAAGGACGTGGCGGAATTGCTGCTGGCCAACAAGGCCGATGTCAATGCCAAGGACATCTACGGCGATACACCTTTGCTCGAGGCGGCGCTGTTAGGCTACAAGGACGTGGCGGAATTGCTGCTGGCCAACAAGGCCGACGTCAATGCCAAGGACAGCAACGGCCAGACGCCTTTGCACGAGGCAGCGCTGTCGGGCCACAAGGACATGGCGGAATTGCTGCTGGCCAACAAGGCCGACGTCAATGCCAAGGATAGCAACGGCCAGACGCCTTTGCACGAGGCAGCGCGTAAGGGCCACAAGGACGTAGCGGAATTGCTGCTGGCCAACGGGGCCGATGTCAATGCCAAGGCCAACAACGGCGTGACTCCTTTACACGAGGCGGCGCTTAAGGGCCACAAGGACATGGTGGAATTGCTGCGCCAGCACGGCGGCCACGAATAAAATATAAGGAAACCAAGGCAATGCTTTTAGCATCCTGCCAATCGGAGGAACTATGATTCCAGCCATCTTCAGGGCGCGATCTGCGCCCGCACAATCAGAATATTCAAACATATTGTTTTTGCATGAATTATTGTTGGCCTAGTTCTCGATCCATCGAAATCAAACCTTGTAGGCGAGAATATCCCCCCGCGCGGTACAATCCTGTTTTACGGATTGAAGTATGTACTGCCAGGCGATAAGCACGATTTTAGAAAATCCGTAGGTGATATAGGAATTAATCGAAACGCGTGGTAGCTCTCCGCTGGAATCAGCCCCCTCGACTGGCCTCAGCGTGACTGCATGGTTTTTGTATAGTAGACAGTCAAAAACAGGCATTACCAGGCATACAAAGACACTATTTCCAATCGAGGAAATATAAGAATAATAATCAATTGACAATAATCATGTCATGAATTAAAATCTGCAAGACCGAACTGGCAGTCTTGCGGTCAGGGGTTCGATCCCCGTCAGCTCCACCAAATTTTCAGGGGGTTGGCTGTCATACGCTAACCCTTTTTCATTCGTCTGTGCCGGTTTTGTGTGAAAAATTGGCGGATTTATGACCTCGTCCATTACTAAGGATGGCCTTTTGCAAGTAGTGGGGCAAAGTGGGCATACTGCATAGTCATCTTGGGGCTCTTCTGTCCTAAAATAATTTGCGGGCGTTGCTATATCAATGCTGACGGACATCATAGGAAGCCCGCAAAGGGGTGTCTCAATCTGCGATATATAATAGTTGCGGTATTAAACATAATGAATCTGCCACCCAGGCGAGGAGGACTTAGCGTAATGAAAAAGTTATTGTTCAGTTTAGCGATCGTTGTCGTTGCTTGTATCGCACCGATCATGGTGTTTGCCGCGGGCGGTCATGATGGTTTAATGTGTACCGGTTGTCATGCGATTCACACTGCAAAGGAACCGACGCTCATTTTCGCCGTCGAGCAAAACAAGAAGGACATCAATCCAAAGACCAAACAGGCTTATTCCGGAATCAGCGCACTCTGTCTTGGTTGTCATGAGACCCCTGAAAAGGGTGGACAGGGAATCAAGCCCATAGAAGGGCATATGAGCCATCCCTTCGGAATCAGTTCTGTAAATCCAAAAGTCGCGCGCGTTTCTCCTGAGTTATTGAGAGACGGGAAATTCGAGTGTGTCAGCTGTCATGACCCGCATCCTTCTAACGCCAACTATAAATATTTGAGAATCGATACGGCCAATGGTTCTAAGATGGAGACCTTCTGTGCAATATGCCACCCCATGAAGGCCGATCCCAAAGCAGCAGCGGAAAAAACGCACTTGTTCAACAGCATGGATGAACGAGCCTATGGAACGTCGGCACCGGAGAGCGCAGTGAGTTCTCCGGCAGCCAAAAAAAAGCAGTAACGCAAGATAGAAATCGCTCGTCAAGTTAATACGATTGAACGGTTTTCCTGGCAACCTGTCAACCAATTATCCCTGTTCAGGCGGGCAGTTATTGCCCGCCTGAATAATATTTTTCAAGGGAAAAACAGCCAAACGTCATTTTAAATCATCTTCTTCCCTGCTTACTTTATAATTCATAAACCTGATTAACTTTTCGGATCATTCCTCTTTGCGTTAGCCCGATCGTGAAGATCGACAAGAAGGACCATGACGCCAAACCATACGAGCCCATTCACGAAAGGATGACATCCCGCCGAAAGATGGATCCATCACTCTTGAGACTGCTGGATACAGACAGCTAGTCCACAGCTTTTCCCTGGCTTGGAAACGCCTGTCTCCGCACTTGGTCAAATACGCTTTGCTTTTCGATCACCCATTACGCATACTGCATCCTCACTTGACAGTTTTTCCCGTAATTGATCTTTAACCTTCAGTACCTCAGAGGTCTGTTGTACATAATTTTCCCCGTCGCACTATCCAGTGCAGATCACCCCACCTTCTCAAAGGGTCTGGTACAATATTTATCAGAAGTGAAACATTACCCTAATGCTATGAACCTCCCATTCGACCCACATAGGGTGTACATTGACGGCTCTTTTGGCGAAGGCGGGGGCCAGATCCTGCGCACGTCGCTTGCCTTGGCCTGCGTGCTCAGAAAACCGATGGAGATCATTAATATCCGCAAGGCCAGGAGGAACCCCGGTCTTCAGCCGCAACACCTCACGGCTGTCATGGCTGCCGCGTCTATTGCCAATGCTGTGGTCCAGGGTGCCGAACTCTCGTCAACGGCGCTTCAGTTCCGGCCGGACAGAACAAGCGGCGGGGCTTACAACTTCGATGTAGCTAAAAGGAAATCTAGCGCCGGAAGCGTCAGCCTTGTACTTCAGTCCATACTCCTGCCCCTATGTTTCGCAGAAAAATCATCATTAGTCACCGTGAAGGGCGGGACTCATGTGCCCTGGAGCCCGTCGTTCCACTATCTGAAGTCCATCGTAGCCCCCCTCCTCTTCCGCCTCGGTGTACAAACCGAGTACTCCATCGCATCCTGGGGCTGGTACCCTATCGGCAACGGTCAGATCTCCGCCCGGATCACGCCGGCACGAGCACTCCGGCCACTCACGTTAATCGACCGGGGCGGTCTATTGCGTGTCACCGGCATCTCGGCAGTTTCGAACCTTCCAAACCACATTGCTACGCGCCAGCGTTATCGGGCGCTTGCAATCCTCAGCAGACAGGGCATTGATGCGTCCATTGAGACCCTGTCAGCACCGTCGCCCGGCAAGGGCTCCTTCCTGTTCCTTGCTGCGGAATTCGAGCACTGCTCAGCAGGGTTCGGCAGCCTCGGAGCCATCGGCAAGCGAGCCGAAGAGGTGGCTGACGAAGCATGCAACGGGCTGCTGTCTTATCTGCAAGCAAAGGGTGCGCTGGACCCCTATTTGACGGACCAAGTCGTACCGTGGCTTGCCTTTTGTCAGGGCCCGTCCGAGTTCACCACCAGCCGTGTCACCCGGCATCTTCTCACGAACCTCTGGGTTATGCGGCAGTTCATGGATGTTGATGGCCAGGTGGAGGGAAGCGAAGGAGAGGAAGGCCGGGTCTTGATCCGCCCCCCTGCTCGTGCGGATCACGTAAACAGAATGAAGTGAAACTATGAAGATCGACTCCTACAGCTTCGCCAGAATCGTCATCAACGGAAAAACCTCTGCCTCGGACGTCATTATTTATCCGACAGGATTGACGCCGCGTAGTGGAAAGGAAGACCATTTTCTTCAGCTTTTGGACGTGGTTATAAGTAGTGCAGTCGGTCTGGAAGTTGTCGTCATCTGCACGATCTATGCTGGTATCATGGGCGTCCCCGGGGAAACCATTGATCGGATTTCTACGCAGGGGATGAGGTGAAGGTGGAATGTACCTAAGAGGCGGTTGAGATGTACAACAATTTGCGGGGCGTCGGGGCTGCGATCGCGATATCACATGCTGAGTAATGCCAAATGCAACGCCCCCAGCCCTAAGATATTATCTTTTTTTGAGGAAGCACTAACGTTATCCTTACAGAACGTTCCCATGCTGCTATCAGGGCTTCAACAATATCCCGATCGATGATTTCGGGATCGGGGTGTCTTTAGCATCCTTCGATTGATTCATCCTTGAACCGGAGTTGACAAGCTCCACAAAATACTAATTGTAAAACCGTAAGACGCCACCCTAAAGATTCTCCTGACGTTTATGCGCCCTCTAAATCAAGTCTAAATTTTCCCCTCTTGTACTTTTTTTCAATGTTCTCTATACTGTTCTCATGGCCCTGACAAATACAAACGACAAACAACACCGCGCTCTATTGCAAAGAATTGCCCGCCAGGCAATGGTCGAGCGAGGTCTGCTCCCGGACTTCTCTCCCCGGGCGCTGGCCGAACTCGGCGAGCTTCGCGAACCGGCGACTGCAACAGACAGTAAAAGACGCGATCTACGGCAATTGCTCTGGTGTTCCATAGACAACGATGACTCTCGCGATCTGGACCAGTTGAGCGTTGCAGAGGTCATGCCTGACAAGAGCGTAAAAGTCCTAGTAGCCGTTGCTGATGTCGATGCCCTGGTCAAGAAGGACTCGGCCATCGACGAGCATGCTTGTAGAAATACAACGTCGGTATATACCGCCGCAATGATCTTTCCCATGCTTCCGGAAAAGCTTTCGACGGACCTCACGTCCCTCAACTATGCGTCGGAACGGAATGCACTAGTCGTCGAAATGGTTGTCAGTGAGGAGGGAGCGCTTCTCCATTCCGACGTGTATGAAGCGCTCGTCCGGAACCAAGCAAAGCTGGCCTACAACAGCGTTGCCGGCTGGCTGGAGGGCGATGGCCTGATCCCGGCGGAGATTAGTGCGGTCCCCGGCCTTGACGAGAATATTAGGATCCAGGACCGGGTCGCACAGCGGCTCAAAAAGCTCCGGCACGAGCACGGCGCGCTGACTCTTGAGACCGTGGAGGCCCGGCTAGTGTTCGATGCCGATGAAATCAAGGACATCCAGGTCGAACGAAAGAACAGGGCAAAAGACATCATCGAAGACCTCATGATCGCCGCAAACGGCGTGACGGCGCGTTTTCTCACTGCCAGGGGTCTGCCGTCGTTCCGTCGCGTGGTCCGCACACCCAAGCGGTGGGATCGGATCAGGGAACTGGTCTCAGACCACGGCCAAACACTTTCCGAAGAGCCTGATGCAAAGGCGCTGGAAGCATTCCTCACCCAAGCGCAGGCCGCTGACCCGCTTCGGTTTCCTGATCTTTCCCTTTCAATCATCAAGCTGCTCGGCTCGGGTGAATATGTCCTTGAAGTGCCAGGAGGCGTTCCAAGCGGTCACTTCGCTCTTGCAGTCCAGGATTATTCCCACTCCACGGCCCCGAACCGCCGCTATCCTGACCTAATCACGCAGCGCTTGCTGAAGGCAGCCATAGCCGGGCACCATATGCCCTACGAGAACGGAGAGCTGTCATCACTCGCAAAACACTGTACGGAAAAAGAGGACGATGCGAAGAAGGTCGAACGGCATGTCAAAAAATCTGCTGCAGCAATGCTTCTGGAACACCGGATCGGCGAGCAGTTCGAGGCAATCGTAACAGGCGCAGCGGAAAAAGGCACCTGGGTCCGTCTTCCTTATCCGCCCATTGAAGGTAGACTTATAAGCGGTTTTAGCGGAATGGATGTGGGCCAGAAGGTCCGGGTTCAGCTTGTGCAAACGAACGTAGAACGCGGCTATATCGACTTCAGGATGGTCGGGGAATGAAAGACATAGCGACGAGTTAGAGACAGACGCGCGGGGTCTTTTGTGGCAACGAGTTGATAACCGCAGGATCATGATTTCTTTCATTGCGATGATCGTTAGAACGAAAGCAGTCGATGGAAAACAATATTGACAAGGACGTCACGCTCTGTATAATGCTTCTCATTAGCTTCCTCCGGAACTTACTGCCCAGGATTCCCGTTGATCAAGGAACGGTTCAATGAAAAAAACCTCTTCTGTTCCCGACGCACTCGACTTTCTGAACAACAACAGAACGGCACATCTGGATGCCCTGAAAGATCTTGTCCGCATCCCGAGCATCAGTTTCCCCGGTTTTGACCCCACGCCGGTGAGACGCTGCGCCGAATCGGTTGCCTCTTTCCTTAAGGAATGCGGCCTCAATGACGTGCGCCTGCTCGAAACCGGGACAGGCTACCCATCCGTATTCGGGCAATGGACAGGAGCGCCGGGCAGGCCGACCATCCTCCTCTATGCCCATTACGATGTCCAGCCCGTCGGCCGGGAGGAATTATGGATCTCACCGCCTTTTGAACCGACCGTGCGCAACGGACGGCTTTACGGCCGCGGAACTTCCGATGACAAGGCAGGCGCAGTGATGCATGCTGTCGCGGTGCAGTCCTGTCTCAACGCAACGGGATCACTCCCGGTGAATGTCAAAATCCTGATCGAAGGCGAGGAAGAGGTGGGATCGACTAATCTCAGCGGAATCCTTAAAAAGAATCTCGGCCTTCTATCCGCTGATGTAGTACTCATTGCCGATAGTGAAAATTTCGACAGCGGCATCCCGACACTCACTGCGTCGCTCCGCGGCATCGTGACAGTCAATGTCGAGGTCCGGTCACTGGAATCGAGCGTGCACTCAGGAACCTGGGGTGGCCCACTCCCGGACCCTGTTCAGGCCCTTTCCCGGATGATCGCCAGCCTGGCTGACAAAGAAGGGAGGCCTGACATCCCCGGACTTCTCGACAAGGTTCGAAAGCTCTCGCCGCGTGATGCTGCCAGACTCAATTCCCTGCCATTCAACGAATCTCTCTACCGGAAACAGGCGAGGCTTCTCGACGGGGTGCGGATTACCGGCGGCCATGGATCTATATTCGAGAAGATGTGGTACCTCCCGTCTGTCGCGGTGAATGCGATCGAGGCAAGCAGCAGAAAACAGGCTGCAAATATTATTAATGATGTGGCATGGGCAAGAATCGGCATCAGGATCGTCCCTGATATGGATACTGCCGAAACACTTGAACTGCTCATGGACCACTTAAGAAAAAATACACCTTGGGGTGTCCAGGTAACTATGAAACCCGAAACGCCGGCGCCATGGTGGAAGACCGATACGACAGGACCCGTGTTTGAGACCGCGCTGCGTTCTCTCGAACAGGGCTATGGTGAAAAGCCCGTCGTCGTGGGGGCGGGCGGCTCGATTCCCTTTGTACAGACGATCACCGATGCGTTCCACGGAGCTCCTGCACTGCTTTTCGGCGTCGGCGATCCTTACACGGCCGCTCATTCGGAAAACGAAAGCCTGCTCATCTCCGACTGGGAAAAGGGGTGCCGGAGCCTCATTCATCTGTTTACGGAGCTAGCGGGCGGGAACGATTGACATACGATGTAGACAATTTAGATGCTGTATGCTTTATAAGCTGCAGACAACAGTGGCTGAAGGCAAAGTGAATTTTTAAATCGCATGGTGAATGCCGGAGCAAAAAGGGGGGAACAGATGTCTGAGAAAAAGCCGGCCCTGGTAATCTGCCACACTGCCGCAGGGCAAATGTATCTCGGTGTTCTCTTGAACCGCATCTGGTATTCGCCGGTTCTGGCCAAGACCGCTGAAGAAGGCGTTCTATTGGCCGGTCAAACTCCTTTCTCCTTCATACTCTTCGATGGCGAGGCGTCGGAACTCGAGCTGCAGCCTTCGATCACTCTTTTAAGGACCGACCCCTCGGTCAAGAACGCTCCGCTTGTTCTCTTCATGACAAACGACAACCCAGAAACGATCCAATCTCTGCTTTCCCAGGGTGTTTCTGCTATCCTGACGAAACCGCTCGATCTGGCCATTGTTTACGGTGTCCTGGGCCGGTTAAGCGGGCAGTCGAGATTGGCTCCCCGTGTCCCGCTGAAAGTACCGGTGGAAATAGCCGAGGGAACTCCCGAGAAAATCTTGGCTGGCATTGATATTTCCGAGGGTGGTCTCTACCTACGCACGCTGACGCCAGTTCCTGACGGCACGTCCCTTCACATCAAATTCACGCTTCCCCATGATCCTGAGGCAATAGAACTCGACGCGGAAGTTGTCCGCACCCTGCGACTCGGCATTCAGCTCGAATCCGAACCGGGGATGGGTCTCCGCTTCCTCGGCATGCCGGACGATACCCGCCTCAGGATCAGGAATTTCGTTCAATTTACACTGATGGGAGACCTGGAATGGAAATCAGTTATCTGAACAGAACAGGCCGATCCATAAAGCTAGAAAACAGGCTACCATGGATGAACAGGTCAAAGTTCAAAATGCTCAAGTTATAAATCAACCTCTGGAGGAATATTCCTTTATCCGAGGCGAATTTTTGATTTTCGATTTTAACTATGTTTACCCGCGATTCCCGCTGCCTTCTTCCTACGATGCTGCGTACGCTTTGTCCTCGATTTTTACAGGGACGCGCATCTGCACATTCCTCAGGAAAACCGTCAAAGCGTCCCGCTGTTTTTCCGCAAGATAGGTCTGTCTAAACGTGTCCTTATCCTTTTCAAAATCACCAGGTTTCGCTTTGGGATTTCTCTGTTGATAGACGGCGCTGAGTTCGGCATCTTCCACGGTCACGCTGTCCCTGACAAGCCGCTCCATCTTCTGTCGGAGAAGAAACTCCCGTTGATTGGCCTCAAATGCGGCCGGCGTCATGTTTACGCGATCGAGGATTCTGTCATACGCCTCTTTGTCGAACCTGCCGTCCCGCAAGAATCCAGGCATCTTCATGATGTTCGCCTGAAGCTCCTGGTCCGAAACCTGCAGCCCCATGTTTTTAGCTTCCGCGAGAAAGAGCTGATTTACGATGAGCTCCTGAAGGGCCTGGTTTCGCAGGCTCTTTTCAACAGACTCGTTGAACTTGTCTTTCAGCGCATCCCTATATGTATCGTACAAATTACGGTAGACACGGTTCACATCGTCGTTAGTTATGAAGACCCCACCCACTTTCGCCACCGCTTTTCCCCCCATGGACGATGGATACATCCCGAAGAAAAGAAAGGTAACGGTAACCAGTCCAACGATTACCCACATCATCCAGCCCATGTGTTTTCGAATCCATTCAATCATTGCCTGTCCCCCTGCCTGTATTTTTTAAAGTATATTGGAAATGCAGCTTGTGCTTAGGCACTCAGCTTTTTCTTGAGCAATTGGTTCACCATATCAGGGTTCGCCTTTCCCTTGCTCGCTTTCATAACCTGGCCGACAAAGAAGCCAAACAGTTTTTCCTTCCCCGATCGGTACTCGGTGGCCTGACCGGGGTTGGCCTTGATCACGTTATCGATGATCTTTTCAATCTCGCCCGTATCCGATACCTGTACCAGCCCCTGCTCTTTTACCACCGTGTCCGCATCTTTTCCGGTCTTGTACATCTCCTCAAAAACGGTCTTGGCGATCTTGATGCTAATCACGCCGTTGCTGATCAGTTTGACCATTCCGGCGAGCTTGTCGGGATTGATCGGGCAGTCCTCAATTTCCTTATTGTCCGCGTTCAGCAGCCGCATCAACTCGCCCATCATCCAATTCGAAACAACTTTGGGCTGGCCGGATAGTTTTACCGCTTCTTCGTAATAGGCTGCCATCGGCCTACTCTGCGTGAGCATGTCTGCGTCATATTCCGGAAGGCCGTATTCCTTCACAAACCGCTCCCGTTTGGCATCGGGCAATTCGGGAATGGTCTTGCCGACGTTCTCAATTATCTCCTGAGCCACAACGATGGGGACGAGATCCGGTTCGGGAAAATAACGGTAGTCGTGCGCCTCCTCCTTGCTGCGCATAGCGAAAGTAACCCCTTTCGAGGAGTCAAACAGCCGGGTCTCCTGTACAACCTTACCGCCGTCATCGAGGACCTGCGCCTGGCGCTTGATCTCGTACTCGATCGCTTTCTGCACATATTTGAAGGAGTTTACATTCTTGATTTCTGTTCGCGTGCCGAATTCCTTGGCCCCCACAGGACGAATGGAGACGTTCGCGTCGCACCGGAAATTCCCTTTTTCCATGTCCGCATCGGAGACTTCGATGTAACGCAGGATGGAGCGAAGTTTTTTGAGATACTCCGATGCTTCCTCGGGCGTACGGATGTCCGGCTCAGATACAATCTCCATGAGCGGCGTACCGGCGCGATTCAGATCCACGAGGCTCGCCCCGGCTTCCGACGTATGCAGGTTTTTTCCCGCATCCTCTTCAAGGTGAATGCGGGTGAGTCCGATCCGCTTGACCGCGCCTTCGACAACGATCTCGACGTACCCGCGCTCGCAGACCGGGAGCTCGTACTGGGATATCTGGTAGCCTTTGGGAAGATCGGGATAAAAATAGTTTTTGCGCGCGAACCGGCTGTAAGGACTGATCGTGCAGTGCGTGGCCAGCCCTGTCTTGACGATGTATTCCACCGCTTTTCTATTCAGCACGGGCAGCACCCCGGGCATGCCGATGCAGACCGGACAGGTCCGCGTGTTTGCGTCTTCTCCGAAGCAGGTCTCGCATCTGCAGAAAATTTTAGTCTTCGTCTGGAGCTGGGCATGCACCTCAAGCCCGATAACTGCCTCATATTTCATACTTGCTCCTCATTGAATTAAAGTCTTCCCACCCCTTGCCCCTTCCCTTACAACTTCGCTCTTCTCGTATGCCACGCCGTAGCCTGTTCATAGGCATAAGCCGCGTGCAAAATCGACTCTTCGTCGAAGTGCTTGCCGAGCAATTGTAGGCCGATGGGAAGATTCAGCTTGGTGAAACCGCAGGGGATCGAGATTCCCGGTATGCCTGCAAGGTTCACGCTGATCGTGAAAATATCGGACAGGTACATTTGGAGAGGGTCGGCGGATTTTTCCCCGATTTTAAATGCGGCTGTCGGCGCCGTAGGCGTTGCGATGACATCCACAATCTTGAAAGCCTCGTCGAAATCCCGTTTGATCAATGTCCGGACCTGCTGTCCTTTTTTGTAATAAGCATCGTAGTATCCCGCGGATAGCGCGTAGGTACCGAGCATGATCCTGCGTTTTACCTCGGGGCCGAAGCCCTGGCTACGTGATTTCATGTACATGTCCAGAAGGTCTTTGGCTCCGCCGGCGCGGAACCCGTACTTGACTCCGTCATAACGGGCGAGATTCGAGCTTGCCTCGGATGTTGCCAGAATATAGTAGGTGGCCACAGCATAATCCGTATGAGGAAGTGAAACTTCAACCACCGTAGCGCCGAGTCCCTCGAGGGTTTTCACTGCGTCCTTAACCGCCTTTTCCACTTCCGGGTCCATCCCCTCGATAAAGTATTCCTTCGGAAGGCCGATTTTCATGCCTTTTACGTCTTTTTTGAGCGCCCGGGTAAAATCAGGAGCCGCAATTTCCGCCGATGTTGAATCCCTGGTGTCGTGGCCTGAGAGCACATTCATGAGCAGGGCGGAATCAGTCACATCCTTGGTTATGGGACCGATCTGGTCCAGGGATGATGCGAATGCCACAAGGCCGTAGCGAGACACTCTTCCGTAGGTCGGCTTGAGACCAACGACCCCGCAGCATGCCGCTGGCTGGCGGATCGAGCCACCCGTGTCCGAGCCGAGCGCGGCGATGCATTCTCCCGCGGCAACAGCTGCCGCCGATCCCCCGCTCGATCCACCGGGTATCCGTTCCAGGTCCCAGGGATTTTTCGTAATAAAGAACCCCGAATTTTCCGTCGATGACCCCATGGCGAATTCATCCATGTTAGGCTTGCCGCAGAGCACATAGCCCGCCTTCTTGAGTTTGGCGACCACAGTTGCATCATACGGCGGCACGAAGTTTCCGAGAATCTTCGAGGCGCAGGTGGTTTTAATACCGTCAGTGCACATATTGTCCTTCACGGCGATCGGGATGCCGAGAAGCAGGGAAGAGGAATCTCCGGACCTAATCCGTTTATCCGCTTCCTGCGCTTGCGAACGCGCTCCCTCCGCCGTGACCGTGATGTAGGCTTTGACCTTTTCGTCAACTGATTTTATCCTGTCGAGAACCGACTCGGTGACAGCGCGTGACGTTGTCTCGCCTTTTTTCAGCATGTCGTGCAGTTTGTGTATCGTCAGCTGATAGTACTCCATTATTTTCCCCTCATCCGGTTGTTTTCATCCACAAGAATGATCCTGGGTTTAAAATTTTTCAGCTCTTCTTCGTTGAAATACTCGTAGCAGAAAACGATGACCTTGTCTCCTTTAACCCCTTTTCTCGCTGTCGGGCCGTTTAGCACCATCTCTCCCGCTCCGGTTTTGCCGGGGATTACATATGTCTCAAACCGTTCCCCATTATTGAGATTGGAAACGCTCACCTGTTCGTAAGGAAGAATACCAGCCGTCTCGAGAAGCAGGGGATCGACGGTCAGACTGCCCTCGTATTCGAGGTTGGCGTCCGTAACGGTTGCACGGTGGATTTTTGATCGAAGCATCAATCTGAACATTGTTCTCCTTTATGACTGCCGTTCAGAGACCGGCGCGAGTAATAAAAGATTTTCCCCGAGACCGACCTGCGAACTCTCAAATACTCATGCCTTGCTACTTTCCCCGCTATTCTATTATCCTTGGCACTTTATAGTGCCCTGCGGCCTTGTCCGGCGCATTTGCTAGGGCCAGATCCTGCGGCAGACTTTCCCCAGGAGTATCATCTCGCATAACATTGGTAATGTCCAGAACATGCGATGTGGGCGCCACGTTCTTTGTATCAAGTTCGTTCAGCTTTTCAACATACGTCAAAATATTTGAAAGCTGATCTGTCAGCTTTTCTTTTTCCTGCTCCGACAATTCCAGGCGTGCGAGTTTCGCAACGTGTTCAACTTCCTGTCTTGTGATCTTCATAATTCCTCATTATCCCCTGTCTGGTGCCTGTTGTATATAGCCTGCGCGATCATATCACTTCAAGATTCGCGTATTTTACCGCCAGCGTTTTTATGCCATGTCCAGGAAAACTCACGCTGATCTTTAACTCGTCCCCCGCCCCTTCCGAACGCTGGACTGTGCCGAGGCCGAACTTGGAATGCCGCACCACGGCGCCTTTATAGTACCGGCTACCGGAGCCGGATGTTACCGGCTGAACAGGTTTCGAGAAAATCGTGTCCTTTTGAACGGTCTCGCAAGAACTGTCTTCCCACGACACCCGCTGTCCCCGATAACGGGTGTCAGCCGATTCCGTGCCGATAAATTCAATGGCATCACCAGGAATTTCGTTTACGAATCGCGACATCAGATTTGCCTGCGGGTACCCGTACAGTCGCCGCTCCATGGCATACGTCAGGATAAGTTTTTCCTTGGCCCTGGTGATTCCTACATAGCAGAGCCGCCGCTCTTCTTCCAGTTCCTCCTCGTTTTCCGCAGAACGGGAATGGGGGAACAAACCTTCTTCCATGCCCACCATGAAAACCACTGCGAATTCGAGGCCCTTGGCGTTATGAAGCGTCATAAGCGTCACAGAATCGCTGTTTCCCCGTCCGGAGTCAGCCGCGGTCTGCTGCTCAAGGTCTGTAATGAGCGCCACCTGGTCCAGGAACGCCGGAACCGAAGCATCACGATTTTGCTCTTGAAAATCCTCGGTGGCCGTCAGAAGCTCGTTCAGGTTTTCCAGCCTGATCCGCGACTCGACGGTCTTCTCCTTCTCAAGCGCAGCGCCATAACCGGATTCGTGGATCACTCGTCTGACAAGATCGGTGATGGTTGCGGTTCCGAGATCGATCCGCATGCGCTCCATCATGCCGGTGAATTCCCGGAGCTTCTTTTTGGCCGATGATGTGACGTCGGCATTCTCCGCATTCATCGCGGACTCGTACAGCGTGACACCCGCCTGCGCCGCTGCCCGCTCGAGCTTGTCGACAGTAGTGTCGCCGATGCCGCGGGCCGGGACGTTAATGATCCGACGGAGGCTGATCATATCCGCGGGGTTCTGCAGGACCCGCAGGTAGGCGATGATATCCTTGATTTCCTTGCGGTCGTAGAACCGCAGACCGCCGAATATCCGGTACGGAATACCCCGGTTTCTGAGCCCATCCTCGAGGGCCCGCGACTGGGCGTTCGTGCGGTAGAGCATCGCCAGCTCGCGCAGGCTCCGGCCCCCGTCCACTTCCTGTTGGATGGTCCGACAGATGAAGCGAGCCTCGTCCTTTTCGTCCACCGCTTTATAGCACTGGATCTTGTCGCCGCCGCGTTTTTGCGTCCAGAGTTCCTTGGGCTTTCTGCCGAGGTTGCGGGCTACCACCGCCCCGGCCGCGTCGAGGATGTTCCCGGTGGAGCGGTAGTTCTGTTCGAGCTTGATGACCCTGGCATCAGGGTAGTCTTTTTCAAAATTCAGAATGTTCGAGATGTCCGCTCCGCGGAAACGGTAAATGCTCTGGTCATCGTCACCCACGACACAGAGGTTTTTCCGCTCCGCGGTCAACAGACGCACCAGACGGTACTGGGCATGATTCGTATCCTGGTATTCGTCAATCAGGATATGTTTGAACAAGCTCTGGTAATACCGGAGCACATCCTGGTGACGCTCGAAGAGCCTGACTGTAAGCATAAGCAGGTCGTCGAAATCCAGGCCGCCTGCTTCCCTGATCTTTTCCTGGAACAGCGAATAGACCCGGCCGACCGCCTCATCAAACCCGTAATGAGAGCTCGTTTTCTCGAACTGCTCGGCGTCCGTCAGATTGTTCTTGAGTGCGCTGATTCGCGCGCTGATTGCCCGGGGCTGGTACCGCTCCGAGTCAATCCGCAAATCAGTCATACAGGCCTTGATGAGCGACGAGCGGTCCGTTTCGTCATAGATTACGAAGGAGCGCTTATAACCCAGCGCCATGATGTGCTGGCGCAGGATCCGAACGCAGGAGGAGTGGAACGTGCTAATCCAAAGCCGGGTGAGCGGGATGTCAAGCATCCGCTCAACACGCTCCCTCATTTCGTTTGCGGCCTTGTTCGTGAAGGTAACTGCGAGGATGTTGTCCGGCCCGACGCCCCGTTCGCGTATCAGGTGTGCGATCCTGCTCGTAATCACCCGTGTTTTGCCGCTGCCCGCTCCGGCGAGGATCAGAAGGGGTCCGTCCCCGTGCAGCACTGCCTCCTGTTGAGGCGGGTTTAAGTTTTCAAGATAATTCATAGTAATTCAGGGAGCGCATTGAAATTTTTGTATTTTACAGAACAACTGGGGAAATTGCAAGATGAGTTTTAGCATCCGGTGCCGGTCGCTGTCATGTTCCGACCCGGGGAAAAGAAGTGACTGATGATTGAGCCTATTGTAATCGCTACTGTCCGGTACAACGCTGGACTAGTCAATCATACGACTGCTTTTGATATTGCAAAATCAGATGACGGGGGGTCCAAACGGAACTGATAGGGGGGGACAGCGTAAAATTAGGCTGCCCTGTCAGGAAAAAGGAGGGATGACGCGGGTACGTACTCAGCCCTTGGCGGCCTTCAGTAGCTTTTCAAGCTTCTCGGCGCCCACGCATTCCTTGGCAAAAGCGCACCACTCGATGCAGGATGTTCCGATGGGACGGGCATTCAGATGCCCGCACTTCTTGCATTGGGTCTCTGGCTCGTCGGTCCATATCTCGATCTTCTCGCCGCACTTCTGGCAACGGATATCCTCGGGCTTGGGAGTCCGAATCTCTGCGCTTCCTGGGCAACCTTCCTTAAACATGTGGTAAGTATACTCCCTGCGAAAAAAAAGATCTATGATTCACATCATATCCGTTGCTGTTTTTACTCCTTGATGGGTTCCTTCACTGCATCGGTTATTTCTATTTTGAAATTGTAGGGGGTGATGGCCTGGTTGTCTTCAATCGGAATAAAAAGGTTGATCGTCCGCCCCTTCAATTCAGCGGCTTTATCGTTGTCCAGCGGAAACAGCGGCTCGATGTCATAGCTTTTTTTCTGCGGGATAAATATAACATGCTCGACCGGGAACACCGCTTCCTGTATCGATACGTGCGGACGCACGATCTGGTCCGGGATAGGAGTGTTTCTGTCCTGAAAACGGATGCCCGAATGCATGAGTCGGTGAGACTGCATATGCTCATCGGTGTATTGCGAGCGGTCCCAGATTATTTTGATGTCGTTGGACGTCAGGTTTTCCAGGCGCATCTGGAACGACTGATTGACGATCATGAAGGATATGGCGATGCTTTTGTCCTTGTGCTGAAGCGAATCCGACTCAACGGGAGTGAGAAGACGATAGGTCAGCCGGTACTGGAACTGATGCTGGATGACTTTTTCAAGCTTGATGTTCAGGGTTTGTCCTTCTGGGATATCGTGGAGGGCCATGATTATCGGCTTATAGTCATCTCTCCGCACCTCCAGAACGGCCTTCCTCGCCAACGCTGGATCCTTCGGCACTTCGACGGTTATGGTCGCTGGTGTGTGATATTTCAATTCTCTGAGATCGTGACCTGACACAACAGTGATAACAGAGTCCGGCGGATCAACAAAGACCTTGAAGTTCTTTGTCACCGTGCTCGAGCAGGCGAACGTTAGTAATGTAACAAGCGCCACGAGGGCATGTTTTTTCATGACTCCTCCCTCCCTCTTCAACTCCCGTCTTAAAATCCACCAATCTCTATGATATCACACCGTGGTTTGCCCTGCATTGCCGATTTAATGGAGCTTTATTTCAAATGTCATTTGCCGGTCCCCTAGCAGGAAGCGCTGGCGTATGACGGCGATAGTAACTGTATCATCCTCTTTCTTATAAAAGAGAGCGATCCTTACATCATCCGGTGTCTGTACCAGTGCGTTATCGAGTGCGATAATCCGGTCTCCCGCCTTGAGGCCGGCATCCCGGGCAACGCTGCCGGCCGGCATGTCCTCAATAACGACCTTCCCTCCGATCTCCTTCAGGAATACGCCGAGTTTGGGCGTCGTGACTCCATCCAGAGGTTCGGGGAACAATACATAATCTGCAACTTCCGGGTCGACCTCGGCATCATTCAGAATCGTCGCGTATGTATAACCGTTCCGCCGAAAAGTTCGCTTGGGAATCCCGGAGCCGTAGGCAAAATGCCCCAGCCCGGCGATCACGATCATCTGGCGTCCCGGGTTTTTCTTCAGGTACTCATTGATGGACATTGACATGGTCTCATCCCACAGGATCTGTGCCTGGTAAAAAAAGTCAAAATTTTTCTCGTTGTTGTTCTTGTGTTGCGCAAACACGCTGAGCAGCCGTTCCCGGTATGCTGTGTCCGAAAAATCGGTTTGCTCGGGGATTTCCTTTTTCTCATCTTCGGTCAGGGAGTCCATGCCTTTCCGGGCCACCTTGTCCGTAATTTCACGCCTGATATTCAGGGCAACGACGGGTATCTTCCCGGCGCGGGCAAAATCGAGAATCGGCTTATACAGGTTGTAATCATAGCCCCATCGACTGAAGTACTCCGTTTTTTTCAGAAACTCGCGCTCTTCTATGGTGCCGTTGATATAATCGTCGAGCACGCGCTGGAAGGGGCGCTGGAACATCTCCATGCCGATGGCGATTTCCGTGTTCTTCTGATACAGGCTTTTGATGACTTCGAGTTCGACCTCGTGGTGGGCGAACCGATCGTGATTTTCTCCGACATAAACTATTTTTTTACCTTTAGCGTCATCAATCACCCGTGACAGCGTCTTAAGAGCGGCAACTTCGATTGCCAACGGCTCCTCTCGCAAATCCATCCCGATCCCCCTTTCGGACTCCGCAGTAATCTGCGTAATCCTCCCTGTGGCATCAAGCGACAGGGAACTGCACGCCCCGACTTCGGGGAGCAGACGTATAAACTCATCGGTGGCAGCGACGGTCTTCGCCTCGATCGCCGCAATAATCTTCTCCGGATTCCATGGGTTTTTTCGGGCCTGCGCGCTCAATACGCCCTCTCCCCCGTCGATTTTTCCATAAAGCCTGTTGATAATCGGGTTGTCGATTCCCAGCACAAGAAAAGATGACGTTTTCAGGTCCTCCTCAGTGATGGTCGCGGCTTTTCTCGCATCAACACCCCGCTTCTTCCAGTGCTCAATGATGCTTGCATAGGTATTCTCCCCGCTCACGGGCAGGACAAGAACAGGTTTTTCATCCTTCAGTAGCCCGCCCAGCAGCGGCGGAATCTCGGCATCGGCGAGTTTACGGGGAATGTCGTAATCCCGGTCTATCACGACCATCGACGGTTCGTCGGCAACAAGAAGAGTGAAATGCTTTTTCGGGGAATCGAGCTGAATCGTTTCAGACTCGCTCCCCCCGCGAAGAAACGAAATCTGGATAGGGACATCGAGGATATAGACGTCGTCGTTCTGCAGCAGATCAAAGCTCACCTCAAACATGCTGCCGCTCCTTCGTACGGCGGCATCCTCCATGCGAAGGTCGGGAACTCCTTTACGATCCACCCATTGCTGAAAAAACCAGGCGAGGTTGCGCCCGGTTTCTTGCTCGGAGAGCATTCTGATTCCGTCCCAGGGATCCGCCGTGATTGACAACTCAGTTGCAAGAGTTCGGACAAGCACGGCGAAGGCATCCTGCCCGATCACCCTTTTCAGCTGATGCAAAACAAGCGCCGCCTTGCCCCGGCCGACAGCGCGGGCGGCAGCGTCATCACCTCCGCGAAAATCCCGAAGGGATACATCGTTTTTTTCATTGACCGACAGGAAATAGTCAAAAAGTATTTTTTTTCGTAATTCACTATCGTAGCCTGATAATTCCCGATTTATTTGATCCCTCAGTCCCATATAGCTGTCGGACGCTGGGCAAGGCCGCGAAGAACACAGGAATGATATAGCCACAATAATGGGCAAAACAAGGACCTGAGCACGAATATTTTTTTTCATGTGTACCCCGAGGTTGGATTTATTCCGTTGCTCAATTTTATCAGAAAACAGGATCGAGAACCACTCTTTAGGCAAATCCGCGGCAATTCCGGCGGCCTTTGCGGGCAGCGGGAGTGTATCCGGGGGACTGGCGCGCAGGCGGCCGCCGGGGGAAAGAGCAAATTTTCCGCTCTGCCAATGACAAATTGTCTTGAATTTGCTTTAATAGATATCTATAATATGGAACCAAGTCGCCAACGCGTTTCAGGAGGTGGAGTACGATATGGCATTAAAAAAAGGCGCAACGAAGAAAAAAGCGGTTACAACTGCTGCAAAAAGAAAGCCCGCGGCAAAAAAAGCGGTGAAAAAAACCGTCTCCAAGACGAGAAAGGCATCAGTTAAAAAAACAGCCAAAATATCGGTGAAGAAACAGGCAGTAAAAAAAACCCGTTCCGTACCTTCTTCCCCGGCGGCGCCAAAAACTGCCAGACTGTCACCGGCTGTGCAGAAGCGCCATGAACTCCTGAAAAAGCTCCTACTGAAAAAGCGAAACGAGGTTGTGGATGGACTGGAAGCGCAGATGGGCCGCCGGCTTACGCGCGAAACCGGCCAAAAAATAGATTCCGCCATGGACAGCGCCGACCAGTCTGCACTCGATATAGATCAGGGAATCGATTCTTCTCTCCTGGAAATGAAATATGAACAGTACAAGGACATTGCCGACGCTTTCCGAAAGCTCCAGAACAATACCTACGGCCTCTGTGAGGAATGTGGCGAAGAGATCGATATAAAGCGGCTTCAGGTCAATCCTCTGGCGCGATACTGCATCAGCTGCAAGACGAAGAAAGAGGAAATAGAGCGGATACAGAAAGAGGAAACACGGTTCAAGGAGTAGGAAGACCGGCGGCTTTCAAACCCGGCCCTGAACCTTGCCACGTTTCTCTTGACAAAAAGGCGGCAATACAGTATCGTTGCCTCTAAATTTTCGGGGCGGTGTAGCTCAGCTGGTAGAGCAGGGGAATCATAATCCCTGTGTCCGGGGTTCGAGTCCCTGCACCGCCACCATTTTACCCCTTCCCTCATCTCATCGCAAACCTTCGGAATAATAAGAATACTATCGTCGAGTGCGGCAGTCAAACAGCGACTCCGCTTTTTTAAACATGCTGATAACCAAAGTAAAAAAGACAATCAGGAAATACCACCTGCTGAATGCGGGAGACCGCGTGTTGATCGCCGTGTCGGGCGGTCCGGACTCGGTCTGCCTCCTGAGCGTCCTGCAGACGTTTGCGAGGGAGCTTGATCTTACGCTGCACCTTGCCCACCTCAACCACCTGTTTCGAGGCAAGGAATCGGCAGACGATGCGCTCTTTGTTGCCGATCTGGCACAAAAAACCGGCATTTCGGCAACGATCGAACAGGTTGATGTCCCGGCTTTCTGCCGCGAACGGGGGCTTTCGGCCCAGGCAGGCGCTCGCGAGGTCCGGTATGCGTTCCTCGACCGGGTGGCCCGCTCCGTCAAAGCGTCTCGGATCGCTACAGGACATACAGCAACGGATCAGGCTGAAACAATACTGATGCGACTCCTGCGCGGTGCGGGAATTTCTGGTCTTTCAGCAATTCCGCCGAAGCGGGGCAACATAATCCGACCGCTGATTGAGTCCACCCGGGAAGAAATCCTGACCTACCTGCATGCTGCGGCGCTCCCCTTTGTTTCCGATTCATCGAATGCGAAACCCGTTTATATGCGCAACCGGATCAGGATGGAACTCCTTCCCCTACTCAAAGGCTTTAACCCCCGCATCGTCGAGACGCTTGCTTTCGAAGCTACTCTCATCCGCGACGAAGATGAAGCCATGCGATTCTGTTTGGACGAAAAGGCGTCCGGAGTTTTCATGCAGGAGAATGATACAGTGGTAATTAAGAGGACCGAATTCCGCAACCTGCTTCCCGCGCTCAGGCGCAGAATTCTAAAAAAAACCGCTGACCTTTGCGGCGCGGATTCATCGCGAATCTCCGTAGTCCAGATCGAGCAGGCATTGACGTTCATGGAGGAAACCCAGACGGGCAGGACCATGAACTTTCTCCCCGGTCTCACGATTGAGCGGGAATATGACCGGTTTCTCATCACGGCGATAGGAGAACCGGCGGCCTTCTCCCGAACCATCGCATTGGCGGGCCTGACAGCAGTGCCGGAACTCGGCATAGAGATTGAAATCGTACCGGGAGAGCCGGGAACACCGGCTTGGGATATCCAAAATTATCGCTGGCAGGCAGTGTTCGATTATGATAAAATGGGACTTCCTTTGACGGTCAGAAGTCGACGTCCGGGTGATGTATTCTGCCCTTCCGGCATGGGGGGCAGGCACAAGAAACTGCAGGACTACCTCGTCGATGAGAAAATCCCCCGGCGTAATCGGGAGAGGGTACCTCTCATTTGTGCTGGTAACGATATCGTATGGGTACTGGGTTACCGTACGGATGAACGGTTCCTTCCAAGCCCGGATTCGCGGCGTGTCATGTTGGTTCGCGTGCGTGATGAGAACAGATAGGGGAAAGCGTCTTTATTTTCAGTATTCAATCCAAACCTGCCCTGGTCTTCACCGCTTTCGTTTTTTATGGAGGAAATGCAATGGTCGGTATTGATTTTGGAAAACCGCTGTTTACGAGTGAAGAGATCCAAAGAAAGATCCAGGAACTCGGCTCCAGAATATCCTCGGACTATGCAGACAGGGACCTGCTCGTTGTAGGCGTTCTCAAGGGGGCCATCTTTTTCATGTCCGATCTGCTGCGTTCGCTCAGGATATCCGTCCGTATGGATTTTATTCATTGTACCAGTTCGAAGGGCAGCCATCCCGTTCAAATCATTGCCGACATGAAAGAGGACATCCGCGGAAAGGACGTTCTCCTCGTCGAAGACATCATGGATTCCGGCGTTACGATCAATCACCTGAAGAAAATGCTACTCGAGCGTGGTCCGTCCTCGCTCAGAGTCTGCGTGCTCTTGGACAAGTCCGAACGAAGAAAAGTTCAGATTGAAGCGGACTACGCGGGTTTCCGCATCCCGAATAAGTACGTCGTCGGTTACGGTCTCGACTACAAAGACCGCTACCGGAACCTGCCTTACATCGCCGTGCTTCCGATGGAGGAGCGGCAGCGGTAATGAACTTTTAATCTATTGTCAGAAGCTGGGGAATATGTTATCATACTATGATTATTGGCTTGAGATGGTAATCTGCAAAAGACTAAAAACACTTGAATTTCGCGTTCCAGTCTCCGCGTTCCCACGTACTCTGGCAATCTAAATTGGAGGATTTTTTTTTTTTTTATGTACGCCTTTCGTTCAGTACGTATTGTTTAGTTTCAATGGTCACGTCGATGCGGGAGCCGCCGATCATCAGCGTCGAGGTCATTTCGCCGGCCGTTGCGGCAAAAAAGGGAAACAACAGAAGAAGCGCTCCGAACCACATGTGTCTGCGAAGAACAAAGGGAGATACCTTTTGGACCATGGAGCGCCAGAGAGCAATCCTATCCCAATTGAAACGTTTGCGCGTGAATGAATTAAGGGCGGGTCGCCGCGGAATTTCCGGCCGGGGGATCGGACCAGCCCAAAATGCGGGCTAAGAGACTGTCGAGCGAAAAATATCCGGGGCCAAAGAGTAGCACGAGGAGAGAGGCAATCGCGGGAATATCTTAAGGTCTGCGGTATAGAATTTGCCGGGATTGGAAAAAATGGAAAAAAGCAATTCGCGGTCGGCGGTGATGTAGGCCATGAGCATGTTGATGGTGAGCACGAGAACGGACATGGGCGGCGAGGGGGGCGAGAGCAAAGCGGATGCCTGCGAAAAATTCCAGGCAGGAGATAGCCAGTGCGGTAAAGCCCGGAGCAGGCAGGCCAAGGCTCGTGAAGAATTCGGTCACGTTGGCGAGATGGTGGAGTTTGCCCCAACCACTCTGAATCAGCTGGATTCCCCAGTACAGGCGAACGAAGAGCAGGAACGGCGACTGAAGATATCCAACGAGATCGGCAAACTTGTAATCGCCAGTTTTTGCTGTAGCGAGTAGTTTGCTCATGAGTCGTGTCGAAGCGCCACTTTACAATAAGATTCAGCGCGCAGCGCCTTTTTTCTCCGGACGGCAGAACCAACCGAGAGCAGACCAGCCGCAACCCGCCCTGCACCTTCGTAGGCCGCTGCCGATGCGGAACCGCGCTTTTGCGGAAAGCGGATTCGACGGCCACGCCCAGAGTTTTTCCCTTTCGAAGCGCGGTGAGAATCGCAAATTCCTCCTGCTCGATGCGGCGGAAGTAAACGGAGTAGTCGATGCGGTGCACGGCCAAAAAAATCTGCGCTGGCTTCAGCTTTGCAACAGCGCGAACGCGTTTGCGCTTGCGATGCTCCGTGAAAGTGTTGCTGGCGAAATCCGTGTCTTCGTCTTCTTCGCGCACTTCAAGGAGAAGATCGTCTACGGGATAACGGAAACTCAGCAGTCGCACGTACGGCTGAATCGTTAATTTCATTCGTGGGCCGGCCGCGCTCGCAAAATCCTCGGGACGAAGAGCAGGCTCAACTTTTCCATCGAAAGCTTCAATGTCCGCCCATTCGAGCCGCACGATATCCAGCGCAAGGGTTTGTTTTTTGCCGGCCCACTTGGGATTTTTTGATCACACGATTGCCCATACGCCCGCTGAGATTGCGAAGCGTAAAAGACCGCGAGGGATTGGCGATCAGATACGCTTTGGCCATAGCATCGAAGCGGCGCTCGCCAAGCACGGCGCGCAGGCCAGGAAAATCCTCGCTGAGCGCAGAAAGAACGCGAAACCAATACTGGCGATTGTAAATTTCCAAGCGTTCGAAAGAAGTAAGGGTATTCGTTGGGCTTGATGAAGCGCGACGCGTAGCGCTTCATCGGTCCGCCATCGGGAGCGCGGCGCTGCATGCGTTCCGAGGAAGTCAGCGGCTGCATCACGGCACGAGCCATAGTGCGCTGAAGCTGCATCAATTCCGTACGAGCTTCCGCCAAGGCGGTGGCGCGCCGGAATTTATTGGCTTTCAGCGCTTCATAGTGAACTTCCTGGAACGCTGGGGATGCTGTCGTCCCATTCAAGGAGCGTCGCGGTGTGGCCGGCGCGCTGGATGGCACGCTCGTAAAGCTTCCAAACGGGATCGATGACCGGGTGATCGTGTGTGTCGAGAATGTATTTCCGATATTTCGTGTGGCCGGCGATATGAATTTGGGCGACGCGATCGGCCGGAACGCTGTTCACATAATCGTACGGATTAAAGCTGTGATTCTGCGAGGAAACGTAAATGTTATTGACGTCCAGCAGAATGCCGCAATCGGCCCGCTCGACGACCTCATCGAGAAATTCCCACTCGGTCATTTCCGAAACGTGAAATTCCGCGTAACTGCTGACATTCTCGACGGCGATCGGAATTTCCAGGAAATCGCACCTCCCGGACTTTTTGCGCGGTGATTTTTGCGGCCTCGAAGGTGTAAGGCATCGGCAGCAGATCATGCGTGTAACGGCCATCGACGCTGCCCCAGCAAAGATGATCGGAAAACCACGGCGTCTTGGTCCGCTTGACCAGTCCTTGAAACGCCTCAGGTGTTCGCGGTTCAGCTTTTCGGCCGAACCGAAGTACATTGAAACGCCGTGCTGCACGACCCGATATTGTTCGAGAATCTGATCCAGCACCTCAGCGGACGCCCGCCATCGACCATGAAATTTTCGGAAATGATCTCGAACCAATCGACGGTGGGTTTGCGAGTAGGATATGGTTGTAATGCGGCACGCGCAGGCCGATGCCGATCCCGTAGTCAGTAAAGCCGTTGAAGCGATTCGCTGACATGCAAGTCTCCGGGAACTAAAACGACGAAAGGGACAGTGTTCCCCACCGGCCCCCCATCATTGTACTAACCCAAGCCAATAACAAAAATTATGCGAGCTGGATCAATCAGCAACCACTACGCCAAATGTTTTGTCGTGCTCTTCTTCGTTTAAGATCTTCATATGCTTCATCTCGGATGACGCGCAGCGTACTTCATGAAGATGAGCCCGCGGGCGCGGTCGAGCTCGCAGACTCGGGCGCAAGAGACCTGATCGACGAAGCCCCGCGGCGCCCAGGACCATGACGGTGTTGCCCCGTTGCCAGTGAAGACGATCAGGGGCTGGACAGCGTCGCCGGTGCTGGTGCCCTGCAGAGAAATAGATGACGCCGACCCGTGACGTCGAGAGTGCGTCGACCAGCAGAATCCTGGCTGACCGGTTGCCCAGGAGCGCGCGCACCCGCTCCAGCGCCGCCTCCGCCGCCAATCGTACGCCGGTCGTTCAGGCGCCGGCGAAAAGCGCCTCGATCTTCCGCAGCTTCACGATGAAGGAATGGGCGCGACATCCGCGAGGCATCGTCATGCAGCTCATGGCGAAAGCCCTACATCCAGCACGAATGACGTCAATAAGCTCGAGCCGCGCTATCCATACCGATTTCCGAAGGACCAAGACTGCAACACAGTCCGGTGCTTGGTTCATGACGTTGCGAGAGAAGGCGCAGATCTTGCGCAAACATATCGATGTAGCGCGCCGTCACGGTTACGGCTCGCGGATTGCTGACGATATGGCGACGCCAGGCTGTCGGGCGGTGGCGGGGCGGGAGCCGGGCGAGCTGCCGCGGGGTGGAGTCGATACGGCTGCTCCGGTGTGGAGCGATGCCCCGCGCTATTAAGCGGACCCGGAGGCGGTGGCATTGCCGGCGGTGCCGAATGCAGGCGCGATTGAGGTCGATGCGCGCGGGGCCGGATTCAGGTGGACGACGTGGTCACCGACGACGGCGCCTGGGTGATGGTGGGTGGGTGTGTGTGGGCGAGCGGAACTGTCGGGGAGGGGAGCGCGAGTGATCTGGTCCACGCCCATGAGAGGTCGTATGACGCCTGCAGCCTGTGGGTTTACGGAAGGAGCGTCTAAGTGTTGAGCGCTGGTGGGCCGAGGCACTGCGTGCCAATCCCTGTGCGGCGATCTTTTATCTCCGCTGAGAACGATAAGGACAACTCGTAAAGCTTGGCGTGGGACGGCGACGGTCATCGTTTTGGAGCGGCCTTGACTGGGCCAGGCTGCACTTCGCCCCCTGGCCGCCGATCGCGACGGCGTCGTTTTGACGGCGACACGAACTGGCGATGCTGATCAACCATCGACTCAACCCCATGACCCAGAAGCCATGAAGCTCGACCCCGTTTCAATGATGTAAGAAGTGCCCATTTTGCTGGCGGTTGGCAAAATCTGGAGTCTGCATTGTCGATGGCGCCTCAACCCGAAGATCTTCATCGCGGTAGCCCCGTCATCGAGATGGTCCTCTCCTCGATGCCGGGCGCCGATCATCTCCAGGCCGTCGTTGACCTCAAGGACATGGTGCTCGGCTAGCCCCTCGAAGCCGCCGGGTAACACCGATCAGCTTTCCCTCGATTCTCACGATCTCCACCACCGACATCATCTATACGGCAGCCACAACAACAATCATGTCCAGCAAACCAGCAGCAACCGGCAAGCCCACCGAGCGGCCAGCGCCGGATGCTGGGCGCGCTGCCCAGCGCCTCCACGCTGCGGCCGGTGATCGAGCGGGAACAGATGGCGCTCTACCATGCTGCCAAGGCCACCTGCGCGGGTCGAGCAGCGGCGTCAGCAAGGTGCTGGAGCATCGTCCAGCGATGCTGCAGGGTGCTGCGCATGATCCCGTCCCAATACGCTCCAAGGCTGTCGAGGCCGGTGGTCCAGGCGAGGCCGCTCCACCAGCTGATGGAGCCGGCATGACGTCGACCGCCCTCGTCGTCCCATCATGATGTCGGCGGAGCCCTCCACTCGTTCTGAGACGCCCTCTACCAGCCATCGCCGATCGCCTCGGCCCAGCGCTGTCGGGTCCCGTCTCGATCGCTCGACCTCGCCGGCTTGAGGGGTCGAGGCCACCAACCCGCAGGCTGCAAGTCCAGCCTGCACCGCGAGCGCGTCCACCGCCGCCGCTGCTCTTTCCGACACAGATCGCGATCCAGTCCCTCCTCGACCGCCCCAGAAAGGCACCCAGCAATTATCCCAGGTTCTCGGCTTCATGCCGTGGATGAACCAACCATCAAGAAGGCATCCACCAGGCTGTCGCTGCCTGCTCACAGACAGCAGCAACCACTCGCCGTCGCAACACAATCATCGACTATGCCGGGCATCCTCCACGGTCGATGGCTATGCAGCCTCCAACTCACTGCCGCCCAGGCCTACCCAAGCTGGAACAATCCGGCCTCGCCTTCTGTTCTCCCCATGCACAGCCCATCATGAAGATGCACGACTCCCAAAGTGCACATCGCCAGGAGGTGATCGAACCTGCTCGCCAGCAATCTCTGCCATCGAGGGGGCATGTGCAGACAGCCCCAACATCCAGCTCCCAGCCCGCAAGACCGAGAGCAAACCGCTCATCGAAGAGCCCTGAAATCGCCGGCTGACCGTGGTGCTCCAACATCAGCAAGATCCACCTTGCAGAAGCAATCCAGTGCCTCGGCCATTGGGACAGTCTGACAGTGTTCCTGACAGCCCGAGGCCGGGCCAGGTGAGGTGGATCCCAACACAGTGGGTGAGCCTGATGGATTTCGTGACTGCTCATCACATAAGCCGTGGTGCCGAGGAGCTAAGCAAGATGCTGGTTGGGACCTGAACACGGCAAAACTCAATGGGATTCGATCCCCAGACTTGGGTCTGCAACATGCTCGAGCGCATCGTGTCCCAGGCCACGCCAAGACCCATCAGCTCCACGAGCTTTTTGGCGTGGAACTGGACGACGGTCCTGAGCTACTACATTGGCCAGGTGGCCGGCGCTGAGGACAGCACCACCCCCGCCGCTTCCGCATCCTCCGATGACCGCGGTGGCGATGCCGCTCGACAAGCTTGATTTTCGATTGCAGGACCCAACCGGCGCCGCCGCCACCAACCTGTCCATGCTCAACAGCTTCGTGACCGCGATCGTGGCGGGGCGGAACATGTTAAATGGTTGCTGACCGATGTGGTTATGTACATCTTGCTTGGCTCAGTTCGGTCTTGCTAAAGTCATTGACACGTGCCCCGCCACGATCGCGGTCACGAAGCCGTCGAGCATGGACAGGTTGGTGGCGGCGGCGCCGGTTCGGCCCTGCAGCCACACGTCAAGCTTGTCGAGCGGCATCGCCACCGCGGTCATCGGAGGATGCGCGGAGCGGCGGCGGCGCGCGCTCATGCGGCGCCTGGCCAGCGGCCTCACAGGCCGCCTTCCAGTTCCACGCCAAAAGTTCGTGGAGCTGATGGTTCTTGGTGCGGCCGGACACGATGCGCTCGAGCACGTCGCAGAGATAAGTCTGCGGATCGATCCCATTGAGTTTTGCCGTGTTCAGTACCGAAGCTAGAATTGCCCAGCTCTCGGCACCGCCTTCGCTGCCACTGAACAACGAGTTCTTTCGTGCATCGAGCGTTCCACCGTGTTGGTATCCACCTCTACCCGCCCGTCGGTCAGGAACACCGTCAGACCGTCCCAATGGCCGAGCGTATACCTGATCGCTTCCGCAAGGGGCGATTTTGCCGAGATGTCCTTGAGCACCACGGTCAGCCGCGACTTCAGTTCCTCCATGAGCGGTTTGCTCTCGGTCTTGCGGGCTGCAAGCCGGATGTCGGCGCTGGTTCCTCGGACACGCCCCTCGATGGCGTAGATCGCTGCGATACGTTCGATCACCTCCTGGGCGAATGGCGACTTCGTAGTCTTGTAGATCTTCACGAACCTGCGCCGTGCATGGGCAAGACAGAAGGCGAGCCGGATTGTTCCAGCCTCGCGTGCGCCCTGGGCCAGCGACTTGTAGGCCGCATAGCCATCGACCTGCAGGATGCCCGCATAGTCGATCAATTGCGCCGCGATCTCAGCCTTGCCGCGGCCGTCCGCGAACACGTAGGCCACAGCCGGCGGCGACGGTCCTCCCCACGGTCGGTCATCCACCGCATGAGCCCAGAACTGGCATATTTTGGTCCGGCCCCTTCCGGGGTCGAGGACCGGCATCGGCGTCTCGTCGCAAAAGAACAATGGCGCGGCGTGGATGGTTCGCAACTGGAGCTCGTAGAGCCCCTCAGCCACCACGCCGTCCGCTTCACCCAACCGGCCAGGGTCGAGCGATCGAGATGGACCCCATGACCGGCCAGGATCTGCACCTGCCGGTACAGCGTCGAGAACCAGGCGAACTTCGAGACCACCACGTGGGTCACCAGGGCGGTCGACGCCATGCTGTTCTCGATCAGCCGCGGCAAGGCCTTCGCCTGGACCACCGCGCCTTCACAGCCTCGGCAGCCATATTTGGGACGGATCATGCGCAGCACCCGCAGGATCGCCGGAATGACGTCCAGCACCTCGCTGACGTCCTGGCCGATCTTGTGCAGGCGGCCTTGGCAGCACGGGCAGGCCATCGTTTCCGGCTCGATCACCTGCTCGCAGCGCGGCAGGTGCTTGGGCAGCGCGCCGATATTGCGCTGAGCCTTCTTGCGGGGCTTGCCGGTCGCGCCGGCTGGTTTGCTCGGCACATGATCGTCGTTGGCGGCTGCCGGTAGCGTCACGTCCGTGGCGAGATCGGCAAGATCGAGGGCAAGCTGATCGGCGATGACCGCGGTGAGCTTTTCCGAGCGCGAGCCGAACACCATGTCCTTGAAGGTACCAATGACGGCCCGCAGACGATCGTTCTCGGCATCGAGCGAGAGTACCATCTCGATGAGACGGGCAGGATCGCAAGGAAGATCTTCGGGTCGAAGCGCCATCGACAATGCATACTTCAGATTCGTCAGAATTCGCCAGCAAAAATGGGCACTTCTTACATCATTCCAACGGGTTGCTTCACGGCTTTTGGGGTCACGCGCGTCCAGTCCAGACCGTCGATCAGCATCGCCAATTGTGTCGCCGTCAAAGAGACGACGCCGTCGCGGATCGGCGGCCAGGTGAAGCGACCTTCCTCAAGCCACTTCGTCACAAGAACCATGCCGCTGCCGTCCCACGCCAAAAGCTTCACGCGGTCCGATCGTTTCGAGCGGAAGATAAAAATATCGCCGCAATAGGGATTGGCACGCAGTGCCTCGCTCACCAGTGCTGACAAAGTATGCACGCTCTTTCGAAAATCGACAGGCTGGGAGGCCAACATGATCTTCAGGTCCGCGCGGAACGAGATCACTTGTCGCCCCGCACCGCCGCCAGCACCATGGCCAGTGTCGCGTGATCAACGCCGCTCTCAATCCTGATCCGGGCCCCGGCGACATCGATCTCGATCCGCGCTCGGATCCGGACTGCCGGCAATGCCACCGCCTCCGGTTCCGCTGAATAGCGCGGGGCATCGCTCGACACCGGAGCAGCCGTATCGATCCTCACCGCGGCAAAGCTTTGTCCTGGCTCCCGGCCCCCGCCACCGCCCGATAGCTGGCGTCGCCATATCGTCAGCAATCCGCGAGCCAAACCGTGACGGCGCGCTACATCCGATATGTTTGCGTCAGCCTCAAAGCTCTCCGCAACAATCCGCGCCTTCTCTTCCGCCGTCCATCGTCGCCGGCGCTGCCGCCCCGTAATCACCTCGACCCGTTGATAAGCGCCACCTTCGTTCCTGGCATCATTCCTGGTATCAAGCATGGAAGTTACCATGAAGCCATCTCCCGAAATCAGCGGATGACAGCCAATATCGCGGGAAATCCGGGCGCGCGCGAGGTGGGGCGCTGACACCGGTTACATTGGAGCGTGGCCGCTTTGTTTGGCCGCTGACGCGCGAGGGAGCCGCGATCCTGACGCCGGCGCAATTGTCGATGCTGTGCGAGGGAATTGACTGGCGCCTGCCGATCCGCACCGATGCGCCGGGAAAAGTTCCAGCACGTGCCGGCTGATCGGATGATTGTCTGAATAATTTGTCGCTCTGACGAGAGTTTTGGTGGACGGATTCGAGAGAATCAATTTTTGTCGTGCGCATGATCTCGAACCGATCCGCACTTCCTCGCGATGTCCGCACGCTGCGACGAATGCTTGGCGAGAAGGAAGCGTTACTGATCGAGCGCGAGCGTGTCATCGCCGAGAAGGAAACGCAGCTGGCCGAACGCGATCGGGTGATCGCGGTTCGCGACGCGGAGCTCTACGCCAAGACGCTGCAGATCGAGCATCTCAAGGCGCAGCTTGCAGTGCTGCGCCGGGCGCGCTTCGGCCGCTCGTCGGAGAAGCTCGACCGCGAGATCGAGCAACTTGAGCTCGTGCTCGGCGAGCTCGAGGAATCCGTGGCGGAAAGCAACGCCCGCACCGAGCAGGCCAGGCAGGAGCGTGCGAGCCCGACGCGTACCAAGCCGGCGGATCGCAAGCCGGGCGGCCGCAAACCGTTGCCAGCGCACCTGCCGCGCAAGCAGGTGATCCATCAGCCTGCACCGGTGTGCGCGTGTTGCGGCGGCAAAGTGCTGCGCAAGATCGCCGACGAGCTCACCGAAGTGCTCGAATATGTCCCGTCGAGCTTCAAGGTGATGCAGCATGTGCGCCCGAAATTGAGCTGCCGGGCCTGCGAGACGATCGTGCAGGCGCCGCTGCCGTCCTTCCCGATTGAGCGTGGCCGGCCCGGGCCAGGCCTTCTCGCCCACGTCGCGGTGTCGAAATTCGCCGATGGGCTGCCGCTGCATCGCCAGAGTGAGATCTATGCGCGCCAAGGCGTCGATCTCGACCGCTCTACCATGGCGGACTGGATGGGCAGCGTGGCGGCGCTGCTGCGGCCGCTTGTGGAGGCGGTCAGGCAGCATGTCTGCGCCGGGCCGGTGCTGCACGCCGACGACACCACAGTGCCGGTTCTGGCGCCTGGGCTGGGCCGGACCAGGACCGGAAGGCTGTGGGCAGCGGTGCGGGATGAGCGGACCTGGGCCGGAGCCGCCCCGCCTGCGGCGTTTTACTGCTACTCCCCCGATCGCAAGGGCGAGCATGCCGAAGCACTGCTCGGCCAGTGCCGCGGCTTCCTCCATGCCGACGGATATGGTGGATTCCAAAGCCTTTACATGCCTGATCCAAGGACCGGACTTTCGCGCCTGACCGAAGTTGGATGCTGGTCGCATGCGCGCCGTAAGGTCTATGACGTTTATGAAGCCACGGCCTCACCCTTGGCCAAGGAGGCGCTTGAGCGCATCGCTGAATTATTCGCGATCGAGGAGCGGATCAACGGCCGTCCCCCACCGGAGCGCCTGGCCGCCCGCCAGCAGGATGCCGTTCCGCTGCTGGCCGAGCTTGAGACCTTCCTGCACAACGCGCTCAACCAGATCAGCGGCAAGAGCACGCTGGCCAAAGCGATCCTATATTCGCTGTCGCGCTGGACTGCGCTGACCCGCTACACCACCGATGGTCGCCTGGAGATGACCAACAATGCCGTCGAACGCGCAATCCGGCCCCTTGCACTGACGAGAAAAAATTACCTTTTTGTCGGCTCCGATTCCGGCGGCATGCGAGCCGCCGCGATGTACACCCTCATCGAATCCGCCAAAATGAGTCGCCTCGACCCGGAGGCTTATCTGCGCGACGTGCTTGCCCGCATTGCCGATCATCCGATCAATCGCATCGCCGAGCTCTTGCCCTGGAACTGGAAGCCAAGCGGCTGAAGACCCTCGCCCGCCAACCCGCGCTTCGCGCCACGCCGCATCGCCAGATCTCGTGGTCTCGACCATGTGCGAACCTTGATTTGCCAGTCAAACAGCGAACATATCATCCGCGACGATGATATGGCAGACGTGGATGGTCGG
>CAWGYL010000006.1:0-20642 GCA_963826885.1 Nitrospirota bacterium | reverse complement strand
AACGTCCTTCTGCCAGAAAGGGTCTTGCATGCTGGAGGATCAATTCTATTAAAGTCTGCCAGTCTCCGATATCCGATAAAATTCGGGCAGCATCCACCACCTGTTCTGTTCTGAGAAGCAGCAGGGCCGCTTTTTTCCTGATGAGAAATATTTCGTTCTGTCCAAAATATTTCTGCCCTTGTACTATGAGAAACTCACGAAACAATGGATGGTACGTGTAGGAAGATATCGGGGTCTCGTGTCTTTCTGTAAAAAAATTAGACCGGCTCAAATGGGAGAGGATAAGTTCGGAATGCTTGTTGCCGGTGATGTTTTCCGCTTCGCGGGCAGACATTTTCGGCATGATGGCTGTCATGAGAAGAAATCTTTGAGTTTCCTCATCGATTTTCGCGAACAACTCAGCAGCAAAATAGTCAAATACCTGGTCTGTAGTAATTTTCCACAGCTCCGGCATGTCATTCCGGTAAGCTGAGCTCTCAAGGAGAAGCACCAGTCCGGCTGCCCATCCTTCAGTTATTCTATAGAGCATCTTTAAGACATTTTCGGCAGGTTTTTTCTTTCCTCGTAGCGTTACAAACTCACGCGATTCCTTAAAGGTGAACTCCACCTCTTCTTTTCGCAGGACCTCCAGGTGACTGCTTGCTTGTAATCGTGAGTAAACAGGGGGTGGATTGCTTCGGCTGATGATTACCATCATTATGCCATCCGGCATAACGCTCAGGCCATCGCGGATTATTTCGTGAAACTGGGATTCCGCCGTGACATTCTGATAATTGTCTATGACAAGACAAAATGGAGGTTTGAGGCGACCATATAGGGACTCAAAATATCGTTTGGTGAATGTCGGGATGCCGAGGCGATATTCGGGAGTAAACAACGGAAGAGATAAGCGATATCGCGGAGCCGCATGTTTGATTGCCAGCCCCATATACGAGAAAAATGTAGCTACATCGGCGTCACCCTCGTCCGCCTGGTACCATAGGCAGGGAAGGTTTCGGCTGTCAAGCCAGTTCGCCACGAGCGTCGTCTTTCCGTATCCCGCTGGCGCGGAAATCCAGACGCATTTTTTTTCGCGCGCACGGTCGAGATATTCATTCAGGCGATTTCGCTCCACAACGCCTGTAAGGTTCGGCCAAGTCAGTTTTACGATCAACGGTTTCATAGTTTTTCAGGTTGTCAATCAATGAAGATCGTTTCACAGAACTGTGCCTGTTCTTCAAAAACCAGATAATGACAGCTGATATTGAAGATAGCAAGTTCTGAATTCAGGGTTCCTTCAGACAGAAACTCAGCGCATCTCAAAGGCAGTTCATCCAGCTTTTTTTCCGCCGACCATCAATGCGTCTTTTTCTTCATCTCCCCAAAGAACCTGAAAATTACCGACTACCTCGCGGCAGACAAACGGGGACTCAACACACCATTATTGCTATAAGCGAGACGATCCGTCCGCGACTCCCGGACAGAAGATCACTCTCGATACCAGAGACTCCTGGGGGTGTTGCATCTAGCAGAGCAAACCTATTACTCGATAATAATTCAAGAACATAAGCAATAAGTACACCACTATTTTCCCCCCTTATATTAAATTCATGTTACAAAAGTACTCAAGATAAATATGCCCTTATAAACAAATTGTTACGAAGCATGTTGCGACAAATAAAATTATTTGTAACATTATAATTACCATATTGGTCTATAGTTAAAATTAGGGTGCCTAAGAAAAGTGGTGGGGAAATAACCATGAATTAGGCGATTTCCCCGTTCTTCAAATTGATTTTATGATTGTGTTAAAGTGCGGGTATTTTTACGGTCGTCGGGAATAGGACTATTAAAATTATTTATAGATAGGCTAATAAATACTATTTGATAATTTACATTGTTGCTAAGGTTATAAACTCGTGAGTTCCAGGAAGAACCTCGCATTTTATTATGACTCAAATCAGTGTATACTTCAACCTGATTTTTTTTACCCAAGAGACAATATTGCGGGCTGAAACTTGATATCTAAAAAACTAAAGAAGAGCAGATAGTATAATGTCGAGTTGTAATGAGCTTTGTCCTACCTGCCAAGGATGGGGCGTTAAACAATAGTTTCTTCATCACAGGAAATTATGCCGTCAAAAATTAGCAAAACAGTTCTTTTAAAATATTTACAGTTCGTATAGTCCGGCCCGTTTTGCAGAGATCGGTGAGAAGGCCTGACTGATGTTTTGTCGAGGAACCATATGTATCTGCATACGATTCATTAGTAACTACCGCGATGCAAATGTCGAGCAGTCCCCATGGTCTGCATGGAGCTTTACGTGTATGCCCAAGGTTACTCATCCTGACAGCGTAGGAGGCGGTATGGGAAGCACTGCACAAGCAATGGAGACCGACAATAATTTGAAGTTGTGTGGTCTCGAAATCGCCAGAGTAGGGGAGTCAGATGGGAAATAAACTCGACAAGAATGAAACCGCTTCCTTCGAGGAAATCCTGATTAGCAATGTCTTTACACAGGAAGCGATTATCAATGTTCTTGAGCGGAAGGGGCTGTTAACAAGAGCAAAAGTCATGCAGGAGATTCTTGCGATTAAGAAGAAAACGGGATGGTCTAAACGCGTGAAATAACCACCGGTTCATACCCCTCGTCCATGGGCAGGCCTTCACAAGCGGCTGCAGCCGTCGCTATTTCATCACATCGTTCATTCTCCGGGTGACCAGCATGGCCCCGGACCCATGTGAACTTGACCTGGTGCCGGTCGCAGAGATCCAGCAACCTGGTCCAGAGATCCTGATTAAGCGCCTGGTCACCATCAGCCTTCTTCCAGGCATTACATTTCCATTTGCGAGCCCAACCCTTGGTCACAGCTTCTGTCAGGTACTTTGAATCGCTCGTAATGGTGACTGCGCAGGGACTTGATAGGGTCTCCAGCCCCACGATCGCGGCCAGCATTTCCATCCGGTTGTTTGTGGTTAGCCGGTATCCGCCAAAAAGCGTCTTTTCGTGTCCGTTATAACGCAGAACGACGCCGTACCCGCCAGGTCCTGGGTTCTTCTTGCAAGCGCCATCTGTATAAATGTGTACTTCCTTCAAATTGGTCATTGGTTCCCTTGGATTAATCAGGCAAACTTTCCATCTTTGACGCCATGGTTTTTTTCGACCGTTTTGAGTAGCGAGAAATGTATCGCGTACTCGCGTGGCCCAAATGATGGGCTGTCTCAGTCTCAGTGTACCCGTCTTCAAGCAGTTTATAGGTAATTTCATGCCGTAAGCTGTGCGGATGTGCCTCAATCCGGTACCCTTTGGCGGTCATTTCCGGGGTTAAGCAAGCCAAAGCAAGATCGCGGATAATATACCAGATATCCGCCCGCGACAGCCGGTCTCCTCGATATCGTAGAAAAACATAGTTCTCCCCGCGAGGATGGTTATCTACTATCTCATCGCGTTCACGTTTGAAGTAGTCATCGAGATACGGAAGTCCGTTCTTCCTCAGATACACGCTGCCCGCGAAGTTCGCCTCTCCCTTACGCTTGATTTTATCAAACCAGATCCCGCCTTCTTCATCAGGGGTAATGTTTTTCATCTTGAGAAGGCAGAGTTCGTGCGCCCGGAGGCCAGTATAGTAAAGCGTCGTCAGGATCGCCAGATCGCGGTAGGGGAGGGCAGAGGGCTTATTCTTTGGTTCCCTGGTCCTGGCGATTGCCGCTCTTTTCATGCGTTCATAAACCGGCTGTCCTTCCTCGGCCACACGTCCACTTTTCTTTAAGATCCGGAGCGACTGAGGTTCTTCCGCATACTCATCTTTTTCCGCTTTTATGGTCGCAGCACCTCGGGTAGGGTGGGATTCAAAATTTACCATCCCGATCGAGTTGAGGTAAGCCGCGAAAGCCTTCACGTAAGACAAGGTTCTGCGCATGCTGTTCAGACTATATTCAGCGTCGCGTAGCGTCTTTATAAAGGCTTGGGTGACCTGCCGGGTCCAGTCAGTGTAGTCGCCGGCAGGAAAGCGTTTATAGAAGTAATTGATGAATTTTTGGAGCTCCTGGTGGACGGCAATGACGGTATTGTCCGATTTTCCCGTCCCGGTCACTTCTTGCGCAATGTACCAGCGTACCCAGGTGAACAAGGATTTATCGCCGGTTGGCTTCATTTTTAAGTCGATTTCCTGCGTCCGGAGATCCAGTTCCGACCTGGGCGGGGTATTAATGGCTATTTGTTTTTCGGGAAGTTTTATGGGCATTAGAATAGGGTAGGGTTCTGTGTTATTGTGAGACTAGACTAATAAGATTGCCGTTTCGGCAATCTTATGCCTTCACGATGGTGGCAATATCAAGTAAGTCTATGGTAGTTTCAGGATTCTTTCACTTCGCCAGATTCGAACGATACGTACCTTGTTTTTATCATGTCGATAAACGATACGAAATGGTGGATAAATTATCTCTCGAAGATGTTCGACATTAAACTCAGGTACAACGCGGCCACTCAGCGGGTGCGAGCCCAGTTGCTCAACCCTGGTGATGATCTCGGCAGTATATCTTTTCCCCACATCAGGAGCATCTTCACCTGCATAATAGGCCTGCATGCCCTCAAGGTCCTTGATAGCTGATGCAGCAAACGTTATCCGTACCTGTTCAGCCATGGGGTTATTTCAACCCGAGGCGTTTTTTTGCCTCAGAGAGGGAAATTTCGCGGCCTTCTTCCAGGTCCATCAGCCCCTTTACAACTCCTTGCATAAAGGCACGTTCTTCGGTTTCTTGCTCATAATCCTTGAGCGATCGGACCACGGCCACACCGCGACCTCTGCTCGTAAGCAAGATTGGCCGGTGAGTCTCCTGCGTATGCAATACTACTTTGCCAGGGTTCACTTTTAAATCACTAAGTGGAACAATATCTTCGGAAAATTTGGTAGCCATTGAAAACCTCCTTAATGGTGCTATTAACAGGTCTTATTATAGCACCTATAGAAAGTCCTGTCTACATAATTACAAACGAGTTTTACAGTATTGGCAAGCCTATGTCGCCAAGCTTGTCAATGTCTTAGGAATAGTCACATTTTGGACAATCCCCAGTGAACGTCTGGCCGGTCTTATCTATACACGTCTTTTCGGTGTCCAATTCTATAAACGCGGACGGTACTGTCATTTTCGAATATTTCAAAAATAA
The DNA here is from genome assembly GCA_963826885.1 of Nitrospirota bacterium. Lineage (GTDB taxonomy): Bacteria > Nitrospirota > UBA9217 > UBA9217 > UBA9217 > JAJYKN01. Next base: position 15,495 of record CAWGYL010000006.1, on the reverse strand, counting down.
CGCGGTATGGCTTGACGTAGAGCATCCAAAAGCCGTCCCATTCACCATGAAGGGGCTCTCCATGTTTCCTCGGTTCTGTCGAGAGCTTCTTTTCTATGGCGTTCAGGATTTTTTTCGCTTGTGCACGGTCAATGGCCTTCAGGTCTTTTTCTGAGGACTCTTTGAATACGATATTATATGCCAAGCCGTTTCCTCATTTCCTTCGAAGATACCAGTTTGTCACTCGGATCGTTTGCCCGGCTCCGGGCAATCTCAAGGTCTTCAAGTTCGTCAAGGTATAGCTTAATTGCTTCCTTTGCGTAATAGCTCTTTGTTCTCTTTGTTTCCTTCGCCAAAGAGCTTAGGCGCTTTTCCGTGTCCTTGTCCAGTCTGACTGCAAGCATTAAAACCTCCCGCCGCGCTCCGTGCGGCATTCAAAATCGTATGACACTGTATAACAACAATAACAATGTAATACATTACGCCTAATTTGTCAATATTGTTACTAATGAGGGGAATGAACTCGGATAGAATGCCAGTCATTAACCCTGAGAAACGATCTCCAGGAACTCTTGGCCGAGATAAATCTACATATCAGCCATTATGTAGAAGTAGTGTAGCACACGGGCTATTCAACCGTCAACCATTATAATAAAATGGGTACTACACCTCATCCGCACTTACAACAACTGCGAAAGGCACATCTAATGCCTCAAAATGGCGCTGACCGCAGCGGACTTTGTCAGCCTCACTCGTGCGCAGCTTCAAGAAGTCACGGGTTCCTTTAGTCTCGCGCACAAGGTAAAGCGTCTGGCTATCATGCTTAAGGATAGCCCAGTCTGGATTGTACTTGCCCACCGGCGTATCGACTTCGAACCAGCCCGGTAATTTCACAAAAAGCTTGATATCCTCTCGCTGATCCAGACGGCGGGCAAATTCGCGTTCCAATTCCGAATCATATACAACATATTCGTACACCGACTTATTAACCTGCATCGCGGTCAGATAATTGATGAATTCTTCGTTCTTGAAAAACAGCATCTCCCACTCTGCTTCTGAACCGGAACCTGGCAAGCGCTCGTACTTGATTCCGTCAATCAGCAGGCGGTGAAGTTCATACTTCAACGTCGTAGCTACGGAGTCCATAAATCGCTGAGGATCAACAAAGAACTCTGAGAGCCGTCCTGATTCTTTGAGAATTCGTACCAGCGTGGATCGGGTCAATTCCGTCTCATTCTGCAGATATGCCAACAGGTCCGGCACCAGACCCTTAAATGACACACGCTCCTCGGCGACACTGACAGCCGTCGTTGTCACACCGCCTTTGGCCACTCCCAGCTGCCCGGCACTTACGCGAATTTTTGCAGCCTCGATCTTTTCCATCCGTCGCAGGGCATCTACCGCGCGTTTTACTAAGTCTTCGGTCTTAAACTCCACACGATAGGTGGTCTTTGGTTTAATGCGGTCCCAAAGGGCCTGAAACTCAGGACTCAGTTGAACTTCCTTACGCAGATGATTAGAACCTTCATCTCGCTCTTTGCGGATATGGCGTTCAATCTGGTATCCTGCCAAAAGGTCGATGACAGCAGGCGCAAGATCACGATGTGCTTCCGGAAGATTAAGCGCAAATCCAGGCCGTTTTGGGTCAAAGGCGGGCTGGATACGACCTTCATCATCGAGCATTTTTTGGCTGATTAAAGCTTCCCGGATGGCTGTAGCTGTCTCTTTCCCTACCGGCTTCTCTTCGCCATCCACCAGGCGTGTGAGTTTGGCAAACGTCGTAATCGGAACCTTGCCGAAGGTCACGCCGCACTCTTCCTCATATTCGTTCTGGAGCGCGCGGGCAAAGTCTTCGTAGCTTTCATTGGCCACTACGAAAAGCTTGTTGACTGACTCGTCAAAGACGCGCAAGCCGTCTTGATTGACCGGTAAGCGCAGCCCCCGACCGATCTCCTGCCGCTTTTTCATGGAGCTCCGCGTCTCATTCAGCGTGCAGATTTGAAAAACGTTCGGATTGTCCCATCCCTCGCGCAAGGCCGAATGGCTGAAGATGAAGCGCAGCGGCTCGTCACTCGACAACAACCGTTCCTTGTCTTTCATGATAAGGTTATACACATCGTCATCGGCCTGCGTGTCGCCTCTCGTATCCTTGAACACACCTTTCTTGTCCTGCGCAAAGTAACCATTATGAAGCCTCTCAACAGACAGTTTCAACCATTCCAGTTCCCTGAATCGTTCCTCCCTCGCCAATTCGGCAAAAACTTCTTCAAAAAACTCCGCAAACTTGCCCATTACTGGCTTTCCGGATTCATCATAGTCGCGGTAATTCGCCACCCGGTCGATAAAGAACAGGCTCAGTACCTTGATGCCCATAGCTCGGACCTGGAGTTCTTTTTCCAGATGCTTTTTTACCGTATGCTTGATCTGGACGCGCCATACATCGTCACGCAGTCCGCCTATTTCCTCGCCCTGTCTGAGCACGCGGCCATTATTGAAACGCACAAACTCATTACCGAGCTCCGCGTTGATCTCGGCAACCACAAAACCATCCTGATACGTGGCACGTTCATTGGAAAGCTCGAATAAGTCAGAACCGCTTTTCACAGGAACCGACTTCTCCTTCGGCCCTTCCGGCGTCTGAACGTGAATTCGCACCTTGGCCTTGATGCCCTTGGTATAATCGATCTTCTCTACCCGCACAAAAGCATCGTTCCTGCCGCCATCCGCAGTGGCGCTGGCCACGACGATCTGCTTTACCAATCTCAACTCAAAGGCACGAACAGGATCGAGTCGGTAAACCAGGTTATAGGGATTGCGGTGAGTAGCCGAGTAGCGCAGCGTACATAAAGGATTGAGCGCCTTTATAGCTTCCTGCGCTTTATCCGTTGAATCTACGCTCTGGGGCTCGTCGATGATGACGATGGGTCGCGTTGCCTGGACGAATTCGATAGGTTGGCGACCGGAGAGCTTGTCGCTTTCTTTATAGATGACGTTGCTCTTTTGCTCTTCTTCTGTGCCGGTGAAGTTTTTGCGGAAGGCGTCAATGTTAATCACAAGAATCTGAAGTGTATTACTAACAGCGAATTGCCGCAAGCGATTTACCTTCTTCGAGTCGTACACGAAATGCTCAAACGATGGGTTGTTGTAGAGTGCGCGGAAGTGCTCGCCGGTAATCTCTATATTCTTTAGCACACCCTCACGGATGGCCACGCTCGGCACAACGATGATGAACTTCTGAAAGCCATAACGCCGGGAAAGTTCAAAGATAGTGCGCAGATAAACGTAGGTTTTGCCTGTACCGGTCTCCATTTCCACGGAAAAATGCGGACACTGACGGGCATCGTTGGATGCCGGATCAAAGATGTCCCACGCTTCTAACGGCATTGTAGCGTCCGTTGTTTCAATGTCATTATGAACCTGCACTGCGCGTGTATTGGCGAGCAGTTTATCGGTAGAGATCAAAAGGCCATTGCTAAGGCCCAGTTCTGTCCGGTGCTGTCCGGCAAAAAGACCACCATAATCCCCGACATGAATGACGGAATACTCTTGCGCACCCTGGGGCTGGCCCCCTCTGTGTCAATATAGCTGAGACACCTCCCCTATGGTAAATTAGAGTAGAGGGCGGGGAGGAGAAATACTATGATAGCTGCAAAGATCAAAGCAATCCAGGGAAGCGAAGGAGCCCGTAGGGCGGCTGAGGTTCCCCGGATTGGGACCCCGCATGAAGTCAATTCCCATCAAGGTGTGGCTTCGGTCCTGCCGGACCCCGAGGTTCCGGCTAAAGCCGCGCGGCGACGTTTTACGGCTGAATACAAACTTCGGATTCTGACGCTTGCCGATGCCTGTGATGAGTATGGGTGCCTTGGCCAGCTCTTGCGCCGCGAAGGACTCTATGCATCAAATATCAACACCTGGCGAGGTCAGCGCGACCGCGGCGTACTATCCGGCCTTGCGCCCAAGAAGCGGGGCCGTAAGAAATCAGTCCGTGATCCTCTCCATGCAGAGAACGAGAAACTCCGTAAGGAGAATGATCGGCTTACCAATCGCCTAAGGCAGGCCGAAATAATCATCGACGTTCAAAAAAAAATATCGGCGATTCTGGGGATCCCGGTTGCGACCTCCGAGAACGAAGAGAACGAGTGATGGAAGCCGCTCTTACTCTTTCCTCTGATATCGGGATCAAATCAGCATGCGCATCGCTCGATGTCCCGCGTTCAGGGTTCTACCGGACGCAGGCGCGGAAAAATGCGCCACCCATGGAGCCCAGGAAGCGTCCAAGTCCTCCTCGTGCTTTGTCTTCAGACGAACGGCAAGACGTGCTCGACGTCCTCCATTCTGATCGGTTCGTGGACAAGGCGCCCCAAGAGGTCTACGCAACCCTATTGGATGAAGGAGAATATCAATGCTCCATAAGCACCATGTACCGCATCCTCGACGCGAACCAGGAGGTCAAGGAGCGCAGGAATCAGCTCAGCCACCCCGAGTACCAGAAGCCGGAGCTTCTGGCCACGGCACCGAACCAAGTCTGGTCCTGGGACATTACCAAGCTTTTAGGCCCGGCGAAATGGACCTATTTTTACCTCTACGTGATCCTGGACATCTTCAGCCGCTACGTTGTCGGCTGGATGGTTGCCCCCAGGGAATCGGCGGCATTAGCGGAAAAGCTCATCATGGAAACTTGCTCAAAACAGAATATCGAAAAAGGGCAGCTCACGATTCATGCGGACCGAGGCTCGTCCATGAGGTCCAGGCCGGTTGCCTTACTCCTGGCCGATCTTGGAGTCACCAAGACCCATAGCAGACCGTATACGAGCGATGACAACCCTTTTTCAGAGTCTCAGTTCAAAACACTCAAGTACCGGCCGGACTTCCCCGATCGGTTCGGCTGCATCGAGGACAGCCGGACGTTCTGCCAGGTCTTTTTCCCCTGGTACAATACTGAGCATCATCACTCAGGTATCGGGCTGCTTACGCCGGAATCCGTCCACTACGGGCTTGCGCAAGACATGCTGAGGGCCAGAGGCGAGGTGCTTCGGACCGCGTACGTGGCACATCCTGAAAGGTTCGTGAAGAAAGTTCCGGTTCCTCCTCCATTACCAGACGCGGTTTGGATCAATAAACCCAAACCGGTCGCTCTGAGCGAGGAGAAAGTACACTAAATTCGGTCGCGGGGTGTCTCAAAGTCATTGACAATTTCCGGCCATCAAACAGGTCCGTAATAGCTGCCACAGCGTCGAGTTGGTATTGCTGGTTTGGGTCAAATTGAAGTTTCATAGTCATTCAATCACACCGTTTTGAAGCTCGTAACACCTTTTGCTTTGAATATCTGCACTGCGTTGGCTTTGAGCTGATCATTTCCAGCAAAGCCTTCGTCCAAACAAACAACGCGCGCAGGCTTCTGCCCGGCCATGGCTCGGATCAGATCAAGGGTCAGTTCCTTTTCAAGGCAAATAAAGAGTGCCCCCTCCGCCGCACTATGAATCGTCTTGCCGGCCAGCGCGATCTTTTTTATCGGCGTTGTCAGCGGGAAGCCGCTCTTGAGCAGCATTTCGTAAAGGATATCATCGGCAGTTCGACTGTCACGGACATGGTCAACATGCAGATCAAGTTGTTTTTCCAAGGTTTTAGTGTCATCCTGAGCCACATTCGCATTCCAAGGTTTGAAGTTGGACTCGGCGAGTTTAAAAACCTTGAAGCCCCCGATCTTGTTTGCTCTTGTCATCCAGCGCCAATTTTTCTTCATCTTCCTTGTTCATCTTTTGAATGATTCGTCGTACACGTTCCATTCCAATTTCTGCAATCGTCTTGAAGCCCGCCTTGAATGCCTCCGAGCTCTCATCACATGGCTCAGGCAGTTGAACCATAATAAATTGCTTTCCACTCTTATTTTTCTTGTTTGAAGCTAATACTGCATGAGCAGTAGCACACGATCCCGCGAAGAAATCAACGATCAAGTCTTTGTCATCGCAAAACCAATCAATAAACTCTCGAATCATTTCTGGGCTTTTTGGCGTCTCAAGAGGTGCGGCTGACATCCCAAATAGTGAAGCCAGTCCGACAGAAATGTCTCCTTGCGTTCCCCACCTGCCAACTGTAGGTGGCGTAATAACACCACGCTCCTTAGTGATTTTCAACTTTCCAGTCGCGGTGAAATAAAATTCATTTATTTTCTGACCACGGCTATCAACCAGGTTCTCCTTGTCGCCGTAAAAGAACTGTTTCATTTGATTGGCCTGAGTAAAGGCTGCTTCGAGGACAACATCTTCTTTAAGTTTTCCATGTTCTGAAATCATTCTACCTTCATGCAGAATAACTTTCTCTGTGTCACCCCATTCCTTCTTAAGCTCGGTGCCGTGTGGAGCATCGAATCTTGTCCCCTTAGGAAACTTGAACTTCTGCATAGGATGTCGGGCAGATTCCTTCTTCATAGCTCCTGCGTCGAACTCTTCGCTGTCAGAGGACCTAGGTGGGCTAACTTGCTCTTTGTTTTTTCGCATAAACGAGGATATACTCGTGATAGACCTTAAAAACACCCGCTTGTGCGCTATGGTTCTTATCCCAAACCAGTTGCGCCAGAAAATTTTCTTCACCGTATACATCATTACAAAGAGCTTTCAAATTACCCTGCTCTGCATCGTTTATTGACACAAAAAGTAGCCCATCCGCGCGCAGTAGATTCCTAGACAGGTATAGCCGCGGATACATCATATTGAGCCACTTCGAATGAAAGCGACCGTCAGCCTCGGTATTGGTGCCAAACTTACGACCTTCGGCGTCCACCTGACCGCTGTACTCCAGGTAAGTCTTGTAGAGATCTCAGCTATAATTGTCGGGGTAGATGAAGTCATTGCCGGTGTTATAAGGCGGGTCGATGTAAATCAACTTGACCTTGCTGAGATAAGACTTTTGCAGAAGTTTCAGCACTTCCAGATTGTCGCCCTCGATGATGAGATTTTCAGTGGTGTCAAAGTTGACGATTTCTCTCGGCGCTGGGATTAGTGTGGCCATGCTGGGGGTCTGGATCGTCTTGAAGCACGCGGCCTTACCCGGCCAGTTCATGCCGTACCGTTCTTTGCCCACATCCACGCTATCGCCCAGGGCAAGCTGCAAGCGTTCAAAATCAATCTTGCCACCTTCCGTTCGAATCTCAGGAAAGAGGCGCAGAAGTTCCTGCTTTTTTTCTTCTGAGATATCGAGAGAGCGGAGGTCGAGTTTTCCGGTCGCTCGGCCATATTATGTTCTTCGATCGACTTGTTCTGATTAGTTATATCGACCGCCATTACGCATCACCCCCGTTGCCCATCTGTCTCTCTAGTGCTTGCCGAACCAACCCTATTATATAAGGCAAATCGTCCATGGACGCAAGGCCAACTTCAACATCGCCGTTGCCCCAGCGGCCGAGGCCCGTCACGTCCTTGCAAATACCCCTGTGGGTCGTTGATCTCGGGGAAGGCAATATTAAGCGACAGCCGCAGCCTGCTTTGCTTGCGGGACCACATCGACGAAGTTCGTCTCCGCTTTGTAGGCGACGTAGAGCTTGAGAAACTCTTCGGTAACGCAGGGGTCGAGCGCCAGCACCTGCTTGCGAAATGCATCGAACACCTCGCGCATTACGCCTGCAGCAGGTGCGGGTGGTCGTCGATGGTGTAGCCCGAGGTGGTGGCTTCGGCTTGTAGGCCGTCAAGTACTGATCGGTCGGCAATTTCGGAGCATAGCCAGACATCCAGCTGCCTGTCCAGCCAGCTTTTCGCGCCCGTTGACGAATCGTCTCCTCATTCCACTTGTTGAGTTGCGCCCAGTCCTTGATTGAGCTGTCAGCGGGCTTTCCTGGCAATCCGCCTTCCATGTCTCGTTTCTCGGTGAAGGGTCGGTCGCTGTATTCCGAGTTGTAGCCGGTAGCGTCAGGTTGCCGAGGGTGTGCAGGCAGGTCTGCTGGATGTGCTCCCATTCCGGGCCGAGGTCGGTCTTCCAGTTTGCCGACAGGTTCTCGATTCTGCGGCAGGATGTGTTCGATCGTGTATTCATCCACCGGCACGCGCTCTTTGCGGCCGTGGTTTTCCAGCTCGACGCAGCCAGTAGCTGCGGCTGCGGAAGTTGTAGAGGTCTCGTGTTTGAATGTCGCGTCGGAACTCTTCGTCTCGGGAAAGCGGCGATAGGAAGGCAACAACAAGAAGTGCGCCTGGATGCTCTCAAGGTAGCGGTCCTTCTTGAGTGCCTCGCTCGAAGGTCGCGAAGGTCTTGTTCATCGAGTTTGTGGGGATGGCGCAGATCGCTCGACGGAACACGTAGGCTCTCGACCAGCCGCACCGCCTGAAGCAGCTCATCGCATTAGGCAGTATGCCTGTGGCGTAATCGTGGTACAGCTCCAGCAGGAACGGATAGGCCACATCCACCTTCAGTTCGCGCAAGTCGTGGAAAGCCGCCTTCAGGTCGGCGTCCTGCTCCTGCACCCAGTGCCATCGCGCAGAAGTAACGGGCAAAAGCGCGGATGTCTGCCACCAGGGCCTCCACCCCGGCCTGGCCACTTGGGCGAGCGGGCGTAGTTGCTTGAACGCTTCATAGACCTCGCGGACGTTCGGAATATCGCCGGTCTTCACCGTCAGGTAATGGCGCATGAAGCCGTCGAAATGCGTGGCGTAGGCTTCCTGACCGAAGTCCACCTCCATCGGCCGCCAGATTCTGCTCGTAGAGCCGCGTCTGAAGCGTCGGCTCCAAGCCCATCAGGATGAAGTTGCGGATCAGGTCTGCCTGGCTCAGCTCGCGGCCTGTCGAGTTCATGCTCTCGAAGATGAGCTGCGGGTTGTCCTGATCGCGGCTGAGCGAGATATCCACGATCACGAGCTTCGCCAAGCCCTTGCAAAGTACCTCAATCTCATCCTTGACCTCGGCCACGCGTTCCCCAAAGAACTGGAAATTGGCCTCCACCCGGAGCGAGTGCGCTCTCGGTTTAGGTTGCTGCTCAAGAAGGGCTATGAGAGATGCTTTATCGGTCTGTGAGAGGATCAGTTTATATTTGCGATCACCCTCTTCAAGCGGGTTAAGCAGGTAGTAGTTCCGTAACTTCTTGGCCGAGAAGCCATCCAGCGGCTCACTGTCACGGAGACTGCGTGCGAGCGCTTCGATGAGCAGTGTTATCGTGGTCAACCGTTGCTGACCATCAATCACCAGGAGCGGTGATTGGCTTGAAACTTGATAGAGCCCCTTCTCGACATAAACGATGGAACCAACGAAATGCGCTGCCACCGCATCGTTACGCCCGGTGCGGACGATGTCGTCCCATAGTTGGCGGCACTCCCGGTCACCCCAGCTATAGGTACGCTGATATATGGGAATGACGAATTGCGGCGACTTTTTGAGGAATTCGAGCAGCTTTGCTTCTGTGGCCTTCATGCGTTTATCTCCTTAGAATGTAGGCAAGCTTCTTGAGGGCGATCTTTCTGTATATCAATCATTTAGCCCCGCTCATCACATGATACTCCACCGAAGTGTAAAGAGCAATTCCTGCTCAGCTTTTTGCTTTAACCGCCTGCTGATCTCATCAAGCAGTGCGTCCTTTTGGCGATCTACTTCGCGGCTTGCGGCATCATAACTTCGCCATGCTTCGTCCCGCTTAGTCTCCAAAGTCCGCAATGCGCGCTGATGTTCAAGTTTGTCCGGAAGATTGGGGGCAAAACGCGCGGCCTTTTTCGTCTCCTTGATCTGCTGGTCCAGTTCCTCCAGTTCAGCCTTGAGCGCAGTACGACGATCCTCAGTCCAGCGATCCAACTTATCCATTTCTGTTTCAAACCAGACGCCGTTTTTCGTGGACGTTCTTTCTATTATGTTTCTCTGCTGGCTTGCCGTGGCCTCATCCAACATAGTCTTGACATTTGTCGGAACTTCGCCTGCGCCTTGGTCCGTGCCAGGTAGATCGAACAGTCGTCTACATTTGGCTTCGTCTATGAGCTCGCCATCGTCAGTGACACCTGCGAGCAGCAAGTGGTCCTCAGTTTCCAAAGCGGTCACGCTAAAACGGTGACACGAAAGCCAGCCGCGCTTATTCTTGAGCGATTCGAGGATAGCGATATTTTTCCCGCCCGTGGAATACTGGAATACGACCTCTTTCTGAGTAAGTGTCAGTGCCTTCCCCTTTTCAAGCACACGCTGGGCAAGAGGATGTCCGACCCGGTATGTATTGGCATCTTCCACATTCTTTCCCATTCGATAGGGACCGGGATGAATGGTCTCACCGGGGAAAGGGTTGCTTTCAAGCATGAAGCTGTATCCCCGTTCATCAAAACGAGCGAAGGGAGCGAGTAAATGACGAGTAAGATTCCAAAGCCGTTCGTTGAAACGATCGAGGTAATCATAGCTTTGGATGCGCACCTTTTCTACCACTTCCTGATCAAAGTTATTCAGGAGTTTCTCACGGGCATCTCGCTGACCTTGCGCAATTTCACTCTCCAAATCTCGCTGGAGTTCATCGAATTCGAACTGTATCTGCTCCTGCGTGCGACACTTCTGATAAATAGCCGCAATGCGCTTTTCAAAGTCAACGCCAGACTCCACAGCGCCTAATACCTCATCGCTCGCGCCGAACACGCCGCTGAAAAGCCGGAACTTCTCAGCCAAAAGCTCATAGACCCGCTGGTCCGCGGCGTTGTTCTTGTTGAGAAAGTTAACAACCACCACATCGAACTTCTGGCCGTAACGGTGACATCGGCCTATGCGCTGTTCGATGCGTTGGGGGTTCCAGGGGAGATCGTAGTTTACAACCAAGTTGCAGAATTGCAGGTTGAGGCCTTCGGCTGCGGCTTCGGTCGCGATCATAATGGCCGCATCGTCACGAAAGCAATCCACCAGAGCCGCCCGAATGTCTGCGCTAGGAGAGCCAGTAATGCGGTCTGTGCCTTCGTGTTTCTCCGACCATCGACGGTAGATATCTTTTGATTTCGGATCGTTATTCGTTCCATTAAAGAGCACTACTTTACCGGCGAATTCTGTCTGTTCCAAAATTCGGAAAAGATACTCTTGTGTACGGCGGGACTCGGTGAAAATAATAGCTTTCTGCTGAAGCGTGGCAGCGCCCTGGCTCTTTTGCGCGTGTTCTGCTGCGGCAAACCCTCGTCTTAATGCAGTCAGGAGCACTTCTCCCTTAGAGTTTTTAACAATGGACTTGGCCAGTCGATGAAATTCCCGGAGTTTATCTGTTTCCTGGCGCATCTCCGCGAGCTGCTCAGATGAAAAACGTGGTTGTTCTGCGGCCTGTTCAGCATTGTCTTCGTCCCACTCATCAGCGAGTTCGTCCAGCTCTTCCCAGTTTTGGGCCAGATCCTCGGGCGGAGCTTCCACTGTCTCTGCTTTGGCGGCTGCGTACTCAAGCTTTCGAGCCAAGCCGTCAAGGGTGTCGGATATGGCGTAGGTGGATGATGCCAACAGACGCCGCAGGATCAGCGTCATGAGCTGGCGCTGACTTGCAGGTAATGCGTAGAGCGTAGGTTGCTGGAGATAATCGGAAACCAAATCGTATAGCCGCTGCTCTTCCGATGTCGGCACGAATTCCTGCACCAAGGCATGACGATTGGTGAACTTCACGTACTCAAGCACCTGTCTACGCAGGGTGCGTTTACAGAGGGGCCGGAGACGTTCTTTTAGTTCATTAAAATCGACATCATTACCAAGGCGGGCGAAGCGCGATCGATAGGTTTTAAAGTCTCCGAAGGCATAATCATCGATGATGCTTACAAGTCCGTAGAGTTCTAGAAGCGAGTTTTGGAGAGGCGTCGCGGTCAGGAGTATTTTTGGGAAAGATGCAACGGCCTGCTTGATTGCGTTTGCGATCTTGCTGGACGGTTTGTAGACGTTCCGAAGACGATGGGCCTCGTCGATTACAACGAGATCCCATTGGGTCTGGCGCAGATAGGGTTCTTGCTTTCGGGCAAACTGATACGAGCAGAGGATGACGGCATCCTGCTGGAATGGGTTGAGGTTACCCGAACGAATGAAATCATTAAATGTTCTATTTTCCAGAATGACAGACGGAAGATGAAATTTGTCGGCAAGCTCCTGGCTCCATTGTTTTCGCAGATTAGCGGGAACGATGACGAGAAGCCGTCGCTTTCCTTCGGCCCATTTCTGTGAAAGGAGGAGACCGGCCTCGATGGTTTTCCCCAATCCGACTTCATCGGCCAAGATAGCGCCGCGCGAAAACGGATTCCGGAAGGCGAAGAGTGCAGCTTCAATTTGGTGCGGGTTGAGGTCCACCTGGGCATCAGAAAGTACGGAGGCGAGCTTCTCCACACTGTCCGAAGCGCAACGCCTCGTCAGGTCATGAGCAAAATATTTGGCATGGTAATCAGTAAGCTTCATTGGAGCCGCATATATATTTCTTTCAGACTCGTTTTTTGTCCAAGTAGGAAGCAAACATGAAATCGGATAGAGCCTTGGCAATGCCGACTGCAAACATGGCGTGACGCTCATCAGGCTTGTAATGCTTTACCCTGGACTTACCATGTGCATCACTAAGTTCATTCCGAACAGCCGCGAGACCCTGTACAATGCCGAAACAGCCAGAAAGAATTTGCTTAAATGATTTTTCAGCGTGATGGCTTGGGTGCATATTCAGTAGTTGGGTAGTCTTATGATAGAGATCAGGGAGCTCAGTTTTATCGTCGTATTTCTCATTAGCTGTATCGAGAATATACTTGCATACAGATTCCACCAGATTACGCGCGTTGTTAATTGCGCCCTCAAAATCGGCTACAGTGATCTTATCATCACATTTTACAATCTGTTCGTTGATATAAACAAAGTCGATTTCTTTCAACCGCGAAACCTGCCGCGTCGGCAGGGGTATGGGTGCTTCGGGATCAACTAGAAATTCAACACTATTTATTTCTATATCACCTTCCCTGACTGGATAGATCACGTGGAATGCCTTGATGATTTCAGCTTTATCTTCAGCAGTAATTTTTTGCAGCTGATCGTGCTTGTGAATCGGTGAATATATCTCCACGTGAGTTAGAATTGAATTCCAGCGACTGCCATAAGTGTTGCTCTGATTCAGCTCATAGCGTGACCCTTGAAGTGACCGAGCGAGGTCCGGACGGTTTCTGTAAGTCAATATGTGAATTACTTTATCAATAGACATAGGAAACTTTATTGCGGTTTTCGCCTACGGCTTCCTACAGCATCGAATACTTTGTAGCACGCCCCTTTGACTTCTCCACCGGATACTTAGCCGCATTCATAGCAGATCTTCTTTTCGACTTCCTTCAGCAAGATCGATCTTATATTCCTCGCTGAGATAAGTGAGGAAGATAAAGATATCGGCCAGTTCTTCTTTTACGTTCTTGAGTTCTTCTGCGGAGAGATTGCGGGACTGCTCGGTTGTCTTCCAGAGGAAGTTTTCAAGCAACTCCCCCGCTTCAATGGATAGGGCTTCGGCGAGGTTCTTGGGATCGTGGAATTGCGCCCAGTCACGCTCGTTCCGGAATGAGATGATCTTTTTCTGGATGGATTCTAAATCAGCCATCACTCCCCTCTATGGATAATAACTGATGCAAATTATTGAAAACTTTACTACAACCGGGGAGAAAGGGCAAGAAAAGAAATCGTGTACATTTGGGGTAGATGGACTTTAGACTTTCTCGGAGTTATTTGCTGTTTGTGCTCATATAATTATATTTTTACATAATTATACTAAAAAATCTTCGCCAGGATCGCCGTATTTGAGTCCACGGCGATCCGCCCGACCCGTAGTACCCCCCTAAAATCTCCAGGATGAAACAATCGGATTGGTCCTTGGCATGCTTCTGTCGTGATAGCAGTTATCCTTATGAATATGTTGATATTATAATTTAACTTGCAATTCCCCGTAGCTTGCTACGGGGTCACATTATAGAGGGAAGAGTATGAGAAACCGCAGGTTTCTCATATGATAATTTCCCCCTAGATACCACGCAGCTTGCTGCGTGGAGATTCATTAATATTTTGCTATACATTAAAAACTGCCGGTGGCCTGTGCGAGCTCGCGCGAGATTTGGCTTGCATCACCGGCGGGGCGGGAGGAGACAAAATGGAGTAACAGTTCGAGTCTTTTACGGCTCCCCAAAAAAGGTGGAGCAGGGTTATATTCCGCGGCACATAAGCAGGGCAATGGAAAGAGCTAATTAATCTATAACGCACTGGTTATTTTGGTGTGCTATAAAATCAGCCCGACTGCTCCGAGGATTTAACGGTTGATAGCATTTGAAAGAATTGTACCGTATCGGCAACCATGCGCTCTTGAACATATGAGCTTTGCCATTTTGGAATATCTGCTTTTATCATTCTTTTAGCAGAGTATTTCATCCGTCTTAACACAGGCTTATTGCCATTATGGTAAAGATGCCAGAGTGCATGATATAGTTGGTTTAAAAAAACAATCAGTTTTTGCATTTCGGTTATATTTGTTTTTTTATAAAGTGCGTAAATGTCTGCAGAGTTAGATAGTTCTTTGTGCGCAATTACCTTGTGACGGATATCTCTATAAACCTTCTCATAGATCGTCCGATATTTACCGACATACTTTCTCAGCTTGCGAAAATCATTGGCGGTTGGGATATAGACATCTTTCATGTATCCATCAATCCACTCAGCAGCATTTGCGCTACCCGCTCGCTTCCTTATCTCTAAGGCCTCTTTAGAAAAGATAACGATCTGTTTCTGTGCAATGCTAAGTATCTTATCAACGTTGTGATTCGATTTTTGATCGAAAATACGTCCTAATGTAATGAAAAAAGAAGTATGGAGAGCACCTGCAGTTGTTCGCCAAAAAAGAGGTGTACGATTAACTATCTCAAGCTTATGCTTATCTTTGGCTAATACCGCATTCATTGCCAGATCAGCATATAAGAATTGTGTAGCTGATTCAATCTCAACACGAAAGGCCTCCAGTTCTTGCGTGAATATGTTTTCTTTATCCTTCATGATTGAGGGCATATTGTTGTGTTTTGCGCGCGTGAAAAGCAGACTTGTTTATCTTGCTCGAAGTTCTATAGTACGATCGGGCGCATCTTCCCACCGGATTTGCTTGATACCGCTAACACATCCTGTTTGATAGCTTTTATAAGATGTGATTCCGGTTACATGGCCATTGTTGAACCATACTATTCTGTGATCATTATAACCAAAGCCTGCACCGGATATGCAATACTGCCAGGCTTCGTTTTGACCTTGCATTTGACGATCATCGGGGGTGCCCATGATTGAAAGTACTTTTTGTTTATCATCATCGGCGTTTATCAAAATAGATTTCTTTTCCAGCGTTCCGCAACCGAAAAGGGCTACGACAAGAATAATGAAACTAATTTTGCGCATAAAGCCTCCTTCGTTTTTGACCTTAAAATGTTGAGCCGCATACCGGGCTCGCACTGGTGGTTGGCGTCGGATTCTATCGGAGCCAAGATATTGATGGGGCGGAAAACCGCCCCGTCATTTCGGAAAATCTGTTGTTGGCGAGTTTAGCAAGAAAAAACCTAATGTTTATTTGTCTCA
>CAWGYL010000005.1:0-403481 GCA_963826885.1 Nitrospirota bacterium | reverse complement strand
CGTCGCATCCAGCTTCTGCATCTCACCCTCCAGCATCCTGTTCACGGGTATTCCGGTCCACTTGGACACGATTTCGGCAACGTCCTCTTCGTCGACTTCTTCCTTCAATATCTTCGATTGGTACTGGACCGAGCGCAGAAGAGCCCACTCAGCATCAAGCTGCTTTTGCAGTTCGAGAAGCCTGCCGTAGCGAAGCTCTGCGGCCCGTCCCAGATTCCCTTCGCGCTCGGCCTTGTTGGCTTCGATCCTAGCCGTCCGCTGTTCCTTGATGGTTCTGATCTTCTGGATGCTCTCCTTCTCGGCCTGCCACGGGGGTGCGAATATTGCCCCTCTTTTCCGAGGTGTTGGCAATCTCTTTTTCAATCCTGGCGAGACGCTCGTACGACGGGGGGTCCTGCTCCTTTTTCACCGCCTCGCGTTCGATTTCGAGTTGTCTTATTCTGCGTTCGACCTCATCCAGCTCCGTTGGCATGCTGTCGATCTCCATGCGCAGTCTCGATGCTGCCTCGTCAATCAGGTCAATGGCCTTGTCCGGAAGGAAGCGGTCCGCGATGTAACGGTGCGAAAGAATCGCTGCGCTCACCAGCGCCGAGTCCTTGATCTTGACACCGTGATGGATCTCGTAGCGTTCTTTGAGGCCGCGAAGTATCGATATGGTATCTTCCACGGACGGTTCCCGCACAAGCACCGGCTGGAACCTTCGCTCCAGGGCCGGATCCTTCTCCACGTATTTATGGTATTCATTTAACGTCGTGGCGCCGACGCACCGGAGTTCACCGCGCGCAAGCGCTGGCTTCAGCATATTCGAGGCGTCCATTGCGCCTTCTGCCGCCCCCGCGCCGACGACCGTATGGAGTTCGTCAATGAACAGGATCACCTCACCGCTCGCCTCAGTTACTTCCTTCAGCACTGCTTTCAGACGGTCCTCGAACTCGCCCCGGTATTTTGCGCCGGCTATGAGCGCGCCCATATCGAGGGCAACAACCCGTTTGTTCTTGAGGCCCTCAGGAACATCTCCGTTCACGATCCGCTGCGCAAGCCCTTCGGCTATCGCGGTCTTGCCCACGCCCGGCTCGCCGATGAGAACAGGGTTATTCTTGGTGCGTCGTGACAGAACCTGTACGACGCGTCGGATTTCTTCGTCCCTTCCGATCACCGGGTCCAGTTTCCCCTTGCGAGCCATTTCGGTCAGATCCCTCCCGTACTTTGTCAAGGCTTGATACTTATCCTCAGGGTTCTGGTCCGTCACGCGCTGGGAACCCCGAATATCGACAAGAACCGTGAATATCCTATCCCGCGTAACGCCATGGCGGGACAGTATATCCCTCGCCACGCCGTCTCCGTCCGCGGCGGCAATGAGCAGATGCTCAGTGCTTATGTACTCGTCCTTGAGATGCTCCGCTTCCTGCTCCGCCCGTTCGAAAAGCTTGTTGAGCCTCGGGGAGAGATACGTTTGCACAAGCCCCTCGACCTTCGGCAGCCGACCCAGATTCTGCTCGATATCGGTTATGATTCCGCCCGGGTCGGCGCCGAGTTTCTTTATCAAGGGCATCACCACACCGCCCGACTGCTCCAGTAACGCGAGCAGGAGATGCTCAACCTCAATGCTTTGATGATGATGCCTAGCGGCCAGGTCCTGGGCAACCTGCACCGCTTCCGATGCCTTCAGGGTAAGTTTGTCTAACCGTGCCATGATAACCTCCCGCTGCATGATGCATGAGCCCTGATGGGTAAGGCTTCATTCATCCTGTCTCCTGCATCATCACTCCTATATTATCCCCCCCTCGTGATCCGAATCCTTCTAACCGGAACGAGGGCGTTTCTCATCTCTTCCCTGCGCCTGATCTCCCGTTCTAGTTCATCACGAAGTTGCTGAATGATTTCATCCATTTCGTGCTGCATCTGCTCCATTTTTTCGCGCATCGACAGGATGACCTCTACGCCGGCAAGGTTGACGCCGAGTTCCCTCGTAAGCCGCAGAATCATCTCAAGCTTTTCTACGTCTTCTTCTGAATAGAGTCGTGTGTTTCCTACGCTTCGCTTTGGTTTGATAAAGCCTTCACGCTCATAAAGCCTGAGTGTTTGCGGATGGATCCCGAGCATTTCAGAAACGACACTGATCATGAAAAGTCTGTGTTCGCGTGATGTCATGTTAAACCTCGACGAACCTGAAACAGGCTTCGCAATACCTGCTACAATTTAAAAATTGCTCGAATTATGAATTATAAACCTTGCATCCCGCTTTTATTTCTTACTAAATCCCCTGAATGTTATCCCGCGTCGAGGATTCAAAGGACTCAACCGATCGAGTTCCCGCAACAACTCTTTCCCCCGCTCGGGAAGACCGCTTGGCGTTACGACTTTGATGGTTACATAGTGGTCCCCTACACCACCACCGCCGAAATGGGGCACACCTTTGCCTTTGAGTTTGAGTTGCTGTCCTGTTTGCACGCCTTCCGGCAGGGAAAGCGACACCATGCCGTCAACGGTCGCAATCTCGATTTTCTCGCCCAGAGCAGCCTCTTTTACGGTTACATTAGCCTCTGAATAGAGGTTGTCGCCCTTTCGTTCAAAGTAAGGATGGGGTCTCACTTTTGTTATGATGAATACATCGCCGGGAGGCCCACCTCTTTCTCCGGGCCCTCCCAGTCCCGCCATACGCACCTTTGAACCGTTATCCACTCCCGGCGGAATTTTCACATTAAGGCGTTCTGACTTTTCAACAACGCCACTGCCACGGCAATTGCTGCAAGGATTCGGGTTGATCGTACCGGTTCCATGACAGGTCGGGCAAGGCTGCGCGATCTGCATAAACCCCTTGCCTTGGGTAACGTTGCCCGAGCCCCTGCATGTAGGACAGGTGCGTGGCGACGTTCCCGGCTGAGCACCTGAGCCGTTGCAAATGGAACAAGTCACTTGACGTTTCAGATCGACTTGCATCGTCTTGCCAAAAATTGCATCCTCGAGATCTACCTCGACGGTATAGGTGATGTCCTCACCTTTCTCCGGACCTTGCGGCCGGACGCGGCCTCCGAACATGTTGCTGAAAATATCCTCAAAACCATGCGTGCTGGAAAAACCGGCATTATGGGTAAAGCCCTCATATCCCTGTCCCTGTCCCTGTCCCTGTCCCGGACCCGCCCCTTGACCATAGGTTGGATCGAATGCAGCATGACCGAACTGGTCATACTGCTGCCGCTTCTTGGTATCAGAAAGAATCTCGTAAGCCTCATTTATTTCCTTGAATTTTTGTTCTGAGGTCTTGTCTCCAGGATTGACATCAGGATGAAACTTTCTCGCAAGCTTTCTGAAGGCTTTCTTAATATCAGACTCCGCTGAATTCTTGCTGACCCCAAGAACATCATAATAATCTCTTTTTGTCGTTGCGCTCATAAATTTCCTCAAATATAATAATAAAACTATTATAAAATATGAGTGTTATATTGTCAAGTTTTTCTGCAATAAAAAAATGGCTGCTGCTATATGCCATTTTTATAAATGTTATTAATATGTTAATAAAACTTCAAAGAATTCCTCAGGCGGCCTGGGAGTACATGATCCAAATAAAAAATATTCCACACTTCCACATGGATACAAAATTTTTTCCGTAAAAAGACTATTTGCCAATAAAAATGCTATTAATTTCCCACTCATACCTGCTATTTAAGTTAATTATTAACTACTCATACCACTTTACCATGTTACAGCGGTTTTAATAACATTTATACACTTTATTGGCCAGCGCGCCAACTTCTACTTCCAAAAAACCTCCATCTTTGTAGATCCATGCTTCCGCCCGATCTGGGACAAGGTTCTTAATATGAGCCAATAATCCTTCCCGACAATCCGGATAGACCCCCTCCTTAAGCAGCATAGACAATTCTAGTGAATAAATTCTAGCCAAGGGGTCGTTCTCGGATAAACCACTGATGACTAGTTCTTGAAAAGGAAGCACAGCCTCGGGTTGGACCTGGGCGATCCTCTTTAGGGCATAGAGAACTCCAGGCCTAAAGACCTTCTCTTCAACCGTATAAATTTCAGCAATAAGAGGCACCACATCGGCCATTTTTTTTGGATCAGCGCTTACAATTTCTCCGAGCATTTCTGGGGCTGACCAGCCGATGCCCCCCGATTCGTCGGACAAAGACCATAGGAGTTTCCGGATGGTCTCGCGCAGGAACTCATAATTGTTTTTCATGTAGAGAGTTGCCACGTGTCCAATGGCGCTGATCGCTCGCCACCCTGTGAGTGTTTCTTTGTCATAGGCAAGGCGCACGAGAACACTGAACAGTTTTCTGTTCTGGCGCGCGAGTGTCATAATAGTCTCAATATTGTTGACTTCGAGAGCGGCGACAACGACCTTTTTCATATCGACTTGACTTAATATTTTGCCATTCATGTTTAATGCTCTAGACGCTTTTTTTATATTCCTGCTTGAACACAAGAGGGAGCACGCAAAACAGTTCTCCCGTGTTGCGGTCCATTGTTCCACAGTCCGCGCGTCATGCTCCAGGAGTACTGAATACTGTTCTGCCGAATGATTTTACACGATAGCGTCGAGGATAATAAAGAGGATATTTTCGCAAACAAGCACAGAGATGGAAAGGACAAAAAATATTTTAGACAGTTTTGCGGAGGAAACGCCGATAACCGAGAAAAGTCCGAACGTTCCAACAAACCACAGAAACGACACCCACATGAGGTTCCAAGGCGCGACCCAAAGAATCAGTGCAGATATAAAAGCACCGTATGCAAGGTACGGCATCCAGACGCTGAGAAACATTTTCCCCTCCTTGCCAGCCGACCGGCGAGCCCGAAGCGAGGTTATGAGAAATACCTGCCACCAAGATCCGAGAAAGAAAAACATGACACCATACCGGTCGAGTCGGTGAAGAACCGGAACAATTTGCGATAGGTAATGATTCTCGAGACTGAGAATCGTAAAGACAAACAATGCGGGTATCAGACCAACAAAAATATATCCCAAGGCATCCATGAGAACTGACATGGCACATTCTTTCCTCGATTTATTTCGTTCACACTTGGCGGTAAGAAACAGCTCCACACCCGCTGCAAACGGGACGACGAGATATGCGAGTTGCTGATAGCGGTAGCCTTCCATGGCGAATTCCTCCCTTAAGCATTAAGAAACGCACCCAGTACATATCGACTCTTCCGAAATACTAATAGGTCCTGCCCCTCTTGTCAATGAAAATTAGTAAGAAAATTAGGATGTTATGGAAAGTTACGATTTACAGATTAAGTAATGCTACAATTTTACTTTACAATACGGATAGGGAAAAACGTTTTGGTAAAACCATGGGGGCTTCGTTTCACTCAGGATCATGAACAGGACGGGATTGGTATTCCTACGGCACGCGCCTCATCCTTGTATTATTTAGACTTGTGACAGACGAGACATTGCTCCTTGGGTGGATGACTCGCCTTTAACGGGGCTTTCCCCCCTGGACCATGACATACCGTGCAGGCCTCGCTGCTCACGATATTCTGATGCAGTGCATCGGCTGGAATCAGAGGCACTCTTCGCCGAGATGAAATAAAATACAGCACGGCCAAGATAGTGAAGAGAAGAATGATGGGCAACAGGTTTTTCTTCATGGAAAATTGCTCCCTAAATTTTTCTTATCACACCCACGGCCTTTCCCAGGATGCGAAACTCGCCACGTTCAACGTAGATTGGCTTCATCTCGGTGTTCTCCGGTTGCAGACGTATGCGGTTTTTTTCCGCGTAGAACCGTTTAACCGTAGCCTCACCGTCCGTCAGGGCCACAACAATATCTCCATTTTGAGCGACAGACTGGGCCCGGACTAAAAGGATATCGCCGTTCATAATGTGGGCGTTCACCATGCTCTCTCCCCTGACCTTCAGGGCAAAAATATTATGGCTGCTCCGGAGCGAAAAAAGCGACAAATCAACCATGACCTCGCCTTCCCGGTTCTCTGGAGACAGCACCGGCATGCCTGCCGCGACTTTACCAAGGATGGGGATTGTCGAAGCTGGTCGCTTGCGGGATTGAAGGGAAATGCTCCGCGATTTCCCCGGCTCCCGGTTAATAAGACCGTGACGTTCGAGTGCCGCGAGGTGCCCTTCCACACCATTCGTCGAGCGGATACCGAATTTCGCCCCGATTTCCCGCATACTCGGCGGGATTCCCCGCGCCGCGAGGGTCGTCCTGATAAACTCAAAGATATCTTGCTGACGTTCCGTTATTCTGTTTTTCATATCCTCCCCCTCCACGATCAATCAGATAGTTAATCCCCGGACGTTCGATATTACTGCGCCATTGAAATGAACCTCTATGCAGCAAGCTCCTGGGAGTGCAGCTTCTACAGCGTAACAAAATCCTCGATCCTCCCTCAGCACCACTCGTGGTCTCAGTACTGCCGGTCCCCTCCCGGCCGCCATGCCGGCGAAATGACACGCCCATGGCAGTACCGCTCGGCAAGGCTGCCCCAAGTGACCGTAAAATCTCCGTACCGGTCGTTGATTTCGTCCATGGCCCCGGTAACGAACATCCGCCTTCGCTCGTCATCGAAAAGCGGCATCTGATAAACATCTCTTTCAAGACTCGACACGCTTACGCCAACGAGCCTGACCGGCTGGGCCAGCCTGCCCTCACGAAGAATTTCCCGCGCAGCCGCGTAAATATCAAGACCATGATTAACGGCATGGAAAAGCTTTCTTTGACGGGAAAAGGTTTGGAAGTCGGCATAGCGGAGCGTGAGGCTCACCGTGCGGCCATGATACGAACCGCGCCTAAGCCTGCGTCCCACCTTCTCCGCAAGCTGCAGGATATGGCGTTCGATCAGGGCGATATCGGCGCAATCCTCCGTTAGGGTCATGCTGTGTCCTATGGACTTGGCAGGCTCTTCATATTCAGCTTCCAGTGCGGCAACGGGGTCGTCGTCAATCCCCCGTCCCATATCGCGAAGCCGCTCACCGATAACCCCGAATCGCGCCGTCAGCTTTTCAAGGGGGGTGCGGCCAAGTTCGCCGCAGGTCCTTATCCCTATGATTGCGAGACTACGCTCCAAGCTCGGGCCAATGCCGCAGAGTTCTCTAACCGGCAAATTTTCAAGAACTCCATCAATATCATCGGGGGTTATAAGAACGAGTCCGTCCGGTTTCTGCATATCGCTGCCGAGTTTGGCCAGGAGCTTGTTCGGCGCGATGCCGATGGAACAGGTGAGTTTCTTCTCATTCCACACCCGCTCTTTTATCCTGATAGCTATCTGCAGGGGATCGCCCAACAGCCGTTCGCAGCCCGTCACGTCGAGAAAGGCTTCATCAATGGAAAAAAGCTCGACCAAGGGGGAAAAATCTCTCCAGATGCCGATAAGCTCCTCACACGTATAAGAATACTTTGCGGGGTCTGCTGCCACCAGCCGAAGACCCGGACACGCTCTCATCGCCTCTCCGTATGTCATGCCAGTCTTCACGCCAAAAGCGCGCGCCTCGTAAGATGGGGAGAGGACCACACCCCGGTGCTCCGATCCGATAACAGCCATGGCTTTCCCGCGAAGAGCGGGATTGGCCCGCTGCTCTACCGATGCGAAAAAGGCATTCATGTCAATGTGGAGAACGCTACGCACTGGCCGTCAGCCTCCATGAAAAAGTACCTGTGTTGTATCGAATTTCATATAATCCCTGCCCGTCGGTAACGGAGAAATGGAGAATGGGCGTACTTCCCTCCCGCGTCTTCCAGATGAGTGCGATCTCCTCTACCCGGATTCGCCTCCCATTCAGGGAGAACCAGACCGGTTTAACTGCGCCACCGGAAAATTCGGCACAAACGGAAATGAGTTCGTTTCTCTCAACTGACATAAGTATCATTATAGTGATCATCTGTCCACTTGTCAAGTGGAGAAATGGACCCTCCTGGAAAGGGCAAAAAGTGCTATCAGGGGTATTTGAACAGGAAGGTAGCATTCGTTGACAAAAAGGGAGCTATCGGGCTAGGCAAACAGGTGAACATTTATCTACTTAAATATCAAAAACAATGCGTTTTTTGGCTGCGTTGCAACCAGCGCCTTATATCCACGCCCTGACGAGACGGAGTTTTACGGCGCAGAAGGATAAAAAAATATACGCCCCGATATCAAGGCGTTAATGACCGGATATACGGCTGATATTATCCATCAAAAGGGAATCATTGAGACAGACCTCGATTGCGTCCTTAAGCCCAGTACACCGATAGCTTTGCTGGAGAAGGTGCGTGATGCGCTGTACAAGAAATAGTTCAGTAACCGAGTTCATCGTTTAATGTAGCAGCTCTGCTACAGAAGCGGTGCCAAGCTGCGCACTAACCAAACCTTTCTGCCCCTTATCTCGCAAGCCTCCATTCTCGCTATCCTTTCCCCTGCTGCTTTAAATACTCACCGAATTTCATATCCAGACGGATGATGTGGGCCACGATCCAGTCAACGACAACCTGGTTGATAGTCGCCGACAGATCATAGGAACTGCCCTGGATGCGCGGCAACGCCGCTTGATTCTTCAGCTCGGCGAGCGCGGCCAGGTATTGTTTATGGCTTTCTAGTTGTTCCTCGATTCCCGGGTAGCAGGTTTTGCGCATATATTTTTCCTCTTCGAAAAAATGGACCCGCGCGTAATCATCAAGAAACTTGATCATCCCGTCTATCTCCGACCTGCATCGCTGCTGTTTGATGGCAACCACCAGATTGTTTATCCGTTTAAACAGTTCCTTATGCTGGCTGTCTATCGTGGAAATGCCTGTGGCTAATTTTTCCGTCCATTCCATGTATATACCTCTCTTCTCTAAAACCGTCCTCGAAATGCATGGGAAACAATAACAATCGGCGCCGCTGTTGTCAAGTATTGCCGGCAGGGGACAGTCCCGGAGAAAAGGACATAACAATTTGACAGCCAGATGGAAAAGCGTTAAGTTTCAATCTATGAAAACCGCTGTTGAAATCTATAAGTCCCTCCCCAAGACTAACTGCGGCCAGTGCGGTACGACGAGTTGTTTCGGCTTCGCTGCAAAACTAGCTACGAGCCAGGCAAAGACGGACGACTGCCCGAACATGACCGCATCAGCACGGGAGGCTCTCCGCGAAGAGGAACGAAAGCATACCTCCCCCCGGGGCACGGTATTCGAGCAGACGCTCGCTACGCTCCAGCCAAAGGTCGCGGCGCTCGACTTGGCCCACGTGGCTGAGTCCGTGGGCGCGGTCCCTTGTGGGGAGGGTTGTCTGAAAATCTCGTTCCTGAACGAGGACTATACCGTCACAAATAAACACATTATCGGTCCAACGGGCGCGGAGCCAGAGCCCTTTTTGTCGATCCTGATTTATAACCATCTCTGCATGCCCAACCCTCCTACGCCTTCCGGCGAGTGGATAACATTCGCTTCGGTTCCGGCGTCACATGCGAAAGACAAGGCATGGGCGAGCCATGTGGAGGATGTGATCGCAAAACATTTTGCGGGGAACGTGGAAGGCCTAAAGTCGGCCTGCGAGAGACTCGGCGGCGTCAAAACGAAGATGAAGGGCAATCACGACGCGGCGTTCAGCTTCCGTTTCTTCCCTCGTTATCCCGTCCTGCTGCTGTTCTATGACACGGCGCCGGAAGAGGATTTCCCGGCGCAGGTCAAACTGCTTCTGGACCGCCATGTGGACAAGTTCCTGGATATTGAATCGATCGTCGTACTGGGCGAGGAGTTTGCCGGAAGATTAACTGCGCCTTCAACCGCCGATGAACATGGGTCAACTTCTTTTTAACCTGATTTCTGGAAGATCGGTTCGCTTCCTGATCCTTTTTTTCTTGAATTCAGCTTCGGGCTTTTCTGCGTTCCCAGGATTTTCATTATTATCTACGTGCATCCGAGATAATTCGCGACCTTTGCAAAATATATTACACATTCGATAGTAGCAAAAAAGGAGAGCTTTTAGCGGCGCATAAGCGATTTGGAAAGGCGACTTATGATATTCTGCGATCATAACTCGGAAGATACGGGAGGGCCGTGAATAATAATGCCCGGAATATTTTAGGATTCCCCCGCCATTCAGGCTTGAAGCAAATCCATAGAACGCCCAGCTATTTATCGATGCGGGTTGCATAGAGCAGAAATTCCACATTCCCATCCTGCCCTGTGATCGGCGATGAGATAACACCTCGCACTTCAAAGTCGAGCCTCCGCACAAATTCGGCTATTCTGTCCACTGCCGCTGTTCTTGCCGCTTCATCCCGGACGATGCCGCCCTTCCCCACCTGCCCTTTTCCCACTTCGAACTGCGGCTTGATGAGGGCGACTATCTCCGAAGCCGGTCTGAGAAATCTCAGGATGGATGGGATTACTTTCTCCAGTGAAATGAATGCTACATCGAAAACGGCAAGATCAACCGTTTCAGGAATAAGAGATGCATCCATATCCCGGATATTCGTCCTCTCGATCACGACAACACGCGGGTCCTGCCTCAGTTTCCATGCCAGCTGGCCGTATCCGACATCGACAGCGTACACTTTTCTGCATCCCTGTTGCAGCAAGCAGTCCGTGAAGCCGCCGGTCGATGCGCCGATGTCGATAGCGGTTTTGCCTTCAACTGCGATATGAAATTCCAAGAGCGCATGCTCCAGTTTGAGCCCGCCTCTGCTGACAAACCGCAGAGTTTCGCCTAGAATCCGGATATCGGCATCGCCGGGAACGAGCACGCCGGCCTTGTCGATTTTCTGGCCGTTCACAAGAACCTGCCCGGCAAAGATCATGGCCTGTGCGCGTTCCCTGCTCCCAGCCAGCGCGCGTTCCAAGAGGAGTTGGTCGATGCGTATCTTCTTCATTCGGTTTTTTTCTTTTCCGGTCATGACGAAGCCGAACAAATGTTTCATTTCCGAGCCTATCAGAAGCAAAACAGGCTGTCAACGGTCAATCGATGCGCATTGACGTTTCTTCCAGGCACCGGTACACTTTGAATAGGATGAAGGCTCATGAGCCCCGGCGGTAGAACAGCATCAACCGGAGGTAGGCGTATTGAGAAAACCGGGCATGGTAATATCTTGATCGTACTGATCGAGCGCATACCCGGCTACGCTAGACTGCGCAGGTGGCATCATCTCTGCCGGAGACACGCGGCTGGATCTGCTCGCAAAGTGCGACGAGCCCGACTCGAAGGAATATCACGAGGAGTAAATCAGCCAACAGCTCGACCAGGGAGTGCGGCGCACAGATTTTCGCCCGCGACGATTCAACAAGCGGCGTCCTTGCAAAATGCGGTAAACCAATTGGAAGGAGATTCGCGAGAAAAAGTTTGGCAAAAACGAGAAGCCGCTGTTGAGCGCAAGCAGTTTATGACAGTGAAGGAAGGGTCTTATAATCTCGGCCCGAACCGCTTTGTCCGCATACTCGCCTTCAGAAACGGCAAGCTGGTTGATATCAAAATCAGCGGCTATGGATATGCTACAAAACAAAAATGGACGGTCGTTGTTCCAAAACCATCAATCGAATCCAATTAGAAGGGTTCCATCCCTACTTTCCCTGATCCGCGACCATTATTACTGGTTTTCCCCTATGCGTCTTTCATCTTGAACGTTACAACCGGAGCTACCACCTTCAATCGGGACCGTTCGATGAAGTCCTTCACTGACCGGTAAATGCCGTCGGTATCTAGACCATACTTCTGCCTGAGCTCTTTCTGCGTGCCATGTTCAATGTAGGAATCGGGAAGGCCGATGCGATGCGTTTTAATGCCTGAAATGCCCCTTGTATCGAGGCATTCCAACACCGCGCTTCCGAAGCCACCGAAGAGTGCGTGCTCTTCAGCCGTCACAATTCTGCCGGTCCTTCGGGCAAAAGCAAGTATCATGTCCTCATCAAGCGGCTTCACGAACCGAGCGTTTATGACGGCCACGGAAATCCCTTCGTCTGCAAGCCGTTTTGCCGCTTCGATCGACGGGCAGACCATGTTGCCGATAGCAATAATCGTGGCCTCATTCCCGTCCTTTATGAGCTCGGATTTGCCAATGGTCAGCGTTTTAAGCTCCTGGTCCATGGGCACGCCACAGCCGATGCCGCGGGGATAACGCACCGCCGATGGGCCAGGGTGTTCGACTGCGGTTTTGATCATGTGCTGCAGCTCGTTCTCGTCCTTGGGCGCCATGACTACCATGTTCGGCACATGACGAAGATAAGCGATATCGAACACACCGTGATGTGTAGGGCCGTCCTCGCCCACGATCCCGGCACGGTCCAAGGCAAGCGTCACCGGCAGATTCTGAAGACAGAGGTCGTGAACGATCTGGTCGTAGGCGCGCTGGGTGAAAGTGGAGTAGATTGCCGCAACGGGATGGAGCCCTTCCACGGCGAGACCGCAGGCAAAGGTAACTCCATGTGACTCCGCGATGCCGACATCGAAAAATCTTCCAGGAAAGTGCTCGGCGAACTTGTCCAGTCCAGTCCCCTCCGACATGGCCGCGGAAATGGCGACGATCCGGTCATTTTCTTCGGCAAGCCTGATCATTGTTTTGCCGAAAACCTCGGTATAACTCATAATCGACTGTTTCTTGCTGCTCGTTTTGCCCGTTTTAGGATCGAAGGGCGGCGTGCCATGGTATTGTGACGGGCTGCACTCGGCGAACTCGCACCCTTTCCCTTTTTTTGTAATCACATGAATCAGGACGGGCCAGGTATAGTCCTTGATGTTCCTGAACGTCGAGAGCAAATGTTCGATGTTGTGGCCGTCTATAGGACCGATATACTGGAATCCCAGGTCTTCGAATAGCATTCCCGGGACCATAAGGCCCTTGATGGAATCCTCGGCTCTTTTTGCGAGGTTGAACATGGATTCGCCAACTTTCGGGATGCCCTGCAGAAAATGCTTTGCATCCTGGCGCAGTTTGGTGTAGAAATGCCCGGTCATCATTCTGCTCAAGTAGGAGGAGAGCGCACCCACGTTCGGGGAGATGGACATCTCGTTGTCATTCAGGATGACGATGAGGTTCTTCTTTAGATGCCCTGCCTGGTTCATCCCCTCGAAAGCAAGTCCTGCGGATATTGAACCGTCGCCGATCACGGCAATCACCTTAAAATCCTCTCCCTTGATGTCCCGTGCGGCGATCATGCCGAGCGCCGCGGAAATGGAAGTACTAGCATGGCCAACATCAAAACAGTCGAAGGAGCTTTCCTCCCGTTTCGGAAAACCGCTGATCCCGCCGAACTGGCGTATTGTGGGAAACTGCGCGCGTCTGCCGGTAAGAATCTTGTGAGCGTATGCCTGATGCCCCACATCCCACACGATGCGGTCTTGTGGGGTATTGAAGGCGCAGTGCAGCGCAATGGTCAGATCGACAACACCGAGACTCGGGGCCAGGTGTCCACCGGTTTTGGACACCACATCGATAATCTCCTGCCGGAGTTCCCCGGCAAGCTGAGGCAACTCCGCATGGGGCAAATCACGAAGATCCTGAATGGTATTTATCTTGTCAAGTATCATATAAACCTCTTCCAATGGGATGCGGACAGGAGTCCTGAAAAATCACTTTCGTTTTTTCCTTGCCCCTTGACTCTTTCTTTTTCTAACTCGCTCTATTCACGATATACTTTGCCAGCTCCCTGAGCGGGTCAGCCTTGCGACCGAAATCCTTGAGCGCCAGAACGGCCCTGTCGGAGACTTCAACTGCTCTGCGCCGCGACTCGTCAAGGCCATAGAAACTCGGAAAGGTTTGCTTGCCTTTCTTGAGATCGCTTCCCTCGTCTTTGCCCGTTTCCTCCCTGCTGCCGGTGATATCCAGGATGTCGTCAAAAATCTGGAACGCCAGGCCAACCAATTCACCATAATGGGTCAAGGCGGAGAACTGCTTCTTGCTTGCCTTGGCATAGAGAGCGCCGGTCCGGACAGAGGCGCGAATCAGCGCGCCGGTCTTATGTGTATGGATATATTCGAGCGTCGGGAAATCGATGTCCTTGCCTTCGGACTCTATGTCCACAACCTGACCGCCCACCATTCCATATACGCCTGAGGCAGTAGAGATTTCCTTGATGATGGCAACGAGTCTTTGCGCTGAAACGGCTTTGAGTCTTCGGGAATCGGACAGCACCTCGAAAGCCATATTCAACAGCCCATCGCCCGCGAGAATCGCAATTGTCTCTCCATACACTTTGTGGCAGGTGGCCCTTCCGCGCCGAAAATCGTCGTCATCCAAGGCCGGGAGATCATCATGGATCAACGAATAGGTATGAATTAGCTCCAGTGCCCCGGCAAAGGGGAGAAGATCAGCCGTACTTGCGCCCAAAGCTTCGGCAGCGGCGATTACCAGTATGGGACGCACCCGCTTGCCGCCGGCAAAGAGGCTGTAACGAATGGCCTCGTGAACGGACGGAGGAAAGGCCGTTGAAGGCGGTACAAGCTTCTCAAGCGATTTGTCTACAATGTCCTTTTTCTTTGCAAGATAGGTCTTGATGTCCATGGTATTAAGAGTTACGCTTCTTCCTCTTCCTCAAAAGGCCCGGCCTTGACAGCGCCGTCCTTGTCTTTTATCAGGATTTCCACCTTTCGCTCGGCTTCTTCAAGCCTCTTGTTGCAGATGCGTGAGAGTTTAATCCCTTCCTCGAAGAGCTTCAGAGACTGATCGAGTGGAATATCACCTTTTTCGAGTTCCTGAACGATTTCTTCAAGCCGGGTCAATGCTGCTTCAAATTTCTTTTCCGCCATGTCCCTTCCCCTCATCAGGCTTAATGAAACAATCAGGAACTGAGTTAAATTATATCCGGTGCATGACGACAAATCAAGTGAAATGCCCGGCAATGTGAAATGCCCAGCTACCAGACATGGGCTCAAACAGTTGAAATGGTTTAATCGATTCAAGAGATCAGTTCAACTGCTTAAACAATTTGGACGGTTTAATCAGCTTGAACGTCAGTATTCCCTCCACAGTTCCATCGAATTACGGGTGAACCGGAATCCAAACCGCTTCAACGCTTCGGCGTACGGACTTCGGAGTGCCGGTTCCCCATTAATTCTCTCCACGCTGATTTTTTGCATCGGATTGAATTCGCGGCTAAGGAGGTCTTTAAACAGCGAGAAATAATCGGCCAGCCGGGCATCGCCGGGTTCCGTGAATAGGTCGAGATTCCTTCCCATGCGACGGGAAATCATGACGAGCCTGCTGCCGCTATAGACCAGATGGGTTGATGCAAGGCGAGAAGGGAGTCCCAATAGGGGGCTGAAAGAAAGTCCGCACAGCGAGGCCGGGTCAGCTGCATTGATCCAGAACGGGGCGGCACTGGGCAAGGGCTCCTGTAGTATGCGGAAAGCCTCGTGTGAAACGAATTGCGGACCTGCAAGACCCTCGAAAAAGTAGCCCGACAGGACCTCCCCCGAGAGTTCCATCAGCCGCAAAGATCGAAAGATCCGGCGCCATTGTAGTGCCGGCAATTCGCTGGCAACAAGTTCACGGAAAATAAGGCCGTAGCGTTTTAAAAGCTGCCGAATCCGGTCCTTTGTAAGTTCCACTTCCTCCAGGATATCCCGGTCTTTTGCCGGAGCATCGATCCTCAACCAATGCCCTTCCACGGGCCGGGAAGCCTTCCACCGGTTGAATCCGGATCGCCGTGAAACAAGCCTCGCCTCATCGCTAAAAGTCTGCGCGGAGAAGCCGGTCATTACTCCCCTTCTGATCGTCCTAAAGGTATCGCTCGTGATGTTCCCCTTCCAAGCTTCTTTCCACAAGAGCTCCGTTGCATGGACCGTGTCCATGTGGGAAAATTCGGCAATCTCAAGGAAACTGTACCTGCCCCGGCGGTCGGGGATCAAGTACGCAAGGTCTCCCTCATCCTCCGCTGCAGCCTCGGGATGGAGGAGTTCAAGGTCCTGGTTGAATGCAAGGCTAATGCGTCGGGTGCCGCAGCCGAACCAGATTAAATCGGTTGTGGACATGAGATTATCCAGCCATTCACTCCGATAGGACTGCATGCGCGCGGGAAGGATATATTCCTCCCAGGCCCCGACCGGCGCAGGCCAGCCGAAGAGCTGCTCCAGTTTTTGCCGGAGGCTTTCGAGCGAATCCCCCCGCGGAACGATGCCCTGACAGACCGCCAAAAACAGCGGGAGCTGCTCAAGGGGTAGCGGCTGAAACGACGGCTGTCTATAGCGCCGGGTCATGCGAAGCAGAGTTTCGAGATTCCCGCTGTCGCAGATTTCGAGGACCCTGCTCTCTTCTCCAAAACGGTCCATGACCAGATCCTGAGATTCGATCAATGGCTCAACCGCCTCATCAATCCGTTCCGTGGTTATGCCGAGCAGGTGAGCCAGTCCCTCTTTCTCCACTGGTCCGTAAAAGGCCAGCCACTCCGACAGAAGGCTTGTGAGGTCATACTCTTCAGCTGTACGGGCGAACTCGGGAACCTCGCGAAGGAATGACAGGGCACGCCGCCTGGCGGTTCCCGTTTTTTCTTCTTCGGTCACGGGCTGAGCCGAGATGACGTCAGGATGAAGACGGAAAGCCACAAACGCCTTTGGCAGCGTTTCCATGGCGCACAACAGCGCGTGCCTGACGCCGGGCCAGCTGATCCAGAACAGCTTTCTTGCCAGCGATGCGAGCCAAGCTCCTGCGTCCTGTTCATGGTCCCTCCTGATCGCGGCAGCCAGTTCCTTCCACTCCGGCTCCGGGATCAATAAACGCTCCTTGATCCAGTCCAGAAGCTCCACAGCTGTACCCGGCGAATATCCCGGTGCCGTTCGCTTAAGCTTGTTGTCCAACACGCGGATCAATTCACTGGGGATCTTCGGCCGGAGGTGGGAGGAAAACAGAAGTTCCCTGATCAGATCGGGACGGACAGCCGATTCCCGAGCTAAAAGCGGCGTATCATCCTCGTACATGTACTTGTTCGTCTGCTTCCAGACGAGATTGCCAGCAAAGGGGGACGCGGTTCTGGTCACAATTTCGCTCACATGGATCGAGCCTGTCTGGAGCTCCTCAAGGACCGTTTTCACGTGATCGAGATCGAATTCATCCTTGAGGCAGGTGCGCCATGTCTCAAGCAGAATCGGGAAGTCTTCGTAAGATTGCACGGCAGCAAGGAGCTCCTTGGACCGGAGACGGATGAGCCAGAGCGGCATTCTCCGCTTGAAGCTGGATTTCGGAAGCAAGAGCGCGCGCTCTGCGTTCTCCCGGAACCGTGCCCCGAAAAATCCTGTCTGTTCCAGCTTTTTTCGCAGAAAGAATTCGATGTTTTCCGGCGTGAGGAGAGAAAAAAGGTCATCGGTCCGTAACTCCCTCGGCAGCATGAGCAGTATGGCATCATCATTTTTAACAAGCTGCAGCGGCCTGCGCTCCTTTTCCTCCCAGGCTTGGGCCAGGGCGAGGGCAAAAGGCCTGTTTACCCGACCGCCCCAGTAGGTGTGCAGGATGACCTGCCTGAAATCTCCGCGGCCCCCGGGCTCTTCCACGTTCTCGATCAGCAGATGGTGACGGTGCGGCAGGCTGCTGCCCGTCGCCTCCTTCTGGAGTTTCAAAAACCCGATAAGTTCATCGACAGCAGGCGCTTCCATGGCATACTTCTCCAGAAGCTCCTGACGGAACCCAGAAGTGTCAAGCCTCTTGTCCGCCTGTTCAAGAAAGAGGCCGATCTTTTCGGAGAAGTGAAAATCGCGGTCCTGTTCCTCGGCTTTCCAGAATGGGAGGATGCCAGTGACCGAACGGACAGGGACCACCTCGACGTCATTATGCGTGATCTTCTCGATGCGCCACAGCTGGGTACCCAGGGTAAACGTCTCGCCGAGGGAACGCTCCCACACGAATTCCTCATCGAGCTCTCCGATCTTAGCGTGCGTGTCCTTGAGCCGCAGGTCGAAATAGCCACGTTCGGGGATGGTGCCGCCCGACGTGTAAATAAGGTAAGGCACCTCGCTGTGGGCCTGAACCGTGTTATCGATGCGATCGAGCGAGACCCGGGCCTTCAATTCCCGCAAGCGGCTGTCGGCATAGCGGCCGCCGAGCATTTCGAGCAGGACTTCGAAATGCCTGCGCGGCAGTTCGCGATAAGGGTAAGAGGTTTTCAAAAAAGCATACAGTTCGTCGATGTCCCACTGTTCCATGGCTGTCATGGATAGAATAACCTGCGCCAAAATGTCGAGCGGCGCTTCAACGGGACAGATCTCTTCGATGTCCTGGTCCAGCGCGGCGCGAGCCATGACTGCCGAATCGATAAAATCTCGTCCATGGGTCGGGAAGAGAAGACCGCGGCTTTTTTCCCCCACCGAATGGCCCGAGCGACCGATGCGCTGAAGCGCAGAGGAGACTGACCGCGGTGTCTGAATGAGCACGACGCTGTCCAGACTTCCGATGTCGATGCCCAGCTCGAGGGAATTCGTGGCAACGATGGCCTTCAATTCGCCGTTCTTTAATTTCTGTTCCACGGTCAGCCGAATCTCTCGGCTCAGGGACCCGTGATGCGCATAGGCAAGTTCGGTCTCTTCAGCTTCATTGATCAACCGCGTCACCTTTTCCGTCATCCTCCTGCTGTTCGCGAACAACAGCGTTGCGCGGTGTTGCTTGATGATATCTCTGAAAGAATCGATAAGCGCCGGCCACCAGGAATCATCAATCATCTTCTCCCGCGCATCAGGCGGGAACGAGACAACGATCTCATAGGTCTTGGCCTGTCGCGACCGAATGACAGAAACGCGGCGTTTCTCGAAATGACTGTCCCGACCTTGTCCTATTTTTCGAAAGCCTCCCACAAACTCGGCAATCTTCTCCGCGGGATTGACCGTGGCGGAAAGCGCAATACGCTGGAAATCGCCACATAGGGGAACGAGACGATCGACAGCTGTAATAAGATGGGTTCCCCGCTTCGTGCCCACGACTGCATGGATCTCATCGAGAATAACCGTGGCGATCCCAGTCAGCAAGGAGCGGCCACTCCGGGATGTTATAAGAAGATTCAACGATTCCGGAGTGGTTATCAGGATTTCCGGCGGTCTGCGGACCATTCTACGGCGCTCCTCGCCGGGCGTATCGCCGCTTCGGGTGAGAACATTGATTTGCGGGAATACAGTTCCCGTTCGAGTGAAATATTCCCGCAATTCTCCGAGCGGCTTGATCAGGTTGCGCTGGACATCGTTGTTCAGGGCTTTGAGCGGCGAAATATAGAGAACACGGACTTTGCCGCCTGTCCAAACGCCCGAGACGAGCAGATTGATGCTCCATAAAAATGCAGCCAGCGTTTTGCCGCACCCCGTAGGCGCAGTCACCAGCACATGATGGTGTGCGGCGATTTCGGGCCAGGCTTTCTCCTGGATGTCGGTCGGCGTTCCGAATTTTTCCCAGAACCATTGTTTGATGAGAGGATGGAATAAAGAGAGGCCCGCTGATGTCATTGTTCTTGTCCCTTTAAAACAAACATAGACCAGAAGATTCGAAAAATCAAGTGAGTATTGTTCGTGGCTGAAGCGGCGATGTCGGATTTGACCCTCCGGCCTTTACGGTTATTTCGTCATCCGCAAGGGCGAATACACGCAAAGAGAGTAAATTATGGTTATAATTATTATGGAAGCGGAGGATTGAGATGCCATGCGTATTAGGAGTACTCAGGGAAACAGCACGGGGCGAAAAACGCGTAGCCATCGTGCCCGAAGTGGTCAAGAAGTTCAAGTCCCTCGGCGCCGATATCTGTGTGGAACACGGCGCCGGTGAAGGCTGTTATTTCTGTGACGATGATTTCGGTGCGGCCTCCATAGTCCAAAGCGGCGCCGCTGTGTTTGCCCTAGCCCAGGTTGTCTTCAAGGTGCAGCCGCCGACCGTCGAGGAAATCCGGCTTCTGCAACCCGGGACCGTGCTTGTAGGTTTTCTCCATCCTTACGAGTCCCGGGAGCGTGCAAACCTGTTATGCGAAAAAAACATCACCAGCTTCGCCGTGGAGCAGATACCGCGTATTTCACGAGCACAGAGCATGGACGCGCTCTCTTCCCAGGCAACCGTCGCCGGTTATCAGTGCGCCTTGATTGCCGGCGTACTGAGTCCGAAATTTTTTCCTATGATTACCTATGCAGCCGGGACCCTTCGCCCTGCGCGGGTTCTCGTGATCGGCGCTGGAGTTGCGGGGCTGCAGGCCATCGCAACCGTGCACCGGCTCGGCGCCGTTGTCGAGGCCTATGACGTACGGCCCGAGACCAAGGAACAGATCGAGTCCCTGGGTGCGCGGTTTGTCGACACCGGCGTGACCGCAGCGGGTGCAGGCGGTTACGCACGGGAACTGACCTACGACGAAAAGACAGCGCAGCAGGAGCGGTTGACAAAGGCAGTCTCCCAGGCCGATGTGCTGATAACCACCGCCGCGATCCCCGGTAAGAAAAGTCCTCTTATCGTCACTGAAGAAATGATTAGCCGCATGAAAAAAGGCGCGATCATCGTGGACATGGCCGCTGACGCAGGAGGCAATGTTGCCGGCACACGTCCGGGCGAAACTGTAATAATGAACGGCGTCTCCATCGTCGGCACCGTCAACCTTGCATCACGCATGCCGATCCACGCTTCGGAAATGTACGCTAGAAACCTGTACAATTTTCTTTCGCCCTTCATCAAAGACGGCCGGCTTGTTCTTGATTGGAATGATGAGATTCTGTCGGGAAGCTGCTTCACCCATGAGGGGAAGATATGGAATGAAGGGGTAAAAAAAGCTCTGGAGGGAGGCGTCTGATGGAAAGCTTTGCAGCGCTCTATATATTCATGCTCGCAGCATTCACCGGCTACGAAGTAATCTCGAGGGTGCCAGTGATCCTGCATACACCGCTGATGTCGGGCTCCAATTTCGTACACGGCGTCGTTTTGGTGGGGGCCATGGTCGCCCTCGGCGAGGCCACCACCCCCTTCGAACAGATCATCGGCTTCATTGCCGTTCTCCTCGGGGCTGCCAACGCCGCAGGCGGCTACGTGGTAACGGAACGAATGCTGGCGATGTTCAAGAGCGAAAAAAAAGGCACAAAGAGTGTCAACTCCAACCTCTGAACGTTGAGCCATGAAAGTGGAATTCTGAATTATTATTATGCCAGCAAGGATCCTCATTCATACATGCTACTTCATCGCCGCGTTCCTGTTCATCATGGGACTCAAGGGCATGTCGTCGCCGGTGACGGCCAGGCGCGGCATCATCTGGGCGGGCGCCGGGATGGTGCTTGCCACGTTCGTCACCTTCGGATGGCCGGGTATGAGCAACTACCTTCTTATGGCAATCGCCCTTGCCGTCGGTGGAGGTGTTTCCGCTTGGTCCGGGAAGATCGTCAAGATGACTGACATGCCGCAAATGGTCGCCCTGTATAACGGCATGGGCGGCGGCGCGGCAGCAGCAATCGCCGCCATCGAACTGAGCCGGTGTGAAACGCATGGAGCCGCAGTTAAGGTCCTCGCGGTTCTGGGGGAGTCATCGGGACCGTGTCGTTCTCCGGCTCGCTGGTGGCGTTTACGAAACTGCAGGGAATCATACGAAAGACCTTTCACCTCCCATTCCAGAACGTGGTCAATCTGATCCTGGCCGCGCTCACGCTCACGGCCGGCATCGGTATCGTGTCTGCTATCCAGGCTTCCACGTTTCACATCATCGTTTTCTTCGCGCTCGCGCTCATGCTCGGCGCTATCGTCACCATGCCCATCGGCGGTGCTGACATGCCCGTGGTCATCTCGCTGTTTAACGCCTTGACGGGTCTGGCTGTGGGATTCGAAGGATACGTACTGAGCAACCCGGCGCTCATCATCGCAGGTATTGTCGTGGGATCGGCGGGTACTCTCCTTACGCAACTTATGGCGCGGGCCATGAACCGTCCGCTGACCAATATCCTGTTTAGACCGATCACGGGCGAAGCGCGGGTTGGCGTGAGCGCTGTTTCAGGAACAATGAAGGAAGTCTCGGCGCTCGATGTCGCGGCCATGCTTCGCTATGCGCAGAAGGTGATCATCATCCCCGGCTATGGCATGGCCGTGGGCCAGGCGCAGCACAAGGTCAAGGAGATGAGCCAGCTTTTGGGTGAAGCGGGCGTGGAGGTCAAGTTCGCGATCCATCCGGTGGCAGGGCGCATGCCCGGCCACATGAACGTGCTGCTGGCCGAGGCCGGCGTACCTTATGAGAGAATCTTTGATCTCGAGGAAATAAACGAGGAGTTCGGCCAGACCGACGTGGCGCTTGTGATCGGGGCCAACGATGTTGTGAACCCCGCTGCCCGAACAGATAAATCAAGCCCTCTCTACGGGATGCCGATTTTGAACGCTGACCAGGCGCACAATGTCATAGTGATCAAGCGCGGCAAAGGCACAGGTTATTCCGGCACAGAAAACGCTCTTTTCTTTGCCGACAACACGCGGATGCTCTATGGAAGCGCACAGCAGGTTGTGGCCGACGTGATCAGACATATCAAGGAACTAATGGCCTGAGAGTATTCATTCTGCCCCCCCTATTCCTGCCTGTTCTCCGGCGCTGGCCAGCGCTACGTCTCAAAAGGATGCTACATAGAAATCTCGGCGAAAGTCCCAATCCCGAGCTGGTCACACGGCATGACTGGGTCATTCATTGACAGGCCCTTTCCCGGGAGAAAAGCCACCATGATGGCTTCCGTAGAATAAAAGACTATCGTACTACGCTGTTAATTGCTCATCCAGACTCTGCCGGTGTTATACTTTTATTATCAGATGAATGTCGTGCCTCCCATCGAGAAAAGAGCGGGAGGAGCCTGGGGAAGAGAGGTAGTGACATGAAATCCCCAGTCGGGAGTAAGTTAGGAGGTATCCATGGCAAACGTAAAAGATATAAAAATCAACGGCTATTGTGATGAAGTGAGTGAGAAGCTGACGAGTATAAAAGAGAGTATTCACCTGCTCCAGGAAGATGCGAAAAAAGTATACGGCGCGGGCAGCGAGCGTTCAAAAACCTACGAGCAGCACCTCTGTGAGCTGGCTGATATGGTTGACTGGAAACTCCAGCTGCTGATGAAGGCCTGTCCCTTCGAATGGAAAGGAACGGACCGGGAGTTTGAGCGCGTAGCATCGGTGGCGTCCACCGATGAGATCTCAAAAAGCGAGTTTTCCGGCGGCTATGTAGGCGGGTAACCGATTACAGTAAGTCTTTGAGATCGATGACCGGCGAATGAAACAGTCGCCGGTCTTTTTTTATGACCCCTTCGCGTTTTCTATCTCAGAAATCTCTTCATCGCTCAAGTTGAGTTCCGCGGCACGCATCACCCCCTCAGCCTGCACGGCGCTCCGCGCACCAACGATTGCGCCTATTACCGCGGGATTCCTGAGCGTCCACGCAATAGCCGCCTCGCCGGGTGAGCGGCCATGACGCTTTGATACGGCTCGGAGTCGCTCAACAAGGGCGAGGTTCCGCGAAAGATTCGGCTCATTGAACTCCGGACTTCGGCGCCGCCAGTCATCGGTTGAGAGGCCGGCAGCTCTCTCCCGCGTCATGGCGCCGGTGAGCAAGCCCGATGCCATGGGTGCGTAAACGATCACGCCGATCCCCTCCTCCCTGCAGAAGGGAAGAATATCACGTTCAACACCTCGCCTGACGAGCGAATAGGGCGGCTGCAGAGACGTAACCGGCTTGATAGCCTGGGCACGTTTTATCTGAGCTACACTGAAGTTCGAAAGACCGACCCAGCGAACTTTTCCTTCACGCTTAAGCGACGCGAGAGCGGCCCACCCCTCCTCAAGTTCCGGCCCGATGTACCTTTCCTTCATGACTCACCTGACCGAAGAGAGCATAGGTACCGTTCCTAAAAACTAAAAACATAGTATATTATTTCTAATAACTATACGGCAGCCGAACAGTGCTGCTGCCGGTTAACGACAGGGGTTCGCGCCCTGTTAGCTCAAGTCCCGTTCACTGTCCTGGGTCTCATCCCGCTTTGCGCACTCTTCAACCTGCGAAGAGGTGGCGGCATGGACCGCGGTGTCGTCTTTGATGTAAATTTCTTCCGTGTTTCACCGTAACCTGAGATGTCCTGTGAGGACCGCCTTAATCCGGCACGTTTTTTGACGTCCCGGTTTTTAACCGTTCTCCAATAGCTCCAGATGTGCTTTCCCCGAGTCCTTGCAGGTACGGAAGAATTAGCTCTGGCAGAGTCCGGTTGTTCACTGTATCTTTGCGCGCGTCTCGCTATGGCAATAACCGCTGCTTCATGCGGCGTGATGCCGTAACGGTTCATGAAGTTGTGTTTTCCGATGACCGAGGTGAATGCGGGATTAACTTGACCGTACCCCCTCTTTTGCTGCTCTCCGGTCAGCGGGTAAGGAATGTTGAATAGGCAAATCCGGAAACATCCTGGCATAAGCTCGCTCTTTCAGGATGCTTTCTTCTTGCTGAAATCGAGTTGCTCATGAGAAAGGGGCTTTCCTGTCTTTACAGCCAGTTTAATGATTTCCCTTACAATTTCACTGTACAATGCTTTTGTTTGTTCGGTGTCCAGGTCTTTTACGACTGCGGGCCAAGTCATGCTGAAGACAAAATTCCCGAACCGGTCGGTCTCCGCTACGGCAATCTCTTTTTCATTGACGTCCACGCCAAGCACCCCGATTTGCTGAGAACTAAACGTAAGGGTTCTCCCCTTCGGAATATCCACGGTGCTGTGGAGATACCAGCCCTTCCTGTCCCTGACAAACCGGTGCGTAAGTGCGGTTTTGGATTGAAGAGCGTAATTGACCTGATCCTGGCCGTAAGAATACCGTACAGCGGGAATGGTGACAAAACGTCCGTATTTATGGATCAGGCTGCCGGGGACCCTTATTCGCAAGGATCCGTCAGGTTGAAGCACGCAGGTCTGGTTGCCTCTGTTTTCGTCTTTGGACCCGAGAGAGAAGAAGGTGTTGTTGCGGGATTTTTTCCAGTCCAGGAGCCATTCATTGTGGCTCTTGTAGCCGTTTTCCTTCAGATTAAACTGCTTTCTGAACAGTTTGTTCGACCCGAAACATATCCTTATTTTCCCGATTTCCTGGTCGTGCCGCAGTTTGGCAAGCTTCTTATCCACGTTCGCCAGTTTTACTTTCTTGTTATCTATGGCAAAACGGAGTTTCGCTTTCGCAGCTTCCTTTTCAGAATCTTTTAATTTACTATCCTTGCTGACTTTCAGGATTTTATCTTCCTTACTTGCC
This sequence comes from Nitrospirota bacterium, assembly GCA_963826885.1. GTDB lineage: Bacteria > Nitrospirota > UBA9217 > UBA9217 > UBA9217 > JAJYKN01. Next base: position 378,370 of record CAWGYL010000005.1, on the reverse strand, counting down.
AGCCATTTGTTGATAGACTTGATTTTCTCTTCGAGATCCTTAATACGCAGCTTGGTTAATTCTTTTACCGATCTGATATTGCCATCAAGGTCGAAACGGACCGCGTTGAACTGCCGGGCGGTAATGCCGAACTTCAAGAGATAGGCATTCTTGAATTCCATCGCCGTCTTGTCAGTCCTCATGCAGTCTTTGAAAAGAGTGCGCTTGATGCGTCCGTAAAGGATGCCAAGGTCTGCGAGGAGATCATAGAGCGAAGTCTTTGTTTTCGGAAACGACAGGTCGCAAAGTAGGGTATTTGCCGTGAATGAAAGGGTATTGCCGGATTCGCGGTTTCGTTTGTTTTTCTTATTTTTCACGCTTCAATGCTTTCTGTGGGATCATTCCCATGGACTCTACAGCTTTCTTTGCCTTGTTTGCCGCGGATCGCCTGCCATAAAGCCGCACGCAAAACGAGGTAAGCATCTCTATCATGTCTTCTACCAGGTCGTCCTTCATCTCGGACTGTTCTGCCACGATAAGCTGGCGACCCTGGGCTCGAAGCGTTGACTCCACGTACTCGGACCCTAACCGCATAAGCCGGTCACGATGCTCTACAATGATAATGCTGACATTAGGATCGGCAAGCAGTTTCAAGAGTTTTGGCCTGTGCCCATTGAGGCCGGAACCTATCTCCGTGACCGCTTTTGAAACCGACAGCCCCTTTGAAACGGCAAATGCGGAAAGTCGTCCAAGCTGCCCATCAAGATCTTTTTTCTGGTCATGACCGGACACCCGGGCATAAAGAGCGACAGAACCCTCTGCGGTTTTCTGCTCTTTGACGATGATGGTGCCGGTTGGCATCTGCTCAGCCTCAACCGGGAGTTTGCCGGCCTTCCACCATTTCCATGCTGCCTGGTAAGTTATTCCCTGCTGTTTCGCCCATACGCTTAGCTTTATGAAAACATTATATCACATAATACTATATTATGCAATAATTAAGTGAACAGTACTCAACCCTTGGACGGAAAGAAGACCGTGGATGCAATATCACACCGTCTGTCGTATTCTCCGAGGGAATGTTCGGTCCAATAACGCCGGTGATTGCAAGAGGTCTTAGGAAACCTGCGGATTCAGGCAGGTCGCCGAACCCTTTCCCAAAATAGAAGGCTGGCGAAATAGTTGAGAACGGGTCCGATACGCTATGATTGCCGGTGTTCCCAATTTCATCCGTCACCCCGACGGAAAAAATCGTTTCATGCTCGGCGCTCGTGTAAAGCTGGTACTTCAAATTCACCCCCAGATTGCCGAAACCGCTTACGGTTCCATCGCCCTCTGTGCGGAGGCGTTGATACTTTTCATCCACTTCTATCCCGATGTTAGGCAAGATGCGTTTGGAGTATCCGACATCAAGTGACGAAGTCTGAACCCGAGGCCCCCCTGCTTCATCGTTCATCTTAATTGAATTATATAGCACGGGAAACTCATCAGAAATGAACGGGTCATCCACTGCGAACGTGGTCGGGAAAAAACGTTGTCCAGCAACCCCATGGGCGAATGAGGTCGAAGGGATCATCGTGATGATCGTCAGCAAGACAGAAACCGAGATTGACCATATCCATATATCAGTTGAATTTTTCGTCTTGCGATTCACGGTAACTCCTTTTTTTAATTATTCTCATACAGAGCAATCGCGGGTAAATGCGTATTGGATCGCAAGCAATAATAGGGAAATGTTTAGCAAAAGAGGCTTTGGGGAAAAGACAATACACGATCCCTTTTAAGTAGTATAGCGAAAGCGCCATTGAAATCAAGGGAGCCTGCCACTCTCGCCTGTTCCCTGGGAATAGTATTAGATTTGTGCAAAGGGAATTCCCGCGAAAAAAACGGTCTTAATAAATATGAGCTCTTGTACGCGCGGCAAGCATTCAGTGCGAGAAAAGGAGCAACCGGAAATTTCTCTGACAGCGCCAGACCTGAACAGCGTCTCGTGATTCCCTACCTGGATGGGCGCTGCCTCTTTGCGTTGCCGGGAGTTTTCTCCACCGTCCGAAGCATTAGGCCAATGTATTTATTGATTGGGTTGGACCGGTCGAGAAAGGGAACAGGAGGCGCTTTTCTTAGCCCCAAACCCCGCAATTCCCTCCGAAGGTCGCTGTTGCCGTTGTCGTACTTCAACCCTCTTGTATATGCCTCGATAGCGTCAGGCTTCTTTCCCGCAGACAGATAGGCCCTGCCAAGATTGAGATAAAACACGGGATAGAGCAGCTCTTCTTCAAAAGCCCCTTTTTGTCTGAGCATGGCAATCGCCTTTTTGCAGGTTTCCACGCCACTCCGGTACTTTTTGTCCACCAAGGCCTGAAAGCAGCCATAATAGGAAAGGATAAGAGGCTCATCAGGAAACCGCACCGCGGCTTGCTGCAACAGAACGAAGGCGTCCTTCTGTTTGCCGTTCCTCAGATTGGCTTTCACTGCCCTCAAGTAATCAGAGGGCTTTACATTCTCGACATCCGGGTTGGCCGAGCTTCCTGCATCGTCATATTTATTGGTCGTGTCCATGTTTTGCATGTATTTATTGTAACACAAATACAAAAAAGAAGAAGGCATGATTCACAGGCACCGCAATGCAACGAAATAATCTTGGCTGGTTCTGGTTTTATTTTGTTTGACAGTCATAACCGTTATATTAAAACCAAATTTCCTTCGTTTGTGCGTTTCGTTGTCATCCCGAGAATCTTTTGCCCTCAGCAGGCTCTATGATCAGACCCCAGCCCTCAGCCGTCTGCCCTCCAAACTCCGAATGAGAATTCTATTTCCCCCTCTGTTAATTTTGCATTGATTCTTTACGGGGCAGTATGCTATAGTTTCCGATGCCCTGAGCGCCCCGGCGATATGAAGAACGTACGGCATGGAAACATCGTTCCCAAGCTCAATCGGCCGTTTCCGTGAATTTGAACAAAGAGGATAAATCCTATGTCATATCGAGCATGGTTTCAATGCATCAATGAACAGTGCAAAGCGCAATATCCGCTGAACAAGATTATTTATCGCTGCGAAGCCTGCGGATCGCTTTTGGGCGTGCAGCACGACATGCAGGCTCTGGCACACCGGAGCGCGAAGGCGTGGATGAAGCTGTTCGAGGACCGCTACAAGTCTACCCAATGGCCCTACGGCTCCGGCGTGTGGGGCAAGAAGGAATGGATCCTGCCAAACATCCATGATGATAATGTCGTGTCCGTTTATGAAGGGGCGACGAACTTGTTCTGGGCCGAGCGATTCGGCAAGATGATCGGCATCGACAACCTCTGGATAAAACTCTGCGGCAATTCTCACAGTGGTTCCTTCAAGGACTTGGGCATGACGGTGCTCGTGTCCCAGGTAAAGCAGATGATCAGCGAAGGAGTCCCCATCCAGGCCGTTGCCTGCGCGTCCACTGGCGACACCTCTGCCGCCCTAGCGACTTATTGCGCGGCCGCCGGCATCCAGTCCATCGTACTTCTGCCCAAGGGGAAAATATCGGTAGCCCAGCTCGTCCAGCCGATCGCAAACGGAGCTTTGGTTCTGTCGCTCGACACGGACTTCGACGGCTGCATGCGCGTTGTGCAGGAGATTACAAAGGACAATACCATTTATCTGGCAAACTCGATGAACTCGCTGCGGATTGAAGGCCAGAAAACAGTAGGCATCGAGATCGTACAGCAGTTCGACTGGGAAGTGCCTGACGTGATCATCATCCCCGGAGGGAACCTTGGAAATGTCTCGGCCCTCGGCTCTGGACTCCTCATGATGCGCGATTTGGAGCTTATTGACAGACTTCCCAGGATCGTCGTGGCCCAGGCTGAGCGGGCCAACCCCCTCTACCGTTCGTACCTGAAGAATTTCGCAAGTTTCGAGCCCATGCAGGCACAGAAGACCCTCGCCAGCGCGATTCAGATCGGCAACCCCGTAAGCATCGAGAAGGCGATCAGGACATTGAAGCAGTTCGACGGCATCGTGATGGACGCCACAGAGCAGGAACTAGCCGATGCCGCCGCCCTGGGCGACACCACGGGCATGTTCAATTGCCCCCATACGGGAGTGGCCCTCGCCGCGCTGTTTAAGCTCTTGAAAACCGGGAAGATTGATAAAAGTGAGAAGGTCGTGGTCATTTCAACGGCCCATGGCCTTAAGTTCACCGATTTCAAGGTAAAGTATCATGAGAAAAATCTCGATTTCCCCTGCACCTATGCCAACAAACCCATCGACCTTCCGCCGACAGTAGATGCCGTCAAGAAAGCCCTGGAGCAGGCGTTAAAGAATAGGAGAACATCGAATGTCTGACAACAAACCTTCAGATCCCAAAAAATGGAACCCCGCCACGCTCGGCATCCATGGTTTGGACCGCGTGCACCACGCTCATTTCGCGGTATCCACGCCTATCGTACACACGTCGAATTACTACTTCAACAACACGCAGGAAGTCTACGACTTCATGAAAGCCAAAAGCGAGGGTAGAACGATCCGCGAACACGAGTATGGTCGCTACGGCAACCCCACGCAACAGGAGTGCGAGCGCAAGCTCGCGGCTATCGAGAGCGCCGAGCGCGCGGTGCTATTCTCCACGGGCATGTCCGCCGTGATCCTGACGCTCATGACATTCATGCGCCGCGACGGTCATATTATCTTCACGAGCGATTGTTACCGCCAGACGCGCGACTTCGCCGCGAACCTCCTGGCTGAGTTCGGCATCCAGGTATCGATGGTGGACCCTACGGCTGAAGCCATCGAGAAAGCGATCCGGCCGAACACTAACATCATCTTCACGGAATCGCCGACCAACCCCTACCTCCGGTGTCTGGACCTTGTCTCGGTGGTGAGGGTCGCGAAACAGCACAAGGTCATGACTATTATCGACGCCACATTGGCAACACCTTACAACATTAAGCCCCTGGAAATGGGCGTGGACGTTGTCGTCCACTCGGCTACCAAATATCTGGGAGGACACAACGACCTCCTTGCCGGCGTCGCGCTCGGCTCCGACAAACTCATGAACGACATTTACCGCATGCAGCGCATGATCGGCGCCACGCCCGGCCCTCTCACCTGCTTCCTGCTCGAGCGCGGCCTTAAGACCTTCGGCCTCCGGATGAAACACCACAACGAGGCGGGCTTGACCATCGCACACATGCTCGAAGCCCATCCGAAGATTGAAAAAGTATGGTATCCCGGCCTCGATTCGCACCCGGACCGGAAAATCGCCAAGGAGCAGATGAAGGGTTTTGGCAGCGTGGTCACCTTCCTGCTGAAGGGTGACGACACGAGAACCCGGAAGTTTATCGACTCCCTCGAGCTCTTCCTGATTACGCCCAGCCTCGGAGGCAGCGAAAGCCTTGTGACCCAGATGTGGATGATGTCGTTTTTCGACTATCCCGAGGACTACCGGAAAAAAATCGGCATGGCGGACAACCTGGTAAGACTCGCGCTTGGCCTCGAAGATGTGGACGATCTGATCGCCGACGTGAAGCAGGCCTTGGAGAGAATTTAACCTCTGCAGTTGAGACCTGATTGGCAAACCTGCTGATTTCGCAACCCCCCCTTTCTCCGAGGGGAACTTTTTTTATGTCCCGCTAAAGTCAATCGATTATCATTTCACGGGGACGTTGGAAGAACTTCCCGTATTAACTATTCCTGTTATGATATAGATTTTATCGAGGACAATATTTGGAATTAACCGCTGTAATGTCTTTTGATAGCCGGGCGCTATAATAACAGACAATGTGGAAGTTATTTTTGAAAATCTATCCGGTTAAGAGTCTATGATGATAATGTTCTGAGCAAGGCGGAAGTGCGCATGGATGGAGGAGGGTTGCGGGAAACATTCTTCTCAATTGTTGTAGTTTTTAATCAGGTAGAGTATGCGAATCGGATGTCAAGGAGGGCAGTCTCCAAGTCCGACTTTTCCTGATTTCAGTTTTTTCAGCTTTCCTGCTCTATTTCCCCTCATTGCAGCCTCACCCCGCACTTTTTGCACATCTTCTTGACGATGTCTCCACCCAAGGATTTCCCGCAGGAGGGGCATCTCCAGTTAAGAGCCGAAAAGCCCATAAATGCCGCAATAGCCGCGACCTGTGCTCCGAAGAGCGCTCCCTTTGAAAAATTTGCATAGAGTATGGGCCACTTGTGGAGTATGGCGCAGAGCAGAATGAAAAACACCGTTAGTGCAATTGCAATAACCTGCCTAGCTTTGCGCACTTCAAATTCCTTCATGATCTCTTGAACGTCTTTTTTTCTCATTGTCCTGTTATCCCTGGATCGATAAATTCTACGCGTATATTGATGATCATCCACAATTACAGTGACCTCCCGAATTGACACTTCTCTTTATATTTTCAATTTGTATATTCTAATGCCACTTTCAAGACGATCTTCATTACCAGGGCGGGAATGCCTGCCGAAACATTTGGCGCATGACCGTCTTCAGGCCAAAGCACTGCTAGCTGACCTGACTGCAGATGCATAGGCGACCATTTTCCTGCTCCAACCGTGTCGAAGCAGAGGTCCCTGTCCGCGTCATAGGGTTCAGTGATAAGCTTCGTTCCACGGGTGTCCATCCAATAATCTCCTCGCCGGACGGGATGAATTGTATATCGAGATATTTGCGATGGTGCTCAAATTTCGGCGTCTCCATTTTTATCGTCTCATACCGCTGTACGATTGCACATACGCAGTCCCCGTCTATCTCTATTTTGCCATCGACAAGATACTGAATAGGGGTCATGGCAATCTGGCGGTCGATGTGATCAAGATCCGCAATTATCATGGGAATCCCCTTGCCCGGGAGTTTTATTTGCAAACGGACAAACAACGACAGGTTGCTTTCTTTTCGTTTTTATTATTGCTGATTCTAACATAAAAACGAAACGGGCTTAAATAATTTTTTTCGGCTTGCTTAAAGCAGAAAGTGATGGCCAGACCCCGATATGTCCGGTATCGGTTGCAGAGATTTTTTCCGCCGGACTCCTGGTCTAGGTATGATTATATTCCTTAACGTCGATTTTGATCCTGTTCACTTCAACGGGGTCATATCCTGAATAGAGATAGGAAAAAACAGTATTGTTCGTAAGAAGAGGATCCAGGTCTCGGGGAATAATGTTGTTCTTCACGAGATCGTCCCAGCACCCTGTGCCTCTAATCGGCGAAAATTCGGCAAGATGAATGCGGACATCTAGCTTTTTTAAGAACGCGATCCCCGCTTCCACTTCCGTGAGCCTCTGGCCTGGCAAACCGTACAGGAGGTAGGCGCCCATCTGTGACTTGGTAAAACCCGCACTTTGCAGGGATCTAGCTGACCTCTCGAAATCATCGTTCGTTACTTTGCCGCCGGTGGCTTGCTGTCTTTCGCTCTCGATGGTCTCTAGACTCAACCGGATCGTCGTAAAACCCGCTCTTTTCATCAATCGTGCCAGTTCATCATCAATAAAGCGTGCATGCAGTCCGTTCGGCGCATGGAGCCGCACATCGAGTCTCTTGTGTACTAGCGACTGCAGCAATGGCTTAATGTGATGCTCCGCGTCGTAAAGAAGCGCGTCATCGTAGAAAACAAAGTCCCTGACGCCACGTGCTCGGAGTTCCAAGATTTCCCCTGCAATACCGTCGAACGGCCTTTGCTCGTATCGCGTAGCCAGCAGCCTCGATGCGCAGTAAGAACAATAAAAAGGACAGCCTGTTGAGGTGAGCAGCGGTGCGAAAGAATGTTGCGCGTGAAGGTTCAAGGTGTAGTGGGGTTCCCGTTTGCGCACGGGACTGAGCGTTATCCTGAAGCCCCGCATTAGGGACAAGAGCCAGTCGTTTAGGGAGCCTGCATAGATGGAGTCCGCTCCCGAATGTCGGGAAGCATGATCAGGGTAAAGCGTGGGATAAATACCGCCGAGGATGATTGGAACATCTCCCGCGGCCTCCCTGACGAGTCTGATCGTCTCCTGCACGCCAGTATACCAGTAGCTCATGATCGAGGTCATGAGTACGATATCAAAAGGCATCATCGATTTGAGCCTAGTTGTGAACTCCTCAGCGCTCACGCCGTATCGCTTGAAATAACGTGGTACGTTTTTTAGCATCTCAGGCTTTTGGATGATCTCGGATCGGTACTTGCCGGTTCCGTATTTATCGGGATGGAAGGAATCCGCGCAGTCGATAAAGATCACCTCCGCATCAAAGGCGCTTAAATACTCAACAGCCTTGAGCAGGCCGAGCGGACGCGCCCAGAGGTTGAAGGCGGCGAAATCGTGGATCCAGGGATTTATGAAAAGGATGCGGGGCTTCATATTGATCAGGATATTTGATGAAATAATACTTGAATCTCCGGAATTTTGCAATTGAGATTCGGGAATCCTCGGCCTTCAGGCCGGGGAGGATGTCAACGATTATTGCTTCGTGCACGTCCCAATGCTCCACAATCTTACCATTCTCGAGTCTGAAGATGCGACGCGATTGCGAACTCATCAGGCAGGGACGTGCGTTAAGCTTCTTTTATTCGTCATCTTCCGGAGAAATACCAGATGACAGGAGGAGGCTCTCCAAAAGCATCAGAGACTTTGGCGGGAATTTTTATTCACTTTCACTGCTGTTCTGCATTTTCCTTTGTACTCCTCAGCGGTTATATAGTAGTCTGCTTGCAAGAACATTTTTTTCTCAGATTGAGTGATTTCCGGGATTTGCCCTGAGTCAAATCGCATTGATAGTTCAAAATAGCCTGCTCATTTCGAATGGTTTTCTCGTATATTCTAAACACGATTGATTAAAAACATTAATTTTTCAATTAGTTATTTATTGGCATTGCTCTTGCTTTTAATTAAAGTAAATACAATAAAAATATGGTTCCCCATCTTAAGCGTGCGATCATTCTTAATAGTAGTCAGTGGGTTGTTAACGGGAAGGGGGAAGAGATATGAAAACATTCTTGCGTTTGCTTACTATAACGGTATTTGCAATTGCATTAGTGATGGTTGGCTTTGCCGCCGGGTTTCCGGTTGGGCAGAGCAGCGGATTTGCTACCGGATGCGAATGGGCGATTATACAGGCGGACATCTTGGCGAGGGAAGCTGGCGTATTCATGCCCGTCTCGTTCAATGACGGTCAGTTTCGCGTAGTCCTCAAACAGCCTGGGCATATCTATCGCCAAGCATGGCAGCTTGCTGATAAATATGAAGAGCTGATGCAGAATGAGGAGAACCACGAGAAAGAACCGGTTGAAGTTGCCAAACTTACGAAGTAAGAAAATCGGCTAAGGAATTCTTTACTGACTTATTCAAACATATCGCCATAAGTAGCGGTGAATTCTCGTTGTTTGTTCCGAACTTCTGGTGATATGCTTTCACCTTTTCACTAGCCATATTTTAATCGTTTTTTATCAATAAGTTGCAAACCAACCGATTATTTTGTTAACACTGTAACATTATTTTAAAGTTATTACTATTTATACTTGACAAGTACCTTCAAAAACAGTAAAATTATGTTAAAGCAATAATTAACAGTTTTAAGGATTGCCGGCTTGGAAAAAAGGGAGAAAAGTTGGATGAATGGTCTGGCGCAAATGGTCGTAAAAAATAGCAAGGTCAAAGTTCAGTTAGGAACCTTGCTTGTCGTTCACAAGCTGATCCTACCCCAAGATCTTGAATTCGCTCTCGATCATCAAAAGTTCAGCGGACAACTCTTGGGGGAAATTCTGGTCCGAATCGGCGCTTTGAAACCGGTTGATCTTGACAGGATCCTAACGCTGCAGCGCTGTATCTGAGTATTGTCAGATGAAGAAGCCGGGAGGCCGGTCAGAATTGCTCGGTCTTGCCCGACTTTACGAAGTGATGCTCGATAACGCACTTAACGCGTGATAGCTCCTGATGTGATAATATTTTAGGATGAACTGGATCCTTGGCTGGCGCCTAACCTCTTCATTGTGTGCATTTCCGAATACTGCGGTTTTATCCAACAATACCGAGACCTACTAACGTCCACGATAACACAAAACATAACCTGCTCGTCAGCGCAACCCTCCTTTTATCGAATTTTCCGTCATCGTCCGAAAAAGCCTCTCATCTCCCCCGCGGTTTAGTTTTTCGCGTGGGAACCGCATTCCACGGATCTTCGGGCCAGGGATGTTTCGGGTAGCGTCCTTTCAGGTCTTTTTTTACATCCTGGTAGGAAATATTCCAGAAACCTTTGAGATCTTGGGTGATCTGTACAGGTCTGCGCGCGGGGGATAATAAATGCAGGAGAACTTTTACCCTGCCGCCCGCTACGGAGGGGGTGTCAGAAAGTCCGAACATCTCCTGAATCTTTACGGCAAGAACGGGCTGCTGCCCCGGCGAGTAGTCCAGTTTCACCCGGCTGCCGCTCGGAACATTGATAGTCAGGGGCGCACGCTCGTCCAGGAGCCGCGCCTGTTCCCACGAAATTCGGGCTCTGAGCGCTGGGAGAATGTCCAAACCAGCTATATCATGAGCGCTACGCGCTTTCCCTAGCCAGGGCAGCAGCCATTCCTCGAGTCCTAAAAAAAGCTTTTCCTCGGCCAAGTCTGGCCAGTCCTCTTCAGGATATGCACTGCCTATCAGTCTTACGCGGGCCAGGAATTGCATGGCTTCCTTGCTTAAGTGAAGTAATTCTCCATTCGCCCGAATCGCATCGCACACAATGGGTGCGGCTTCCTCGTCGCTTGGGGTAAACGGTTTTTTCGACAGGATCAGGGTTTCGAGCCGCTCTTCTCGTGCGGCCACGATCCTGTTCTCCTTCCTGTCCCATTCCACTCTCCTGACGGTTTCAATGCGCTCAGCGCATTCAACCCTGATGAGCTCTTCCGTAACCGGCGCAGCAATATGCACAAAACCTTCTGTTTTTTCTCCGGCGTCGACGGTCACGGCGATAATATAGGGGCTGCTGCCCAAGTGGCTATCCAGGGAAAGGCGCACACCCCGCCCCCGGATGTGGACAAAACGGCCGCCCCCTTCCTCGCGCCGCTTGCAGATCCGGTCCGGGAAGGCGCAGAGCAGAAGCCGTGATAACATTTCGTAATCCACCCGATCCTGAACAGCCGCGTCTAATCGGTTTCCCATCATACGCAAGAGCTGTTTTGAAGTCCTTTCTACGGATCCAAGTGTTGTGTGATCAACACCTTCCCGCAGTTCCTCTCCCGATCTCCATTTCCATAATGCTTCGACCCTTTCCGAAACATCCGGTTCGCCGTATTTGCCGTACGATGTCTGCTGCCGAAATAGGTCCCGCTCCGTAAGAATGGCGGCTAGGTCAGCTCCCAGGCGAACACAACCCAGTTCCTGCGCCCTCGTCATGAGACGGGAAAGCCTGGGATGAAGGGGAAGCCGCACCATCGCACGGCCGGCGGGCGTTATCGAACCCGAAGAATCTACTGCTCCAAGGTCTTTCAGCAACTGCAGCCCGGTATCCCATGAAGCCGCGGGCGGCATGTCGAGCCAGGAAAGCATCCGCGTGTCTTTCACACCCCAGGCTGCAAGTTCTAGCGCCAGGGGAGCGAGATCGGACACCAGTATCTCCGGTTTGGCAAAGGGCAACATACTGTGCAATTCCTGCGGATCATACAGACGATAGCACACCCCCGGTCCGAGCCTTCCCGCCCTTCCTTTTCGCTGTTCCGCCGATGCCTGCGAAAGAGTCATGGTGACGAGGCGGTTCATTCCCGTGGCGGGATCATACCGAAGCATACGTGTGAGGCCGCTGTCGACCACAGCCCGGACGCCCTGAATGGTCAGGCTCGATTCGGCGATATTCGTGGCAAGGACGATTTTTCGGTGATCCCGGGAAGGGATGATTGCTCGCTCCTGCTCCTCGAACGCAAGATCTCCGTAAAGCGCATGAACCAAAATACGGTTCTCTAAAATATCGGGATTCTCGCGCAACTCCTTCATGCAGGCCCGTATCTCACCCGATCCGGGAAGAAACACGAGGATGTCTCCCTCAGTCTCTTTCAATGCAGTCCTGACCGCCCACGTGATCCTCTCCGTCAGGGATCCAGCCTTTTCTGTGAGATACCGCTCGGCAACGGGGAATGCCCTTCCAGAGGAGGTGATGACGGGCGAGGCACCGAGCATCGCCACGAGGGGGCCGTAGTCCAGCGTGGCCGACATGACGAGGATCTTCAAGTCAGGCCGCAATTCCCTGCGAATGTCAAGACAAAGCGCCAGCGCCAAGTCGGCATGAATACTGCGCTCGTGGAATTCATCGAAAATGACCATTGCCGTATTGTCGAGCCCGGGGTCGGACTGAATCCGGCGCGTCAGGATGCCTTCGGTAACGACTTCGACCCGAGTCTTTTCGGATATTTTCGCATCAAAGCGGATTGCATAGCCAATCGTTTCCCCTGGTTGTTCATCAAGCGTTGCTGCCATCCATCGCGCCGCAGACACCGCGGCGATCCTGCGCGGTTCGAGCATGACGATGCGACCCCGACTGAGCGGTATCACCTCAAGCAGTGCGAGTGGTACGCGGGTGGTTTTCCCTGCTCCGGGCGGCGCATGCAGAATGACGGAGGGTTTGTTTCGGACCGCTTCTTTCAGTTCGGGGAAAATATCGTCTATGGGGTAGGAGGTCATAGGTGTGCGGCGATCATTTTGAATACCTCAACCGGAATACAGCGGTTGTCTACGTATTTCGCAGAGGGCTTCAAGTGTTACCAGAACGTTCTGTTTTCTGTCTAATTACGATCGAGGGAGGCTTTTTTTATTTTATCATGCGGTTCAGTTTTCTCTGTCCATAAATATCCGGGCAGTTAACAGTAGCTCTAGATTCCCCGTGAGCGTAGTTTTTCGTGGTGTCTGAAAACCTTGCGGAAATGGAATCCGTAGATTGAGAGGGTGATTGCAAGCGGCAACAGCCGAGGCCGCCTGAAGAGTGACCAGAAGAACAGCTTCCAGTAATGGAAACGCTCCCTCCCCACGATACCGAGCCGAATCATAGACTTCATAACGGCCATGATATGGGTAAACGGGAGATGGAGCTTCCGCGGCCTCGCGGGGCGGTACTCCTCAAGAAACTTTTTCACGCGCGCATAGTAGTGCTTCGGTGAATAGATGGTCTTCAAAATCGTGCGGTAACCGTTCATCAGGGTTTCGGTGCTCATCTTGGGCACGAAATTGATTGAGAAATCCGTATTATCACCCGTCGTCGACTTCGTGAGCCTTCCCTCTTCTTTCATTCGGTGGTACAACTTGGTGCCATGGGGAGCGTTCAGAAGCCCCACCATGGCTGTGACGATCCCACTCTCCTGGATGAACCCGATAAGACGGTCGAAGATTGTTGCGGGGTCCTTGTCGAACCCGACGATGAAGCCTGCCTGCACTTCAAGACCCGCCTGTTGGATCTTTCGGACACAGGCAATAAGATCGCGGTTCCGGTTCTGGAGCTTGCTGCACTCTGCGAGGCTTTCTTCGTTCGGTGATTCAATGCCCACGAACACCTGATCAAACCCGGCCTTGGCCATGAGTATCATCAGTTCCGCGTCATCGGACAGATTGATCGATACCTCGGTGTAAAGCGTAAAGGGATACTTTCGTTTTTCCATCCATTCGATAATGGCGGGGAGGACCTCCTTTTTCAGTTTGCCCTTGTTCCCAATAAAATTGTCGTCAACGATAAAAACACCAGCGCGCCATCCCAGTGAATAAAGCGCCTCCAACTCCGCCAATATCTGGACCGCGTCCTTGGTTCTCGGTTTGCGACCGTAGAGTACCGTGATATTGCAGAAGTCACATTCAAAGGGACAACCCCGGGAATATTGTATGTTCATAGAGGCATATTTTCGCTTGTCCAGAAGATCGAAGCGGGGTATGGGAGTGCTCGTGATGTCCGCCCACTGGGTAGATGCATAAATCCGCTGGGGCGTTCCCTGCTTCAGGTCTTCGAGGAACAACGGCAGCGTTATCTCGGCCTCGTTCAGAACGAGATAATCGACCTCCGGGAACTCCTCGGGCACCGACGTAAAAAGGGGGCCGCCAGCGATCATTTTTACCCCCAGCGCCTTGCATCGCCTGATGAGGGACTCGGCCGACTCCCGCTGAATGGACATGGCGCTCAGAAATACGTAATCAGCCCAGTATAAATCGGCGTCGGTGAGCGTTTTGACGTTTTTATCGATGAGCCGGACATCCCATTCTGCGGGCAGCATGGCCGCAACAGTCAAAAGTCCGAGCGGAGGTAGACTCGCTTTCTTAGATATGAACTTCAGCGCATATTTAAAGCTCCAGAAAGTCTCGGGGTATTTGGGGTAAACGAGAAGGATTTTCATAAATGCTCCTTTGCAGGGAAAAGCTGCCGGTCCTCCCTGTCGGATGGTGAGGGACTACACCCGGAAAGGGCTACCCCAGATATTTCTTTAAGTTGATCTTCATAGCGTGGGGATTGATAGTGCCGACTATTGAACGCTTGTATTTGCCGCCCGCTGTTTCCAGAAGGCTGGTCTCCGTCCCTGTTTCCTTTTCCGATCCATCGAATTTGGTAAGCAGCAGAACGCGCGGCCTCATGAGATCGCGCGTCTGATGTTGAACCAACCCGAGCTCCCCAGTGTCCAGCTTGAGGATGGTGCCGATCGGGAAGAGACCTGTCATATTAACAAATGCCTTGACCAGGATGGGATTGAAGACAGAGCCGCGCTTCGCCAAAAGAATCCTGATAGCCTGGTCGGCCGGCATTTGGGCACTATAGTATACACGGGCGGCCGTTAGCGCTTCATAGGCATCAGCAAGGGATACGATCTGTGAAAAAGGATGTCGTGGATAGTCTTCTTCCACCTTCGGATAGCCTTGGGCGCCGTGCTGGTGGTGCTCGAAAGCAGCCACCATTGCCAGTTTGGATACTCCCGGGACATCGGCGAGAAGCAGCGCCCCTTCAACAGGATGGCGTTTAACCTGCTCCCACTCTTCGAAGGTGAGTTTGCCTGGTTTATTGATAATCTCATGGGGAATGTCCACTTTCCCGATATCATGCATAAGCGCGGCAATGCCGAGCGCGGCAATCTGCTGCTTTTCAAACGAGAGAAAGGATCCGAGGGATACAGCGAGAATCGAGGTATTTACCGAATGGACGAAGGTGTACTCGTCATACATTTTTATGCATGACAAACCCATGAGGGCGTCCCGGTTGTCCAGAACATAATCAACCATGCTCTGGACCATTGTATTCATCTTGCGCAGGCTGGACACCTTTTCCTGCTGCACCGCCTGAACCATTTCCTTGACGGCGTCCATGGCCTCCTTGTACATTTCAGAAGCTTTTTTCTTTCCTTCCTTAATCGCGTTTCCCGCATCCTTGTCAACGAGAAGAACCCGGTGTAGCTCGATATGCGTGATTCCCTGCTTCGCAATCACATCATTGCCGTCTGCCTGGGCGGAGAGAACCTCGGGTTCCTTGTTCATAAGCGCAGCCAGCCGGATGAGTTCAGGGGACGTGAGCCCCGGCTTGAAAGCCAACCCGCCGATATCCCTGCTGGAGAATTGCTCCATCAGCAGCGACAGCCCCTGGTCGATCGGGATGGAAAAAGTCTCAAAAAAGAGTTCTCCTCCCACCAAATAGAAGGCGACTTCCTTCCGGTTCGCCAGCAACTGCTCGACTTTGCCGCGGAACTTGTCCGCGGAAGTCAGCAGGAAGGGATGCGCCTCGGGATAGAGCGTTGCGTTCTTCATGACCGCCGAGAGAAGTTGAAAAGCCGATCTGGCCGAGTCGATCAGCTGCTGCCTAGCATAGAAAGACTGCTTCGCATCTCCGCGGCTATCGTTATGACCGTCCGCCATTGCCCTGTCTCCTCGCAATTTCTTCCATGGACTTATTTGCGGCGTCTCGAAGCTCCCGCTGTAATTTTCTCGGTTTCCACCACCGGACCCTCGTATATGATTTCAGAAATTCCACTGCGTCCCGGCCGCCGATTCTCCCCAGGGCCTTGATGCCCTCGAGTGTGAGTTCCTGTTCCTTTTTTTTAAGCTCCCGGCCATCCAGATAGGCCACCAAAGGGGCTGACTCCTCCGCGCCGATACCGGGAAAGTCTCCATAGGCACGAATGGCCGTTATCTGAACGTCCTCGTCCCGGTCCCGCAGGAATTTTGCCAGGACGCTGGCCGCTTTTTTTCCGCCGATCGAGAAAAGAGCCTTGATGACTTCCTGGCGTATCTTTACGTTCGCGTGGTCCGCCGCCCTTCGGAGAAGCGCAATAGCCTGTTCCGTTTTACTATCAGCCAAGATACTCACGATATTACGCACAAAGTACCAGCGTCCGTCGGAGAGACGCTCTCCGAGCAGTGCTATCTGGTTTCTTCCGACATCCTTGACCAGGTCAAGATAAAAGATTCTTGCCGACCGGTCTTGCTCCTCGGCCAGGAGTTCCAGGAGAACTTCGGTAGTTTCCCGTTCAAGGATAGACACATACGCATATGTTTTTTCATATGCCAAAGAATTCTTTGAGTTCTTCCGCAGTTCCCCGATCGCGGCTGTAATGGCGGTTTTTGATCCTGTCTTCTTAAGTGCCTCCGACATTCTCGGCTTGAACGCGGGGGCAACGGGAATTTGAAAAGCATGGATGATTTTTGCAGCTTGCTCATATTCCATTTTGCTCAGGAGATAACTGAGCAACTCCTCAAGCTGGTGAACAATTCCGGAAAAGAAATTGATTTCCTGCTCGGTAGGTTCCGCGTGTTGTGGATTTTTCACGATCGGGATGAGGTAAATGAGCGTCCGGACGGCCCCGTCGACGATGTCCTTCTCCATACCCGCGTCGCCCAATGCTTTAAGTTCCATCATTTCTTCCGGGCTGTACTCCGACAGTTGACGTACTATATCATTCAGGTCGCCAGGTATTGGCACCGCCACGAGCGAGTCTGGAGAAACCGGCGGCATTGATGGCTCGATTTTTTTTGACGCCGATTTTTTCAGGAGCGACGCTACCTGCTGCACGGTCCAGGCATTGGAAAAACGCCCCGTCTGAATCTCCTGGAGAACATTGGGCAGCTGATTCCCGAGCTCGGGCTCCTGCTCTGCGGCCAGATCGGCATCCATGTCACCGTACAGCTTGCCTCCGATGAGCCTCTCGCTGTAAGGTTGTTCAAGAGACATGGCGGATTTGGCCAAGCCTTCAAAGAGAGCCTCGATCTGGCTCGGCTGCTCTCGCCGGATACTGTGCCCTGCTTCCTGATACAGGGTGAAGAGGCGGTCCTCCACGCTTTCATGCTCGGCCTTGGTCTGTTTTGCAAGTTCGAGCATGCTGGCACCAAACCCTGAAGGATCGCTTAAGAGATCTCCCAATACGAGCGTTTTGCTCGGTACCTCCGCCTTTTTTTTCTCCTTGTCCAATTGGGCGCCGCCGGAGGATGTGGCTGGGGTCGCTGATTCCCACCTGCTGTCCGCCATGGTCGTAATGACTTCGTCAAGTCCTGATTCGGTCACCTTAATATGGGACGCCGTTTTTTCCCAGAGGATCGATGAAATTCCACTTTTTATTGCGAGCTCTTCAGCCGAGAGAGCAAGGGCCCGGCAGAAATCCATCAGTTCCTGTTCCGTCAAACCTGCGCTGAATATAATTTCCCGAATCCCTTTTGCATAGAGGTCCTGGGCAATGGCCTTGTTCAGTTGAGCATCCTTTCCGATCGCGGTGTGATGGTAGGTGAAGTTTATTTTTTGCACTCCAACGTTGTATTCCGGCGCTTCCGCCAGAAAATGGGAAAGTGCTTCATAGGATTTTTTTACTGATTGAGAATATACAGGATTATTGGGAGGATAGAGTTTAACAGCTCGGATTGCAGAGACGAGACTCCGCATAACATCCTGAATTTCGGGAGAAAGCGCTTCGGTTTGTCTGAACTCTTCCGGCATAGATTATAAGGTAGCACAATTATGCAATCGTGTCAAAAAACACCAGCAAAAAACACCGGAGAAAATCTATTTCCATCATGCGACAACAATATACCGCATTTATGCAATGCTGAAACTATCTGGCTATAAGGGATCGTTAATCGTCTTCGATTTATTTAATTACGGACCGCAGCATCCGTCCGTTCCACTCTTGACAGGACCTCTCCTTTGTGCAACCTCGTGCTGATCATGTCGCCCGTCTGTACCATGCCGGCATCTTTTATGACGACCCCTGCGGGGTAAGTTTTTGTTATGCTGTACCCTCTCGAGAGAATACTCAGGGGGTTCAAGTGGTCCAATCCCGCGCTCACGGTGCTCAGGCGGGCGCGCTCGCGGCGCAGATGGTGCTGAAGATCCAGAGTGAGTCGGTGCAGTAAATCATCGACGCGCTGGCCGAACTGATCCAATCCTCTGCGCGGATCACCGAGAAGCCGCATTTGTTCGCGAAGCATCGCTCGTCCCCGCTCCAGCATTTGTCTGATACTTCTCCGCAGGCTGGATTCCATCATGGAGAGATTCTCCAGGAATGCCGCTTCGCTTTCCACTACCATCTCGGCCGCCGCAGACGGAGTTGGCGCGCGCAAATCAGCCACGAAGTCTGCTATTGTATAATCGGTCTCGTGTCCGACTGCGGATATGATGGGGATGGCCGAGGCATGAATGGAGCGAGCTACGGTTTCCTCGTTGAAAGCCCACAGATCTTCCAGAGATCCGCCGCCGCGCCCCACAATGATGACATCCACGTTCCCTTCGCTGTTAAAATAGCGTAATGCTTCGACAATGGCTGGCGCGGCCTCGGCTCCCTGCACAGGAACAGGATAAATGAGGATTTGCATCTTCGGGTGACGCCGCTTGATCACGCGCAGCATGTCGCGGATGGCGGCGCCGGTCGGAGAAGTGACGATACCGATGCGCCGAGGAAGGATTGGCAGCGCTTTTTTGCGATCGAGATCGAAAAGCCCTTCCTTCTCAAGCCTTGTCTTGAGCTGTTCAAAGGCCAGTTGGAGGGCGCCCACGCCTTTCGGCTCGATATAATCGATGATAAGCTGGTATTCCCCGCGCGGCTCGTAGACGCTTATCCTGCCGCGGCAGATCACCTGGATGCCGTGCTGGAGGGTGAACTTGAGAAACCGCTGCGCCGATCGAAACATCACCGCCCGGATTTGACTGTGCTCGTCTTTCAGCGTAAAGTAGGCATGTCCGGACTGGGGAATACTGAGGTTCGAAATCTCCCCTTCGACCCAGATATCCGGGAACGTGCTCTCGAGGAGAGTCTTGATCTGGTGAGTGAGCTGAGTAACCGTTGCGATGTGAGTCTTGCTTGCCCCTTGATCCATTGCTGGCGACCCTACGATTTCAGGTGGATTCTTTCAATCGAATTTGCCCTTCCCGTTGCGCCGTCAACCTCGATGACAACGGCATTCAGATGAACAGGGCCTTTCGGGATCTCGAATCGATGCGGTGTCTGGAACAAAAAACGCGCTATGGCTTGTTCCTTCTTCACCCCGATGACGGAGTCCGTCGGTCCCGTCATGCCCGCGTCGGTGATGAACGCAGTTCCCCCCGACAGAATGCGCTCGTCGGCGGTCTGTACATGAGTATGAGTGCCGATAACAGCGCTCGCCTGACCGTCAACGTGCCAGGCAAGGGCGATTTTCTCCGATGTCGCTTCCGCGTGGAAATCGATGATCACCACGGGCGTTTCCTTTTTGAGTTTCGCGATCTCGCGCTCGGCAACACGAAAGGGATCTTCCAGGTTCGACATGAATACCCTGCCTTCGAGGTTCAAAACAGCCGCCTTGCCAGAACCCGTGGATATGACCACGCTTCCGTATCCCGTGTTCCCCGACGGATAATTAGCGGGCCTGATGAGTCGATCCTGCTTCGTGAGATAAGGCTCAATCTCTTTTTTGTCCCACACATGGTTACCCGACGTGAGTACATGAATTCCCAGGGAGAACAATTCTTCTGCGATCTCCGACGTTATCCCGAACCCTCCCGCGGCATTCTCGCCGTTGGCGATCACGAGATCAGGGCGATGCGCTTCCATGAGATCCCGCATCTTCGCCCGGACCATTTTCCTGCCCGGCTCACCAATGATGTCGCCAATGAAGAGAACCTTCAATGAACCCTCTTGAAATCAGACAACAGAGGACAGACCGAGGCAAAACCGCGAGTCCTTCCTCTGTCCGCCATCTGCCTTCTCAGGCCTGCCTTCTGTATCTTACTACTTCGCGTACTCCACATACCTGCTCTCCCGGACAACCGTTACCTTGATCTGGCCCGGATAGGAGAGTTCTTGCTCGATCTTTTTGGCGATGTCCCGTGAAAGCTGGGCTGAGTGAACATCCGAAAGATCCTCAGGCTTTACAATAATCCTGATCTCGCGGCCCGCCTGAATGGCGTAGGACTTCTCCACGCCCTTGAATGAGTTTGCCGCCGACTCGAGCTGCTCCAGCCGTTTGAGATAGCTCTCGAGCGTCTCGCGGCGCACGCCCGGCCTTCCCGCTGAAAGCGCATCTGCCGCCGCTACGAGAACGGACTCGACGCAGTTCGGTTCACCGTCGCCGTGGTGGGTCATAATCGCATTGATCACCTTGGCCGACTCGCCGTATTTTTTCGCAAGGTCGCCGCCGATCTGCGGATGAGTTCCCTCCACTTCGTGGTCGATGGCCTTGCCCAGATCATGCAGCAGGCCTGCGCGCCGCGCCAGCTTCTGATCCACGCCGCACTCGGCTGCCATGATGCCAGCAAAGTAGGCCACCTCGCGGGAATGCATGAGCACGTTCTGGCCGTAGCTGGTACGGTATTTGAGCCTGCCGATGAGCTTGATAATCTCGGGATGCATGTTGTGAATGCCGAGATCGAAAGCAGCCTTCTCGCCTTCTTCTTTCATGGTGACGTCGAGGTCTTTCTTAACCTTTTCAGCGATCTCCTCGATCCGCGCCGGATGGATCCTGCCGTCCTGAATCAGCCGCTCAATGGTCAGCCGCGCGATTTCCCGGCGAAGCGGGTCGTAGCACGAGAGGATGACTGCCTCCGGAGTATCATCAATGATCAGGTCGATTCCCGTCGCCGCCTCGATGGCCCGGATGTTTCTTCCCTCCCGGCCGATGATCCTGCCCTTCATTTCGTCGTTCGGGAGGTTGACAACCGATACGGTGGCCTCAGCCACATAGTCGCTCGCATAGCGCTGGATCGCGAGGCTGATGATGTTCTTCGACTTTTTGTCAGCCTCGTCCTTGGCCTCGTCCTCGATCCGCTTGATGGTCTTGGCTGCCTCGAACTTCGCTTCATCCTCCATGGACATCATGAGCTGGCGTTTGGCCTCTTCCGCGGTCATGTTCGCGATCTTCTCGAGCATGAGACGCTGCTCGCGAAGGCCCTTCTCAAACCGATCTTCCTTCTCGGCCGCAACCTTTTCCCGCGCCGCCAGTTCCCGTTCACGGCGGATGACATCGGACTCCCGTTTTTCAACAAGGTCCACTTTCTTTTCAAGATTTTCTTCCTTCTGCGTGAGCCGGCGTTCCTGGTTCTGGATCTCCTGTCGCTTTTCACGGTTTTCTTTTTCATAATCCGCCCGCGACTGGTAGAGTTTGTCCTTGGCTTCGAGCATCGCCTCTTTGCGCTTTGTTTCGGCCTCGCGTTCCGCGTTCACAATGATCCTCGCGGCCTCTCCCTCGGCGTCACGGATCTTGCCCGCTGCTGCCTTTCCCTTGATTAGCAGCCCCAGACCGAATCCTCCAGCCAGTCCTGCCACCAGTAGTACAATATACTCAATCATCTTACCCCCTCCTGATGTTTCCCTCTCAGCCCGGCAAGGCGTTCCTTGATTCTCTTTTCCTCACCTTGCTCCGTGGGCCGATAATACTCCCGCTTTTGCGGGAGGTAGTCCTGGACCACATAGTGGCCCGGAAAATCATGCGGATACTTGTATCCCCTGCCTCTGCCGAGCCGTCCGGCGCCCTTATAATGGGCGTCCTTCAGATGGTCCGGAACCGGCAGGAGCGTGCCTTCTTCAATGTCCTGCATTGCCTGCTTTATACCGAGGTATGATGCGTTGCTTTTGGGCGCCGACGCGATGTAGGTCGCAGCCTGCGCCAGCGGAAGCGCACCCTCAGGCATGCCAATGCGCTCCACAGCCTGGTACGCGGCGGTAGCGATCATGATCGCGCGGGGGTCCGCGTTCCCCACATCTTCGCTCGCCGCTATCACTATTCTGCGGGCGATAAACAGGGGGTCCTCGCCGGCAACGATCATTTTCGCCATCCAGTAAAGCGTCGCGTCGGGATCGCTCCCCCGCATGCTTTTGATAAAGGCGGAAATCGTGTCGTAATGCTCATCTTCATCGTAAACCAGCGCTTTTTTCTGGATCGACTCCTCGGCAATGTGAAGATCGTAGTGTACGACGCCGTCGGGTCCGGGCGCGGTAGACAGCGAGCCGATCTCAAGCGCATTCAATGCGCGCCGCGCATCGCCGTTCGATCGGGCGACCAGAAAATCGAGTGCTTCCGCGGTAAGCAGCATCTGAAGATTCCCGAGTCCCCGCTCCTTGTCCGACTGTGCCCGGAGAATCAGCGTTTTGACGTCTTCGTCCCTGAGGGGTTTGAATTCGAAAATCTGGGAGCGGGATGACAGCGCGGGAATAATCGCGAAAAAGGGATTCGACGTTGACGCCCCGATGAGGGTTATGTTCCCACGTTCCACATCGGGCAGGAGCGCGTCCTGCTGCACGCGCGTAAAACGATGGATCTCATCGATAAAAAGAATGGTTCTTTTGCCGCTCCCACCGCGCTCTTCGGCCGCCTCTTGGGTTACCTTACGGATGTCGGCAACTCCGGCGGTAACCGCATTGAGCGACACGAAATGAGCACGGCTTTTCTCCGCGATCAGGTGAGCCAGTGCCGTCTTGCCCGCCCCCGGGGGCCCATAGAGAATAAGCGACATGAACCGGTCGGCTTCAATGGCCCTGCGCAAAAGTTTGCCCGCGCCGAGAATATGCTCCTGCCCTACGAACTCGCTTAGGTCACGGGGACGCATTTTCCATGCAAGCGGCGGCGCTGACGGTTCTGGGAATACCGTCTCCGGAGAAACATTTTTTTTGAGGTTTTTGAGACCCAACGGAATTACTTCGGGAAAGCTTAAGTGGGCACGCGATAGCGGACGAAAACGATTGCGTTAAACCGAATCAGGACACCATGAGTCTTGGGGAAAACAATAGATGCGGGGAACCGGTTGACTTTCCAGGTAATTGAACTGTACGGCTGCCTATGCTGACAACGTCAGCGCTATGAGCAGCTACCCGGAATCCACACCCCGATACCCCCCTTCGTTGCCTATATGCATTTTTTGCGAATTTCCCCATGATCTTAATATGTTTCCCTGCCGGTAAAACAATTTTCGCGCGGTATTGCGGTATTGAGGACCGGAATAAACTGATACGCCGACTCTCTTCAGTACCAGGAAACCGCTGTTACATAGCTATCACAAGCGCCGGAGCCTTCCTTACATTCGCCCCTTTCAAGCATGCGCAATTGTTCTTTATTTATTTAATTTGAGACTTTCTGAATGGCTCGAAGGATTTTATCGCTTCTGACCATAATTCAAATGCTCTATATAAAATAAAAAATCCCCCGCTTTTGCCGTGTAGATAGACTTGATTCCTGGTCTATACCAGGTGGGCGCCATGATGAAAAGTTCAGGCTTCCCAGTCTTGCCTGGGCATGCACACCCTTTCCAGAAGATAGCTCCCGTTAAATTTTTTTCACGAGGAACAAGTTATATCCATCACGCGCAAAGCAGGGGACTCTTTTTATTCTTGTAGTATATATACCAGAATCAACAACAAATGGCAAGAACAAAAGTGGCGGGCGAACAGGCAGGAACAGCTAAAAAGTACTAGCAAGTTGCATACATTCTATACTTTACGATGCAGCACCCAACTAAACAGAGGCAGTGCTCATAGACAAGCTTCCCCGATATGCGCTGTAATGCCGAGAAGGCGATTCACCGCATTATCAGCAGTCATCCCGAGTTCGCTGTATTGCTCCCGCAAACGATAGAGCTCGTCGGTAACTGTGAGAGCAGTTAGGATAGCGACCCTGAGGGAATCGACAGTACCGGTCCCCTTTTCGATTTCCTTCATTTTTGTATCGACGTACGCGGCAAGCTCGCGTATGCGGGCGGAATCGTCCGTGCCTTTTATGCTGTATATTTGGCCGTAGATCTCAACCTGAACCCGTTCCATGGTTTCTCCGTTGGAGCAGAGGGCGTGAGGATACCGTCAAGAGCCTCTTTCCACCCGTCTCACAGCAGCGCGTTGACGAATTCTTCCGGATCAAAACTCTTTAGATCCTCGATCGCTTCGCCGATTCCCACAAACTTTACCGGGATCCCGAGCTCTTTGTTGATGGCAAACACGATGCCGCCTCTGGATGTGCCGTCGAGCTTGGTGAGTACGATACCGGTGATGCCGACCGCCTCATTGAACATTTTCGCTTGAACAAGCGCATTCTGGCCCGTGTTACCGTCAAGGACTAGAAGCGTCTCGTGGGGGGAGCCCGGCAACTCGCGCGACAGAATGCGATTCACTTTTTTCAGCTCCTCCATGAGGTTCGACTTCGTGTGCAGTCTTCCAGCGGTATCCACAATGAGCACATCGACATCACGGGCTTTCGCGGCCTTGACAGCATCGAACACGACAGCGCTAGGATCGGCTCCCTCCTTGTGTTTGATCACCGGGATGCCGGCGCGCTCACCCCAGATCGAAAGCTGTTCGGACGCTGCGGCACGGAAGGTGTCTCCCGCCGCGAGCAAGACTTTCTTTCCGTCCGCCCGGAGCCGGGAGGCCAGCTTGCCGATCGTGGTCGTTTTCCCCGTTCCGTTCACGCCAACGACGAGCACGACTGCGGGGGAGGCGCCTAGAGAAAAGGTCGAAGGCTGTGCAGACAGGATTTCGATCAAAATTTGCTTAAGCCGATCCCTTACCTGCTGTGGAGAGATTAGCTCATTGCGCTTGAAGCGCTCCCTCAGGTCCCTTAGCACGAGCGATGAAGTCTCGACGCCGACATCGGCAGAGATAAGCGCCTCCTCCAGTTCGTCGAGAAATGCTTCATCAATTTTCTCTCCGAGGATCAGCTTGCCGATTTTATCGGTCAGATTTTTTCTTGTTTTTGCAAGCCCGTCATTCAGGCTGCGAAGAACGCCGAACATGAAGACCCCCTTTTCTTGAAATTCCCTGTCTTCGCTATCAACTGCAGTCAGACCCGGGACTTTATAACGTCGATTCAGTATATCCGAAATCGTTTTTATTTCAGGATGATCCTCAACATTTCATCAAATATCAAGCGGCAGTTTGCCCGAAGGATCGGACCCCATGTCGTTCTGGCCCTTCCTGGTTTTGGCGCCGGACGCTCTTTTTCCTCGGCCTCGTCGGTGTCCCCTGCCGGCGCGGTATAAGCGAGTTGCCGGTAGAGATACCGGTCATGCATTTTATTGAACGCGGTCCACTCGCCGGCGGCCACGTTTTCTTTTTTCAACGTAGCCTGGAAGTTGTTGATTTTCGCCGACAGATCGTCCAAGTAGTTGATGACGATGGCTTCCTGGATCTTGGGCCGCTTGGGAGAACCGAATTCATACTCGCCATGATGGGACAGCATGATATGTTTGAGCAGCATGGTCAGTTCCGGAGGGAATCCCGGAATGGCGTTGATTTTCCCGGCGATCATCTCGTAGCCCAACGAGATATGACCGAGCAGCCGGCCTTCCGTCGTATAGCCGATTGATTTTCTCACAGTGAGCTCGCGGACCTTGCCGATGTCGTGGAGAAAAGAGCCGACGGTCAGCAGGTCGAGATCGATCGAGGGAAAGTGCTTTGCCACGTCCCGGGAAAGGCTGATAAGTTCCAGGACATGTTCCAAAAGTCCACCGATGTAATTATGATGGAGTGTCTTAGCGGCAGGCACACGCTTGAATGCCTCCATAAACGACGAGTCATTCAGAAAGGAGTTCATTAACTGCCGAAGGTGGCCGTTGTTCACTGCGGATGCAACCGCGCGGAGCTCCTTCACCATCTCCTCAATATTCCGGGGCGATGCTTCGACAAAGTTTGCTATCTCCACACGGGAATCATCAACTTTTTCGAGCGTCTTCATCTTGATCTGCATGGATCCCTGGTAGTTCGACGCCATGCCCTTGATGCGCACGAAATCCTCCCGTTCAAACTTTCCGGCCACCTCATCGGCATTGTCCCACAATCTGCCGTCGATCTCCCCGGTTTTGTCCGAGAGCTTAATCGACAGATACGTGACGCCGTTCTTGGCTGTTGACACTTGTTTCGACGTGACGAGATAGATTTCCTCGACCCAATCGCCTTCTTTGAGTGACGCTATGGTCTGCATCATGCTCCTTTTAAAAAAATGCTTCCCACCTTCCCCCCTATGGGGGAAAGTAACGGCGGGTGTAATCGAAGTATTGCCGGGGAAACATCATTATGCATCATTCCGGCACGCCTAGACTGCAAGGACATTGCTTTCGTGCAGTGATAATAAACTATCGTTTTAGCCTTGTCAAACTCAAAAGCGGAAGGGAACACAGATACGAATGAATTGTTTGTTGCTTATTTCCGCTCTGGCAAGGTTCGGCCTATTCCCCGACAAGGTGCAGGACAGGCGCGGCTTTCAGTCGTGTGGTATAAGTTAAAAAGGAGAAGAGGTAGAACCTGTCTTCACGACGGACAAACAGGTAATCCTGGCGGCAGATCGCCGGCAGGAGAGAAGGATACGGAGTGGACTTCTGAGGCCCTCACAGGCAGGCGTCTCTCCCGCAGAGTCAATCCGCATAATGCAACTGCGGCCACCCGGACTCGTCTGCAAATCATTCCGTACGGAAAGAATCGGCTACTTCTTTTTCACGAAGACGCGATCTCGCCGTTCTCCTTGGTGAGACCGAGATATTCGTTCCCCGTCATCTTGCACCACGCGGGCATGTCTTTTTCAATGCCGCCGTCGTCTGACTGAATCTCAAGCACCTGCCCGGGCTGCAGCTCCTTGATCTTATTCGAGGTTTTGAAAATCGGCATGGGGCAAGCAAGCCCCACACAGTCAAGAACAAAGTCGGGTTTGATGTTTTTGATATCCATAATAAGGCCATTTCCAACTCAGGATCTCAGATTCCCTTTTGACCTTGTCCATCCTCAATCCTAAATCCACACTCCATAAGATTATCATTCCATGTCATGTTCATGCCCCGACTCTGCGGGCATATTCACGGGAGAAGGAATTCCTTTTTTCTTGTAATAATCATCAAGCGCGGATTTCAGTGCTTCTTCGGCCAGCACGGAGCAGTGCATTTTCACCTTCGGAAGTCCTCCGAGCGCCTCAGCCACCGCGGCATTTGAAATCTTCAATGCTTCCTCAATGGTTTTTCCCTTTACCAGATCGGTCACCATGCTGCTGGTCGCGATTGCTGCGCCGCAACCAAAAGTCTTGAACTTCGCATCAGTAATAACGTTTCCTTCGACTTTGATATAGAGACGCATCACGTCGCCGCATACGGGATTCCCCACCGTACCCACCCCGTCGGCATTCTCAATCTCGCCCACGTTGTGCGGATGGGCGAAATGGTCCATCACTTTTGAACTATACTGTTCCATAGCTTCCTCCTCACCGGACTTTTTCTTTTTTGATCATATCTTCATAGAGAGGCGACATTTCCCTCAGCCGTTTCACGATGGGAGGCAGCTTCTCTATAACGTAATCTATGTCTTCCGCCGTATTGCCCATGCCGAGTGTCAGCAGTAGTGTCCCATTCGCAACCGCCGCGTCGGTGCCGATACAGGTCAGCACATGCGACGATTTGAGGGAACGCGACGTGCATGCCGAACCGCTCGATACCGAGACGCCTTCCATGTTCAAGAACAGGAGCATGGATTCTCCCTCCACATACCATAGAGAAATGTTCAGGTTCTGCGGCAGCCTTCTCGTAGCATGACCGTTGACGACCAAGTGGTCGATCCTGTCCAGAAGGCCCTTTTGCAGCCGGTCGCGGAGCGGCGCGAGATAAGTCATCCGGTGCTCAATCTCGGCTACTGCGAGTTCCGCAGCTCTGCCGAGCCCCACGATCCCGGGGACGTTCTCGGTTCCCGCCCTGCGCCCGTCCTCCTGGATTCCGCCTTCAATCTGCGGTTTGATCCGAACGCCCTTGCGCACATAAAGAGCCGATGCCCCCTTGGGCCCGTAGAATTGATGTCCCGAAAGCGAAAGAGAATCCACGCCGAGGGACTGAACATTCACCGGGATCCAGCCGGTGGTTGCTACCGCGTCAGAATGAAATAAGACGCCTCTTTCCTTCGTAATCCTGGATATTTCCTCGATCGGTTGAATTGTCCCGATCTCGTTATTAGCATGCATGATCGAGACAAGAATGGTATCCTTGGTGATCGCCTTAGACACATCGTCCGGGTTTACGAGACCCTGTCTGTCGGTCGGAAGATAAGTAACGGTGAAACCCGATTTTTCAAGCGTTTTCGCAGGATGGAGGATCGAGAAGTGCTCGATCTGCGATACGATAATATGCTTACCCTTTTGGCTGTTGGCCTGGGCAATGCCCTTGAGCGCAAAATTATTTGACTCCGCCCCGCTGGATGTAAAAAAGATTTCCTCGGGCTTCGCTCCGATGAGCAATGCGGTCTTTACCCGCGCCTCTTCAACGGCGTTTTTCGATTCCCTGCCGATATCGTGCAGATTCGAAGGGTTGCCGAACTTGCCTGAAAAATAAGGCATCATCGCCTCAAGCACTTTCGGGTGAACCGGCGTCGTGGCTGCATGATCAAGATACACTCTTCTCACGTTAACATACCCCCTTCCCTGCCATGGCTATCTTCTTTCGGGGCCTCTGAAGGACGGGTAATTTCTGCGTTTCCTGCTGCAGCAGATCGTTGAAGCTGATGCTGTCAAGTGCCTCTTCTATCTTGGCCCCCACTTTTACCCATACCATCCGCGCCACGCAGTCATCGGCCTGGTTGCAGTCGCCTGATTCTCCGGGCTCCAGGCAATGAGACAATGCAATGGGTCCCTCCAGCGTTCGAACGATGTCTCCGATCGTAAGCTCCGCGGGTTTACGGGCCAGCAGGTAGCCGCCTGCGGGGCCGCGAACGCTCTCGATCACGCCTGCTTTCCCCAGTTTGTGCAGGATCTGCTCAAGATAGGAAAAGGAAATACCCTGGCGATCAGCGATTTCCTTGATAGTGATCGGCCCGTTGCCATAATGACGGGCGATCTCAAAGACAGCCCGCACTCCGTATTTTCCCTTCGTGGACAACTTCATGATCTTCGTCCCCGTCCGGCTACCGCACGCTCGCGAGAAACAGGACTTCTTCTATCCTGTCTACCGCTAACCTAACGATAACAAACTTGACTAATTCTGTCAAGTATATTTTTTTCGCCTTGTTTTTCGCAAAACTTTGTAATAAGGTATTCATACGAGGACGGGGAGACATCATGCATACTGATGAATTCGAAATATCTCTATTCCGGGAACTCAAAGTTTGCGGTAATACCATCAAGAGGATCATGATATTTCTCGACATGATGGAGCGAAAGCACAAGAACAGCACGGCATCGTTCATCGACGAATACCGGAGCGGAACGCTAAACAGGGAAAGTGAGTTCAAGGATGAATACATGGCTTGGGAAAGCAGCTACGAATCGCTCATACTGTGGCAGGACCTGGAGCGGCAGTACCAGGAGCAGTTCCGCATTATGAAAATATAGCGGGATTCTCCCCTCTCTTCCGGGATGGGCAGTTCCCGATTATTCTGTGCGATTTTTCCCTCTTTAATGCTATACTTTCACGCATGCAAAGGACAACCCCACATACGCCTATCTCCAGCAAAGACAACACAACGATAAAAAGTATTCTTTCTCTCGCCGATCCCAGGCATCGAAAAAAAGAACAGACCTTCTTAATTGAAGGCGTCAGGATGGTCGAGGAGGCGCTCCGTGACGACGTCGGAGTCCAAATGGTCGTGGCCACCCCTTCGCTTGTTCAGCACCACGGGAAAGGGGTGCTCAAACAGGCGGAGAGCAAAGGCATCGAGATTCTTTGGATATCGGAGCGCCTGATGGACACCTTATCGGACAGCAAAACCCCTCAGCCGGTCATGGCCGTTGTCACGATGAAACAATCTTCTGAAGAGGCGCTCATTGCTGATCAGGCGGGCATGGTGGTGCTCGCGCACCGACTCCAAGACCCCGGGAACCTCGGCACTATTATCCGCACCGCGGAAGCAGCGGGCGCATCGGGAGTAGCCGTGACACCACACACTGTTGACCCGTATAACGCGAAAGCGGTGCGCGCATCGATGGGCAGCATCCTGCGCCTTCCGGTCGTTTCTGTGGAGGACATAACGATGTTCATCAGAAGATGCAGGGAGAAGGGTTTCCAGACCGCGGCAACTATTCTGAACGGAGAAACAACACATTTCGACGTCGATCTCACAAAACCGACGGTAGTGCTCCTGGGGCAGGAGGCTGCGGGCCTGCCCCGGGACCTCGTGGACGACCTTGATTTTCGTGTCCGCATTCCCGTTGCCGCAACAATCGATTCACTAAACGTGGCAACTGCCGCCGCGGTAATTCTCTACGAGGCAATGAGACAAAGACTACACAAGTGATGTCAGATGAGGGAAGAACATAAAAATGTGCGTTCCAGCTCGAGCAAACAGTGCCGGGCGCATCAGTAAGGGGATTTGAAACAGGGGTCGCGACCTTCCGCTTTTTGCTTTTCCTGAACTACTTTTTCCAGTCGTTTACCGTCACTCTCAAGCATGCTCGATAACGAGAATATTTGCCAATCGTTGCAGACAATGTGAGCCACGCTGTTGGCAATCCCCTTTTTCGTCTCTTTTGTCACGGCAGGGCATTTCTCGCTGCTCTGACAATAGCCGGCATAACTGCAGTCAGTGCTCTTACACAATTCCCCCATTACTCACCCCGAGCAGATACGTTGATTTTAATACTTTAATATCTGACGCCAAGATACGAACTTTCAGCGATCATGTCAATAGTAAACAGAAAATGAGACAGCGGTCTTACATCCTCTATTTATCTTTTGCCCTCAAAATGTCTAGCTTGGAATCGAGATGGCTCAATGCTAATCAAGGAAACAATTCTAATCGTGGATGATGACGAACTACCCAGTGATACTATTCAAAAAGTGCTGGAAGCAGCCGGTCACTTGATATCATGTAAATTATAACGGTACGGATGCAACAAAGCTTTCCAAAGAACAGAATTACGATGTGATTTTAACCGATTTATGCCTGGAATGAAGTGAGATGTGGTGTGCAGACCTCTGCGCAATCACAACGCCGGTGTTTATCTTATCGGCGGCAGCAGTGATCAGAGAGCTCTCGATTTTTAAATACGGCCTCAAATTTTATTATTCAAGACAAGTTATTTCAAAATTTTATTCCATAAAGCGGTGGCAGTCCTGCACAACGCATGGATTGAACGTCGACAGCGGTCTGGCAGAAAAAGGTCCAGAAAGCCCGCCGCATTAAATTCACGATGTTGATGAACGATTACGTTCCGAAACGCGATGATGCAGGTTTATTTTTGTCAACAAGTGTTTTACGCAGCTTTAAACCAACCCTACTTTCCAAACTTTTTCCTCAGTTTCTCCACCACTACTTTTGGCACGAGGCTGGATACATCGCCCCCGTAGCTGGCAGCTTCCTTCACAATCGTTGACGTGATGAAGGAATACTCCTCGCTCGGCATCAGGAAGACCGTCTCAATATCACTATCCAGTCTCCGATTCATCAGGGCCATCTGCATCTCGTACTCGAAATCCGATACCGCACGGAGACCCCGGATGATGCCCACCGCCTTCTTCTCACGAACGTAATCAACCAGAAGGCCGTCAAAACCTTCAATCTTCACCCGTCTGTAACGTGAAATCGCCTTCCTGAAGAGGTCAATGCGTTCATCGAGTGAAAAGAGCGGCTGTTTCTTCGGGTTCGCAGCGACAGCCACGACCAGTTCGTCGAAAATCCTGAGGCTGCGCTCTACCAAATCGACGTGACCGTTCGTCACGGGGTCGAAGGTTCCGGGATAGACGGCGATGTGTTTCATGGTTCACTCCTTGAAATCCAATGTAACCACGGATAAGCACGATTTTTAAACGTAAAGGCACGACCACGAATTATCCGCGGATAGAACTCTCACCTTGCACACGTTTCCACTCCGCATTTTCAACCACATTGATCCGTTGTTTCAATTGTCGGTTGAAGGTCCATCGCTCATTTTATAAAACGCCAGCACCGTATCCCCATATCTTACTTCACGATGGAGCATGAGAGGGCCCGCTTGCCCCGGAGACGGCTGTTTCTTAAAGTGCTCGGCGATAACTATGCCTGTGTGTTTTAATTTCCCTGTGGCGGCAATCAGTTCCAGCAACGGCTGAATTTCTTCTGCATAGGGAGGATCGAGAAATATGATGTCGTATCGTTCTGACGGTTTTTTGAGAAAGGTTTCAGCTTTTAACAACTGGGTGTGAGCGCGGCCCCCAAAACCGGTCTGCTCAATATTACCCCTGACAACGGCAAGAGATTCTCGTGATGAATCCACAAATGTTACCCGGCTTGCACCACGACTGAGAGCCTCGATGCCGATGCCCCCCGCGCCTGCGAAGAGATCGAGAAAATCTGCATCGATCACCCTGTCGCCGAGGATATTGAAGAGGGCCTGCTTCACCTTGTCTGACGTCGGTCTGACGCGCGACCCTGACGGGACTTTTAACCGTTGTCCCCTGCCTGTGCCCCCGGTCACTCTCATGCCTTCACCATTTTCGATGCTACAGAAAAACCCCCTTCAAGTCAAGCTATTCTTGACACTCATGGGCATTGCGTATATACTTTTTACATTTGAGGGGTACATTCATGTGCGAGAAAACCGTTGTGTCACAGCCGATCTATAATTTTTTCCTCGTCATTTTTCTTCTCGCCTCTACCCTCTCAGGCTGCTCCCAGACAGACAAACGATCCACACCGCCTTCATCCGGAGACGCCGGAAAACAGGTTTATCTCGCACCTGTTGATGACGCGATCACTCCGATAATAGCCGAGTATATAGCAAAAGTCATTGACACTGCGTCGCAGGCCCGTGCCGAAGCAGTCATTATTCAGCTGGACACTCCCGGCGGTCTTGTGGATTCCATGAGAGAAATCGTAAAAAAAATGATGTCCGCTGATATTCCGGTTATTGTGTATGTGGCTCCCTCTGGGGCTCGTGCGGCTTCAGCCGGCGTATTCATCACCCTTGCCGCAAACATAGCCGCGATGGCGCCTACCACGCATATTGGAGCGGCTCATCCGGTAACCATGGAGGGGAAGATGGACAAGACCATGGAAACCAAGGTCGTGAACGACCTGGCCGCCATGGCGCGGAGCATTGCCGAAAAGCGCGGAAGAAACGAAAAATGGGCCGAAGAAGCTGTGCGGGAAAGCGTTTCGATCACCGAAACGGAGGCTCTGAAACTGAAGGTCATTGACCTGATCGCTCCCGATATTACGGCACTACTCAAGGACATTGACGGTAAAACCGTGGACCTCGTGGTTGGTAAAAAAACACTCCGGACCAACGGAGCGGCTGTCCGGGAGATAAACATGGGATTCAGATACAAAATACTCAATATTATCAGCAATCCCAATGTCGCCTATATTCTCATGATTTTGGGATTTTACGGCCTCTATTTCGAGTTGTCGAACCCCGGCGCAGTCTTCCCAGGAGTTGCCGGCGCCATCTGCCTGATTCTTGCATTCTACGCGCTTCAGACTCTTCCGATCAATTATGCCGGTCTGATGCTCATCATTCTCGGCGTGGGACTCTTTATCGCGGAAGCTTTTATCACAAGCCACGGCGTTCTGGGTATCGGAGGCGCTATTGCCATGACCATGGGCTCGTTCATGCTTATTGAATCGGCCTCCCCCTATCTACACATCTCCTTGGCAGTGATTGTTCCGGTCGTGGCCCTTTCCGCGCTCCTGTTTATTATCACCGTAGGCCTCGCCGTACGGATACACCGCGAAAAAGCGGATACGGGCAAAGAGGGCATGATCGGTCTTGAAGGACATGCGAAAACGGACATCCGTGAGAGCGGACAGGTGTTCCTGCGTGGCGAGTTCTGGAATGCCTGGAGCGATGAACCTATTAAAACGGGCGACAAGGTGAAGGTAGAAGCAATTGAAGGACTCAAAGTGAAGGTGAAAAAGATCATCTGATTCCACCATCGCATCATGATCGCGACATAGGCTTATCGTTTGCGACTATGCGCTTCGTAGTGAAATCTTGAAGGAGGTTGAATATGCAGGCAATGGGTCTCGGTCTACTCGTAGCGTTAATCATCATAGTGTGGTTTTTCTTTAACACGGTCAAGATTCTGAAGCAGTATGAACGGGGTGTCATATTTACTCTCGGAAAAGTTGCTCTGGAAGGCGGTGTAAAGGGGCCGGGCATGATCCTCCTCATCCCGGGCATACAGAAAATGGTCCGCGTAAGCCTTCGAACAGTCACCATGGATGTTCCGTCCCAGGACGTGATTACCAAGGACAACGTAACGGTCAAAGTCAATGCCGTGGTTTATTTCCGGATCATCGAACCCCGCAAGGCCGTCGTCGAGGTGGAGGATTTCTACTACGCTACTTCACTCATCGCCCAGACTACGCTCAGAAGCATCCTTGGCCAGAACATGTTTGATGACCTGCTCTCGAACCGGGAGGCAATCAATGCAGAATTGCAGAAAGTAATCGATCAGCAGACGGAACCGTGGGGAGTAAAGGTGACCACGGTCGAGGTCAGGAACGTGGATCTGCCGGCCGAGATGCAGCGGGCCATTGCGATCCAGGCGCAGGCGGAGCGGGAAAGACGGGCCAAGATCATCAATGCGGAAGGCGAGCTTCAGGCATCAGCGAAACTGTCAGAAGCGGCAGGAGTCATCAGCAAAAATCCCGTCGCGCTACAGCTCCGTTATCTCCAGACACTTGTCGAGATCGGCTCGGAAAAAAATACGACTATCGTATTCCCCATTCCCATCGATATTTTTACAGCGTTCCAAAAGCTTGTAGAAAAGAAGGATTAGCCTGATGGAGCAGCGGTTTTTCGCTCATGTCTTCCAGTCACTAAAAAAATAAGGGGACCGGTCTATACCGGTCCCCTTTATTCATGGTAGCAGCGTTAGTTTATATTTCGTTAACAGTTATTGCCTGCTGCGGGCAGTTTTCCACGCAGGTCAGACAGTTGATACACTCCGACATGTTTACCGCATCGGCTTTGCCGCCTTCAACTTTGAACACCGACTGCGGGCACATATTCGCGCAGGTGCCGTCTCCGTCACACTTGCCTTTATCGATCGTTACCATGTACATGGGATCCGAATCCTCCTTCAGTAAAGTAAAATTCCAAAAAGCTCCTAATATTACCCGGCAGAAAGAATAAAATCAAGAGAGAAATGTAAAAAAAAGGGCCCACCCCGAAGGGAGAGCCCCTGCAGTTACAACCGGTAAAACTTCTTAGTGTTCGATTTCGATTCCTGCCATGCGTTCACGCACGGAAACGGCGATTTTATAAAGCATGGACAGGACGAGGAAGCCGATGGCCCAGACGCCAAGTGTTATCAACACTTCCGGCATCGTCGGCCAGTAAGGATGCACGTATTCGAAAGGATTCGGCACAAAACCGCCGATAATCAGTCCAAAACCCTTGTCGATCCAGAGCGAAATAAACAGTGAAACGCAGGCAAATGCCAGTAGGCCCTCGTTTTTCCGGATGGACGGAAATACGAGCATAACAAGCGCTAGCACAGCAAGAATTGTCGACGTCCACATGAGGGGAACCAGTTCGGTATGGCCCTCAAGGCCGACATACAGGTACTTGAAGGGCAGTGAATGGCCGGGGATTCCGCTGTAGAACGCTGTAAAGAACTCGAGTCCCAGTAGAAATACATTGGCGAACATGGCATAGGTAACGATCTTGCCGACCGCTTGGATCGGCTCCTTGCCGGGGTCGAACGAGGATACCTTCCTCACGATAAGTGCCAGAATAATAAGCAGTGCCGGGCCTGCGGCGAACGCCGATGCCAGGAACCGCGCCGCCATGACGGCACTCAACCAGAAGTGGCGCGCCGGTAGACCGGAATAAAGAAAAGCCGTCACGGTATGGATACTGATCGCCCAGGGGATTGAAAGGTAGATGAAGAACTTTATCCATTTCGGTGGCGGAACGCCTTTGCGGTCGGCGCTCAGGGTAACCCAGCCAACCAGAAGATTGATAGCAAGGTATCCGGACAGCACCACGGAATCCCAGAACATAACCGAATTCAGCGTCGGATGCAGGACCACGTTCATGATCCTCATGGGCTGGCCCATATCCACGAAGATGAACAGGATGCACATGGTGACAGCAGAAATAGCGAGAAACTCTCCCAGGATCACAATCTTTCCAAACTTCTTAAAGTCATGGAGATAATACGGTATCACCAGCATGACGGCCGAAGCCGCGACGCCGACAAGAAACGTAAACTGGCCTATGTACAGGCCCCAGGAAACATCCCTGTGCATCCCGGTGATCCCCAACCCGAACTGGAACTGCTGGATGTAGTAGTAGACGCCGATCAGGGCAAGGGCGCCGAGAAACATCAGCCATGCCCAGTATGATTTTCCTCCCTCAAATGCCTTCTCAAGCATGGTCGCTCCCTCCTATCATATAATAGACCGCCGGGCCGGTGCCCAGTTCCGGTTTACGCCGGATGGTCAGCTGGGTCGCCACGATTTTCCTTACCTCTGAATTCGGGTCTTCGATGTCCCCGAAGAACATGGCGCCCTTGGGAGCGGCCTCCACACAGGCCGGCATTTTCCCGAACTGAAGCCGTTCGGTACAGAAGGTGCATTTCTCCACCACACCCTTGGTTCGGGTCGGATACGCCTTGTTTTCAGTGGCTGCGTTGATCGCTTTGCGAGGATCGGTCCAGTTAAAGCTTCGCGATCCATAGGGACAGGCGGCCATACAGAACCTGCATCCGATGCACCGGTGCTCGTCCTGCATCGTGACGCCATTGGAAAGCTTAAAAGTCGCCTTGGTCGGGCAGACGCGTACACAGGGCGGGTTATCGCAGTGGTTGCAGAACACAAGAAAGGGCATTTCCTTGATGTGTTCGCTCATGAACTGGTTTTCCGCGCCCGGGAAAGTCCGTTCATAGGGCTCTTGCCAAATCCATTTGATTTCAAATTTTTCGTCTACGGTGCCGTCAGGGTTCCGGAAATCCGGGACATTATGGGTCTGATGGCAGGCATTGGTGACCATCTTGATGTCTTCGGCGGTCTTGAATTTACTCATGTCGACGACCATGGCCCACCGTTTGGCAATCAGTCCATCCTTGTTCGGTTCGATCTGGGGCGGTTCAAGACCTTTCTCCCAGATCGTATGCGTTGCCGAAGCAACCGAGGCGCCGAACCCCAGAATGGAGGAGATGCCGGCAATTTTCAGAAATTGTCTCCTGTCCAGGCTCATGATTTGTTCTCCTCCTTTTCTAGCGGCTGGATATGGCAATCAAAGCAGAAGGGTTTGACCGCCATGTAGTTATGGCATTGGTCGCAGAACTTTTTCTTGTTCGAGTGGCAGTGCAGACAGCCGTTCTGGAGGCTCATATTGAACTGCTTGCCGCTTGACTTGCTGACGTAGACACGGTACATATCGCGGACAACAGCGTCTCTCCAATTATTCAGAAGCTGCATATGCTCTCTTTGCATGAACTCCTTTGATTCGACGCACTCCTTTTTACCGTTTACTTTTTCCCACTCCTGGATTTCCGGAGTGTCCGTTTTCGGCTCAGGTTTGGCATTCACTTTACCTATATTGTTATAGAACGGGAACAGTACGAACGCCAGGAAAACCACCAGCCCGATGAGTATTTTACCTCCATCATAGAGTTTCATTAGGCTTTTTCCTCCTTCACTTCAACTGACGGAAGGGGTTCGCCGCGCAGGTCGGTCGTCCTCTCCTTCTCGCCTTTCATGACGAGAGCGTTCGCCACGAGTTCGTGGAGTCCGCAAACACCCACGCTCGGCACCCAATATTCCATGAGGGCCTTTAGCGTCGCCCGGTCAATGGCGCATACATTGGCAAGCATGTTCACCCCATAGTGCTCCTGCACAAACTTGACCGCATTCGCGCGGGGGAACCCTCCCTTCATACGGAGATCCATGTCTTCAGATGCGTTCAGACCCGTGCCGCTGCCGCAACAGAAAGTTTTTTCTCGGATCGTATCCTCCGGCATTTCGTAAAAGTGATTCACCACATTTTTAAGCACGTATCGTGGCTCTTCGAGCAACCCCATACCGCGCGAGGTATTACAGGAATCGTGCCACGTGACCTTGAGGTGGTCATTTCGCTTCGGGTCGAGCTTGAGCTTGTTGTTTTTTATCAGGTCGGCGGTGAACTCGGCGACATGGACCATCTTCATTGACTTCGCCTGTTCGAAGACTGTGCCGGTGATCGGCGATTTCGGTACTTCGAGGAAATCGGCCGGACCGTTCCAAGTGTCCATATACTGAGAGAGCACCCGCCACATGTGACCGCACTCTCCGCCTAAGATCCACTTCACGCCGAGACGCTTTGCCTCAGCGTAAATTTTGGAATTGAGCCGTTTCCCCATCTCGTTCG
The DNA here is from genome assembly GCA_963826885.1 of Nitrospirota bacterium. Classification (GTDB taxonomy): domain Bacteria; phylum Nitrospirota; class UBA9217; order UBA9217; family UBA9217; genus JAJYKN01. The sequence continues at coordinate 339,782 of CAWGYL010000005.1, read as the reverse complement.
TGGTAAAGAAACCGAAATTGCCGCCTTCCGAGGCGTAAGTGCTCCAGGTATAATCGAGGCCGAGCTCTTCGAACAACATCAAGTAACCCATACACGTATACGTACCAGGGTCTGCGAAAAGATCTCCGGACGGCGTAACAAAGAGAATCTCCGCACCCTTTCTGTTAAACGTAGGCTTGATTTTCTTGCCGGTGACGGTTTCAATGTCATCCAGCATATATTCCAGGTTCCCGACAATCGTGTGCGGCTCAAGACCGAGGTGATTGCCTTTCATGTAGCAGTTCGATACCGGACCTGCGATCCACTCGATGTTGAGGCCGAGTTCATTGAGGAGTTCCCGGCCGATGATCGTGATCTCGGCCTGGTCGATGCCGTAGGGACAGAAAACTGAGCAGCGGCGGCATTCCGTGCACTGATAGAAGTAGTACCACCATTCTTTCAGCACGTCGAGCGTCAGCTCCCGTGCGCCTGCCATCTTGCCGAGGATCTTGCCAGCTAAGGTGAATTCCTTGCGATAGACCGAACGTATGAGTTCAGCCCTGAGCACGGGCATGTTCTTCGGATCTCCGGTGCCGATGAAGAAGTGGCACTTGTCCGCGCAGGCGCCGCAGCGCACGCAGATGTCCATGAAGAGCTGGAAAGACCGGTATTTTTTCAGACGGTCCGCAATACCCTTGATCAGGATTTCCTTCCAGTTTTCAGGCAGTTTCCAGTCCGCATCAGCTGGCCGCCAATCGCGCGGGTTCGGGAAACCAACGAGTTCGAGGCTCTTCGGCTTCGAGCCATGGCAGAACATGCCTTCTTTAAACACGACGGGCGTTTCCATCCAGCCCGTTTTCGGCAGTGTGTAATCAACTTTTGCTAATTCTTCTGGTTTAGGAAGTTTCGCCATGATTACTCCTTTTCTACCGGCAGGCCGGCGTCTTTCATCTTAGCCCTGAAGTCGTTTTCGTATTCTTCATAGCTATGAACATGGACCGGGTAGTTCCAGGGGTTGATATGCCGCTTCACGCGGCTGGTATTGGCAAGCACGCGCGTTGGGCTCATGAATACGCCGGCCATATGCACGAGTTTGCTGAACGGGAAGTAAGCAAACAGCGTGCACAGGAGGAACAGATGGATATAGAAGATGGCGTCAATCCCTTGGGGAATTTCCGGATTGAAACTGACGAGGCTCATGGCAAGGATTTTTACGCTCACGATGTTTGTTTTAAAGAAGTACCGCATGAGCACCCCGGAAAGCGCAATCCCGAAGATTAAGAAGAGTGGGAAATAATCGCTGAGGAGGGAGATATAACGAACCTGGGGCAGGCTGATTCTTCTTATAAACAGATAGGTCACTGCGCCGAGAAGAATGGCGTCAGTCATATAGAGAAGCGGTACCCCGATCTGGAGGAAACTGTCGAGCCCCTCCACCAGCTGCACTGCCGCCGGCACCTGCTGGGTAAAGAACCGAAGGTGTCTGATCAGAATAATAAGAAATGACCAGTGGAAAGCCAGGCCCGCGGCCCAGAGCCACTTGGCCTCGCCATAGGTAAGCTGGCCCCCATCACGCATCTGCGTTTTCAGATTTCTGAATAGCGAGCGAAAGAGAAGCACTTCCAGCGCCATCCTGCCCATCACGCCGAGAACGCCCGAGGGATTTTCCAGCTTGCTGTGTTTAATCCAGGGGAACGACTTCTGCTGACCGCAGGTCGTCGGAATACGGAAAGGCACCGGCGCGCTGCCCCACTTGAGAATGCGGAAGATCATGCCTCCGATGAAGATGGCAACAGCCGCATAGGGGAAAACAACTCCAAAGAGAAAGCGCGCATTTGCCGTCTCCACCCCCATATAGGCAACTAGTACAAGCAACAGTACCACGATGAATGAAGATAAGGCTTTCATTTCGTTACCTCTTTTCGTTTTAGGTTAACAGCTCGGAACGGTCTTCTCCTGCCTCAGTCCTGGTTGTCAACGATAAGACGCGCCTGCTGCAATAGCCTGAAGGTCATGTTTCTAGCTTCGTTTGCTTTAATATCGTAAATTTTTTCCCTGCATTTCATGTATAGATCGAATGCATAGAGAGCCAAATCATCGATCGCTGAATCAAGGGCCGCCAGTTCCTCGGCAATCCCATGCTGATGCAGGATTTCGGTCCCGAGCTCCTGGCGAACCAGCTTTTTGAGCTGGAAGATGAATGAGACAGCCTCGGAGGGGGCGAATTCCTGTATGGCGCGGATTCTGACAATGTTGTCGAGAAACCGTGATACGGTATCCGGAAGCATCCCCCGGAGCAGAGCATCGAAAAGATGTCCAAGCCCTTCCGAAAGCGTATAACCGACAGGATTCGCAAACTGGGCTTTTTGCTTTTTTAAAAAAGTGGATGTCTCGTTCGGATAGGTCTCCACAACGGCGTCAAACCATTTTTTCAGAATGTCGGTTTTCTTTTCTGTTAGATGCTCTTTAAGATTCATTTTCGTTTGGACCACGGGCAAACATCCCTGCAGCAAGTGCTGCAGGGATACGTAACATTAGAAGAAGAGAAGATGTTTGACCGATTCCATCTCTTTTTGAATCTCGGCGAAACTGACGAATTTCGTCTTCAGCTCCCCGCCGAGCTCTTCAGCGTCGGTGATCATCTGGTCTTCCTTCAAGCCGAGACGTTCCATGTCTTCCTTGCATATCCAAATGGGTACGTCAACGAGCAGGCTGTTCTTGATATGACTCTCGGTGCTCGTCACACCGTAGAGCTTCATGGCCTGCTGGTTCTTCACGGCGTTCAACACCCCGTCGCCGACGAACGCGAGGACCGGCACCACGGAATCTCCGTCATCCATATAAATCTCGGCAGTCTGGCTTGAAATCGCATGGGTTAGCGCAAGGCGGGGGTTCTCGCTCTTGTACGGCGGCCTTTGCACGACAAACAATAATTTTACGGCGCCCATTTACTCACCTCCGATATGAAGCAGCTTGTCGGTCTTCACGGTCTTTGCGAGGTACCAGTCCATGCTGGCGCGTTTCATACCCTCGGGAGTGTCTTCCTTATGGTAACCCCGCGCTTCCGCGCAGGCCTCGCACACCGTAATCTCCATTCCCTTGGCGATAAGCTCCTTCATGCGTTTTTCCAAATGCGAATAATCTTTGAAAGCCTTCTGTCCCTTTTTGGACATCATCACCGCGTTGCCGGACAGCCACAAATTTACCTTGTGTCCTTTGCCGATTGCCGCCTCGGCAAGCTTAAAGGTAAAATCCAGCGACATCGAGCCAACCAGGGAAGGGAACGATCCAATTGTCAGTTCTCCCATAGTTCTCCTCCTTATAAAATTGTCGTATTTGATACGGGACGCTTCTGTCCTGCAGTGGAAAGAATGACGGTCGTTTGCTGGCCCCCCTCCGTCATAGCACACCCCGCGTTCGAATTTCTACAACCAAGCTGACTTCTCGTAATCATTCATGATGAGATCGACGATGTCGCCATAGCCGATGATTTTCACCTTTGAATTCACATTCGCCGCGGTGTATCCTCTCGTCTCCAGATCGTCAGACAGAGCGTAGAAGGTCGCGCCTGCCTTGGAAAGCACAGGGGATTCCTTCCCGTTTTCCTTCACCACGGCATGATAGATTCCATTGCCAACGAGAATAACGCCGAGCTTGTCCGCTTTCATTCTCTCAAAACTGTCTTCCGTCCTTCTCCAGTCGCTTAAAAAAACCGCTAACTTCATCTTCTCACCTCCCCAGAGCGAGTTCGATATAAAAAAACAGGGGATAATTTTTCAACTATCCCCTTTCGGTATGACACAATGTTACTGCATTATATCTCGGTAACCGTAATCGCCTGCTGCGGGCAATTCTCAACGCAGGTAAGGCAATTAATGCATTCGGACATGTTCACCGGCTCGGACTTGTCTCCCTCCATTTTGAAAACAGATTGAGGGCAAACGTTCACGCAGGTGCCGCAGCCGTCGCACTTGTTTTTGTCAACTGCAACCATGTACATGGCGGTTACTATCCTCCTGAATTGTGTATATCCCGGCTTCCGTACTGCATATACCGGTCGTTACCGCGCACCTTGACCCTTGCTGCGCCTCAGGATAAGGTCGGCAGGTGCGTTTTCCCTCCATCAGGACGCCACCTTGAATTCCGACAAGTGTCCACGACCGGATTGGTCCGGGAAATGACTAACTACTATACGCAGCCGGTCGGTTTCGGAAGACCTGCGATTTTGCAAGCCTGCTTAGCCGGGCCGCCTGGATACAGCTCATAAAGGTACTTGGTATTGCCTTTTTCGGGTCCAAGCTTTTTGCCGATTTCCTTCACCAGAATCTTGATCATCGGCGCGATCTGGTACTGCTTGTAGTAGTCGCGGAGAAAATTCACCACTTCCCAATGCTGGTCGCTCATCTCGATTCCCTCGACCTCCGCGAAATATTTGGCGACATCCATATTCCAGTCGTCCAGATTGGCCAAGAAACCGTCCTCATCCACTTCGATCGTTTTACCTGCTACCGAAATTGTTCCCATTGTTATTGTCCCCTTTCGTTAATATGTTCGGGCGCCTTATGAGCTCCCTGAGCTGTAATTCCCATTCCTTGCTGCACCGTGATCCACTCAATAAAAACTGAAATTTCTATAATCATTGCTTTCGTTTTACATTCAGGATGTAAAGCCGTCCCCGGCCATCCATAAAACCTCTGCTGATCCCTGTGGAACGGTGCGTGCGGAGATCATAATTCAAAACCGCGTCTTCGTAATCCTCTCCCGGAACCATATCGGCCATGTCTTTCGAAAGTTTTTCCGCCGCCAGACCAAGTACCTGCATCATCACCTCTCCCAAGTTCTTACCCGTTGGATCGGCGATGTAGATCGCGCCACAGGTCCCGCATGCTCCCCCCTCAACGCTTTCCATGACATTAAGAACCATGGTTTTGGGAGGTTCAAGCTTACTGCTACAAAACGGGCAGGTTGGTTCGATACTTCCCCTTGTCCCCGGATTCACGATCTCCCCTGTTCTCTTTGCCCGACTTGAGCATTGCGGTGTTTACGGGCAATGCGAATCAAGGCTGGTGCCCACTGCGGCGTAGCTAAGGCGTGGATATGGGTATAGGAAGCTACCACGTTCTTATAGATGATGCCATCCCCCATACCATCTATACCGGAGCCTCGATCCACATGATACGCCATTAATGGCTGGCCGTCAATATGGCACACCCGGGAATAGTGGAACTCGTGACCACGAATGCTGACACCTTTTTCAAGGAACGTACTCAAGGCGTTTGATTTCAATATTGTATAACCGTGTGCCTGCGGGCGTTTTTCAAGCACAAAATCCACCGGAAGCACGGCAGTCATGGGATAACGTTCACCGCCGACCATCAGACTCCTACCTAAATAAATGAGTCCGCCGCACTCAGCGTAGACAGGCAAACCGTTTTCCGCCGCATTGCGTACTGATGCACAAAAGCTTTCATTTGCCGCCAGTTCAGCGGCCTGTGTTTCGGGAAAACCGCCGCCGATATAAAGCGCATCAATATCATCGGGCAACGCCCTGTCATGGAGCGCGTTGATTTCCCTAAGTGAAGCGCCTTGATGCTCCAGCGCCTCCAGGTTATCGGGGTAATAAAACTGAAACGCCCGGTCCCTGATCACTCCAATCACGACCCGATCCCCGTGTTTAGGGAAAGGGTCATCGGATGACGCGCTCGGCGCGGACTCGATCTCCGGTGCCGCGCAGGCGACTGACCACAGCGTCTTAAGATCCAGATAGCGTTCCGCTATGGCCGCTGATGAAAATATTGCCTGCTGCACTTCAGGATGTTCGTGAAACGGCGTCAATCCCATGTGCCGTTCCGGAAATGCGTCCCCCCGTTGTCGCGGTACAGCACCAATTACAGGGAGGCCGCTGCTCTGAGCTATAGCCTTTCTGATTACACTTTCGTGGCGCGTTGATGATATATTATTAAGGATGACCCCCGCCAGATTGACCGAGAGATCATACTGTCTGCACCCTAAAACCGTTGCTGCGACGGTAGTCGTCGATTTCGTACAGTCGACAATAAGCGCCACTGGGGCTTTTAACAAACTGGCTAGCCGGGCCGTACTATAGGTCCCGGATTCATCAACACCGTCAAAGAGCCCCCTGTTGCCTTCAATGACGGCAACGTCGGATCCCTTTGAATGTTCTCGGAAGGATCGTTTGATGCGTTCCTGCTCCATCATGAAAAGATCGAGGTTATAGCAGGGCTTTCCGGCTGCAACGCCAAGCCAGCCCGCATCGATGAAGTCAGGCCCTTTTTTAAAAACCGCAACCTGCCTGCCGGATTTTCTCCAGGCAGTAACAATCCCGATTGAGAGCGTTGTCTTGCCGAGCCCGCCCCGGGTGGCTGAAAGTACCAGCCTCGGAATCGTCTGCATTATGATTGCGGATTGGCCGAGCCTTCCGTATGGGGAATTTCGATGAAGCTGCCGCCGAAATACGAATATACCAGCCTGCCGCCATCAACAAGCTCGCGAATGGCCGCCTTGACTTCATCCCTGCTGGCGCCTTCGACTTCCATGGCCTTGGTGATATCGCCGGCCTTCATCTTCTTTTTCCCCATGTTCTTTTCTACCAGTTCATAAACTTTTTTCTGCAGTTCTGCAGCATCCATAATTGCCCCCTCCGGTTATGTTGTTCACAGCATCAGAAAACCGGCCCCGGTTGAATACCGGGGCCGGTGTGGAGTCCGGATGATACGGCTTATTCCCACTTGAATGTGGGAGTCATTCTGAATGTCTCACGGGCAAAAGTGAAGTCATCGATGTGCTGATAAGTGAACGGCAGGCCGCTCAGTTTGAAGAACCGCTCCCATCCGATGCGATCAATCCACTCGCCCATACGTTCGTGTTTCCTTGCATTCTGGGCATAAATCTCGACGAGATGTTTCACCGCCTTGACCGTTTCTGGCCAGCGCGGCGGATTGTTCGGCAGGAACGGGATAACCAGTCTGGACATGCGTGCCGGACCGCGTGCGTTCGACACCTTGCCGCCGACATAGATGGAAATACCGTCGCCAGTTCCATCGGCGATTGGAAGCGAAGGGCACATCGTGTAGCAGTTACCGCAATACATGCAGCGCTCGGCCTTGATCTTCACTGATTTCGTTGCCGGGTTCGGGCTGATGGCGCCCGTGGGGCACGATGCGATGGTCGTCGGGATTTCGCACTGATTTCCAAGCGTCGCCTCGTTGACCTTCGGGGGCTTGCGGTGAATACCGAGGATGGCAATGTCCGAGCAATGGACTGCGCCGCACATATTCAGGCAGCAGGCCAAGGCGATCCTGACACGCGCCGGAAGGCTCTTCGTGGTAAAGTACTCATGAAGTTCGTCCATGACTGCCTTCACAACGCCCGATGCGTCCGTGGCAGGGGTGTGGCAATGGATCCATCCCTGGGTATGCACGACGTTGCTGATGCCGTAGCCGATACCGCCAACAAGGTGGCCGCGCTTTTTGAGTTCCACCTGAAGAGCGTCTACCTGCCCCTTCTCGGGGAAGAACTCGACGTTATGGCGGGTTGTCCAGCGGAGGTGTCCGCCGCTGAATTTTTCAGCGAGATCGCACATCTCGCGGATGAAGTCGGTGCTCACGAGTCGGGACGTAGCGATACGGACGGTATACAGCTCGTCGCCGGTCTCGGAAACATGTTTCATCGTTCCTTTGTTGATATATTCATGATACTTCCACTTCCCATAATTCTTTGTGATAACGGGAGGCAGAAATTTATGATAGTCGGGTGCACCAAGATCTGTTATTCTCTTCGGTTTGTCAGCCATTATAGGTTTCCCTCCTTGATATTATTCGAGTCAGTGTATGACTACTGCACTTCACCTTCTGCCCAGAAAATGTAGGGGTTGGTTCTCGGCGCTTTTACCATCTGCGGAACAGGCGGAAGACCGGTTGCTTCAAGCATGGATCTCATGCCCATACGGTCGACGAGTTCGCCGATGCGCTCACGGTTCTTTCCGTGCTCATCCCACCATTCCCACAGCTTGCGGATAAGGTCTTCGAGGTTATCATAAGGTGCTTCAAGCTTCATAAAGGGAACAAGGACCCAGCTCATAAGAGCGCCGGTCACGATCGGGGCCTTTCCGCCCAGCATGATGGTTGCGCCCTTCTCTTTGCCGGGGCGCAATGCCTTCGGCATGCGGTTGATGCAGTGCATGCAGCGGTTGCAATCCTTGTCGTTGATCTTGAGGCTGCTGCCGTCCCAGCTCATGCAATGGGTCGGGCACATATCGGTTACTTCCGTCTTGATGTCCATGTCCTTTGAACAGTTCTTCACCTCAGCCGCGTCGATACGGATGTTGTCGCGCCAGGTGCCGATGATGGACATGTCGGCACGTGCCACTGCAGCGGTGCAGTCATTGGCGCAGCCGGAAACCTTGATCTTGAATTTGTAGGGGAAAGCAGGGCGATGGAGTTCATCCTGGAATTTCTGGGTGAAGGTATGGCAAATGTTCATGGTATCGATGTTCGAAAACTCGCAACGGGCCATACCCACGCAGGAGCTCGGAGTGCGGAGGCATGAACCGGAACCGCCGAGGTCCCAGCCCTTTGCGGTTATTTCGGCGAAAATCGGCTCGAGCTTGTCGGTCTGGGTGCCGAGCCAGATCATGTCACCGGTAGATCCGTGCATGTTTGTCATGCCGCTGCCGTATTTATCCCAGATATCGCACAGTTCTTTGAGTGCCTTGGAGGTATAGAAGAAACCTGACGGGGGGTTAATACGAACGGTATGGAAATGGGCCACACCGGGGAATTCTTCGGGAAGATCGCAGTAACGGCCGATAACGCCGCCGCCGTAACCGAGGACGCCCACAATACCCCCGTGCTTCCAGTGGGTGACTTTGTCCCTATAAGATCTCTCCAGAATGCCGAGCAGATCATGCGCCGTGTTGCTTGTCTTTGCGGCTTTTTTGATCTCTTTTACGAAACTTGGCCAAGCGCCTTTTTCCAGGTCGTCTAGCATCGGTGTCTTAACATCTTTGCTCATTAGGAAATCCTCCTTATAGATTTTTTATCAGTACGTTATTCATTCGGTGAACTTAAGAGTATTTGCGAAAATGGAGGTTCTGATCTGCGGCGTCTGCAGCTCTTCGCAAACAACAGACTACGAAATTATCAGAATTTCAGTGAATGATCCCCCTTTCTGCTAACGGTTTTATTAGTGAACTGAGGTGGGCAGGTAAAACAATTTATCGCTGAAACATCACTTCTTTAGCAACGTCAAGAACTGCGATTGTAAGTGTACTTTCAGTTTTAGTCAAATAAAAAAAATTAATTATACTATAACTACGCATAATTATCATGGTTGCGAATATTTAGCTGACAACTAAATTATTACAAATGGTTATACGCATTTGTGAATGACCATTAATGATCATAATGATATTGTGCAATTTTACTGCCACCGCCGTGTGTTTTTGAAAAATTAATCCATTTATTAATCATAATCTTATATCTTCTAACAACTCGGTGAATTATTTTAATTATGGCATATACACCATTATTTTTGCCGGTCAATATTATAATATATTGATTTTTTTAAAATGATAATAAAAACATTTCATAATTGGTTATTTTACCAAAAAAATGCATATGATATGATAAGTTTAAGTTGGGACTTTACTCTCGACCAACCACTTTTCTTATGAATCCTTATGAATTATTGACAGGTACAAGGACTTTCTGGTACGATAACAAAATTTTTTAGACTACCTTTTATTTCATTTCAGGGATGGAGTCAGAAACCATGGTTGAAGCAAAAGTAAATCTCACCCATGATATGGTGTTTTCAGGCACGGCGACGTCCGGTCATACCCTTCGCATGGATGCCGATGATACGGCTGGTGGCCACAACGCGGGATTCCGGCCCATGGAACTGCTGCTCGTCGGATTCGGCGGTTGCTCCGGCATGGACGTGATTTCAATTCTCCGGAAAAAACGCCAGTTAGTCACGGATCTTGAAATCAATATACGGGGAGAACAGGCCGAAAACCCTCCGAAAGTTTACAAGGAAGTGCATATCGAGTATGTCGTGAAAGGGAAGGGAGTTGAAAAGGAAGCAGTTGAACGAGCCATCGCCTTGTCTCTCGATAAGTACTGCTCTGTGGGAGCAACACTGGCAAAGGCAGGAACAATCAAGCACAGCTATAAAATCGTCGAGGATTGATGGGGATTAAACCTTACTCCGGCCTATCTAGAGTTTTGCAATCAATTCTTTTTTGTCGAAGATTCTCCATGTCTCTTTTCAGTGAATCTATCTGCACCTGGAGGTCGATAAACCGTTCCGCGATGGGATCGGGGATGTGAATGTGGTCAAGAAGCGCCTCATCGGGAACGCGTTCGTCCTTGATTCTCACAATTTTTCCCGGAATGCCGACCACAGTGGAATGATCCGGCACATCCTGAAGCACTACCGAGTTTGCCCCGATCTTTACATAATCACCGATTATGATGGGGCCGAGCACCTTTGCGCCAGCACCCACAACAACGTGGCTCCCCAGCGTCGGGTGGCGTTTGCCCCGTTGCTTGCCCGTCCCTCCAAGCGTCACTCCCTGAAAAAGCGTGACGTTATCGCCTAGCTCCGCTGTCTCGCCGATTACCACCCCCATCCCATGGTCAATGAACAACCCTGACCCGATTGTCGCACCAGGATGAATTTCAATGCCAGTTATAAACCGTGCGAACTGTGATAGAGCCCTCGGCACAAAAGGAATATGTTTTTCCCACATCCAGTGAGCGAAACGGTAGAGCAGAAGCGCGTGAAAACCTGCGTACGTCAGGGCGACCTCTAATTTGCTCGTAGCGGCAGGATCCATGGAAAGCGCTGCATGGAAATCTTTTCTGATCTTTTGACTGGCATTACTCATGTTTTCATCTTGGATTGAAGAGTGCTGCCTGACAATTGAAATCCCCCTGGGAGTAGAACGCGCTAATAGGCGGGAGACAGTCACATCACTCGGCATTGCCTTGTTCATTTGTCATCGCTGACTATTTTATTCTCGTTCAGGATTTTAATTGGCAATCGTTTATGATTATTCCCTGAGCCATCCGGGCGGAACCCCGGCCTTACGCGCTTCGTCGGGGATCACGACCTCAATCTGGTTGTGCGCTTCGTCGATCTCCTGCTGCACCTGCTTCATCTGTTGATCGATACGATCGGCTTCCTCCCGGCCTTCCAAGTGTCCCGATGCGGGTCCTCCCCAACTTTGAACCAGTTGATCTCTCTTCTGCGCAAGATCCCCGTAGCGCTGCTCGGCACTGGCTAGTCTCTGTTTCGCCGCCTTCATGCGCGCTTGCCATGCTTCCTTCTGGTCCTTCAGAAGTTCTTCCTGTTCGGAGTAATCGGAAGGAGCTGTTATGCTATGCCGTCCTGGCTGGTTTTCCGACCCCTCTGCTCCCGGCGGCGGAGCTTCTAGCCTTTGTGCTTCAGGCTGATATTCCTTCGGAACTTTACTGAGACTGTCGGTAATATGAACAACTCCCTTGCTGTCGGTCCACTGGTAGAGGAAGTTTTTTTGTTCGTCCTGTTTTTTCTGTTCCTGGCTCCCCGTCTGATTATCGACCTGCGTATAGGCCGGCGCGCCCATGACCAGAAAAACAATAGCTATCAAAAAACAATATAACATCCTTACTCCTCTTTCCAGATCGTACACACGGCATATGCAGCCATTCCCTCGCCCTTTCCTGCAAAGCCGAGTCCTTCGGTCGTGGTCGCCTTCACATTGACCGCAGACCGGTCGACACTGACGGCGGCAGCGATATTCGCTACCATTGCCGGTACGTGAGGGGCCATCTTCGGACGTTCTGCCACGATAGTCGCGTCGATATTGTTGACGCGATAGCCTGCTTCTGTGAGAAGCCGATGCACTTCCCCGAGCAGGATCAGGCTAGAAACGCCCTTATATTTAGGAGCGGTATCCGGGAAATGCCGGCCGATGTCGCCGAGCCCCGCTGCTCCGAGCAGCGCGTCGCAGATTGCGTGGAGCAGCACATCGGCATCAGAGTGGCCAACTAGTCCCAGTTCAGAGGGGACGTCCACACCGCCTATGACGAGCTTGCGACCACCGCTGAGCCGGTGAACATCATAACCTGTCCCGATCCGCATCATAGCGTCTCTTCAGTATCTCCTCCGCCAATACCAAGTCTTCGGGCGTTGTGATTTTGATGTTTTCATAGCTTCCCATGATCACCCGCACCTTACCTCCCATGCGCTCAACAAGCGTCGCATCGTCTGTGCCATACATGCGCTTTTGGGAGGCTTCCTCGTATGCCAGTTTGAGGGTCTTGACCGGGAATGCCTGAGGTGTCTGGATGGCCCAAAGCTTGCTGCGCTCCAGGGTGTGACGCACCATTCCCTGGTCGTTCACTTCCTTGATGGTGTCCTTGATTGGCACGCCCACGGTCACGCACTCGCCCTTCCTGGCGTGGTCCACGGCTTCTCTGATCATTTCGGGCGTAACGAAGGGCCGTACACCGTCGTGAATGAGCACCACTGATGCATCCTTCTCAAGTTTATGCAGTCCGTTTGCTACCGAGTCTTGTCGCTCCTTGCCGCCCACGACCAGTGTCTTCACTTTCGTAATATGGTACCGTTCGATTATCTCCGCGAGACAATTTTCCATGTCCTCCTGCGATAGTATCGGGATAATCTCGTCGATTTCCGAAGCGCGCTGAAACGCCAGGAGGGTATGAGCAAGCATGGGCTTGTCACCCAAGAGAAGAAACTGCTTCACGACGGCCTTACCCATTCTCTTTCCCATGCCCGCTGCAGGTATTAGCACTGTTACCTTAGACATAGAAACCATCTTCCGCTCAATAGGCCCTCGACGCCACGCGAAATAATCATTTTTTGAAATTTTTCACGATGATCTTGAAACGCTTGGACAGGGGCGCCCCCATATCGATTGCAATGTGAAGCTGGAACTGTTCCTCCCGGTCTCCGCTCACGATGTCAAAGGGAAGGATGATGCCGCGGTTCTCCACTGAAGCTTTTCCCAGATTTACTTTCATCCCCGCATCAACGGCTTTTTCGAGCGCCGCCATTTCCGGTTTCGCCTCGGCCATGGGAGCTCCAGGCATCGATGGTTCAGACGGCGGCACCTCCTTCATGATGTCTTCTGACGTCTCGGAGCGCTTCTCGCCCTTGCCGACGATTTCGTTCAGTGAAAAGTTGTGGCGTTCAGGATCTTTCTGCATATCCTGCAACACGAGCTTGGATATGGCGGTAAACGTTTTCAGGACGCCATCACCGGTCGTCGCAACAGCCTCGTAAAAGGGAACATTCCGCGGGTTGAGTGACGCGTTCAGCTCCTCGACCGAAAGAACGTCGGGCAAATCCCGTTTATTAAACTGGATCACCATGGGAAACTCGACGATACTGATGCCTTGTTCGGAAAAGTTATCACGGAGGTTTGCCAGGCTCTCAAGGTTCGCTTCCAGCATAGCGCGCTGAGAATCGGCCACGAAAATGACACCGTCTGCGCCCTTCAGCACGAGTTTCCTCGTGGCGTTATAAAACACCTGGCCCGGCACGGTGTAGAGATGGAACCGCACTTTGTAATTTTTAATTGTGCCCAGCTCCACGGGAAGGAAGTCGAAAAACAAAGTTCGGTCGGTCTCCGTGGCCAGGGAGATGAGTTTCCCGCGCTGGTTGGGCGCGATCCGGTGGTAAATCAGGTGAATGTTCGTCGTTTTCCCGCAGAGTCCGGGACCATAATACACGATCTTTGCGTTGATTTCGCGCGTGGTGTGGTTAACAAGTGCCATGCTTCATAATTACATAAAAAGCAGGGTATGTCAATACTACTTGAACGGGATGTCATGTCACTGCGAGTAACTCGAGCGCCGCGACGTGAAGACGCTCATGCGCGCTTGCCAAAAGAGGAACTGTTCTGTCGAGACCCGCAACGACGTGGTCGATATGTCGCCCCTCAAGGTCGGTGATCACGCCGTCCGCCTCCTCAACGATCAGCATGCCGGCGGCATAGTCAAAGGCCCGCGAGGCTGTCGCCGTCGCGAACAGGCTGATCGCGCCCGATGCGAGGTACGCGAGGTCCAAGGCGGTTGATCCGAAGCAACGGGTCCGCTTCGCCTGCATCAGCAGCGGCATCAGCCGCGGCAAATCGGACTGGGGAGACGACGCCTCATAGGCCACGATGGTGATACCCTCCGTGGCAGAAGTCCTGATCCGCTTGCCGTTCTTGTATGCTCCCTGGGCGCGGAGAGCCCAGAATTCGTCTCCCGTTGACAGGTTGATCACGTAACCCGCGGCGAGGTCAGACAGGGTATCGCCGTTCAAAAGGGCCATCGATGACGAGAAAAAGGGAATCCCGGTCTTCGCGTTGTTGCTGCCGTCAATGGGGTCGACCAGCACTACCTTCCTGCCATCGCCAAATTTACGAGTCCCGAGTTCCTCGGAGATAAGAGTAAACGCTTCGCCTTCCCGCTCCGCTCGTTCAAGCGCGGAGATGATAATATCCTCGGCCCACTTGTCCACTGGGAAGGTCTTATCACCTCCCGCCCCTTTCCCGAGGGGGATCTTCCCCCCCTCTCTGTTCAGGATCTCAGTGATTCCCCTGCGCATTTTCGCGCCGATGTCTTTGAACATCTCCAGCCATTGTTCGCTTGTCATGAAAGCTCCTTGATTATAGAGACCTCGGCTAACGTAACCGCACCCGTCAGCAAACCCTTTTTCTCGCAAAAGACAGAGGGGAAGCCAGGGTCAAATTATCCCCGGTTAATGGCGTAAGCCCGCTTCGCGAATGGCCTTTATCCACGAAGAGTTTTTCTCTTCCATTTGCAACCCGCATTAATCCTTATCCAGGTCCAGCTCGTTCTTTCCCGTAAAACTCCGATATTTTTTCAGCAGCTTTCGCGGTCATCCCGGTCACTGCGGCCAGATCCTCCACTGTCGCCTGCTTGATCCTCTCCACGCTTCCGAAGTGTCGAAGCAACGCTTTCTTCCGGACTTCTCCGATTCCGGGGATGTCGTCAAGTTCCGAATGGACAGCCCGCTTCTCGCGCAGTTTCCGGTGATAGGTAATTGCAAACCGATGGGCCTCATCTCGTGCCCGCGCGACGAGGTGCGTAGTCGAACTCGAGGGATCAAGAATAATCGGCTCCTCCACGCCCGGGAGAAAGACTCGCTCGAACTCCCGCTCCGTCCCCTCATCCCCGCTCCGGGCCTTTGCAAGGCCGATAACATCGGGTTCTTCGATCTGCAGTTCCTTCAGCACATCAAGGGTCGCATTAAGCTGGCCCTTGCCGCCGTCGATGAGGATTAGATCGGGAAGCATTCCCTCCTCCTTCGCCCTTGTGTAACGCCGCCGGATCACCTCGGCCATGCTTGCGAAGTCATCCTGGCCCGTCACCGTTTTTATCTTGAAACGTTTATAATGCCGTTTATCCGGGAGGTTGTTCTCGAAACTGACCATGCTCGCGACGGCCTCCGTTCCCTGGATCTGAGAAATGTCGAATGCCTCAATCCTGCGCGGCAGACTCCTGAGCCCCAGCTCCTCCTGGAGCCGCATCAGGATTTTCTCCTTGCTCCTCCGGGACAGCGTATGTTCCCGGAGCGACTGTGCCGCGTTGTCCGAGGCCATCTGCGCCAGTTCGTGCTTGCGACCGCGTTGGGGAACCAGGACGTCGACCTTTGCCTCGCGTTTTTCCGAAAGCCATCTCTCGAATACCTCCCGGTCAGGCACCTCGCGCGGCAGCAGGACCTCGGCGGGTACAATCATTTCCTTCGCGTAAAACTGGCGCAGGAAGTCCCCGAGGATATCCTTGTCCGACAGACCGCGCACATCGTCCAGATAGAAGTCTTTCCGCCCGAGCATCATGCCGTTTCTGATGAAGAGCACCTGTATGTCTGCACGGCCCGCTTCGGACGCGATTCCCACAACGTCCTGGTTCTCGAAGCCCGGGGAGATGACCTTCTGCTTCTCGAAAGCGCCTTCGATCTTTGCGATCCGGTCTCTGAGTTCGGCCGCGCGTTCGTACTCCATCTTCTCCGATGCCTCTTCCATGTGGCGCTTCAGCATATCGAGTAGGTCACGGTTCTTGCCTTCGAGAAAGAAACGTACCTGGGAAACGATATCGCGATACGCTGCCTTGTCGACCTCTCCGGTGCACGGCCCGAGGCACCGCCCGATCTGGAACTGGACGCAAGCGCGCTCCGGTTTCCTTCCCAGTTCCTTCCTGCACGAGGCGAGCGGAAAGGTCCTGCGGATGAGTGCAAGTGTCTCCCACATGCCGCCAGCAGGGACATAGGGCCCGTAATACGCTGCCCCGTCTTTTTTCAATCGCCGGACGACCTCGAGCCGGGGATACTCCGACTTGATGTCGAACCTGAGATAAGGATAGTTTTTATCGTCCCGGAGGATAATATTGTACCGCGGGTGGTGCTTTTTGATGAGGTTCGATTCGAGGATCAGAGCCTCAAGCTCAGTATGAGTTACGATCGTCTCAAGGTCCGCAATCTGGCGTACCATGAGCTCGGTCTTCTCGCCTTTCGGCCCTTTTTGGAAATAGGAATTCACCCGGCTCACGAGCGACAACGCTTTGCCAATATAGATAATGTGCCCTCGGGCGTCCTTCATCATATAGACGCCCGGCTCGTCGGGCAGGTTCTTGAGTTTTTCTTCGAGGGTCATTGCATGCTTATTGTACCATGGTTTTTCCCTGTAGGAAACGAGGATATAACTAAAAAGCATTTGCGGTTGGACAGGGGCAAGGCGTCATGAAATGACATTGAATGTAAAGCGATTAAATTGAGGATTGACAGGAGATGTTCTCAAGATAAATAATCGTGATTCCTGCATATCAAGAATCACGATGCCGTCCAACGTTCTCTTAAACATGATTCCGGGCATGCCAAATTACGTCAAAATCAACTGATCGGCTTTTCGAGCACAAAATAATCAGTTCAACAGCGGCTTTCATGGAGAACGTACGATTCCTTTAAATCACGATCTATGAGTGCTTCAGCGGTTTTTCTCTTCTGATCGAAAAGGTCCCGCTTACTGTCGGCCCATATAATATATTTTTGGAGCGTCCTATATCCTTGAACAAGATCATATCGTAATGTGCCCCCTGCCGCCCCTACTCCACCTTTACCCCCACAGCCATCTCCCGTTCCCTCAAAGACCTGATTTTGTCCCGGAGCTCGACGGCGGTCTCGAAATTAAGTTCCTTGGCCGCGGCCCGCATCTGTCTATCCAGTCTCGCAATAAGCGTGGGGATATCCACAGTCGAAACATACTCTCCTGCTTCTCCGGCGGTTATCGGAACAGTGAAGTAATCCTGCTCATACACGGTCCTGAGCGTGGCCATGATGTTTTTCTTTATGGTCGTCGGCGTAATGTTGTGTTTCCTGTTGTACTCCTCCTGCACCGTCCGCCGTCTGTTTGTCTCGCTGATCGCATTGCGCATCGAGGCAGTTATGTTCTCCGCATAGAGGATCACCTCGCCATTCACGTTGCGCGCCGCGCGGCCCATGGTCTGGATGAGCGAGCGCGTCGAGCGGAGAAACCCCTCCTTGTCCGCGTCGAGAATAGCGACGAGCGATACCTCGGGAATGTCCAAGCCTTCACGGAGGAGATTGATACCGATCAGGACGTCGTACTTACCCAGCCGCAGGTCTCGGATAATGTCTACCCTCTCCAGCGTGTCGATGTCAGAATGCAGGTAGGCAACGCGGACGTTCAGTTCCTTGTAATGCTCGGTCAGGTCTTCGGCCATGCGCTTCGTCAGCGTGGTCACGAGCACTCGTTCTTTTGACTCCGCCCGTTTCCGGATTTCATTCAACAGGTCGTCAACCTGGCCTTTAACAGGCCTGATCGCGATTTTCGGGTCCGTGAGGCCCGTGGGACGGATGACCTGTTCAATTATCCTGTTCACGGATTTTTCAACCTCAAAATCAGCGGGCGTTGCCGAGACATACACGGTCTGGCGTACCCGCGCCTCGAATTCCTCGAAATTCAGCGGACGGTTGTCGAGAGCCGATGGCAGCCGGAATCCAAAATCCACGAGCGTCTGCTTTCGAGCCCGGTCGCCGTTGTACATGCCGCCTATCTGCGGAATCGTGGCGTGCGATTCGTCGACGATCAATAAGTAGTCCTTGGGAAAGTAATCAATGAGCGTGGGCGGCGGTTCGCCCGGAGACCGACCCGAAAGATGGCGTGAATAGTTCTCGATACCATGGCAATACCCCATTTCCTGAATCATTTCGAGATCGAACATTGTGCGCTGTTCGATTCGCTGAGCCTCGATCAGTTTGTTCATATTGCGGAAATACTGGATGCGGTCACGAAGCTCTGCATGGATCCCGTCAATGGCCTCTTTCATGCGCGTTTCGGGGATCACGTAGTGGCTGTTCGGATAAATCGCGACTTTCTCCAGTTTGTTCAGCGGAGTGCCGAGGAGCGGATCGAATTCCGATATGCTATCGATATCATCGCCGAACATCTCTACGCGGATCGCCGTGCTTTCATGAGACGCCGGGAAGATCTCGACCACGTCTCCCCGCACCCGGAACGTCCCTCGCTGGAAATCGAAGTCGTTCCGCGCGTACTGGATCTCCACGAGTTTGCGCAGAATATCATTCCGCTCGATATGCTGTCCTTTTTCGAGAAACAGCAGCATGCCGTGGTACGCTTCGGGCGAACCCAGGCCGTAGATGCACGAGACCGAGGCCACAACGATAACATCGTTTCTTTCTAAGAGCGCGTTGGTCGCAGAGTGGCGCATGCGGTCAATCTGCTCATTGATGGAGGAGTCCTTTTCGATATAGGTGTCCGTTGTCGGAAGGTAGGCCTCCGGCTGATAGTAGTCGTAGTAAGAAACGAAATACTCTACGGCGTTCCCGGGGAAAAGCTGCTTTAACTCATTGTAGAGTTGTGCGGCCAGCGTTTTGTTGTGCGCGATGACAAGCGTCGGCTTTTGCACGCGTTCCACAACGTTCGCCATGGTAAAGGTCTTTCCCGAACCGGTCACACCCAGAAGAACCTGGTGTGGCAACCCCTGGGTGATTCCCTCAGAAAGCTTGTCAATCGCCTGCGGTTGGTCACCGGTGGGCTTGAAATCCGAAGTGATCTTGAATTTCGGCATGATCGATATTACTCCAGAGGCAACGCCGGTGTCAATAAAACCTGGGCAAATGAACGCTTCGCCGCCCGCTCACCGATCATGGTCCTTCCCATTTCGTCGGCATGATGCTGTTCCTGATCCTGAGCCAGGTCCGTTCCTGGGCAGTCAATACCTGGGGAGCGAATATCGTTTTCAATTTAATGAGGGACAACCGGTCAGCAAGGCCGATCATCCGGGTAAGGCAGCGGCCGATGAGGAGGACGCCGCCCGGATGCAGGGCGGAGGCGAGATCTACAATGTATACTTTGCCGTTCACAAGAAGTATATTCGTTCTGCGATGCAGATCAAGGTGGACCCAGCCGCGACCATGGATTTCCCTCACGATCCTTTCGAACTGGCTGATGACGTCAGGCCCGATATCATTCTGTTCCACCGCGCCGAGGTCTTTCCCCTCGAGATACTCCAGTGCAAACGCGAACGGCGACAGACGTTTGAACCGCGCTGGCAGTCCATTAATCCCGGTAAGCGCCGCATAGGCATTGGCTTCGCGGCTTATGACGAGCCGGCCGATCACGTTACGCTCCCAGAACCCCTTTTGCGTATAGTCCTTTACGATAAAACGCTCGGCGCCAAACCGTGTAACAAATACGTCGGCCTTGTAAAATCGGCCTTTGATGAGGACCATTTCGCTGTTCGACCGGGCGTCTTCATATGTAAGATTAGTCTGCATCCAGGGCCAAGCGCAATAAAAGTTCCATCATTTTAGAAGCACGGCGTCCAAGAGTCAAGGGATTTGTGGGAGAGGGCAGGGCATACTTCATGCTGTTTCCGGCATGAAAGCCCTGCGGGCGCTCATTTTTTTAGGAGAAAATCGAGAAAGGAGTGATACAGTGGGGAAGGCTTTTTCTGTTGAGAAGGACAACAGAAAAGCTCCATTCTATGGGGTAGCCTTTGAGACGAAGTATGGCGACCCAGCCTGACTGGACGTCATCGCGGAGGGCGTGAATCCCTGACGTTAACCGGCGGCAACACTGTTCGGCTGCCGTCATAGTCAATAGAATTAAAATACTATGTTTTGAGGAACGTGGCGGATCTCGATCTGGTGTAAATCCATAGAAGAGGAAAATTCCAGATTTAAAAAATAAGCATCAATATTCAATAAAATATTCGGATATCGAGAAGTGTTTATTGGATATTCTTGATCATAGATTACTGGTCATTTGTCGTTCGTCGCGTAATCACGGAGAAACTGCGTCAGGAGTCTCATCCCGACACCGGTGGCTCCCTTCGGCGTAAAAGGCCGCTCTTTCTCGCTCCACGCCGTCGCCGCAATGTCAAGATGGACCCAGGGATAGTTTTGCACGAATTTCGAGAGAAGCGCCGCGGCCGTAATCACTCCGCCTGCACGTCCACCTGCGTTCTTCATGTCCGCGATATCGCTCTTGATCAGCTCATAGTACTCTTCCCAGAGAGGAAGCTCCCACACCCGTTCGCCTGTCTTAAAACCGGCTTCGCGGATTTTCTGTTTATACGTTTCGTTGGTGCCGAGCATGCCCACGGCTTCCTGTCCCAGCGCGATGGAGCATGCACCTGTGAGCGTGGCGATGTCCACGATCACGGCAGGCTTGTACCGGCAGGCATAGGCAAGGGCATCGGACAGAATAAGCCTGCCCTCTGCGTCGGTATTGATGATCTCGATGGTCTGTCCGGACAGCGTCCGAAGAACGTCACCAGGCTTGAGCGCGCTGCCGCTCGGCATGTTTTCCGTTGCCGGGAGCAAAGCCACTATGTTGAGCGGAAGCTTGAGCGCCGCAGCAGTGCGGATAACCCCAAGCACCGCCGCGCCGCCAGACATATCGTCCTTCATCTTGTCCATGTTCTCGGGCGGCTTGATGGAGATACCGCCGGAATCGAAGGTGATAGTCTTCCCCACCAGCGCAATGAACGACTTCCTGCCGCCTCGCCGATATTCGACAACGATGAACTTCGGCGGCTGGACACTGCCCGAGGCCACACCGATAAGCGCGCCCATGCCGAGCTTTTCCATCTGCCGTCTTTCCAGCACCTGGATCTTGAGTCCGAACTGCCGCGCAATCTCGCGAGCTTTCTCGGCAACAACTGTCGGCGTCATGTCCGCTGCCGGCGAGCTTACCATGTCGCGGACTATGGCCGTGGACTCTGCGATCACTTCGCCGGCCTTCACACCCTTCCGTAGAGCCTTGACTGTGGATCCTCTTTCAGTCAACACTGATATTTTTTGAATAAACTTCACGCGGCCGTTCTCATCGGTTGTCTTGTATTTCAAGAAACGGTAAAGTCCGAGCAGGCTGCCCTCAGCCACTGCCTGGCCTATTTCCTCGATATCCTGGCCGAGTTCGTCTACCGCAACGGCGAAGTCCGTTGCCCCGGCCGCTCTCAACGCCGGCGCCGCCTTGCCCAGAGCCTGGCGAAGACGGTTCAGCGTGAAGTCGTTGCGTTTGCCGAGCCCCGCAAGAAGCAGCCGCTCCGCGGGAATATATCCCGCAGGATAGAGGAGTTGGACCGCGCCAGGCCTTGCCTTAAAATCACCGCGCTTCATGAGGCGGCTGATCATTCCGCCAAACGCTTTGTCGACACGTTCCACCGCCCTTCCGGGCTTCTCCTCATCAAACAGCAGCAGCACAGCACCATCGGTTTTGTATGCTTCTATCGCGCCTGTTGCAACAGTGATTTTCATAGACCCCTGCCGATATGTTCTTGTAAGCCGTCGCTTCCCGAGATATTTAATCTTTCCTCAATACGAGCGGTTCCAGCCCTTCAAGCATCAATTTTTCCGCCACCTGCTCCGCCCGCTCTTCCGATGAGTAGGATCCGATGCGCACCCGGAAGAAACGCGCAACATTTGTTTCGATTGGATCGATATACACTAGCTCGAACTTCTGCGAGAGCCGCTCTTTAAGCATTCTCGCGTTCTCTTCTTCCGTATAGGAAGCGGCCTGCACAGTGTATCGCCCGGTCCCGCGAATCGCTTCCATGGTTTCGATTTTCACCAGGGCCGTTCCCTGCTCTACATATCCCAGTTCCCTGGCCGCGCCGTACGAAAGGTCAAGGAACCGGCTTTTCACAAACGGCCCCCGGTCGTTTATCTTTACTTTGATACTTCTGTAATTTTCGAGATTCGTTACGCGGACAACCGTACCGAGCGGCAGCGTCCGGTGAGCCGCCGAAATCCCGAACCGGTCGAAAGCTTCTCCTGACGCTGTTTTCCTTCCTTGAAATTCCCTACCGTACCAGCCGGCCGTACCCGTCTCCCTATAAATCTGGTCCGGTGCCGGTGGCGGAGACGTCGGAACAACGACAACCAGTGGTGGTGGAGGTAATGGAGGAGGGGGAGGCTGTGTCTGCTTGACCGTGGCTGCGCAGGCAACCAGTGCCCCAAGCGCGCAGACCGCAGCTGCTCTGAAAAAAACCAACCTTCTATTATGACAAAAGCCTGGGGAACTCACACTGCCTTCCGCTTAAGCAGACGCTTTCTCACTGGCAGTTTGCCCTTCGGCCGCCTTCTTCCCGGCTTGCTTATAGGACTTTGCAACACGCAGTTTCCGCTGAGCACGCTTCACCTGCTTCCGTGCTTTCCGTACCTCAGGATCCGATTTCTTGCCTGCGGACTTTGCCGCCTTTTCTGCAGCTGCCTTTTTCATTTTTTCGATTTTTTGTTTGAGCTCTTCCTGATTTACTTTAATCACTGCTTCCTCCCTGGATATCCGTAATTTTTCCGCAAAGCGCGTAATCAATTTGCCGCACAATAATAAAACAAATGCCCCTACAAATCAAGGATTTTGTGGACGGACCCACTTTTTTCGCGTCATCCCCTTTGGATCGACTTTTTCCCCAAGGCTCCGGGCCTCCCTTAATCAGCCTGTAGAGCGCATAAGGCTTCGGTACTGCAAGGCGACTGAACTCCTCTTGACCTCCTCCCCGGTCTGAAGGCCGAGGTTTTACGGCGCGGACGATAAATCCCGGGCTACTGACCATGAGTTTTTTCGGCAGATATCCGCGCTCATGGAGCAACTGGCCTCGCGTACATTCTCTGGGTGCGGTCGTTCTGTTACGTCCGATTTTTTCGCGTCAAACAAGCAGCTCCGCTGTTTCGACTCGCCATGAACGCACCACAGGTACAACCGTTCGCTGCGAGAGATTGAAAAGGCACAAGTTCGGGATGGTTCCGGTAACCTTGCGTGTCTCCTGGCAACACTTTTTGCGCGAGCAGGGCTTCACGCCAGAGCGCGACCAGCCTTTGTGGGGCGAGATACTTGGGATGAAGGGACCAGCGTCTCGTGACCGTCACATTTCAACGTGAGGCCAGATGGAGGGATTTTTCTAAACCATAAACGTGTGGAATCGGGTAGGAGGCGGGATTACTCCCGCCGTCCTCCCACACCACACGTACGTGCCGTTCGGCATACGGCGGTTCCTGTCTTTCCGCTCTTTCGGTGACCTTGTCGCCTCCTGTTCTATAAGCACCTGACTTTACCTCGCGGATTCCGTCCGCTACTTCCAGCCTAGGCCCTCTTGCGGGGCTTGTGCTCAGTACAGATAGAGATTCGGTCTCGAACAGTCCGACAAGTTCGGCCCTTCATCCCGTTGGTGCGGGACTAATACGGCCTCTGCTGACTTCTACCGATCCATCTCAACACCTTACGATGTCGATAGCACATGGCAGAACGGCAGACCTCCCAGGGTAAGACGCATGACCTTCATCCCATATACCCGCCGCATCTACTTCCACACCTTCCGGATGGTTATCGGGCTTTGAGTCTTTATGCCCTCTCGCCCAAGTGTGGCTGCCTCATATGCGGTTTCTGTTCGTCAGGCCGGGACTTTGCTTACAGCTTCCTTCAGATTCCGGGTCGCCCCGGACACCCTTGCTGTTCGGCTAACGGTTCCTCCCATCAAGGCCCATAAAGGACTTTCACCTTCGAGTCGCCAGTCAGTTACCAATCTGACCAGCCTGTAAAATACAGAGCGTCATGCCTGGCATACATAAAAAAAAGGGAGTCTCCCGATCCGGGGACTCCCTGGCTGATAATTCAGAGCTTAGCAACCCACTGAAGCTTTGGGCGCTGCCGCTGCGGGGGCGGCCATGACATGTTTTAGCATGTTTTTATCGATGGAAACGTGAACCTTCTCGCCGGCCGTCACTTTGCTGAGATCAACGGACTTGTCAGCTTTAAGCGTAACATCCGTGGATGAACCCTCTGCGCAGAAAACAACCGTGCCGGCCTTAGTGTCAACGCTCTTGATGGTGCCCATCTTTGACTCTGCTGCAAATACCAATGATGTCATGGATACTACCAGAACCAATACTGCCAGAATTGCCGCAACCTTCTTCATGTGTTTTACCCCTCCTTCGTGAATTTGAAATACGCTTTCTGAGGCGTATGGCGCATACAATACCACAAGTTTAGGAAATACTCAATTAAAAATTTAAATGATCCCATTTGCATGATTTTGCATCACGAATCGCATATGCAAAACATTAGCCCTCTTCCATGATGCTATATTTTTCATCCTAACAGTAGAAGCTGCGTCGAGAGAATATCTATTTAATATACCCATGCCGATATTCGTCAGCCAGGGGTATCCTATTGCTCTACCAAACCTGCCAATTGATTATATCGGGTTGGAATCAGATCCCCTTCAATGACAAAACAACCTTTCTCGTTATGTGCAGAACCTACAGCTGCGTTCGTAAAAGTCGGGGGGGAAAGCCCGCCCTCAACCCATTGTTCAAGATGCTTTCTGTATTCACTAACGACTTTTCCTATACAGGATACTCAATCAATACGATAGACCTCGCCTCATCAAAAACCAAAAACTGTTTTAATCCGCATATCATCGTTCTCTTCCTCCTTTGTCCTGATCATCCTTTGTGGTAAAATTATGCAATGGAGACGAAGAAAGCCGTTATCTCGGTCAAAGGCATGACCTGCGTAAACTGCGCCGCTGCAATCCAGAAGGACATCTCAAAGTTGGTTGGAGTAAAAGCGGCCAATGTAAATTATGCCAATGAAAAGGCAGTTGTTGAATTCGATCCTGCGGCTGTGGGGCTCGCTAAGTTCATTTCCAGCATCAATGAACTCGGTTACCAGGCCATAACGGAAACGGTCACCCTGCCAGTCCTAGATCTTGATGTATCGCGGGTACGTGAGCTCGAACAGGTCATAACGTCCATAGACGGCGTGCTGAAAACGCTCGTAAACGCCACCGCCGGTACCATCGAGCTGGAATATATCCCTGGCCAAGTCGGTTTGCGCGATCTCCGAAGAACTATTGAAAAATCAGGTTTCCGCCTTCCGCAGCAGGTGGAAGGCCGGTCGGCTCTTGATATAGAAAAAGAAGCGCGGATGAAGGAACTTTCGGAACTTTTCACCAAGCTAATCGCGAGTGCTGTCCTCTCCGTACTGGTGATGATCGGCAGCTTTCAGGACATGCTCCAAATCCCCGCTGTCGTACCTCCCCGGACAATGTGGTTTATCCTGTTCCTCCTGGCAACACCGGTCCAGTTTTGGGCAGGCCGGCATTTTTACCAGAACGCCTGGGCCTCGATCAAGCACGGCAGTACGAACATGAATACGCTGGTCGTTGTCGGCACAACCGCAGCTTACGGTTACAGCGTTGTGCTGACCTTTTTCCCGTCGGCACTCGGGCATTACGGGAGCCATGGTGGTGCGTACTATGACACAGCAACCATGATTATCACCCTGATCCTCTTCGGCAAGTATCTCGAAATGCGAGCCAAGACCCGCGCGGGCGAGGCCATCAAAAAGCTCATTGGCCTGCAGCCGCGGACGGCCTGCGTTTTCCGTGAGGGCGTGGAGCAGAACATCCCTATCGAAGATGTCGAAGCGGGCGACCTCATCATCGTACGTCCTGGGGAAAAAATCCCCGGGGACGGCATCATCCGGAACGGATACTCCTCAATCGACGAATCGATGCTTACTGGAGAAAGCCTGCCCGTGGACAAAAAGACCGGAGACTCGGTTATCGGCGCCACACTCAACAAGACCGGAACTTTTACATTCGAGGCAACCAAGGTAGGCAAGGAAACCATGCTGTCCCAAATCATCCGCATGGTTCAGGAGGCGCAGGGCTCCAAGGCGCCGATCCAGCGGCTTGCCGATTACATCTCCGGCATCTTCGTGCCTTCCGTGATCAGTATCGGCCTTGTCACATTCGCGGTCTGGTATATTTTCGGATCTCCGGAAACGCGGTTCACCTTTGCGCTCCTGAACTTCATCGCCGTCCTTATCATCGCCTGTCCCTGCGCCATGGGGTTGGCCACGCCTACGGCGATCATGGTAGGAACGGGGAAAGGCGCAGAAAAAGGTATTCTTTTTAAAAATGCCGAAAGTCTGGAGCGGGCCCAGAAGATCAATACAATCATTCTCGACAAGACCGGAACGCTCACGCGCGGAGAACCGAAAGTCACGGAGATTATCAGGGACGGCATGAGCGAGCGGGAAATCCTCTTTTATGCAGGGTCAGCGGAAAAAGGTTCGGAGCATCCTCTGGGAGAAGCGATCGTGCAGGCGGCCTTTGAGAAAGGCATAGGCCTCGTACAGGCCGATGAATTCGAAGCGCTTCCCGGCCATGGCGTCAAAGCCGTGCTTCAGGGAAAGACCATTTTGCTCGGCAACGAGCGCCTGATGGTGGATAACAAAATCGATTTTAGCCCGTTCCAAGCCGAGGCTGAGAACCTGTCAAGCCGCGGAAAAACCCCCATGTTTATTGCGGTCGACAGCGAGGCCGCCGGAATCATTGCAGTCGCTGACACGCTTAAGGAGCACTCGAAGGAAGCAGTGACGGAGCTCCAGGCCCTCGGCCTTGAAGTCGTAATGCTGACCGGCGACAACCGCCGTACAGCCCAGGCCATTGCCAATGAGCTGGGCATATCGCGCGTGATCGCAGAAGTCCTCCCCCACGACAAGATGGATATGGTTAAAACGCTCCAAGCGGAAGGACGCGTCGTGGCCATGGTCGGTGACGGCATCAATGATGCGCCGGCCCTTGCTCAGGCTGATGTGGGCATCGCTATCGGCACCGGGACGGACGTAGCAATCGAGGCTTCCGATGTCACGCTGATCAAGGACGATCTGCGCGTTGTAGCGACGGCAATGAGGCTTTCACGCCGGACCATGAAAACGATTAAGATGAACCTGTTCTGGGCCTTTTTCTATAATATCATCGGCATCCCCGTCGCGGCAGGCGCATTGTACCCCTTTTTTAAAATACTGCTGAACCCAATGTTCGCATCAGCTGCCATGGCCTTCAGCTCCGTGAGCGTGGTGTCGAATTCGCTGAGGCTGAAAAGGTTCAGTTAATAAGTAGATGTTAAGTGCCACGACATCGTAGACAGAAATCATGGTCACGACATCGTGGACTCGCAACTTTGAAACTATATATCCGGCGATGCCGTGACGCAGCTGCGATGGGTCATCGCAGTCGATATTGATATTCTTCGACCTGGATCGTATCCAGGAAAACCTTGAGCTTTTGTTCTTTGACATCGATTGTAGCCACAATGTATTCGTATTGGGTCTCCGGTGGTGCAGAGAATGTTTCTCCGAAGATGTCCAAGCGGCAATCGCTCCGGATGAATCTCACAAGATGATAATATCCCTCCTCTGGCTTATCCAAAGGATGTTTCGGGGCATGCGTCTTCCCGGGATAAATCAGTTTCGCATTCATAGAGGCCAATGCCTTGAGTGGGGTTTTCCCCTTTATCTTGCTGTAGCGATACGAGCTATTATGTCTGTGCTCGAAGGCCAGCGATTCTTGCCTTAACTGCGGCATTGACGCCATCGTGACCTTGGAGAGAAACTTCTGCTGGTAATGGTCATTGAACTGTTCCACGATTCCGTTTCTCCAAGGTTCGGCAGGCGGGATAAACCAGAGCTTGACCCCATAAGCCAAGCAGAGGCGGATAAGTGGTCCCATTCCTCGTGGGTGGGTTGGACTCCCATAAAAGACCAGCTCATTGTCCACCTGAAGATTCTGAGGGATGCCCATGCGCATCCAGACCGCATAAACAGCGTCCAGAATGCTTTGTGCCGCTTTGGAGGGCATTGGCTCTATTCCGCAACGGTTGATCGCGGTATCGACCGCATTCAGGCTGTAGAATCGAATTGGCCCGGTAAGATAGCAGGGACCGACCAAATCGACTTGATGTGTCTGGTTGGGGGCAAGAGCTGGGAGCGAAGGATATTTTTTGCCCTTCGGGGTATATCTTCCGGTCCGCCTATGAGTCAATTCGCGACGACGTAAAATACGACCAATGGTACGGACAGAGGGCAGCGGCTGAACATTCATGTCCTCCATCTCCCATCGGATGGCCTGGCCGCCACAAAAGAGTCCCTTGTTGTACAAGCTCAATCGCACCAGTTCAATGATCCGTTCGATCTCAGCAGATGTGCGATGCGGGCTGACGAGGGGGCGGCGTGATAAATCTTCATACCAGGCTGAATCGTCGGGAATGTGCCGGGCCATCCATTTGTAGAGCCAGCTGCGTGATCTGCCCAGCGAGGCGCAGATGCATTCAGGATCTTCTCCGGCAAGAAACCGTTGCACAGCAGCTGCTCGTTCCTGCTGATGTTTCTTTTTCATGAACACCTCCAATGGATTTAGTGGTGTTCATGATACTGCAGTATGTGGCTACTCGATTGTCAAAGAACGTTAGTCCACGATGTCGTGGCACAAAAATGTGTCCACGATGTCGTGACCTTTAACAAGTAGACACTAGGTTGCAACCTGTCCTGCTTCTTTTTTCGCCGCCTGTCTTCAACCTATTGTCTGCAGTTTATTGCCTTTATGAAATTTGTTGCTGATGTCATGCTTGGAAGGCTCGCGAAGCGATTACGGTTGCGGGGAATCGATGTCCTCTATGACAACAGTCTCGACGACAACTCGATTATCCGCATTTCCCTTGAGACGAACCGCGTCATTCTCACCCGTGATAACGGTCTGTCCCGCCGGCCTCTTGCAGCCAACCATCTCCTGATCTGCAGTGATCAGATTAATGAACAGGTCCAACAGGTTCTTACCGCCTACCCGATCGGAGCAACACCTCTTACCCGGTGTTCAGAATGTAATGAGACCCTTACGCCCATCGGCAAAGACGAAGTCATGGATCTCGTGCCAGCCTATGTGTACAAAACAAACGATTGTTTTCTCCGCTGTGGGGCTTGCGGAAGGATTTACTGGAAGGGAACGCATGTAGACCGAATGGAATCGACAGGAATGGTTTGACATCCTTCCCGGTATGAAGGCCGAGGATTCCCGAATCAGGCCCTGCAACTACTGAGGGCCACTGCAGATTCTGCTCGCAGATGCGGCAGAGTTGTTTGCCACGCCCCGTTTATCGGCTGATGTAGCTGGGCTGGTTTTTTTATCCAGGCAAACCGGTTAACCGCAGGCTGTGCCCCAAGCAGCCACTACTCCAGGAGACACTTATTTGCTCCGGGAGATACCTTTTGAGAATGTTGATTGCGCAGTTCACATCGGCATTGATTTCGGCACCGCAATTCTTGCAGACGTAGAGAGCTACGATGCACACGGAGTGACTTGTTTATTGTGTTGCATGGCTGCATGTCTGGCTTGTGTAGCTGTCATTTAAATCTACAACGAGGATGCCTTTAAGTGCCTTGTACGTAAGCATCTTGACGATACGGTCGAACGGCCACTTATGCAGGTTCTGGTTCCTACTATCACCCCAGTCTTTGCCTGTTCTGATGTTCTTGAGGGTTCCCACGATGATCGTGGAGACGCCGCGAGCCTCTGCATCGCGGACGAGAGATTTGGCAATACTGTGGAGCAGATGGGTACGCTGACCTTACCGTTTTTGGTTCAGTGTACTCGATTGTCTGGACCTGCTTTTGGCGGTTTTAGATATAGCTTCTTCAAAGTATCGTTCAAGTGCAGCTAATTCTCCACCGAGCCAGAGGGATGTTGACCCATCGGTACAGGCTGTGGCAACGATGTTTACCATCCCCAGGTCGACGCCCATTGCTTCCCCGTTTCCTTTCAGTTCGGGGAGCAGCATTTTGTAGACAAGGTGGACATACCAATCACCCTTCAGATAGACCAGACGCCCTATCTGAATGTTGTCGCTGGTAAAACGGTATCCATAAGGCATCCTGACCTTTAAATAGACAAATTGCTTGTCGTAGATGTCTTTTGGGATGCTGAGTCGAACCGTGGAAGTCCGTGGATTCCACTGAACGGCTGCTTGCTTGAATGTCACGGCCGACAGGGTAGTTTTCCGCCTAGTGCCTGGCGGTTTAGCTTTCTTGTCACCCTTTTTACGGAGTGCGTACCATGATTTGTATGATTGCCAAAGGTCTTCCAACACTGCCTGGGCACTTTGTGAATGCAGCCGGCGGTACCAAAGGGGGTGTTCTTGCTTCATCACAACATCGAGGTCATTATAGGTAGGGATTTTCCCCGAAGTTTTCCACGCTTCTTTGCTATACCATACGGCAGTGTTCCAGAGCTTAGTTGCTGAAAAACCGAGGAGCCCGAGCAAGATTGCGGTACTATCGTCTGTTACCGACACCTTACCGACGGCAGTAATTGTTTGCAACTCAGAATCTTTAACAGGCCCAACCATCATTGTTAATGATAGCAGATAAGTGGACATTTGTCTACTTATTTCACAAAAACGGTAAAATTTGGTTGCCCTGCAACCAGCGCCTTACATCCCCGTCCTGAAGAGATGAAGTTTTACGGCGCATTTTGATAAAGAAC
The DNA here is from genome assembly GCA_963826885.1 of Nitrospirota bacterium. Taxonomy (GTDB): domain Bacteria; phylum Nitrospirota; class UBA9217; order UBA9217; family UBA9217; genus JAJYKN01. The sequence continues at coordinate 308,889 of CAWGYL010000005.1, read as the reverse complement.
TTGACGGGCCACCCCGGTGTGGTGGAAATCGTCACCAGGCATAAAGCCGATCACCAAAAATGGTAGTTCACCGCCCTCTATCGACCACATATCCCGCCATGAAGAGACGAGTTTACAGCACAAGCGATAAAACAGCCGGCTTCCAGTTCCTGGATCAGATCAACAGGCTGTTTCGTCGAGGGAGCTACTGAACAGGCTTCTGGGGTATTCGCGCCGGAGTTTTCGTCTGAGCGGAAGCCGGCTGGGGCTGAATCTGTCTGACATGCGCTGATACAGATTGAGATGAATTTATATCTGCGACCGGTTTCCGCTTTGTTTTTGGGGCGGTAGAATTTTGCACCTGTATTTTCCGGCTTACGATTCCCGAGGAGGTGATGACCATGTCCCTAATCACGGCGTTCTTCGGCTCGTCGACCGTCAGCTCTTTCCCGTTCAGCACAAGCTTAAGATCGCCCGCGCTGCCGTAACTCAGCAGGAACCGGTCATCGGCGCTCCAGATAAGGCTCTCCCCCTTGCTCAGCAGAGCTTTTTTCTGGGGACTCGTATCGGTCCGGATCAGAAGCCAGGTGTTCTCGAGAGCAACAATCTCGAGGTAAAGTTTTTCCGCGGATGTTGGCACCGGAGTGGAAGATAGCTCACCGGACCCGGCCGGCGATTGAGATCCTTCATGAACCTCTTTCACATGCTGCTGCCGCACCGGAAACGCCGAAAAAAGGAAAAGGGCAAGGACAACCACGATGCCCGCCGCCCACAGAACAGGTTCGAGGGGAAATTTCGATGGAACGTGAGGAACCTCTTCCTCAATGACGGTAGCAGCGGCCGGCACGGCGGGCGACGGAGCTGCGGAAGCACGTTTTTGCTGAATCTCCGCATAGAGCTGCATGATCTCCGGCTCATCGAGCCGCAGGAATTTCGCGTAGTTTTTCAGAAAGCCCTTGACGAATACCTCGCCGGGAAGTTTGGAAAAATCCTCCGCCTCGAGAGCCTTCAGGTACTGTGCGCTGATACGCGTCTGCTGGGCGGCTTCCCGCAGGTCGATCCCGCGGGCAACGCGTGCATCTTGCAGGTATTTACCTAACGTCCCCATCCATCACCTCAGGGTTTTAAGATAATCATTCGCTTTTAAAGCAAGGTCGCTTTTGGGCGCAAGTTCCATGACTTTTTTGAATTCCCGGACAGCAGACTTCTTATTCCCGTCTTTTAAATAGGCCAGGGCCAGGCCGTAACGCAAGTCGGCATTCTGCGGCGCCATATCCACGCCTTCCTGATACTCGCCGATCGCTTCCTTGGTCTTTCCATCATCGATCAGCGCGTTGGCAAGCTCAAGAACAATAAAATCCTGATTGGCATACCGCTTCGCGCTGCGGTAGGCTTCTACGGCTTTCGGATAATTCTTCTGAGCCATGTAAACGTCCCCCATGTTCAGATAGGGAACGTGGGGAGTGGTGTAAAGTTTGTTCTGCAGCGCTTTTTGGAAGTTCTTGATGGCATCGTCCCATTTCTGCTGCTTTTCATATACGACGCCGAGAGCGTTGTAGGCCTCAGAAAATTTATCATCCAGTCTGATCGCTTTTTTGTAATACGTTATCGAATCTTCGAGCATGCCCCGCATATCGTAGATGATGCCGAGGTAATAGTAGGACAGCTTGAAGGAGCTGTCAGTCTGAATGGAACGGTTGAATTCCACCGAGGCCAGCTCCAGGTCTTTCTGCTGAAAATAGGCAAGCCCCTTATCAAAATAGCCTTCCGCCATTTTGGACTTGCTAACGGTGTTACTTCCGGTCGTGACACACCCGGTCAGCGCAAGTAGAGCTATCAGGATCACGGTTCTCATATCCTTACTCCTTTCAAAATGATGTGAGCAAACGTGCAAGCGCTTCGCGGTCGCGGCTTACGACACCGGCTGTGGGCTGGGATTCCTTCTTCCCCGTTTGTTTCGGTACCTTCACAAAACCCGAGCTTATTGCCTGCTGAAATATTTCCTGTCTGGCTTTGGGTGCAGCGGACGGGGGGGTATTCGGCCCCGCTGCGCGGGATGGCGGTTTGGTTTGTGTCCCTTGCTGACCTGCCCCCGTAATCCTTTGCGGCGGGCGTTGATTCTCCCTTTTCCTCTCCACGGAAACGTGCTCATGCGGTTGCGTATACTCTAAATCCTCTTCCGCCAAATCCTGACTTTGCGGTGAAGACGGTGCGGGTTGCGCATGCTGTGGGGCCGGTTGAACCGGGGGCACCTGCGGAGCGTATTGCGGGCGCTGCACCGCTTGTTGTGGCGGCGCAGTATAAGGCATGACCGGAACCGGTTGCGGCTGTATCGATACCGCCGCCGGCGGCGATACCTGTTGGGATGATGGGGACTGCGGCGTTAGCTGAACAGGCTGAGCAGACTGCTCCTGATGCTGCAACGGTTCTTGTGACGGTATTGCTTGTTCCGCAACCGACGGAGGTCCCGATTGCGCCTGTTGTCCGGCCGGCGGTTCCGATTGTACCGCCTCAGGCGTCTGTGTTTCAGGGGCGCTATGAGGTTCCGGTATGCTTTTAAAAATGTCCTGTCTGTCTATCCAGCGGTTTGCTTCCCCGGGTGATAGCCGGGTAAAGTCCAGTTCATCAAGCATCGCGCCGAGCCCCTCGGCGAAGCCGAGTGCCTCTTCCTGAACAGCATCCAGCTCTTCCGCGGGGAAGGGGTTGGATGAATGAGAGTAATACAGTTTTCGGTCCGTCAGAAGCAGGTGCAGTCCGATGAAGGCGGATATTTTATCCTTTGCTTCGCGGAAGAACATGATGTAACTGCGGGCTTCCTCGAGCATCATTTCCGGTGTGGCGACTTGATGGTTGTTCATCGAGAAGAACACCTTAAACAGGTTCCTCTCCCTGATTTTCAGATCCTCGATGGTTTGATCAACAATAAACATAATTCACGTATAAATTCCAAACGTTTTCAAGAGTGATGCTCCGGCTCATGATCCTGATGTTTTCCGAACCAGAAACGCCGAACTTCCCTTCAGATATCCTCAAAATGAGTGAGCTTCTTGAACTCACGGTACCTGTCTTCGATTTCCCGGTAATCGAGGCTTCGCAAACGGTCGAGGCTGAAGGCTTCCACATTCAATGACGCCATCACACTGCCGAAGATAACGGCTTTTCGCATGCTCTCCTCGGTGAAGTTCATCGTACTCGCCAGATATCCCATGAATCCGCCAGCGAAGGTGTCGCCGGCGCCGGTGGGATCGAAAACCGCTTCGAGCGGATAGGCCGGCGCGCTAAACGCACTGTGCCCGTTAAACATGAGCGCACCGTAGCTCCCCTGTTTGACCACAACCGTTTTCGGCCCCATTGCCTGTACGCACTTGGCCGCCTTGACGAGGCTTGACTCGCCGGCAAGCTGCCTAACTTCCGCTTCGTTAATGGTCAGCAGATCCACTTCCTTCAGGGTTCGCTTGAGAGCATCGGGCTTGCTCGAAATCCAGTAGTTCATTGTGTCGCAGGCCACGAGTTTTGGTTTTTTGACCTGCCTCAGAACGTCGAGCTGAATGTCGGGATCTACGTTCGCCAGGAACACAATGTCGGTGTTTTTGTAGTCGTCGGTGATTGTCGGTTTGAATGTTGCCAAGACATTCAGGTGCGTTGCCAAGGTATGGGCTTCATTCAGATCGTACCCGTATTCACCCTTCCAGCGGAAGGTCTCTCCCTGCTGGATCTCCAGACCTCGGGTGTCGATGCCCTTGCTTTTCAGAAATTGTATGTGTTCCCGGGGGAAGTCTTCCCCGATCACCGCAACAAGCCTGACCTCGGTGAAATAACTGGCTGACGTGGAAAAATATGTGGCTGAACCGCCGAGGGCATTGTCGACATTCCCAAAAGGGGTTTTGACCGAATCCAGGGCAACGGTTCCGACAACAAGAAGACTCACGGAAAACCTCCAAGTCAAAATTTATCTCACCATGGAGAACGCAGAAACTGCTCCGGGAAAAACCTCGAAGCCCGGGTTTAAAGTTTCCCGGTGACCTCTTTGTTGAATCGGATTACCTCTTCTTCAAATATTTTCCGATAATCGGCATAAGTTCCTTCTTTGTCTTCAGCGGAATCAGTTTTTCCGGCGTCATGATCGCGTTCCGGAGCGACTCCCCGCAGGAGCACGGCCGAACCCCGGACAACATCTTGACCGCCTCGCGAATCATGGCCTTCGACGTCTCGATGTTTTTTTTCATGACCTCCAGCACGGCCTCGACGGTCACGTCCTCTTCACTGTGATGCCAGCAATCGTAGTCCGTTGCCAGGGCAATCGTGCTGTAGCAAATCTCCGCTTCGCGCGCAAGCTTCGCCTCCGTGGCATTCGTCATTCCGATAACGTCCACGTTCCATGTCCGATAGGTAAGGGACTCGGCCCGTGTTGAAAACTGTGGACCCTCCATGCAGAGGTAGGTGCCTCCGCGGTGCAGAGTGGCCCCTGCCCTGTCGCCTGCATCCATCAGGATGGCGTTGAGATCGGGGCAGACCGGTTCGGCCATCCCCACGTGGGCAACCACACCGCTGCCGAAGAAGGTGCTGCGTCGGTGTTTGGTATGGTCGTAGAACTGGTCCGGGACGACGATATGGCCGGGCTCAATTTCTTCCTTCATGCTGCCTACGGCGCTGACGGAGATGATCCGCTCCACACCGATTTTCTTCATGCCGTAAATATTGGCGCGATAATTGATGTCCGTGGGCATGATGCGGTGGCCACGGCCGTGGCGGGGAAGGAACGCCACCCGCCATCCGAAGAGTGTGCCTACGAGGTAGTCATCCGAAGGTTTGCCGAAGGGTGTTGACACCTTCATGGCCCTTACGTCCGTCAGGCCTTCTATCTCGTAGAGACCGCTGCCGCCGATAACACCGATACTGATTTTTTCCGTCTGTGCGTTTCGCTTGGGCATCGAGATTAGGTTATTCCGTTGTGCATAAGAGAAGGAATGTTAACGTGTTAAGTGTTAGTTATAGTGATTACAGGATTGAGTCTGGACGTCAAACCTGCGCTGCCTGCTCCTGCTCCGGTTTCTTCGCTTCCATGCTGTCCAGAAGTTCTACGGGTTTTTCCGGGATTATGGTGGAGATGGCGTGTTTATACACGAGCTGCTGGTTTTCCTGTTTCAGGAGTATGACAAAGTTGTCGAAGCCTTTGATCGTTCCCGTGAGCCGCGCCCCATTGACAAGATACATGGTCACCGGGATTTTTTCCTTGCGCATCTGGTTTAAAAAAATGTCCTGGAGATTAACTTGCGACTTTCCCATCCATCCCTCCCGTGAAACGTCTGGTCATCAACCGCTCTTCGCAACAAATTATTTTTGTCATCTTATACTTCTTTATCTGAAATTTCAACGCTTTTCTTTATGCGTTCACTGATCTCCCCTGCATACGCAAGTCCTGTGATATCAATCCACACGGTATCCGGTTCCCGGCGGAACCAGGTAAACTGACGCTTGGCATATCGCTTGGTATCACGCTTGAGCAGCGCCACCGCTTCTTCCCGCGATGTCTTGCCCATAAAATGGTTCAGAAAGTGCTTATATCCCAGTCCCTGCATCGATGTCAGCTCCGGGCTGTAGCCGCGTTCCATCAGAGTCTTCACCTCGGCTTCCAGTCCGCTTTCGATCATACGGTCCACACGCCGTTCAATGCGCGGATACAACTCGTTCCGGCTTCGCACCAGAAAGACCAAATGGAACCGGAATGGTTTCTCCTTGAATGCGTGTTCACGCTGGAAATCGGACAATTTCCTGTCTTTCAGATAATACACTTCGAGCGCGCGGACCGTGCGCCTGAGGTCGTTTGGATGGATCTTGACTGCCGCTTCGGGGTCGACTTTGACGAGGTCCGAATAGAGCGTACCGGGCTGCCCTTCCGATTCACGCCGCAACAGGCGTTCGCGCATATCGAGGTCTGCGGGAGGCCCGGAGAACAACCCGCGCGTCAGTGCGCGGATGTAGAGTCCCGTTCCGCCTATAACAATAGGCAGTCCGCCTGACGCTAGGATGCCATTGAGGGCCGCTCGCGCGTCGCGAAGATAGTCGCCCACGCTGTATGGCTGATTCGGTTCGACTACGTCAATCAGGTGATGGTATACGAGTTTCCGCTGCTCCAGAGTAGGCTTTGCGGTTCCAATATCCATGCCGCGGTAAATCTGCATTGAATCGGCACTCACGATCTCGGCGCCGAATTCCTGCGCAAGAAGAAGGGAAGCATCGGTCTTGCCGACAGCGGTGGGGCCGGCGATGATAAGAATAGGTTTGTTATTTGGCATCATAATGAAGGTTCAGGGAAGGCATTCAGCCGTCTCTTTCCAGGAGCCCGCGCAAGAGGCCCGCGATGCAGGGACTTTTTTTCAGCGAAGTTGATCCAGAGGCGGTGTAGCGCTATTCCGGAGCGGTCATTTCCCGTGGGAATTCGTTCTTCCTCCAGCCTTTCATGTGTCCCTCAAGAGAGTATACCTTTTCATAGCCGGAGAGTCTGAGCGTGAATGCCGCCATGCCCGCCCTCGGCCCATGCTCGCAGTAGAGAAGAAGCGGCTCCTTTTTTGTGAATCCCCGTTCCTGCAATGTCGAGCCAACCGCATAAAAAGGAATATGCACTGCTCCGGGCACATGGTCCCGGTCATATTCACCTTGCGAGCGGACATCCACGATCAACGGCGCTGTACCCTCCTGCATCTGCATGAGGAGTTCATCCCGGGTCATACCGGTTGCGCAGCCTGCGATGTTGAAAAGCATCGCGAAGCCGAGCGAGATCAATAATATCATGGGCCCTTTTGCCACCATCGTATTCACCGTCGAATCCATGCCCCCTCACACCCGTTTGCCGTCTTCCTCGATCGCTTTCCGAAGCTGCACGGGCTGAACCGCCGCGAAACAGGACGATGCTCCCGCCTGCCTGCGCTTCTCCCCGCCTTCGAGGCTGCCTTGGATTTCCAAGATGCTCTTCCAGGGCGGGAACAACCCCTTCCGGAGATCTCACGGGATACGACGGAGAAGAACGGCGTGATCAGGATCGTGACCCAAGCCTGCGAATGAAGCAGCCGAATGCGTGTCAGCATGGCCAGACCCAAGCCGGGAACGCGACTCCTGGCCCGCTGTGCTTCCGGCATTCTCTTGATGAGGATCGAGATGAAGATAATATTGTCTATCCCGAGGACAATTTCAAGCGCCGTCAGAGTCACCTGTACAATCCACGCTGCGGCTCAATAAGCTAATCCATGGGAACGATAGTATTCCCTCTCCGTCAAATGAGGCTGCGCGGTCGGGGAAGCACTACATCCGTTTAAACATCTTCTTGATCTCATCCATCGAAAACCGCATAACCGTCGGTCTGCCATGGGGGCAGGTGTGAGGCATGTGGCATTTAAAAAGATCGGCAAGTAGAGCTTCCATCTCCTTCTGATCGAGACGCCGGTGCACCTTGATCGCCGGGTGGCAGGCCATGACGCTAAGGATCTTATCGCGAAGCGCCTCCATTTTTTCGCTCGCCCCATGAACATTCACTTCATCGAGGACATCGAGCAGCAGATTCCTATAATCCGCCCCGACGAGGAGCGCGGGAACGGCCTTGATCATGAAGGTACCGTTTCCGAAGTCATCCACGATAAATCCGAGTTTGTGAAGTTCCAGCAGGTACTCAGATAAAAGGTTGCTTTGGGCCGGACCGAGCTCCACCTGGTCTGGAACGAGCAGGTTCTGAACCGACACAAGCCCCGCGCTGAACTGGTCCTGAAGCTTCTCGAACAATACCCGTTCGTGGGCGGCGTGCTGATCGATGATTGCCATTCCTTCCGCCGACTGTGCAATGATGAACGAGTGGTGAATCTGGGCCAGGGGGAAGAGGTCATGCCCCGTCATCATGGTGGTTTGTAGAGGAGGCGCATCATCAACGCCGCGATGACCCGGCCCGGGTTCGTACTGCAGGTCCGCCGTTCTCCAATCGTTCTTCCGCCGGCCGAACAGCGGTGAGAATCTTGGTTCAGGGGCGGAACCAGCGGTCTCCTGCATTTTTAGATAATCCGCTACGGCCTCTTTCACCTCTCCGGCATGGTCTTTTGCAGGGCCTTTCGAATCGATGACCGGCATTCCATGAGTCCGCAGGCCCTCCCGGATTGCTTCGCGGACAAGATCATGGACCTGCGACTGGTTCCGGAACCGCACTTCCGCCTTGGCGGGGTGCACGTTCACGTCCACCAGGGCGGGATCTATATCGAGGAAGATGAAGCCAACGGGGTGACGGTCCCGCATGAGCATATCTCCATAGGCGCCGTAGAGTGCGTGAGAGAGCGACGGATTCCTCACTGCACGACGGTTTACATAAAAGTCCTGGTAGGTACGGTCTGCGCGGCTGTAGGAAGGGTTGCCGATGAGCCCATGGACATGGATGCTGTCGCGGCCGCCCGAAAAGGAGATCACGTTGTCCGCTATTTCGGCGCCATAGAGCTGGAACGCCCGCTCTTTTACGCTTATGGACAACGGAAGGTCCATCACAGTTTTCGTATTGTGAGTCAGCCTGAAACGGAGTGAGGGATTCGCCATAGCCTGTCGCGAGACTGCGGTCGCTATGTGGGAAAACTCCGTGCCGGCACTCTTGAGAAACTTGAGTCGCGCGGGGGTATTGTAAAATAGATGAGCTATTTCGATCGACGTGCCCTGAGGGACGGCTGCGTCTGAAATAGTCTTTACCATGCCTCCCTCGATCTCGATCAGGACGCCTGAAGCAGCATCGCGCACAGCCGACATCAACCTTACTTGGGAAACCGAAGCAATGCTCGACAGCGCCTCCCCGCGGAATCCCATCGTACTAATGGCTTCAAGGTCTTCGTCACTCGAGATCTTGCTCGTAGCATGCCGCACAAAAGCGGTCCGGGCATCCTCTCCGGACATGCCGCACCCGTTGTCGGTTACCCGGATAAGTCTTCTTCCCGCTTGTTCAATATCGATAAAAATTTCCGTGGCTCCGGAGTCTATCGAGTTTTCGATCAACTCCTTTACGACCGATGCCGGCCGCTCCACTACTTCGCCGGCGGCGATTTTGTTAACAACATGATCGGGGAGTATTTTGATGATGGAAGTCATAGGTCAGAAGTGAGATGACAGACTAAAAGATAACCACGGACCGCGGGCAAGTTTTAGTCTGACTTCCGTTTGTATCAATATTTCAGCTTCGCTTTATCCTGGTTTGCAACAACAATGATCGCCATGTTGTCCGGGAGAAGATATTTCTTTGCAACCCGCTGAATGTCCTCCCGTGTAACTGAATTAATCAGACCTGGATACTTCTGTGGATAATCGAGCCCCAGATTATAGATCTCGATGGAGGTAAGGATGCCCGCTATCTTTGCCGATGTGTCCATGCGCAGCGGGAAGTTGCCCGTCAGGTATGCTTTCGCGTCTTTCAGCTCTTTCTCTGAGACAAGCTCCGACTGCATTCTGCGGATCTCCTTGATCGTTTCCGTTATTACCTCATTTGCCGATTCATTTTTGGTCTTTATTGACACCATAAAGGCGCCCGGGTCCTTCTGGGCGGCAAAATCGCTGTGGACGTCATAGGCCAGTCCCTTATTGTCGCGGATGTTGTCCATGAGACGTGAGGAAAAACCGCCGCCTCCGAGAATGTAGTTCATAACCAAGCAGGCGTAAAAATCCGGGTTTTCCCTGCTGATCCCCATATGCCCCATCGCAATATTTGCCTGTGTGATGTTTTTGTCGATTTTTTCAATTACGGTCTTTTCAAGAACGGGAGGCCGGACTGGGGCAGGCAGCTGCTGTTCGTTCTTCTGCCATGATTTAAAATATTCGTTCAAGAGCGCAACGATTTCTTTCTCCGACACGTCCCCCACGACGGCAATGACCGAACGATTCGGGCTGTAGCGCGCGGTATAGAACGCGACCACGTCGGCGCGGGTTAACTTCGGCAGAGAGACGGCCACATCGTCGCTGGTCCTGCCGTAGGCATTATCGCCGAAAACAGCTTTTTCAAAGGCGTTCGACGCAACGATTCCCGGCTCTTCCTGCTGCCGCCGGATCTCGGCAAGAGTCTCCTTGATCTTGCGGTCAATTTCTTTCTGATCGAAAGCCGCATGCAGGAGCACGTCGGACAGTAAGTCTAGACCCGTCCGGATATCCTTCTTCAAGACTCGCAGATTGGCCGAGGCGAAATCATCTCCCCCTGACGTGGAAAGAGAGCCGCCGACGAAATCGATCTCGCTGCTGATCTGTTGCGCAGTACGCCTGGAAGTGCCCTGGGTAAGGAGGGATGCGGTAAGAGCGGCAAGCCCGGCCTTGTCGGCGGGCTCCGCGGTTTTTCCCGCTGTTATCGCCATGCTGAGGGTAACCATGGGAATAGTATGTTTTTCCGCAAGCAGGAGTACCATGCCGTTGTCAAGGACTATGCGCTTGCCGAGCTGCTCTGTTGCAAACGCGCCTGATACAGCGAGAGGTATCAGAATCGGAACAATAACAAATAAACCAAAAAACTTGAATATATTCATTCTTATGACCTCTAACCCCGAAAATGCGGAACAAAATCTTGGAATCATGAGCACAGGTTAGTCCTTTAAAACAGGATCCCAGTTTTTCGTCGCTCTGTGAGCACCTTCGACGTAATTGCTCTCTTGAAAAAATCTACTTTCCCTTGATCGGTACCAGAATACCTACCGTCCTGTTGTCCTCAGTGAAATATTCCTTTGTAACGCGCATGACGTCTTCCTTCGTCACCGCGCGAATGTTATACACATATGATTCGAGCAGTCTCCAATCGGCGACTGTTTCAAACTGCCCGAGGAGCATTGCCTGGTAGAAAATCGAATCCTGACCCATGATGAAGCTCGACTCAATCTGATTCTTGGCTTTCTGCAGTTCTTCCTCGGATACGAACTCGGTCTTAAGCTTGTCAATCTCGGAATAGAACGCTTTCTCGACCTCATCCGTTGCCTTGCCCGGCATTACACCGGCATACAGCGTGAAAAGGTTCGGATCCGCCGAAATGTTGTCATAATCCCCACCAACATAGAGGGCGAGTTGCTTTTCATAAACAAGAGACCGATAGAGCCGGGAACTTTTTCCCGACGAGAGAACCCCCTGCAGGACTTCGAGAACATAGGAGTCCTTCTGTTTCAGTGTCGGCACATTGTATCCCGCAAAGACAGCGGACAGTTCGGCCTGTTTTTTTACGACGATGCGCCGCTCACCGCGGTGCTTAGGCTCTACAGCGCCGACCTTCGGCACGTCGGGCCCCCGCGGAATGGGTCCGAAAGCGCTTTCGATCCGGGCAAACATTTTTTTCGCATCGAAGTCGCCGACCACGACAATGGTCGCATTGTTCGGAGCATAATACGTCCGGTAATGTTTGTAGAGGTCATCACGGGTTAGATTGTTGATGTCTGTCATCCATCCGATCACCGGCCACTGATAGGGATGGGCGCTGAAGGCGACTGCCATCATCTGCTCCGACATGCTGTTGATGGGATCGTCCTCGTACCGCATACGGCGCTCTTCCTTTACTACCTCGCGCTCAGACAGGAACTCTTTTGGATCGATGAGCAGGTTCTGCATGCGGTCCGACTCCAACTCCAGGGATATGTCGATGCGGTCCGCGGAGAAGTTCTCGAAGTAAGCCGTATAGTCATGCGAGGTGAATGCGTTGTCATTCCCCCCATTCCGCTGGACGGTCTGGGAAAAGGTCTTGGGTCCGTATTTTCTTGTCCCCTTGAACATCATATGCTCTAGCATATGGGACATCCCTGTTTTTCCGAGGCACTCGTTGCGCGAGCCAACCTTGTACCATATCTGGAACGTTACCACAGGCGCTTTGTGCTCTTCCTTGAGCAGCACCTTGAGCCCATTTGGCAATATCTTCTCGGTGACGTTCATTGTCTGAGCGAAAGATGAAGACGTCGTCAACAGGGCCATTAGAATCGCAGCCATAGATATCCTCATTGTTTTAAAATGGTAATACATGACTGACCTCAACCGTGAACTCAGAGCGCTGAGCGCTTTTATCGCGTACCCGTATGTCCGAAGCCACCGGAACCGCGTGATGTTTCCGTCAGCTGTTCGACCACTTCGAACGTGGCCTTCTCGATCCTGGCAAAGACCATCTGCGCGATGCGTTCCCCGCGCCGGACCGTGAAAGTCTTGTCGCTGAAATTAAAGAGGATAATCCCGATCTCTCCGCGGTAGTCCGCATCGATCGTGCCCGGTCCGTTCAGCATGCCGATGCCGTGCTTGAGCGCAAGACCGCTGCGGGGTCTGACCTGGCCTTCATGCCCCTCTGGGATCGCAATGGCGATCCCCGTAGGCACCGACGACCATTTTCCCGCCTCAATGGTCATGGTGTGTTCTACCGCCGCATAAAGGTCAACGCCCGCCGAGTGCTCGGTCTGGTAATGGGGTACCGGAAGGCCCTGTGCATGGGGGAGCTGAGTTATGTGGACAATGAGGTGGTCGGACATAAAGCTGATTATAGTATATGGCAGAGAGGAAACAGTAAGCCGGGGAGAACCCTGAACGAGCGAATGTTCCCGAATGCTTCCAGCCTCCCGTCGACAGTTTTCTAAATTTCCCGTACCGAATCGGGCACATCTGCCCTGCTTATGGGCCCCAGTATGGTGAGGGCAATATTATCTGGACTGAAAAGATGCCGGGCCAGACGCTGCACCTGTTCCGCCGTGACTTTCTCCACGCCCTTGATGATGTCGTCTATGGCCAGGTACTTTCCGAAGTAAATCTCCTGCCGGGCAAGCCTGCTCATGTGGCTGTTGCTACTCTCCAAGGAGAGGACCAGACTTCCTTTGAGCTGGTTCTTGACCCGCTGCTCTTCCGCCGGGGTAATCCCCTCTTCCTTGATCTTTCTCAGTTCCTTCATCACAAGCTGCACCACTTCAAGGGCATTGGATGGATCGGTCCCTGCATACACGGTGAGCAGCCCCGTATCGCGATAAGAGGTGACGTAGGAATAGATCGAATAGGCGAGAGCATTCTGCTCCCTGATCTCCTGAAACAAGCGCGAACTCATGCTGTTGCCGAGCACGGTGTTGAGCGCCGATATCGCGTAGCGATCTTCATGGGTATAGTACAGGCCCTTGCATCCGATGCACAGCTGAACCTGTTCGAGCTGTTTTTTCTTTACCGATATAGCAGCGGTAAACTCCGGAGTCGCTTCTTTCTTGAGAACGCCGTCCCGTGCAAGCTTGCCGAAGTGCAGGTTCAGCAGGTCGATCAGCCGTACATGTTCAAAATTCCCCGCGACGGAAATCACGATTTCCCGGGGCCCGTAGTTGCTCTCAATATAAGAGATGATGTCGTTGTGTTTGAGCGCCCTGATCGTGTCCTTCGTTCCGAGAATGGGACGTCCGAGGGAGTTGTCGGGCCAAACGGTGTTCGTGAAGAGCTCGTGAATGTAGTCGTCGGGCGTGTCCTCGACTCCCTTAATTTCTTCGAGGATTACCTTACGCTCCTTCTCCATTTCAACTGGATCGAACTTCGCTCCGAGGAGAATGTCGGCGAGGATTTCGATGACCACTGAGAGGTGCTCGTCGACGACTTTTGCGTAGTAGGTGGTCGTCTCCTGCGACGTAAACGCATTCATCTCGCCGCCAAGAGAGTCCATTTCGATGGCGATGTCCTTGGCGGACCGTTTTCCAGTCCCCTTGAAGAACATGTGCTCGATAAAGTGGGAAACGCCGCCGATCTCCGGCGCTTCATGCCGCGAGCCCACCTTCACCCAAACGCCGATGGAGATTGATCTCGACTTCGGGAGTGTTTCAGAGACAACCCGTATGCCATTGGCAAGTGTATCTTTTCTATACATGAATTATCCTGAAAAAATGTATCCTCGAATTGCACAATGACATCCAGGGGATATCCCCCGTTCTTCGACGGGGACCGGAGCGGGCACTTGCCCAAGATTTCACTCCCCTGATAAAATCGTTTCCCCTGTAGACCCCTGTTTGCGGTTCAGCCGCGCTCGTGGTTCCTTCCCTGTTCCTGACTTATTTCTCTTTCTCGTGGTGATTGCCATGACCGCGCTGAGCAGCCCGCTCCTGGGTGATCTTCTGCGCCAAGTGGCTTGGGACATCTTCATAGCCGTAAAACTCCATGGTATACATTCCCCGGCCGCTGGTCAGGGAATTGAGCGTAGGCGCATAGGAAAGCATCTCGGACATCGGCACCAGGGCTTTGATAGCCTGGCCGTTGGCCTGGGGAACAACACCCTGTACCTTTCCGCGCCGCGAGTTCAGATCGCCGATCACCGCGCCCAGCGTATCATCGGGAGCAACAACTTCCACGCTCATTATCGGCTCAAGAAGGACGGGCTTGGCCGCCTCCATGGCTTTTTTAAAAGCCATGCTTCCGGCAACCTTGAAGGCCATTTCCGACGAGTCCACGGAATGATAGGAACCGTCGTAGACTTTGACCCTTATATCCACGATGGGATAGCCGGCAAGAACGCCTTCATGCATGGCCTCCATTACGCCCTTTTCTACGGCAGGAATGTACTGCCGGGGAATTACGCCTCCGACGACCTTGTCCACGAACTCGAACCCGGTACCGCGCGGAAGCGGTTCGAGCTCAAGCCATGCATCGCCGTACTGTCCGTGGCCGCCAGTCTGCTTTTTATACTTGCCCTGGGCGCTTGCCTTTGCCCTGATGGTCTCCTTGTACGGCACCTTCGGCGTTTTCATCGTCACTTCGGCGCCGAACTTGCGCTTCAGTTTCTCGAGTGTCACTTCGAGGTGAACTTGCCCCATACCGGAAAGCACCATTTCCTTGGTCTGTTCGTCATAGGTGAATTTCAGCGTCGGATCTTCTTCGAGGAGCTTATGAATGCCCGTACCCACTTTGTCCTCGTCTCCCCGTGTTTTTGGCGAAACGGCATAGGACATGACAGGGTCTGCATATTTCGCGAACTCCATGATGATGGCGTGGTTTTCAACACACAAAGAGTCACCAGTAAGCGTTTCCTTCAACTTCGCTATGGCGCCGATTTGTCCGGCCGCGAGCGTCTGGACAGAAATCTGTTTTTTGCCCTGAATCATGAAAAGCGATCCCACCTTTTCCTTGACCTGGCGCGACGAATTATAGATATTTGAATCGGCCTTGAGTGTTCCTGAAAAAACGCGAACCAGGGACAGTTTGCCCGCGAAGGGATCGTTGATCGTCTTGAATACAAGGACGGCAAGCGGATCATCTGCCTCCGGCTTGCGTGTGGTCTCGTTGCCTGTTTTGGGATCAATCCCCTTGATCTTGACGATCCGCGCATGCTCGGCGGGCGACGGCAGAGATGCCACGATCATGTCGAGCAGCGGAGTGATCCCCAGGTTCTTGACCGAGGAGCCGCACAGCACGGGCAGGAGTCCGCCTCCGATGGTGCCGTGCTTTAACCCCGTCATGATGTCCTCCTGGGACAGGTCTCCCTTTTCCAAGTACTTTTCGAGCAGGCTGTCCTCGGTTTCGGCGATCTGCTCCACCATTTTTTTCCGGTACGCTGCCACATCGTCCTTCATGGCGGCGGGAATGTCCTTCTCCTCGATTTTACCGCTCCCCGCCTGAGTGAACATCAGCGCCTTCATCCTGACAAGGTCGACAATACCCAAGAACTTGTCTTCAAGCCCGATGGGAAGCTGCATCACCACTGCGTTTTTGCAGAAATACTTTTCCATGTCTCCCACGGCGCGGAAAAAATCGGCGCGTTCCTTGTCGAGCTTGCTCACGAACGCAACGCGGGGAATTTCATAGTCGCAGGCGAATTTATAGATTTTTTCGGTTTCGGCTTTTACGCCGGAAATGGCGGAAATGATGAGGACAGCACCGTCAACGGCCCGAAGAGTGCCCCGCGTTTCCTCCAGGAAGTTGATGTAACCGGGGGTATCAATGATATTAATGCGAACGCCTTTCCAGTCGACAAACCCGACGGCCGAGGTGATAGTAATCTTCCGGGCGATTTCCTCCGGTTCATGCATGAACACGGAGTTCCCCGCGTCGACGCTTCCTAGGAGCTCGATGGCGCCCGCGGTATACAACATGGCATCGGCAAGCGAGGTTTTTCCTGCTGCACCATGTGAGAGGATCGCGATATTTCGGACTTCCTTGAAATCAGCGTTCGGCATAGACGGCTCCTTCTGCGTAAATGAATTTTGTTCCGGATGGAATGCCCTGTTAATAATTTAAGGTATCAGATGATCTATGCAAAAAGATCGCCCCCTCCGCGCTCGTCGCCGACAGGGGCCCTCTCTGACCGTCAACGTAAATTGTTCACTACCGTGAGTTACCAGATTTCGGACTTGATCTTGCCTCCCTGTTTTATGAGGACGTCCACGATGGCCTCGTTGAAAAAGTTGCTGGATTGACGGATTCCCTCATCCACCATAGTCTCGTAATATTTTTTGCCCTCAGCAAGCTCTTCCGTCAGGACATCGAACAGACTGTCCTGTTCAATACCCTCCTTGACCTTGGCCTGGTTGTAAAGGAGAATGTCCGAAAGAATCGTCCGTGCGAGCCGCCTTGCTTCGTCAGGCTTTGTTATCAGTCTCATATGTGGCGCTCCATTGCCGTCACCCGATCGTTCATCAGACCAGGATCTCAACAATCACTGGTTTATACTTCTGAGTCTTTTCAACTTTCTTGTTATAGGACCGGATGAACAAAAACGATACGAAGGTGCAGAACGCTCCTCCGATGAAAGCCCACAGGTCGGAACGGGCATCACCGACATAAGGTAGCGCTATGTTCTTGGCAATGATGGCGCCGGCGATAAGTGCCGCCATGGGTATGCCATACAGAATGATCGATGCTTTCAAATAGACTTGCGGCGCAACGACGACCTTGACTTTCTGTCCCTTCACGGCGCCCAGTGGATTGGCAGCCTCCAAGTACTCCTGGTCGCCGGGATGGCAGACGCTCGAGGCCGCGCACTGTTCGCAGGCGCTTTTTTTTAGTATCGCCACCTTGGCGATGTTCCCGTCGGTCTCGGCTACAACCCCTTCTTCTTCAATCATAATAATACCTCGCAAACACGGTTCGAATCCTGCGGCATATTATCTATTACTCTTAATCATATGCCTTTTTTTGCTGATCTCAAAAGCTTATATTCGATGCTGTCCACCAGCGCCTGCCAGCTCGCCTCGATCACGTTCTCGGATACGCCGACAGTCCCCCACCTGTTCCTGCCGTCGCCCGACTCGATCAGCACCCGCACCTGGGCCGCTGTGCCTTCTGCGGCGGTCAGCACCCGAACCTTATAATCGAGGAGCTGCATGTTCTCAAGACCCTTGCCGGGGAAGTATTTCGGCAGCACCTTGCGCAGCGCCTTGTCCAGTGCGTTCACCGGGCCGTTTCCCCAGGCCGCCGTATATTCAACGTTCCCGCCAACCTCCACGGTGACGGTTGCCTCGCTCACCGGATGGGGATCGATCTTTCGCTTTTCCGTGAGAATACGATAGTCGATCCTGTCGAACATGTTAAACACCGACTCGTAATTGTGGCTGGCGCGCAACATGAGCAGTTCGAGCGACCCTTCGGCGCCCTCGAATTCATATCCCTCATTCTCAAGCTCCTTGACCTTCCTGAGGATCGATGCCAGTTCAAGGCTGTCCTTGGTCAGGGGAATTCCTAGTTCCTCAGCTTTCTGAAGAATATTGCTCCTGCCCGCCAGATCGGAAACAAGAATGCGCCTCCTGTTCCCCACCAGTTCCGGGACGATATGCTCATACGTGAGTGGACTTTTCGTCATGGCGTCCACATGTACGCCTGCTTTGTGAGCGAAGGCGCTGTCGCCGATATAGGGTTGACGCTTCCGGTGCGGTAGGTTCGCCAGCTCATCCACGTACCGGGAAACATCACGCAGCTTCGACAAGCTCGTATTGGAAATGCAATCGATACCCATCTTGAGCTTCAGCGCCGGGATAAGGGAACAGAGATTCGCGTTTCCGCAACGCTCGCCATATCCGTTCATGGTGCCGTGTACCTGCATTGCGCCCATCCGGATCGCAGTGAGCGAATTTGCCACCGCCAATTCGGAGTCATTGTGGGCGTGGATGCCGAACGAGGTGGTGATCACTGACTTAACCGAAGCGATGATCGCCTCAAGATCATGAGGCAGAGTACCGCCGTTCGTATCACACAGAATGAGACAATTTGCGCCCGCAGTCTCGGCGGCAAGCAGCGTTTCCATGGCATACTTCGGATTCGCCTTGAATCCGTCGAAGAAGTGCTCCGCGTCATAGAACACTTCCTTCATGTGCTTTTTGAGAAACGACACCGAATCGCCGATCATGCGGAGATTCTCGTCGGGCGTCGTTTTGAGCGCCTTGAGAACGTGGAGGTCCCAACTCTTCCCGTAAATAGTTGCGACCGAGGTGCCGGACGCGACGAGGGCTTTCAGGCTGGGGTCTTCCGATGCCCTGAGCTTCGCCCGCCTCGTTGCGCCGAAGGCGACGAGCCTGGCCCGCTTCAGCCTGACACGCCGCATCTGTTTAAAGAATTCCACGTCACGGGGGTTTGAGCCAGGCCATCCCCCCTCGATGTAATGGACACCGAACTGGTCCAGTTTGCGGGCAACGCGGATCATGTCTTCGACCGAGAAGTTCACGTCCTCGGCTTGGGCCCCGTCGCGAAGCGTGGTATCGTATAATTGTACTTTTGATTTCATAGGATCCAGGTATCAAGGGGGAAAACGAAATCCGGTATTCAGATGACAGCCCTCCCGATTTCTTAACGTATCACGCCGCCTTGTCCATCTCAAAGGCTTCGTGGAGCACCCGCACCGCGAGCTCCGTGTACCTTGCGTCAATCACGCAGGAGATCTTGATTTCCGATGTGCTGATCATCATGATGTTGATCCCCTCTTTCGCCATGGCGGAGAACATCTTGGCAGCTACACCGGAATGGGAGCGCATGCCCACGCCGACGATCGAGATCTTGGCAATGTCTTCCTTGATATTCACGTTTTTCGCGCTGATCTCGGCCACAACCTGCTTCATGACCTCCAGGATTTTCTTGGAATCGGTCTTGGGAACGGTAAAGGACATGTCGGTCATTCCCCCCTCGCCGATATTCTGGATGATCATGTCTACCACGACGTTGTTGTCGGAAATGGTATTGAATATCTTCGCTGCGACCCCTGGCTTGTCCGGCACACCCTGGATCGTCACCTTTACCTGGTTTTTATCATATGCTACGCCGGACACCACCACTTTCTCCATGTCGGAATCCTCCTTGGTAACAAGGGTTCCCGGGTTGTCGTTGAAACTCGAGAGCACCCTTACCGGTACGTTGTATTTTTTCGCGAACTCGACCGAGCGGGTCTGGAGCACTTTTGCCCCAAGGCTAGCCAGCTCGAGCATCTCATCATAGGATATTTTATCGAGTTTTCTCGCCTGCGGCACCATATTCGGGTCAGTGGTATAGACACCGTCCACGTCCGTATAGATATCGCAAATATCTGCCTTCAGAGCAGCCGCAACGGCTACCGCCGACAAGTCCGATCCGCCACGGCCCAGCGTCGTGACATCATCAGACGTTTCCGTTACCCCCTGGAAACCGGCGACCACCGCGATTTTTCCATCCCTGAGTGCATGTTTGAGCCGCTCACCAGTGATCTTTTCGATGCGCGATTTGGTATGAACGTTGTCGCAAATGATTCCTGCCTGCCGGCCTGTAAAGGATTGTGCCTTGTGCCCCAGGGCCTGGATCGCCATGGCCATAAGCGCGATCGTCACCTGTTCTCCCGTGGACACCAGCATGTCCATTTCCCGAGGATCGGTGTTCTCGCTCACCTGGTTCGCCAAGTTGATAAGTTTGTCAGTCTCGCCACTCATGGCGGAAACAACAACTACGACGTCATGGCCTTCCTCCCTGGTCCGGACGACACGCTTTGCCACATTCTTGATCCGCTCGGGATTCCCGACGGATGTGCCGCCGTATTTCTGTACTATGAGCACCCTGTTTCCTCCATATAATGCGTAAATCAGCAAAAGGCAAGGAGCCCGGGCAGGTGAAAAACAAAGCCCTGCGCTTTCTGCGCTATGCTCTATCCGTTCCGCGCAAAAAATAATCCATCAGTTGATAGCCCTCTTTGAACACCAGGGCGTCTTTCCGCTCTCCCAGCCGTTCGTCATAGCTTACCGGCTCGCCGCTGCGTTCCTGGGTATTATCGTAAATAACGAAGGGTACTGGTTCATTCGAGTGCGTTCTCATCTCAATCGGCGTCGGGTGGTCCGGCAGCACCATGATGCGGTACTCATCGAACTGCTTCATCCCGTGAATGATGTTGCCCACAACGAACTCATCGAAGTCCTCGATGGCCTTCAGCTTGTTTTTCAGGTCACCGCTGTGGCCGGCTTCGTCGGGCGCTTCTACGTGAACATATACAAAGTCCTTGGTCTTGAGCGCCCACAGAGCATGTTCGGCCTTGCCCACGTAGTTCGTATCGAGCCAGCCCGTCGCTCCCGGCACATTGACCACTTCGAACCCCGCGTAGATGCCGATCCCCTTGGTGAGATCGACCGCTGAAATCATGGCTCCTTCGATGCCGTACTTTTCCCGGAACGTTGGCATGCTCGGTCTCTTTCCCTGTCCCCACAGCCAGATACTGTTCGCCGGACGCTTGCCGTTCTCGATTCTTGTCTTGTTCACGGAATGACCCGACAGAACCTCGAGGGATCCCTCCATTAAAGCATTGATCATTTCATCACCATCTCCCCGCGGAAGATAGTCCTGTATATCTTTGTCCTGGATGTCATGAGGAGGTGTGCAATCAAGCTTGTCCGTGCCGCCCTTCCATACCATGAGATGGCGATAGCTGACACCGGGGTAGAAGCGTATGCGGTCCGTACCAAGCTTCCGGTCGATCTCCTCGATTAGCAGTCTCGCTTCCTGCGTAGTAATGTGACCGGCGCTGAAATCCTCCATGATCGCATGCCGCGCTTTACCCGAGAGGGTTTCCTTGCCGCCGGTGATGCGTAGGGTCACCAGATTGCAGCGGAAAGCGATATCATCGGGCCCCAGATCCACGCCGATGCTTGCCGCCTCGAGGGGGGAGCGGCCCGTATAATACTTTCTCGGATCATATCCCATGACCGTAAGGTTTGCCACATCGCTGCCCGGCGGAAACCCTTCGGGCACCGTGTGTACCATGCCGGTCCGTCCTGCCGTCGCCAGTTGGTCGAGATTCGGCGTCTTTGCCGCCTGCAGGCATGTCTTGCCGTCGAGTTCTGCATTGGGCCGGTCGGCCATTCCGTCACCGAGCAAAATGATATATTTCATATTAATAATTGCAGGTCCCGGCTCTGGGGGCCTAAATCACTCGAACCAAACCGCATCGCCCGCTCCCTCACCCTGATCGCTCGTACTCAAGAACCTACCGCATCACCTTCCACAGCATCTACCTTGACGCCGCACTCCTTGAGATAGGCGATGCCGGCCGCAAGTTCCTTCTCTTCGCCTTCAAGTTCCAACACAACCTCGCCGACGCTCTCAGTGACCTTGGCGCGGCGGATATTCGGCATTACATTGAACTTCCTCGCCATGGTGAAGATGACAGGTTCCTTGATCAGTTCCTGCGGAAACGTCAATTTGACCCTCTTCGTCGCCATGCTCCCTCCTGATGTCCGCAGCCGCGAAGTAAAACAGTGAACAATGATAACCCCTGCTAAAAAAGCACTGTCTAAGCAGTCCAACCCCTGATTGCAGGTGTGAACATTAACAACGCCCGCCAGCGATTGCGGGAACGATGGAAATGTTATCACCATCTTTGAGGGTTGTTTCTTCCTTGTCCATGAAGCGGATATCCTCTTCATTAACGTAAATATTGATGAACCGCCGGATCTTTCCGCCGTCCGAAAGCCGCTCTTTTATCCCCGGGTAATCCTTCTCGAGAACCTCGACAAGCTCCAAAACATTTTTTGCGCTGCATTCCACCTCAGGCTTTCCGCCGGTAAGCTTCTGCAGCGGCGTAGGGATTCTCACTTTAATCGACATGGGTCGCTCCTCCTGAGCAAGAGACATCGTATTTTAACGCTGAACACGCGGCATTAGGAGTCCTGCAACGGTCAGCATGAATCTTTGCTCCGCGATGCGCGGTGAAATACCTTATTGGATTTTCTTCAGCAGTTCCTCGAAGGACTCGATGTTCGGCTTTATCGGCGACGGCATCGTGAGCCGGTCTGCGATTGCCTCGTTGGTCTTGAGACCGCTGCCGGTGATGCAGAGGACGAGTGTCCCGTCTCTGTTGATCCGACCAGAGTCCACGAGTTTTTTAGCCGCCGCCACGGTTGCGCCTCCCGCAGGCTCGACAAACATCCCCTCCGTTTCGGCAAGAAACTGAATCGCGTCAACAATCTCCTCATCTGTAGCATCTGAACCGTAACCGCCGCTGTCCCTCGTCACCTTTGCTGCATAATAGCCGTCGCCCGGGTTCCCGATGGCGATCGATCGTGCGATGGTCCGGGGTTTCACCGGCCTGACAATGTCGCTTCCTTCCCTGATGGCCGTTATGATAGGATTACACCCTGCGGCCTGCGCGGCGAATACCCTAGTCTTCACGGTTGGGACGAGCCCGATTATTTCCAGTTCCTGAAAAGACTTCCAGAGCTTCGTTAAGAGCGATCCGCTCGCGTTGGGCGCCACAATATTGTCCGGTGTTTTCCAGCCCAGTTGTTCGGCAATCTCGAATCCCATGGACTTCGAGCCCTCACCGTAGAAGGGCCGCAGGTTTATATTCACAAAGGCCCATCGATATTTATCCACGATTTCTGAGCAAAGCCGGTTCACCTCATCGTAGGCGCCGTCCACCATAATCAAGTTCGGCTGATAAATCAGCGAACCAATGATCTTCGAATACTCTAGATCCGACGGCGTGAAGATAAACCGTTTCATGCCCGACCGCGCGGCCAGCGCCGCCAGAGAGTTCGCCAGGTTGCCGGTCGATGCGCAGGCAACGGTGTCGAAGCCGAATTCCCTGGCCTTCGTGACAGCCACCGCGACAGCACGGTCCTTGAATGACAGCGTCGGGTGGTTTACTGAGTCGTCCTTGAGATAAATTTCCTTTACGCCCCATGCCCCGGCCAGGTTCCGGGCATTCACCAGCGGCGTGAACCCGGAATCGAAACCCGTGACCGGCTCACCATCGATGGGCAGGAGTTCACGATAGCGCCACATATGATGGGGACGCGCCTCGATCTTCTGCTTCGTCATATCCTTCCTGATCCGCACGTAGTCGTAAGTGACTTCAAGCGGCCCGAAGCAGAACTCGCACACGTAGACTGGTTCGCTCTTGTACTCCCTGCCGCACTCCACGCACCGTAGTCCTTTGACATGGGTCACTGCTGATGTTCCTCCATAGTAATGTTGAGAGGGACTTCCGTAACGTTCCCGTCGACGATAGAATACCCTTTCATGCACGGATCCCTTCGCTCGATGAGCGATACAATCACGTACACGGCTTCCGGATAGAATGCCAACTCCACATCCGTTGAAGACGGATATGCCCGTCCGGCGGGATGGGAATGATAAATGCCGACCAGGTCCCTTCCCGCTTCCCGCATTTCCCTGAGCACCCGGAATTGCTCTTGTGCGTCTATCTGATAGAACGTCGGGCTTGGGTTTTCGTTCGTCAGCGCATACACTTTTTCAACCGTCGTCCCCCTGCCAGCAAGGATCCCGCATGCTTCATTGGGATACTCGCGATCGCAGTGGTCGAAAATGATCCGGACGTCGGCCTTTTGTATCGTAAACATGGAAAGAGGACCTCGGCTCCCGTTCCGGTCAATGTCATCGTGTCGTCCGGGGTCGGGGAAATCCCGTACTCGCCCAGCCGCAAATCACGGCCTTTAATGGCTCATGGAACAGAACTGTTCGTAATCGATCAGCTCTTTTATCGTCGGGTGTTCTCCGCAGACCGGGCATTCCCTGTTCCGGGGTACCTTTACTGTGCGGAAATTCATGTCAAGCGCGTTCCACAAGAGTAGCCTGCCCTTCAGCGGATGACCGATGCCGAGAATTGCCTTGACCACTTCCGTAGCCTGGATTGTTCCGATCACGCCGGTGACCACACCCAAAATACCCGCCTCCTGGCAGGACGGCACCATTCCGGGCGGCGGCGGAACTTCGAAGAGGCAGCGATAGCAGGGCCCCGAACCCGGGAAAATGGTCATCACCTGCCCCTCGAACCGGAAAACCGCCGCACTGACGAGCGTCTTCTTGAGCATCACGCAAGCGTCGTTCACGAGGTAACGGGTGGGAAAGTTGTCGCTCCCGTCCACGACGATGTCGTAGTCCCGGATGATGTCCATAATGTTCTTAGATGAAAGCCGCTCTTTGTGTGTAATAACCTTCACATCGTGGTTCAGCGTCTCGTACGTCTCTTTGGCGGAATCCGCCTTGAACATCCCGAGTCTGCTCGTGTTGTGCGCGATCTGGCGCTGAAGGTTAGATATTTCCACACGGTCGTTGTCGATCACGCCGATGGTCCCCACGCCTGCTGCGGCAAGATAGTATCCGACCGGCGAACCAAGGCCGCCGGCCCCCACCAGCGCAACTTTGGCGTTCAGGAGCTTTTCCTGTCCGTCGCCGCCTACCTCGGGGAGAAGGATATGCCTGCTGTAACGCAGTATCTGGTCTTCAGTAAAGTCCATAGCAACCCATATCGACAACCACGACTTCCGGCGCTGCCGGGATAGAGCGATACCTACGGCAAGAAAACCTTTCCAGATTTTATCTCTTAATCCGCGCTCATCCGTGGTTGTACCATTCTTATTTTTTTTTCTCCTTGTCCTTGCGAACAAAGATGTGCCACTCTTTTTCCCCGGTCTGGTCTATCTTCAGAACCTTCTGTCCCTCGTTCTCCATGCTCCTGGGGACATTCTCCGACGCGGGCCTGTGGTCGGTCACAATTTCGAGCACTTCGCCGAGATTCATTTTTTCAATGGTCAGTTTTGATCGTACAAAGGTGTAGGGACAAACCTGCCCCTTTATATCGATCATTTTGTCTGGTTTGATTTCTTCGCTCATAAGGTCGCTACCCCTGCCTTCCCTCTTCCACTCTGATGACGACCGCTGTTCCGGCTACGCAGTCCAGTGTCTTGATCTCATCGAGCGCCCTGCGGACGTCCCGTTCCACGGCATCATGGGTCATCATTACGATCGGGACGGCCTCATCCACCTGCCGTCCCTTCTGTATCATCGATGAGATGCTGATATTGTTCTTGCCGAGCACGCCGGTAATCCGCGACAGTACGCCCGGCTTGTCGAGCACCGAGAACCGGAGATAATAGCACGAGGTAATGTCTTCCATCTTTCTGATGGCGAGCTGTTTCCGCTCCCGAAACGCCGTCACGGGCGCCCGGTCGGTGCAGCCCGCGAGAATGTCCCTCCCGATCTCGATGATATCGCTCACGACAGCGCTGCCCGTAGGCATGTCTCCCGCTCCCCGGCCGTAGAACATGGTCGATCCGACCGCGTCGCCCACGACTGCAAGCGCGTTAAATACTCCGTCGACGGTGGCAATGGGATAGTTTTCCGGGAGCATCGTCGGATGCACCCGCGCTTCGATCTCGCCATCGACCATCTTGGTGATGGCCAGGAGCTTGATCTTGTAGCCCAGGTCCCGCGCGAAATCGATGTCGAGCGGTGTGATCTTCGATATGCCTTCCGTGTAGATGTCGTCAAATTTAACCGGCGAGCCGAAGGCAATCATAGTAAGGACGGCTAGTTTGTGCGCCGAGTCGATGCCTTCGATATCGAAAGTTGGGTCCGTCTCGGCATAGCCCTTGGCTTGGGCCTCTTTCAACACCTCGTCGAACTTCCTGCCCGCGTTCGTCATGAGCGTCAGGATGTAATTGCACGTGCCGTTTACGATTCCGTAAATGGACTTGATGTTGTTTGCGGCAAGTCCGCTCCTGACGGCGGCTAGGATCGGGATGCCTCCGGCCACCGATGCTTCGTATCCCAGCGTCACGCCCGCATTTTCCGCGGCAGTGTAGATCTCCTCGCCGTGAACAGCAAGAAGCGCCTTGTTTGCGGTCACGACGTGTTTTTTATTCCTGATCGCTTCGAGAATGAACTCCCTGGCGGGCTTGTATCCACCAATGAGCTCTACAACGACGTCGATATCCGGATCGGTGAAAATATCCTGTGCGCGGGTCGTAAGCTTCACGCCCTCGAGTTTGATGCCGCGGTCACGCCTGATGTCGAGATCGGATATCGCTTTCAGCGCGACTGAAGCGCCGAGTCTCCTCCGGATTATATCCGCATTCTCGATGAGGATGCGGGCCGTGCCGGTACCCACGGTGCCGAAACCGATAATGCCGACGTTGATTGATTTCATCGATGTCATTCTTACCCCATTTAACAAAGGGCCGCGTGTCCAGGATCCGGGATCATGAAAACAAAAACGCCTATCCGTGACCCTTGCCCTCTGTCCCGTGCCCCTGTTATCATCTGCGCCGTAAGACCCCGTCTCTTCAGGTCGGGGAGGATGTCAAGCACTCAACGCCTGTTTGATCCCTTTTGCCGCCTGGCGCAGGCGGTGCTCGTTTTCAATGAGCGCGAACCGCACATGGCCGTCTCCGTATTCGCCGAAGCCGATGCCCGGTGAAACAGCGACTTTGGCTTCCTTAATCAGATATTTCGAAAATTCAATGGACCCCATTTTCCTGAACGGCTCGGGAATCTCGGCCCAGACGAACATGGTGGCTTTGGGTTTCTCGATTTTCCAATTTGCTTTGCCCAGCCCGTCGATGAGGACATCCCGTCGGGACCGGTATATATCCGATATTTCCTTCACGCACTCCTGGGGCCCGTTGAGAGCAATGATCGATGCAATCTGGATGGGCTGGAACATTCCATAATCCAGATAACTCTTGATCTTGATAAGGGCGCCAACAACCTCCCTGTTGCCGCAGCAGAATCCCACGCGCCAGCCAGCCATGTTGTAACTCTTGGTGAGGCTGAAGAACTCTACACCGACTTCCTTCGCGCCCTTTGCCTGGAGAAAACTCGGCGCCCGGTATCCATCGAAATTGAGGTCTGCATAGGCCAGATCATTGACCACGATAATGTCGTTTTCCCGTGCAAAATCTGCGATCTTCTGAAAAAAAACCATATCCGCAACCGCCGTGGTGGGGTTGTTCGGAAAATTGATGATCAGCATTTTGGGCCGCGGCCAAGTATTCTTGTAGGCTTCCTGCATGTCGAACAGAAAGTCGCTGTCCTTCCCAAGCGGAATGGACCGCACCTCGCCTCCGGCGATGATCACGGCATAGGGATGAATGGGATAGGCCGGCGTCGTGGTCAGCACCACATCGCCCGGCTCGACCGTGGCAAGCGCCAGGTGGGACAACCCTTCCTTGGACCCGATGGTTACGACCGTCTCGGTTTCAGGGTCAAGATCAACATCAAATCGGCGTTTGTACCAATCACAGACCGCCGTACGTAATTTGGTGATACCCTTGGACGCGGAATAGCGGTGGTTCTTCGGATTCTGGGCTGCCTCAATCAGTTTGTCGACGATATGCTGAGGTGTTCCCTGATCAGGATTGCCCATGCCGAGATCGATGATGTCCTCACCACGCCTGCGGGCTTCGATTTTCATTGTGTTAACAATCGCAAAAACATAAGGCGGCAGTCTCTTGATCCTGCCGAACTGCTCGGGCATCTCTAACCCTTTCCTTTTCAAAGGATTTCTTCTTCTAACCGTGTAATTTAAAAGTGGATTTGATAATAAAACAGTATACACCCTTTGTCAATAAAAAATACTGGCAGCAACATGAAATCTTTGAGGGAGAAGGCTTAAACCTGCCAGAAACCCGATGTTTTTCCCGGTGTGGTTCGCACTTGGAGAACAACAATGCCGAATATCATCGTTCCGGTCCACTGCGCTCATCGGACAGGACGATTCATCATGATGGGGTCCTCTCCGCGCCCTGAAAAGGGGTGGATGAGCCAAAAAAATCAGAGAAAGGGCTTGATTTCTCAGACTGCCTGTGATAATGTTTTAATTCCCAAAACGAGTAAGGTCGATTCCCCTTCGTCGGAAGCAGGTTGTTCCGCGAAAGCGGGATTACTCCTTGCTCCTCGCGAATATGCGGGGGGCTATAACCCATAAGGAGGGAACATTCATGCCGATTTACGAGTCGATTTTCATTATCAACGCCAACCTCATAGACGAAGAGACCGCCGGTATCATCAAGAAGATGCAGGAAGTCGTTACCAAGCAGGGCGGCGAAATGCTCAAGTTCGAGGATTGGGGCAAGAAAAAACTGGCCTACGAGATCAAAAAGCAGAAGCGCGGTCACTACGCCTTTTTCCAATTCAAAGCCGCTCCGGCAGCCGTAAGCGAGTTGGAGCGTACGTATAAAATGACCGACCCGGTCATCAAGTTCATAACCGTCAGGCTGGAGAAAGAACTGCGCACCAGACCGGCTCCAAAACCGAAGAAAAAGGACGCCGACAAGGCGGCAGAGGCCGGTCAGGCTCAGGTGTAACACTGACCGCAGGGGACAACCTACCGAGAGAACGCTTCCGTCCCGGTGCCGGAGGGCACGATCGGGAACACGAGGTCGCACCATGACGAGCTTTAATAAAGTAATCCTGCTGGGGAATCTCACCCGCGATCCTGAAGTACGCTACACCCCGAACGGCATCGCGGTGGCGAGTTTTGCCATCGCCGTCAACCGCAAATACAAACAGGGTGACGAGACCAAAGAAGAAGTAAGCTACATAGATATCGTCGTCTTCGGAAAACAGGCCGAATCCTGCGGCCAGTACATCAACAAGGGGGACTCCGTCCTGATCGACGGCAGGCTCCAGCAGCGGCGCTGGGAAACCGAGGAGGGGCAGAAACGGACGAAGATCGAGGTCGTCGCCCAGTCCGTCAACTTTATGCCCAAACGATCGTCAGGCGGCGGTCAGGGACACGGCCATGCCGAACCCGCACCCGAGACGCCGGTGGATGAGGGGGAAATTCCGTTTTAGACCGGTTTAGACCGGGCATCGCTCGTCATGGGCAGCCAACAATTCCAAAGAGGAGTAAACTATTATGGCAGAGTTTAAAGCAAGACCGTCAGGTCCTTCGAGATCATCGGACAGAGGACCTGATTCACGAAGCAGGGGCGATAGAGATGATCGCGGTCCTCGCGCAGGCGGCGACAAACGGAGACGGTTCCAGGTTCGCAAGAAAGTTTGCCGCTTCTGCGTGGATAAAACGCCCTTTATCGATTACAAGGATGTCAAAACACTGCGGTTCTTCATTACCGAGCGCGGCAAGATCCTGCCGAGACGCATCTCGGGCAATTGCGCCCGGCACCAGCGGGAAGTCACCGTGGCGGTGCAGCGGTGCAGAAACATCGCGCTCATCCCCTTTGCCGGCGAGAAATAGACCGGCCCGGGCAGAGCGGCAGTCCCGCATAATCTGGCATACGAGGGGGAAACTCATCGGTCACTGCAAGGCGACCCGGGTTTCCCCTTCCCTTTTTTGGAGCTGATCATGGATTTCCGAGCAATATTCCTTGCAACCGTACAGACCGTAGGGCTCTATGCGGCGGGATTCATCCTTCCCTTTGTTGGACAGGTGCTGGTCCTTTTCACACCCGTCCCGGTCATCATCACCTGGGTCCGGAACGGCAGACGGGAAGGCCTTGCCGTCCTGTGCGCAGCCAGCGTGATAGCGTCACTGCTCGGGGGATGGCAGGCGGCGGCGATTTATTTTTTTGGATTCGGCCTTATGGCCCTCGGAACGGCTGAAGGCATGCGTAAAAATCTGAAAACAGAACAGATCGCTCTCCTTGGCGGCTTCCTGCCTGTGGTCGTGATCGGAACCATCCTTTCCTTCTATTTCATCAGGATCGGTAAAAACCCCGTAACTACAGTGGAGACCTACCTACGTTCAAGCATTGCTGAAGCAGCAAAATTGTATACCACCATGGGACTCACGGAAATGACTTCCCTGGTTACAGCGATCCCTGATAAATTCATTCATTATCTGGTCAGGCTTGTTCCGGGCATTGCCATCGCTACATCAGTAGTCCAGGCAGCGTGCTGTTACGGCTTGGCCCGATCCGCAATTGCGCGGAAACAAATGCCAATGCCCGTTGCCCAGCCTTCTTTTGCATTGTGGTTTGCGCCCGATGCCTGGGTGTGGGGCCTCATAGCCGCCCTAGCGCTCGTTGTTCTTCCTCACGATATGTCCCACCTGATTGGCTGGAACCTCTCGATCATTTTCGCCGTCGTTTACCTTGCTCAGGGAACCGCCATTGTGGACTTTTATCTGAGAAAAGGACGGGTCAGGCCGTTAGTCCGGGGCCTCATCCTTGCCCTCATCCTGGCTCTGCCTGCTATTGTTTTTGTCATTGCTCTCGGTATCGTGGACATATGGGCGGATGTGCGTAAAGTGCGGGGGCCGGTCCTGAAAATATGAGGATTCACAACAACAGCAGGCATATTTCCGGATTCCACTGTTTCGGCAATCAAACCCATGGTCCCTGGGCATTTCTATCCAATCATCCACAATTTGACGCCGGACTCGGTGCCTGGCGTTCTTTTGCAAAAGTAGCTGTATGAGAATTTCCCGGAGATCTCAGTAATTCCGCAACAAATAATTTCCCTATTGAGAATCTTTTAGAAAACCGGTAGTTCCCTCTCATAACCAATTTAGAGCAGATTCGCATTCGAAATAACGCTTGACTTTTTCCCAAATCTGATATTTAATAGAATATCAGATAGGAGGGAATATGAAAAATCGTTCCGCTCTTCCAGAAAAGGAGCGTCGTGCCCGGTCCAAGGCTACCCAGCTCATTCATGACAAAGAGATTGTCATCGGGGGCCTCGTGGAGATGGCGCGAACCTGCGGTAAACCAAACTGTAAATGTACCAAGGGAGTAAAGCACAAATCGTGGTGCGTGTCCTTGAGGCACGAGGGAAAACGAAAGATGATTCATATTCCCCATGAATGCGAGGACGCGATATTTCGGGGGGTAAAAGCGTATCAGGAGTTATGGGAGCAGATGAGCATCATCTCGGAAACCAGTCTTGAGCGTATTCTCGCGTCACGGAAGGGCAAGGAGTAGCGTATTCTACGCAGGCTGTGGAGCTACACCGATAAGATCTTTGACTTGCGGGAACGCATAAAGACCATGCGTGATGGCCGTGCCCGCCCCAGGATCAAGACGCCCACCGTGGTCGCCAGCGTCCTGACGATGATGCTGGCCCGGATGGGCAGTTTCAATGCGGTGGAGCAGACGAAGAAGTGTTCCGTCTGGAAAAAGGAGCATGACGAGGTGTTGCCGAGCGCGGATACGATTGGCAATGTTGTAGCCCGCATCGATCTCACCGCACTCAGGTCGGCAATAAAACACGTCTACAGCCGTCTCAAACGAAATAAGTCATTACGGCCGCTTCTCCCGAATGGTGGTTTCGCCGTGATCCTCGACGGGCATGAGTCAAGCGCAAGCTTCAAACAATGCTGCTGCGGGTGCCTCCACCGGAAGGTCGAGACGTCATCGGGAACGTTCATCCAGTTTTATCACCGTCATGTCATGGCGGTTCTTTTATGCAGGGATTTTGTCCTGCTCCTTGACCTGGAGATGCAGCGTCCGGGGGAGGATGAAGTGGCTGCCGCCAGCCGGCTTTTTGAGCGGTTGTGTCGTGAGTATCCCCGCGCATTTGATATGGTTGTCGCTGACGGGCTGTACGCACGGGCGCCGTTTTTCAAACTGGTTTCCGCGCAGGGGAAAGACGCGATTGCGGTGTTGAAGGATGACCGGAGGGATTTGCTCCAGGATGCAATAGCACTGTTCAAACAGGAAGAACCCGTTGTCTTTCGGAACGGCCGCCTCACGCGCTTCTGTTGGGATATCGAGGGGTTTACGTCTTGGGTGCAACTCGGCACAGCGGTCCGTATCGTTCGCTCATGGGAAACGAAACCGGTACGCCGCCATATGACCGGCCAGGAAGAATGGAGAGAATCTGACTGGGTATGGGCCACTACGGTTCCGAAAGCGCGTCTCGAGACGGAACCCTTTGTAGTAACCAGTCACAAGCGATGGGATATCGAGAACAAGGCGTTCAATGAACTCGTCAATGCCTGGCATGCGGATCATGTCTACAAACACACGCCGACAGCCATCGAGGCCTGTTGGCTGTTGACCATGCTGGCCTATAATTTGTTTGAAGCGTTCATCAATTTGAACCTGAAGCCCGCACTCCGCGCAGCCCATACGAAAGAGCATTTTGGCCGTATGATTGCCGGTGAAATATATGGCCAATGCGCCGGTCGGTCTCCGTAATCCTCTTGCCCGTGGCCATACCTGAATACAATCATACCGTTCTGTGTCCTATGGACTAAGGGCAGCTAACTTGGCATTGTGGGCCTATTGACTCTTCCCGGGGAAAATGACGCTTTAGCAAATCCCTTTTCTACCAAACCGAGCAAAAAACGCGTATTAGAATATGCGATACGGGAAAATATAGGGTATTATCCCGTATTGATTCGGATTGTTAACGTTGTTGCGGAATCGCTGCGGAGATCTGTTTTGCCTCTCCTTTTTCCCCCTTTTCTGTTATAATGCCACCGAGGTCTTCTGATGCGTCTACCCAAGGAAATGATCAAACATATCGCCGATGCGATCGCAACGAACTTGGAGAGCAAGGGCTTGGCTGAGTATGAAGCGCCAAAAAGTTCCATTGTCGCGAAGATTGCGGAAGTAATCACCGCGGACATGGTTGCGGAAGATAGCCTCAACAGGGATGTCGAGAAACTGCTCGCGGCGCACGAAGCCGAAATCGCGCAGGGTCAGATGGATTATCGCAAGGTATTCGAGATGACCAAGCAAAAACTCGCGAAAGACCGGGGGATTGTACTCTAAATCCTCAGACTTTGAACGCCGGGCGATTTTGGGTAAGCCCCGGCAAGCTGGCTAAAAAAAACGGAATGAATTAATAACCATGCGTTTAAGCGAGGACCGAATTTCCCACCTGTCGCACCTGATCCTGGATAAACTGGTCCAGGACCGGAATGTCGACATGCTCCAGGCCGAGGAACGGATGCTCCGCGAAATCAAGCGGACCATCACCGCGGAACTTCAATTCGAAGACGAAGCGGATGCGGCTGCGCGGCGGACGATTCAGTCCCTGTCGCGCAGGGTCCCCGAAGGCAGCCGGGAGTGGGACGTCCTCTACAGGAAATACTTCGAAGAAGAAATGAACAGGAGAAGGAAGATTTGAGAAAAATCCTTATCCCGGGCCTGATACTGTACGGTATCGCTGCCAGCTTGGGATTATTTCTCCGGACAGGTTTAACCAGCCATTTACTGATCCCCTGGATTACCGGCTATTTTTTTCTCGTCCTCACCCTCTCCTACGCAGTTCTCTTTGCCAAACAGCATTCCAACGAACTGTATTTTTTCATCCTCGCTGTCATCGGTCTCAACTTTCTTATCCAGATGACTGGCGGCGACCGCTCGCCATTGTTTGCGTTTTACTTTATCGTGATATCAGCCGCCGCATTCCGGCACCGCACCCGGGCCTACGTCATCGGCATTCTCATCCTGGCAGTTGAAGCCCTTAACCTGCTTATCGCGGGCAATGTGCGGGCAGGGTGGTACGTATTTGCAGGCTTCGCAGCATCCCTCTCCGGCGTCGCCGTCATCACGTCCTCCGTTTCACACCGCATTCGCAGCCAGGCCAAAGAAGCGAAAGACAACTACGAAAAGCTCATTGCCGATGCCGAGGCCGTCGATCCCCTTGCCGGCGGCTCGAACGTTGAGGCACTCACGGAGAGGCGGCAGAAGGCGACTTACGTCAGCGTTGCGCGTGAGCGAGAAGGCGCATTCGGCGAGCTCATCGACGTGATTTCTGGAATCGTTCCGGCTCATACCTACGCCCTCTTTCTCGACGACCGCGATGAGGGCGTATTCACGCTCCGGGGGATCCGAAGCCGCAGCCGGTCGGTTTCATCCACGTCAATAGAATTTTCCAGGGGGAATGGACTCATCGGCATCTGCGCGGCCCAGAACCAGCCTCAGTATCAGCCCTACCTGGTCATCCCCCCAAAAAGCCTGGGATACTATACTCAGGATGTCCCGGTAAAGTCGTTCCTAGCCATGCCGATTGTCCAGGGAGAACGCGTTGCCGGGGTCCTTGCCGTAGACAGTCTGGAACACAACGCCTTTCCCGCTGAGACCCAGGAAACGCTCGGCCGCTTCATTCCCATATTCAGCCAGATCATCGAAAAGATCCGGATATCCCTCGAGATGGATATCCGTGCAAAAAACTTAGCCGCACTCCACGAAATGAGCTCCGTCCTGAACAGTAGCCTTGAGATCTCCGAGGTGCTCGACAAGCTTTTGATCCAGATCAGATCGACAGTCCCCTATGATTTCTGCATATTCCTTCTGTATGATGAAAAGACCGACTCGGCCACGATCGTGGCGCTTAAGGGATATGACAGCCGGATGAGCGGCGTCAGTTTCCCGCTTGCGCAAAGCGCCATCCTTACCCACATGATGAACCAGTGGCGAGACCGCAGGACAAGCACCATCCATCATTACCCCGATCTGGGGGACCGAGGCAGGGAGATCGGGCTCTTTCCCCAAAAGGAGCTCCAGCAGCCGCTGAAATCGCTCTTCGGCAGACCACTCGTCGCACGGGATAAATTCATCGGTGCGGCGTTTCTCGGCTCAATCCGTTCCCATATCTTCACCGAATACCATCGCAACTTCATAGACACGCTCCTCAATCAGGTGTCCATGGTCGTCGACAACAGCATGCTGCACCGGCGCATCCGCGACATGGCGCGTACCGACGGCCTGACCGGTCTTCTGAACCACCGGACTTTCATGGAAAAATTGGCCGAGGAATACAGGCGGCTCGACCGGGAGTCCCGCCCTTTTTCCATCCTCCTGATGGATATTGATAAATTCAAGGGCGTCAACGACAAGTACGGCCACCCCGTCGGCGATGTGGCAATAAAGGCTGTTGCCAAAGTCCTGAAAGAAGCGGGCCGCGGCTCGGACTTCGTGGCACGCTACGGCGGCGAAGAATTCGCTGTTGGTATGGTGGAGACGGACAGCCGCGGGGCATTTAAGACTGGAGAGCGAATCCGGAATATCCTCGAAAAAACGATGGTGGCCAAGGTGCCCGACGGGGAACTCCGGATAACTGTAAGTATCGGCATCAGTTCATTCCCTGAAGACACGAAGAACGTGGCTGACCTCGTGACCATGGCCGACAATGCCTTGTACCAGGCAAAGAGGTCCGGCAGAAACCGGGTCTGCCTGCACCGTGAAATCGACAAAGGGGACAGCGGCAGTACAGAAGAAAGAATAGCTTGAGGAAGGCCGGTGACGGCATCATAGTGATATTCAACCTTTTTCACTGCCGCGTGTCAAAATTATTAGCTAATATTTATGGATGAAGATCTAGATCTGATCTCGAGGACCAAAGCAGGCGAACGGGAGGCATTTGATGAGCTGGTATTAAAGTATCAAAAACAGCTCTATTCCCTTCTCTATCGCATGGTTAGCAACCATGAGGATGCCGCGGATATTCTGCAAAAGACCTTTGTCAAAGCCTTTACAGGTCTTGGTTCTTTTGAGCAGCGGTCGAGTTTCAAGACCTGGCTTTATCAGATTGCGATCAACCTTGCGAAAAACGTGTATCGAGACCGGGCCCGGGTGGTACATGTGCCTATTGATGACGTCGTCATTAGGAAAAACCCCCGCACCCTTGAAACACTGATCCATAACGAGAGCAGGCTGCTTCTGCGGAAGAGCTTGGGAGAGCTTCCAGAGAAGCAGCGGATGACGCTCATTCTAAGAGTTCAAGAAGGGAAAAAATTCGAGGAAATCGCGTCAATCATGAAATGCTCCATCGGAACTTCCAAGGCAAATTATCATCATGCGGTGCAGAAGCTGAAGGCCATCATGGTTGAGAAGGAGTAGAAGGAACAGGCGGAAGATGGGAAAAGGGTTTTCAAAAAAGCTATGTAACTGGTCTCCGCTTCG
Organism: Nitrospirota bacterium; assembly: GCA_963826885.1. Taxonomy (GTDB): domain Bacteria; phylum Nitrospirota; class UBA9217; order UBA9217; family UBA9217; genus JAJYKN01. Next base: position 272,884 of record CAWGYL010000005.1, on the reverse strand, counting down.
ACGCAAACCCGAATAAAGGATGCTTCTTCCTTGAGGGAAGAAATCGTGAGAGGTTAACTTCTATGTCATGCAAAGATAAAAACATAAAAGATTTCCTTCCCGCCTATCGGGAACAGGTCCTTGACCAACAGGAGCTGCTTCGGATAGAACAGCATCTTGACTCCTGCGCGGATTGCCGTGGGGAGCTTGCCCTTCTTCGGGCGATGTCAGAAGACGACGTCCCTGATCCAGGAGAGGCATTCTGGGCCGCGATTCCGGGGCGCGTCTTCCGCGCTGTTCAGGAAGAGAAGACGGGAATGCGGTCCTTCGACCTCGCCCGCCTCTGGAGCTTGCTCACGCCCTATCGTCTGGCTGCGGCCGCTGCAACCATAGGTATTGTGCTGATACTCGCCTGGTTCACCGTCAGGCAGCAGGGGAAAGAGCAGGTCACTGCCTTCTCGGATCGATATGAACTTTCTGATGAAATCATGGCCACCGACAACCCCCTGGAAGAAGAACTCGATCCCTATGAGTTGGAAACCGCGGCAGCCTGGGCTAACGCCCAATTGGCATCCCTGTCCGACGAACTGGTGTATTCGCCTGTCGACGGCATTTTTGATTCTGGCATAAACGAAGATCTTTCCGATTTAGATGCAAAGGAAATAGACCATCTTGCAAACAAGATCAAGCAATGGAAAGAGGAGGGATAATGATGATGAAATTGAGAATCAAGGCGTTCTTGACTGTAGTGGCCTTGGTGCTTGGCGCAGCAACGGCCTCATTTGCACAGCAAGCCCCTCCTGGCGGCCTTTCCGACGACGGAACGGGGTATGGCAACCCGGGCGGACGAGGTGGCGCACTTTCCGAGGAAAAACGCGAGGCAATCAGAAAAAAAATCGAGGCGGTCAGGATCTGGAGACTGACTGAAGTGCTGAATCTCGATACGACAACGAGTGCAAAACTGGCGGCATATCTCAGTTCAATGGATCAGCAGCGCATGGAAATGATCCGTGACCAGTTGATGACTATGAGAGAATTGCGACGCACACTGAAAACCCCGAAGCCCGATGAACAGAGCCTGAAGGTTTCCCTCGACAAATTGGGAAAAAGCCGTCATAACCTGCAGGTGCTCAGAGACAAGGAATTGAGTGGCCTGAAGGACATTCTCACGACCGAGCAGCAAGCAAGGTACGTTCTCTTCCAGCAGGAATTTCAACATGAGATACGAGAAATGATCGCCAGTGCCCGCAGAAGGGGTGGCGCAGGACGCGGACAAATGGGCAATGGTCCCGAAGGACCTCCGGAAAGCAGATGATCTGACCGTTTAGGAATTGTTATTCCCCCTCAGCCCCCCAAAGCCCGAGCCGCAGTAATGACTCGGGCTTTTGTGCGGGTTGTGCCTCTACGAGAGCCGATACCAGTCTCAAGAAAGACGCAAGCTCCTTACAACACCTTTTGTCTCGATGCTTTCCGGTTTGGCTGCCCTATCAAATTATTGACAAACAGCCTGTCAGACCCGTATAATCTCCTACCGTTCATTCTCCTTGTTTCAGGAAAGGCGTCATTCGCATGCATCGCACAGTAAAAAAGTATGCAAAGTTCCTCGAGAAATCCAGCGAGAAATTCCGCGAGGCCACGACAAAACACGGCGTCGGCTGCAAACGAGGCTGCAATGAATGCTGCTCCGTCGGCTTCTTCGATATCACGCTGCTCGACGCCATCCATCTCCGTACGGCGCTGAAAAAAGTGACTGCGGACATCCGGAAACGAGTGATCGCGAAAGCGAATGCGCAGCTTGACGTGCTGGAGAAGAAAAAAGCCTTTTCGAGGAAAGACCCCCTGCTCAAATCCCTGCCCGCCATTGATGCGATTTCGAGACGATCGGCAAAGATGGCCTGTCCGGCGCTCGACGAAAACGGCGTATGCCTGATTTATGACCAGCGCCCACACATCTGCAGGATCTTCGGCCCTACGATCCGCGGGCCCCGTCGCGCTGTCCGGTTGGAAGGCTGCGGCTATTTCAAGAAGGATATTCCCGAGGAGGATTTCCCCATCTACGATCACTATGATGAGGAAAAGGAAATGCAGCGGGCCATGTTCAAGAAAGCCGGGCGGAAGCGTCTGCGCGCTGTGGATACGATCATACCGGCGGCGTTGACGCTGGATTTGAAGAAGTGGCTGTGAGAAAGGCTTTAGATGCAAGGTAGAAGACAGGAGGCAGAACAATAAACTCACTCCGTTTTGCTATTCTGCTGATCCTTATTTATATGCACCGTCTCCTTTTTCCTAATTCTCTTCTCATATGGAAATTTTAAGCAAAAAAGTTGTCTGGCAGGGAAAGTTCATGAGCGCTGTGGAGATCACCTACCGCGACGCGCGGGGAGTTGTACGGACATGGGAGGCGCTTGAGCGCTTGGGCATCGGCGGCATTGTGGTTATGGTTGCGATAACGCCCACCGGGAACGTCATCCTGGAAAAACAGTTCCGTCCTCCCATCGGCCGCGACGTCATCGAGCTGCCGGCTGGACTTGTCGAGCCCGGAGAAGCAATGGAAACAGCTGCCGCTCGCGAACTGGTCGAAGAAACAGGATGGGCAGCGGGTAAGCTCTCGTTTCTCGCTGAAGGCCCCATTTCCACCGGCGCCTCGACCGAGGCGCTACGGGCCTATCTGTGCACCGAGCTCGAACACATAGGTACAAATGGCGGAGACGACAACGAAATCATCGAGGTGATCGAGGTACCGATAGACGATGCCCAGGAATATCTCAGGGATTCCCAAGCAAAAGGCACAATGGTCGATCTGAAGGTCTTCGGGCTGGTCGAGCTGGCAAAAAAAGCGCTGGGGCGTTGAAGTTCATTCCCTTATCTCGCCGGTATTCTTACTTATTACTTCCGCATTCCGGAATTTCCGCCACGAGCAGCTTCCCCGCCTTATAGGCATCGCTCAGGGCTGTCGGGTGTCTGATAATCGCCCCCTTTTCATCAATGTTGTCGAAGGCAACTGTCGCATGCTCCTGGACGTTCACAGTCCTGAAAAACGCCCGGACACTTGCCTCGGAGCATTCAAAGCCGACGTTCTTGGCATTTCTTTTCATCCCCCCGACGAGCAGGAGCAATCCTTTTCTTCCGAAAGGACCGGGAGTAACCGGTTTCTTATGCACATACTTCTCGGCCCAAAAGCTCTGGCACCGATCGATCATAATTTTGGTCTGCGCACTCACCCCGAAAAAGAATATCGGAGAAGCCACAATGATCCTGTCGGCGCTGCGAATTCTTTCGTGGATATCCTGCATGTCGTCTTTGATGATGCAGCGGGCCGTATCGTCGCAGTGGCCGCAACTCAGACAGGGTTTGAGGTTTAGGGTGCTGAGCTGATATACGGTTACAGATCCTGCGCGCTCCTTTACCCCCCGGAGTGCTTCCGCGAGCAGGATGTCGGTGTTCCCTTCTCGCCTCGGGCTGCCGTTAAACGCGATGACGTTCATGAATTCCCCTTATCCTCCCGGAAGTATTTCAACATAGGTCATGCCGGGGAAATAATTCTTCAGTTGGTTTTTGTAATCCTCCATACTCACAAAGTGGATCGTACGAAGCCCCCGCTCCTGCGCCCTTGCAATGTGATTGATGTTATCATCGACAAAAAGTGCCTTTCGCGGTTCAACTTCCAGCAGCGCGCATACATAATCGAACACAGAAGCGTCACGCTTGCTTTTTTTCATTCTGTAGGAATTGAACACGCGGTCGAAGTGGCTGAACAGTGAAGTCGACCTGTCGATTTCCTCAAGCCAGTTCGTCTGATCGCTTAGCATGGCCACGACAATGCCCCTGCCCCGGAGAGAATCCATCAGTGCTAGCATGTCCGGCCTGAGAACAAAACGGTCCAGAATTTCGGCACGAAGGTCCTGGTCAGTGCCTCCAATCCCGGTCCGTTTTCTTACGGCGCTCCAGAAAATAGCTTCATCGGCCCTCCCGGTGAGATACCCCGTTTCGTAGATCAGGGCGTCCACCGTTTTAAAAAACTCGTCGGGATCAAGCCCGTTCTTTCGTCCGAGAGCCCGCAGGCCTTCGAGGAAACCTTCCTCGGCAAGGACTCCGCCGAAATCGATGAGAACAGTGGTGATCAGGTTCTGCATGCTCATTGTCCCCTTGAAACAACTCGTGGCGCAGGGCAGCCACTCCCGCTACGCAATTGTAAACGTTCGTATAAAATAGCACAATCAAGGTCCGACTGCAAAAAAAACTTGACTATATCCCTCGACGCTGTATAATTTCAGACCTTGAGCGCGGAATACCCGCTTGTGCGGTAAATAAAACTTATCCGGTTCTCTTCTGGAGAAACCTCCGTAGTGTCCCGGAAATTGGAATATTACACTCAGGAAGCTCATGGCGCGGTCCGTCCAACGGAACATGCGCTCTCAGCCTCGCCTGACGAATTAGATCAATTCGAGGGAATTCCCACAAGCTTGTCCATACCATGTGTTCATTTACCTGGTGCGAACATGCGGAGCGGGAGATTGCATGGGCCGAAAAAAGCGGAGTCGCCATCATCAGCGGGGATGACGCCGCTTATCCCCGCAACCTTTGACTATACCTACATCCAGGACAAGACCGCTTTTCGTCGTGCCGGGGAACGCCGGTTTTCCATCAAACCGAGGAACAAACAGCCTGATCAAGTGGGGAGCGGTCGTCATCGAGAATGCAAGGGGCATCCTGTCCGGTTTCAATGTTTCATCACGGACTGTTGTTCAGACTTGTATGTACCGGTTCCGTGCGGGCATTGACGCAGGACAAAACCGCGATGCTTGATACGATTACGCACGATCGAAACAGTGACCTGCTCACAACGGAAAGCATCCTCACCAGCGGCGATCGAGCGGAGTTCTGATTCGTTGTAGTTGAAAGGCCTTGCAAAACAGCTTCCCGGGAAGTACCTTATACGGGATGCCTGACAATCAGCAAGAGGATCGACGAATATCCGATGAACCCGGAAAGAGAGAAAACTTTTTTTCCTGAGAAATGGATAATTCTGAGGCTTCTATAATGGAGGAAATTTTCTTGGACGAACGGATGATGACCCTGTTCTCGTTTATCGCGGATCAGGTACAGGACAAACAGCAGCTCTTTGATGAAGAAGGAAAGATTATGCAGGCGCTTCTGAACAACGGCTGCATACTGCAGGAGGCGGATGCCGCGCTTACCCTCATGCAGACGATGGCACAGAAGGAATCGGAAAATCTGTTCGAGGGTCTGCTCGCTCCTGTAAGCATGAGAGCAATGAACCGGGAAGAACGCTGTCGTTTCACAATTGACGCATTCGGATTTGTCACCAAGCTGACGAGCCTCGGAATCGTTTCCGAGGACCAACGGGAAGAATTGCTCGACCGTGCGATGACCGCCTATCCTGAGCGGATCGGTCTGGAGCACATAAAAACGCTTGTGGCATTTACGCTGTTCTCCAATTCTCAGGATCAGGACACGAATCCTCCCATGTTCGGCCGTCACATCAGGAAAACCTCCTGGAATTAACCAGGTCATTGCTGAAGAGAGCAGGGATTGTTAATACGGATCCTTATCCTGACTCCCTGCCCTCAGCAGCACTATAAGGTCTAAAACATGAAATCACTTGTCATTGTCGAATCACCTGCCAAGGCGAAAACCATTGCCAAATATCTCGGCAAGGACTACACGGTCAAAGCCTCGGTGGGGCATATCATGGACCTGCCCAAGAGCAAGCTCGGCGTTGACATTGAGAACAACTTCGAGCCCAAGTATATCCAGATCAAGGGCAAAGCGCCCGTAGTCAAGGAGCTGAAGGCTGCGGCAAAGAAGGCCGACCGCATCCTGATCGCAACCGATCCCGACCGCGAGGGTGAGGCCATTGCTTACCACGTTGCCGCAGCCGTTTCAGGCAGCGCCAAAACGCAGGAAATCTACCGCGTTCTGTTCAACGAGATTACCAAAAAAGCCATTCTGCTGGCCATCAAACATCCGGGGAAAATCGACAACAACAAAGTTGATGCGCAACAGGCGCGGCGCATTCTCGACCGGCTCGTGGGATACCAGATCAGCCCCATCCTGTGGCAGAAAGTGCGCCGGGGTCTTTCCGCAGGCCGCGTTCAGTCCGTTGCGCTCCGTCTGATCTGCGAACGCGAAGATGAAATAAAAGCTTTTGTTCCTGAAGAATTTTGGTCACTCACCGCTCTGCTCGAAGGGAAGCTTCCTCCGCAGTTCGAAGCGAAGCTCATCAGAAAAGACGAAGAAAAACTCAAAGTCAAAAACAACGAGGAAGTGCAGCAAATCCTCGCCGGGCTTCAAAATAAGAATTATGTTGTTGCCAGAGTGGACAGGAAGGAGCGCAAACGCAATCCGGTCCCGCCTTTTACCACGAGCAAACTGCAGCAGGAGGCCGGCCGCAAACTGGGGTTCACCGCGAAGCGGACCATGGGCATTGCCCAGTCTCTATATGAAGGTGTTGACGTGGGGAACGAAGGCGCCGTTGGTCTCATCACCTACATGAGAACGGACTCCACCCGCGTCGGCCAGGAAGCCCAGGATGAGGCGCGGGAATTCATAGCCGGGAAGTACGGCAAGGACTACCTTCCCGAGAAACCGCCCGTGTACCCAAGCGCCAAGTTGGCGCAGGAAGCACATGAGGCAATCCGTCCCACTTCAGTGCTTCGCGAACCTGATGCTATCAAACAATATCTGGAGAACGACCAGTACAAGCTCTACAAACTCATCTGGAACCGCTTCGTGGCGAGCCAGATGAATCCCGCGATCATCGATCAGACATCGGTGGACATCAAGGCCGGCGACTATACCTTCCGTGCTACAGGCTCAATCGTAAAGTTCCCCGGCTTCATGGCCGTCTATATGGAAGAAAAGGCCGAGGATGCGGCTCCTGATGAAGACAACGGTGAAGCCGTCCTGCCGCCTCTGACCGAAGGCGAACAGCTCACTCTCCTCAAACTCGATCCCAAACAGCACTTCACCCAGCCGCCGCCACGTTTTTCCGAAGCCCTGCTCGTGAAAATCCTCGAGGAAAAAGGGATCGGCAGGCCGAGTACTTACGCTGCGATCATTTCGACCATCCAGGAGCGGGATTATGTGAACAAGGTAGAAAACAAGTTCCGTCCCACCGAGCTCGGTGTCCTCGTAAACAACCTGCTGGTAAGCCATTTCCCGGTCGTTATGGATGTCGCCTTTACCGCTAAAATGGAAGGCGAACTCGACAAAATCGAGGAAGGCCTGATGCCTTGGGTGGATGCAGTCAGGGAATTTTACCAACCCTTCAATGAAAGCCTCGAAAAAGCCCAGACAGAAATGAAGGACTTCAAGGCCGAGTTGACGCCCACGGACATCAATTGTGAGAAATGCGGGAAACCGATGGTAATCAAATGGGGCCGGAACGGCCAGTTTCTTGCCTGCAGCGGATATCCCGAATGCAAAAACACCAAGCCCTTTGTTCGCACGGAGAACGGAGGAGTAGAAGCCGCGCCCGATGAGACCACTGATGAGAAATGCCCGAAGTGCGGCTCCGGCATGGTCGTTAAGCGCGGCAGGTTTGGAAAGTTTCTGGCGTGTTCCCGCTATCCCGAATGCAACCATACTCAGGGCATGTCAACGGGCGTGACCTGTCCGGAGGATGGTGGCAAAATCGTGGAGAGGCGCTCGCGTTTCGGTAAAATGTTCTACTCCTGCGCCAATTACCCAGCCTGTAAATATGCAATCTGGTACAAACCCATCCAGCGCGCCTGCCCCCAGTGCAAGGCGCCTTTCCTTGTGGAAAAGTATTCCAAAAAGACGGGTCCTTACATCGCTTGTCTGAATAAGGAATGCGGGTACAAAGAAGAACCGAAAACTGAAGAAGAATCGACTGTTGAAAAAACAGCATAGTACTTGCCTTACCTCCCCGCGCAAATAAGTTTTGATTCCCATCCCACCTGCTGAAAATCATCGTATAGCATAATATGCGAGGGAACAAAGATTCCAGACAAGCCAGAATGGTATTATAAGGATGTTTCTCGACTTTTTCTCCGACACTCATAACTCGCCAGTTAAAACGAGATAGCACCACGCTGAATCCCGGCCCATTACTCAACTTCCCACAGCGCTTCCTCCCTTGCAAAATGCCGCCGCATACGCTAAAGTACTTTCATGCGGAAGCATATCTTTGACTTCATCACCTATCTCAGGAATGAAAGAGGAGTCTCTCCCCACACCGAACGGAGTTATCTATCCGACCTGGAGCAGTTCGCCGATTTTCTCGGCGAAAAGGCCATAGACCGCGTCGATCATCAGATGCTCCGAGATTTCCTGGCCCACCTCATGAAGCTGAATATAAAAAAAGTTTCCATCGCCAGGAAGCTTTCAGCAATCAGGGCATTTTATAAATACATGAACCGGGAAGGAATCCTCGCAAACAACCCCGCCCGGCTCGTCAGCACGCCTCGCCGGGAAAAACGTCTCCCTGCCGTTCTCACCGCCGATGATGCCCAGCGTCTTATGGAAGCTCCACAACAGAAAAAAAAGGATGATTCCGGCACGGTACTGAGGGACCGGGCAGTGCTCGAGACGCTCTATTCCACCGGCATCCGCGCAAGCGAACTCATCGGTATGAACCGAGACGATCTTGATATCAGCGAGGGGCTCGTCCGCATCCGGGGCAAGGGCAAAAAAGAGCGGATTGTGCCCATCGGGCACAGGGCGGTCGCCGCAATCAATGCATATCTTGGCGGGAAAACAGGGGACTTCGATGATCATGCAATCTTTACCGGCCCTTCAGGAAAACGCTTGACAGCCCGTACGGTTCAGCGTATTTTAGAAAACTACAGAAAAAAGCTGGGGATAGCGCAAAAGGCAAGTCCGCACACGCTGAGGCACAGCTTCGCCACTCACCTGCTAGAGTCCGGCGCAGACCTTCGCGCCATCCAGGAGCTGCTCGGACATGCGAGCCTCTCGACCACCCAGCGTTACACGCACCTCAATCTCGATTCGCTGATGGATGTTTACGACAAAGCCCACCCACGCGCGAGGAAAGCAGGGGGTAAGACGTAAGGGTCTCGGATGACACGGAGATAAGGATGCCTATGAGTGACAGTAATTCCATGCATGCTACTACAATCCTGGCCGTACGCCGGAACGGCAAGACTGTTATCGGCGGAGACGGGCAGGTCACGGTCGGCGCGACGGTAATGAAGCACAACGCGAAGAAGGTTCGCAAGATGTACAATGACAAGATACTCGCCGGTTTCGCCGGGGCCACAGCCGATGCCTTCACCCTTTTCGAAAAGTTCGAAGCCAAACTCGAGCAGTATCGCGGCAACCTTACGCGTGCGGCAGTGGAGCTGGCAAAAGACTGGCGTACAGACAGGGTGCTCCGCCGGCTCGAAGCGCTCATGATCGTTGCGGACAATGAGCGATCCTTCATTCTGTCAGGCAATGGCGATGTGATCGAGCCCGAGAACGGAATCGCGGCGATCGGTTCGGGAGGCCCCTATGCGCTCGCGGCAGCCCGGGCGCTGGCGGACCATACCTCGCTGGACGCCCGCGCCATCGTTACCGATGCCATGAAAATCGCCGGTGAGATCTGCATTTACACGAACAATGAAATCACCGTTGAAGAACTGTAAAAATCAGTATGCAGCATACCGCAGGCAAGAGACATTCCGGGGTAGATTACTATGCGGGAGGCAGGAACCAGGGGAGACCTCGAAACATCGCGTAAACGATTTGATGCTGCCCCCTGAATCCCCTTTACTGCCTGATGCTTGCCGATTCTTTTTTTTGACCGTTACTTACTGTCCGCTTTCTACCGATTTCTCTGGAGGCTTTTTTGGATAATTCTCTGACCCCACGACAAACCGTCGAAGAGCTTGATAAGTACATAATTGGACAGCATAAGGCCAAGCGCGCGGTTGCCATAGCGCTCCGGAACCGTTGGAGACGGCAACGCCTGCCCGAGGATCTCCGTGATGAGGTGCTGCCGAAAAACATCATCATGATCGGTCCCACGGGCGTGGGAAAAACGGAGATCGCGCGAAGGCTTGCCAGGCTGGTTCAAGCCCCGTTCCTCAAGATCGAAGCCTCGAAATTCACCGAGGTCGGCTACGTGGGACGCGACGTGGATTCCATCATCCGTGACCTGACCGAGATCGGCATCAACATGGTCAAGGGTGAGATGGCCGAACAAGTGCGGGAGAAGGCCGAAGCTATGGCCGAGGACCACCTCATAGACGTACTCCTGCCGCCGCTCAGGACAACGCCGGGTTTTGAGGCACCGAGTGCGGAGCAACAGGAACAGCAGTCAACCACGCGTGAAAAGCTCCGGCAGCAGCTCCGCGACGGGAAGCTCGATAACCGCACAGTCGAGCTCGAAACAAAGGAAAAGGTCATGCCCTTTGGCATTGTTTCGAACGTCGGGATGGAAGAAATCGAGATGAACCTCAAGGACATGCTTGGTGGCCTGTTGCCGGAGAAGACAAAGCGACGCAAAATGAAGGTTCCTGATGCCCTGCGTCTCCTGGTACAGGAGGAGGCCGCGAAGCTTATCGACATGGAAAAGGTGACGCGGGAAGCACTGAAGCGCGTGGAACAGTCGGGCATCGTGTTTCTCGACGAGATCGACAAAATTGCCGGACGGGAGTCGCACGGCCCTGATGTTTCGCGGGAAGGCGTTCAGCGCGACCTCCTGCCGATTGTTGAAGGTTCGACAATCACGACAAAGTACGGGCCGGTCCGGACCGATCATGTCCTGTTCATCGCGGCCGGCGCCTTTCACGTCTCCAAGCCGTCCGACCTGATCCCTGAACTCCAGGGACGGTTTCCCATCCGGGTTGAACTCGATTCGCTCGGGAGGGAAGAGTTCATCCGCATCTTGACGGAGCCACAGAACGCGCTGATCAAACAGCAGATCGCGCTGCTGGCGACGGAAGAGATCGAACTGAACTTTTCCCGGGACTCAATAGAGGAAATCGCCGGCATCGCGGCACAGGTAAACGAGCGGACGGAAAACATCGGTGCGCGAAGACTGCATACCGTCATGGAGCGTCTGCTCGACGAGATATCCTTTGACGCGCCAGAGAAGAAAGGCGCGAAAGTCGACATTGACGCCGCGTACGTCAGGGAACGCCTGGCCGATGTGCTGAAGAGCGAGGACCTGAGCAGGTATATATTATAAGCGTTCATAACCACGGGAACCGCGCTCGCGCGTCGATTCATCTCACGAATAAAAAAAGGCAGTGCGTTACGACGATTCAATTATTCCCCGTGTGAGCGGCGCCATAGCGCCCGCTGATCCGTAGTTATATTTGTTTTGAGGTTTTCATGCAAAAATTGATCGAAAAAGCGAAAGTTCTGATCGAGGCCATGCCCTATATCCAGACCTTCCGGGGCAAGACCTTCGTAATCAAATACGGCGGCAACGCCATGATCGACGAAAGCCTCAAACAGGACTTTGCCCGTGACGTTGTGCTCCTTCGTTACATCGGAATCAATCCTGTGATTGTTCACGGCGGGGGCCCGCAGATCGGCAGGACCATGGAACGGATGGGCAAGAAGCCGACCTTTGTTGCCGGCCAGCGCGTGACCGATGAAGAAACCATGGATATCGTTGAAATGGTCCTCGGCGGCAAAGTGAACAAGGAAATCGTCAACCTCATAAATCAGGCGGGCGGCAAGGCTGTCGGTCTGACCGGTAAGGACGGCGGATTGATCCAGGCGCGCAAGTTAAAACTCTCCAAAAAATCTGACGAAACGGGAGAAACCGAAATCATCGATATCGGACTGGTCGGCGAGGTGACTGAAGTGAGGCCAGGCGCTCTTGCGGCGCTTGATCAGGGCGGGTTCATATCCGTCATCGCACCCATCGGGGTCGGGGAACACGGCGAAACCTACAACATCAATGCTGATCTGGTTGCGGGGGCGGTTGCAGGTGCGCTCAAGGCGGAGAAACTGATCCTCTTGACGGACCAGACGGGAATCCTGGACAAGGACAAAAATCTCATTCCCACGCTGAACAAGAAAAAAGTGGAAACGCTCGTCAGCAGCGGCATCATCGCCGGCGGCATGCTGCCGAAGACAAAGTCCTGCTTCGAGGCCCTCGATGCCGGGTGTGTTAAAGTCCACATCATCGACGGCCGTGTCCCCCACGCCCTGCTGCTTGAAATCTTCACCAAAGAAGGCATTGGTACAGAGATCACGCTCTGATTCAACCATGGGATTTAAAAAAACACTGTCCCGAAGTTTTCATGTCTTTTTTATACAGGATTTTATATTTCGCGAATTACCGCTCCATAGAAAACTGTATCACTATTCCCATATCGTCATTGACAACAGGTAATCAAAGGTGTAGCATTTGGAAGTTTCTGCAATGATACACTTCACCACCATCAAAAATGAGGCAATCAGGAATTTGGTTCTGATCAGCCTCCTCTTCTTTCTGCCGCTTTCCTTGATCGATCAGGTGTATGGTCAGGTCGCCGCTCAGGCGGGATACAAGCTCATTGGTACGATACAAAGCGGGGATTTTTCCGGTGCGGTTATGATCGTAGCGAAAGGTGAGCAGTCCTTTTTCAGATTATACGAGAAATTGCCGGATGGATCTCAGCTTGTCCAAGTGCGGGACGACAGTATTTCGCTCAAGGGAACCGACGGTACTCTCTATGATATGTTTATTACCCATGAAAATATGTTGGGGTATTCCTCTCCAACTTCACCCGGGTCGGACCAAGTCCCTAGGCGAGCGCGAAATCAGATACGATCGCCATCATCGGACTAAGAGGATTAGGGACTACCTGGAGACCCCAGAAAGATTTATGTCAAAATTAACAGAGGAGCTACAGATTATTCCGCAGCCCCTCTTTTCGCTCTCGGTCCTCGAAGAAAAGCGGACTTCTGCTACCGACCATTACTAGCCTAATTTCGCCGTCCAAACAGTTTTGCCTGTGCTGTCTTTTGATTTATAGATCCTAAAATTCGATTTTGTAACAAGCTCCTTTGTCTGGCCATCTGTTGTCTTGACACTCAACTTAAGTTTGACAGTGACAGGCCAGCCCCCATCATCCAATCTGCCACCTTTTTCCACAATTTCAATCGGTGCTATCACGGTAAAACCAGTGCTGTTGAGTCGGCCGCTGTCGTTTATCGCTTTAATTGCTTCTTCATCGGATGGCCCAAAAAGTCTGGAGCAGCCTGCCCCATTGATAGCGAATGCAATCAGCATCACTATCATCAGAGATTTCATTACGTTTTTCACTTTTGTTCTCCTTCCTGCATTCGGCTATTGAGCATCCGGTTATCTTTGGGAGACGACGTTACGAGTTGAAACTCGCAGCTAAAAGGCGGCGTTTTTGCCTTACTGGACATTTAAACATCATATTTATTACAGAGATATACTTCTATCCAGTAGTTGTTCAGTTCCCGCATTCGTCCCCACAGTTAAAACCAGTGGCTTTCTGCGGATGTTTCGGTAATTGCACAAAAAAGCAGGCCCGGGCCTTCTCCATATATTGTCTCTTCTCAAAGATATAACATCCCGTGTGTAAAACCGATGCTACCAAAATCTGGTCACATGGCAAGCCGGTGTGCACGTTGAATCGACGGGGTTGAAATTCAGGTCGTCTAAAATCGTCTGAGCAGCAGGCCCTTCCAACCCTGCCGTTGGAGTATTCAAGGATGTGAAGTGGTTTACAACGAGCTTTGAAAGGTCGTGGCATGCAACGCAGTTAAAGTCCAGCACCTCCACGTGGTAATAGTGCTGGCCGGAGACAAAGCTGTTGTACTCGCTGTCGCCATAGGCATGGCAGGACGTGCACTGGGTATTCACGTCGATTGAACCAGTAAGCCATGCAGGCGTCGTCTGGCCACCGTGGCAGCTCACGTTGGAGCACGTATCGTCGGCACTATTATATACAGCCGTACCGCTCTTTGCATTGTATGTGCCCAAAAACTGCACGGTGACAAAACCGATATCGTGTGTCATCGTCCCTGTTCCTGCGCCGTTATGACAGGTATTGCATGAATCAGGCAGAGTGACTTGTGGGGCAAAATGACCGGTGGTCGCATTGTGCGCGCCCGCCCTGTTCGGGTAAACAGTAGTACCGCTAGGAGGATCTCCATGACAGGACAAGCACCCAGGTACCGTCAGGGGATTGCCAAGCGTATGGCAGGACGAGCACGCCACTCCGGATATCCCTCCGGATAAATCTGCTCCGTGGCATTCGGTACACACACTCGGATTCGCCGTGGCAGTTGCCCCATGTACAAGCTTCCAATTGGCCGGATGTTGTGCATCGTCATCCTCGAATATGGCTTGCCCGTTCCCCTGACTTTTGCCACAACCTCCTAGAACAGACAGGCCTGCGATAAGAAGCAGGCCGGATATAAAGTTTTTGGTTAACGATGACACTGGAGGCACCTCTCATTATTCGTCCGGCCATGACATTTCATGCATGAAACGGGATCGAGCTGACCGTCGATTTTGTGCTGGTTTAAATAATCGCCTCGGTGGGGCATTGTCCGCTCCGGAGAATCCGTATATTTGTCACTCGGCTTCAGCTCTTCCCTGTGTGCATGACAGTCGGAGCAGAACGACTCTTTGTGGCATATTTTGCATGTCTCTGTCTGCTGCTCTGCGTAAAACCTGTGTGTATTTGCATAATCGCTCGTATGGTCCATTGCAGTGCGCCAATCCGTGTGGCAGTCACTGCAAATCGGGAATCCTGTTACTTCCACGGGATGTTGCGTCGCGATACTTGCCGTATGTGCGCAGGCATACATGCCGAAGACCGGTACGAGAACCACCAGCAGAATTAAATTAATTGTGGATTTTTTCATCTTAAGCCCCTCCTTTGGCGCCGAAGTGATAGAGAAGCCTGACGAAAGTCTGGAGATCACTGTTGAAATCCGGGTTGTGGGAGTATTCTACATCGGCGCCAAGTTGCCATGCTTCACTAAGGTCGTACTGAAGCGAAAGCGTCCCGGAAAAGGAATCTTTTACGCCATTGATGGCGCTTTCATAGACCACATCGATAACGTCCGCTGTAATATTCACCTTGTCTATTTTTTTGTAGCCGTAAATTCGATACTCATTGTACCGTAATCTGGCTGTGTCCCCATCCATACAGTGATAACCAAGTCCCCCTCCGAGGGAGCCAAGTGAGGAATATTTGGCCGTCGCCCCGTAGTAGTTGGCATTCCCTTCGATGAGATAATCATAATTTTTAAAATCAGCAGTAATACTCACATTGTTTGTTGCCTGGTACGATGCCGCTTCTCCCAACGTGCTTACTCTTTCACCTGGGGGTAGCAATCCCACCATTGTGGAAAGAGCACTTGTGGTGACACGGAAGAAGTAATCGTCATAGTTAACCCGCGATGCCGTGGTAGTAAGCCGCAAATTGTTGAAAGGCCCAAGAATGAGCGCATAGGTGTTTTCCATCCAACCATAGGTGATATCATTGTAACTTGACCTTCCCGTTATGTCAACCTTGTCCATCGGATGCACCCACAAATCTAAGCCTGCTTCCCTCCGGTAGGCCTGGCCGTTTTTATCTTCGTCGAGCGCTGAAATACCTATCTTGTATATGTTCCCAATCTGGTGCGTCAGCCGCGCGCCATAAATCAAGTTGTTGCCTGGTTCATTGATATTGGTCTCTACCGGGCTGCCGGCGAACGCTGACGCGCCAAAACCGCCCATTAAATCAGTGCGCGTATAAATACCGTCGACTCTCTCCGCAGCCACACCTTCGAAGACCATCACGCGTCCAAGATTGACTGTCGTGTTGTCGGTTTTGCTTTTAAAACTCAAGTATGAATACTGAAGATCGCTGTTCGATCTTGTTCCATACTCCTCGGTCTGGAAATCCTGACGCAGCCATCCGCCAGTATGAAATGTAATCGTTTCATTGCCGAGGTTCTGTACTGCGAAATCGAGGTATTCGTATCCCCCCAGAATCCTCGAACCGTCACTGGCCTGACTCGATTGCAGATAGGTGCTGGAATCGCCCGACAGGCTCGCAGCTGCCATGGAAACACGCGACGTGCTGCACAGCAAAAGAAGTAAAATAAGAACTACTGCAGATGCCGCTCGCAATGCCGGTGGACCGCTTCTTATTTTTTGCAGCATTTTGTCACTACTCAAAGTGTTCCTCCTGTCAAAAAATTGTCGGGCAACGACTTTTGTACATTTTTCGCGGAACGGTTACCAGCCAATCCCTGTTTATCGTACAACCGCACCCGTTGCGTGAGTTCCTATTAGGTAAGCCATGATCTCCAGCTAAGCCGGAGTCTTGACTAGGCCCCATGGAACAGTTTTACCTGCACCCTTAAGCGGTTAATTGCCTCATTATTTATCCGACGATTTCTGATTGTATACAGAGCCCTTTTTCCGGCATGGAGGATTTTCACATTTGCCGGGATGCTTTACGGTAACCGCTGCCGCTGCGATTCATGAGTGCTTTTTGCGTTTTTTTCTGCAGTTACCCGGCAATGTGTCAATCACAAGTTTTCTTATCTGCGCAGGTCATGCCGCACCCTCTATGGTTTGAGTAAACTGGCAAGCGAAATTTTTGTTGCCGGATACAGCACTCTACTGCCTGATCACGATGCCTCGCATGAATACGTTCTTGTTATAAAAACACTATAAATACGAGGGCAGAGTCTTTACTATTCTCCCCGGCGTAGCCGATGGCTCAGCCAAGGAGTTAGGACTATTCCTCATGCATGAGATATTGAAGCTGGATATAAAAAACGGCTTTACTATACAGAAAATCACACTGCAAATCAAGAAAAAAACATGTTTACAGTCAACAGCGGATTATTTTGTAAACAAAATAACATCATGGATTACAGCGTTTAACAAGCTTGTGAAAGAGTGTTGACTTTCTAAGCCGAGAGCAAACATGGATTTCGGAAACACCTATTTATGCGCCTTTTGTGAACGACAAAATCATGATGCCGGAACTTACATCGGATATTTTGCTTATAGCGCGCTATGACCAGCTAATCAGCTTATCTCGTCTTAGCGGCGCCGTGTGTTCGTTTCCTGCGATCAATACGCAGTCACGAGTGAGTCGGATTAGAAGCCGCTGTAGGATCATTTGATGCGCCTACATCATTACCTCGGGTATCAGAAGCTGTTGGGGAATACCTCGCTTATATCCAGGATTGACCCGTGGCGGTCCTGTCTTTCAGCGATACAGCGCTTAAACTTCTGTGCGCGACAAATTTATCGGCTGGCCCTCTCTCCAGAGGACGACTCCGCTGGACAGTATTGCAAACAACGCCGCTTTCTCATTTTGCCCTGGGTTGAGATCAAACATAACTGCAAATCGCGACCGATATTTATCAATAAGATCGACAAAAATAAATTTGTTTCCCGCCAAGTGGATCGGCTCTGCCGCGGCCGTCGGCTCAGACTGGGACTTACTTGAATCATTGCACCAGGGGGAATGTTGCTTTGCGCGAATCAAATCAAGCACCGGGTCTTTCTTGCAAAGCCTAAGGTCGGCGTGCTTTCCTCTGGCGGACGGGGTCCAAGACCTGCGAAACCCTGTGTTATGAAAGAAGCGGTGTATACCGCCGTCAAAATCGCCCGATCAAGAAAACTCACATGGACGCGAGTACTCCCTGCGGAAGAGGCGAAAGGGCCGACTTTGGCCGATGTCACCAGCCTCAGAGTCTATCCGGTCCGGGATAACCTGTCAAAGAAATTTCTTGTCTGGCTTTTCCTAAGACGTATGGAAGACGGTCAGATTAAATACGCCTTCTCGAATGCCCCGGAAACCATGCCCCTGGCCGAGTTGGGAGGCGGGCAAAAGTGAATAGAAAACAGCAAAAGCAGAGTAGCAAAATCTGAACACGAGAAACTGTATAACTTTTTTTTTACCGGTCCGTCTCCCAAGCTGGGAAAAAAAAGGCGGACCCCGAAGGGTCCGCCCAGAGTTTTGAGATCCAATTCGCTGAGATTAACAGAAGCTCCCAGGGGTTTCTCCTGATCTCATTCTACTGATTTTGAATTATCAAACTGTTGTGAGCACCCTGTATAGACTCTATCGCGCCCGGGCCATGGCAAACAAGGCAGGACTCACCAAGATTGCTAGTAGCAGCAGCATTGGCAAGAGCTACAGAGCGCGGAACGTAGAACGCTCCGCCATTCTCCACAATATGCGCTATTTCGTCGCTGCCATCGTGGCAGGCCGTACATACTGCGGCGATTGGCGAACTTACGAGGTTTAGGGGATCGTCCGTAGCTGTGCCGAATGTCACAGTTGCGCCGATACCGTAATAATTCACGCCATTCGCCACGAAATAAGGCGCATTGTTCACGCTTGCTGCAGGCGTACCAGTAACATCGGTAACCAGCAGGAAATTAGCGATAAGACTCGGTGTGTATTGAGACGCGCTGAAGTCGTAGGTGCCTGGCATATGACACTGCTCGCAGTTGCTCAGAACGCCAGGATACGCTATGGACGGGAACCCAAAAGCAACTTCGAATGGAACATTCCGTATGGTATCCGCGTGCAGGGCGTGGTACCAGACCCTGAAGGATGCGGACCATCCGTTTGAGCCGGCCAGATCGGGAGTGTGGCACATCGCGCACATTTGAACGACATATGCTCCCTCGTGGATGCTGTATTGCACGGTTGGGTCGCCGAGCTGCTCATGGCACTTATCACAATTGGCGTCAGAGACGATTTGCCGCCGCTTGGTGTACCCGGACGCGGTCATCACAGACGCCCGTCCCGCTATGTTCACGCCGGTGGTTGTGTCTTCGAAAATTCCGCATAATGCGGCCGTTAGCATCGTGGCGTCTGCAGGAACCGAGAAAGTAGAAGCGCTCACGATGGCGGTATAACTACCGTTCGCGTTCTGGGTCAGAACGTTGGGCGTTCCACTGGTTAAGGTAGACAGATTGACGGAGAAACCTTCAGCACGATTGTTCCAGTCGGACGGATTCGTGATGCCGTCCTGCGGCACTGCATATGCGAATAGGAATGCCGGTACCTGGGGATGGTCTCCGGCTGGAAGGTTTGTGGTGGTAAAGGTGGTACCAGACACTACAAACCCGCCTGAGGCGTTAAGTGTTACAGGCGTACCGTTCGCTAAAACCGAGAACGTGATAACCGGAGCGCTCGTTAGGGACGATACGGTCAGTCCGCTAATCATGAAACTAATGGTCGGCTCCGTCGCTATGGGGTTGTGCGTTGTGGCGAAATAGGTCTCATGATATCCCGCGATCGCTGCAGCCGAATGACATGATTTGCACTTAGTGTCGTCGGTAGCACCTGAGCCGATCGGGCCTATTTGCCCGCCTGGGTGGGTTGTCGTGGGAGACGTCAACGGGGTCATGGCTGCGATCACCGGATCAAGTATATAATTCGGGTTATGGCAGGAGAGACAGGCCTTTGCGCATGGCTCGGTCTGCCAGTTGTCGCTATTCACGCCGCCGCTATGGCAAGTTGTGCAGTTCCTGATGTCCTGCGGATATTCTATCGTTGAAAACGTCGAGAAGCTGGATATTATCTGAGCTGTATGAATCTTATGGATCCAAGTACCGAGCGCACCTTCGCCGAAGGGGAAAGTGTAGGTCGATCCGCTCACGACAGACGCAAGATCCATGGTGAAGTTGTTCTCGTAATGGCATACGACGCAGGCGAAGGTCTCGACGCGGCCTTCATCAGGATGGAACGCCAGCGGGTTCAGTCTCGGATCGCCAAATGTGGCGTGGCAATTAAGACATTGCGCGGTTGGGACAACATCCTGGGAAACCGTTGACCCATTCGTTATATCTAATTTCGCGGCTTCACCCAACTCAATTGGAATCGGCGAAACAGTAACACCTGCACCCCTCTGGTCTTTGGGTTGCACCATCAGCACGAAGCGGGTGTAACGTGTTGAATCATAGAAATTGTACGTTGGCGTTAGCCCGGTAGTAACTATGCCTGCCGTTGTATACGTGTATAAGCCACCACCGTTGTTGACCAAACGGGCAACAGCATTTTCCGAAGAACCAACCGCCCACCAGCTGTTCGGCGTACTGCCGGTACTATTGGTAGCCACGCCGGGAAGGAGTTTTGCCATATTGAACCGCAGGTGGCCTAGATTCGCCGGAGTGGCGGTATCTGGTGCGTCGAGACCCAAAATTTCGCCGTCCGGTGTGCCGGTCAAGGGATTTATATATTGTACGTGAAAATTAATAGTCGCTGTTACGGTTCCGTTGGAGACTGGACTAAAAGTAACGCTATCGATGCCCGTGGTATAAGTCAACACAGAGCTCAAATTCGTGCCATTGGTGCCATTAATGCCGGGCGCACCATTCGCACCATTCGAACCGTTACTACCTTTACAACCAGCCATGAGGCCGAGTCCGACAACCAGTGTGCAGCACAGTACAACATACAACAACAGCTTCGGGTATAACTGTGTCTTCATGAATGTTGCCTCCATTTCTTAGATTTTTTTGAAAAAAACTACAAAAAAAATATTGCTACGGAACAACTTTCATTACAATATGTGACCTCCCCCTCCTTCTTTTTTTATTTTGTTTAATTTGCTGCTATTTTATACCCACAATTGCCTTAAAATATACTCTATAATTCGCGAATAGTCAAATCAAAGCCATAATTAATTATCATACGCTATCTATTTTTTGCAACCTGGATGCCATTTTATTCAATCCAAATGCTACCGAACAATATGACATATTTACATATAGTTATAAACAAAAAGCACTGCTGAAACAGTAATTGTGCGGGTATTCGCTCAGTATCAGGGATGACCCTTCAACCTATTTGTTGTATTGGGTGGTTTCTACGCCATGAAGATATATAGATAAAGCAATTTTTTTGCCATTTGTAATTATGTAATTTTTCAATCAGTTGTCATGATTAATAAATGTTAGGTATGTCGGAAAACGGACAAAAATCCTTACGTTGGAAAAATAAGCACCTTTAATTATTTGAAATATAATGGTATTATTTGATATTAAAATAAAGTGGCGATGGCGTTTAGGTGACGGAAACCAGACAATGATGGGAATTATATGACGTAAATCCGACAGTGATGTCTCTTGCATTATAGTCTTTTTGAAAATAAATAATCTGTCATTCATGTTTAAGTGCAGGCCTTGGATTAAGCAGTTCATCTTTTAACTCATCGTCCGCAGTTAAAAAAATCAAAGTCACGGTAGTTCAACCTCTTTGATCCCACAATTGGCAAAAGCCAGCACTACATCTTAAACTACCGTCGGTCTTTATAGCGGCAACAATTTAAGCTTCTGTGGTTGCAGATTTTTCGACGCCTTACTCACTACCCAAAGTCTGCGCGCAAGAGATAGCTGCCGGCGCCCAGTTGTATCATTCTTCGTTTTCAGTGATGGCATGCCATGAAATGCAGCGAACGACATCATAGCGGAGTTTCAGTGCAAAATTTTTGTTCGATTGTATTTATTTTTATTTTTTTCTATTTATGGAAATTGGCCAACTTGAGAAGGTTGATTTCCGCTCAAATAATTATTATAGGATAAAACATTGATATCCGATCAGCCGGAAGGATGGAAGACTACAATACATTGATTTTTTTACCACGTAGCCCACTTTAACTGCGTGTAAATGGCTTCATGTTTTTTCGATAGTTTTTCAAAATTACTTTGTAAGACCGAAAAATTCCTTGATCTTTGAAAGCATCCTGCTAGATTCGTCTTTTTTTCGCCGTTCCATCGCCGCGGTGTCGAGCCGATCGCGCTCCGCATCGAGACCTGCCTGGCGTTCGGAAAGGATCTGACTCAGCGATTCGGCGATGGAGAGGTTGTTAGACAGCGTGGCACCGAAGCTGTCCTTGTCGATAACGACGAATTCCGCGTCTTCTTTTACCAGAATGCTTGCTGTGCGCGCCGCGCCGGTGAGCAGGCTCATCTCACCGAAGATGTTGCCAGGGCCGAGTGTAGCCACGACAGCACTTTCGCCTGAGGATTTTTCAACGGCCACATCCACGCTGCCGCTCTTGATGATGTAGAAGGAGTCGCCCCGTTCTCCCTGCCGAATCGGGACCTCGCCCGCGGCATAGGCTTCGACCCGCACCTGCCCGACCAGATTGATCATTTCCGACTTTGACAGGGGAGTAAGAATTTCCACTGTTTCCATGAGTTTGACGATCTCCTCCTCTCTGATGCGCCGCTCTTCCAGAATCACCGCCGGGGTCAAATGCTTCAGCTGGATGTTGACCGGTATGGGGATTGCGATCCCGGCACGCTTGAAACGGTACCAAAGAAGATTCATGATCTCGTTCTCGATATTAATGTGCCGTGAAAAATCGGAAATTGAGTAGCGTATCTCGTATTGCATCGAAGAATCGCCGTAGTTCATGACCCGCACGATCGGCTCCGGCAGTGGGCTCACTTCCTGCACGGAAGCTAGCACATTCATGATAACACTCTTCACCTTGTTGGGAGGGACAAGGTAACTGACACTGACAACGAGCTTTCTCACCTGGGTCGTATTCGGCAGGCTATAATTCACCACCGCCTCGCTTAAAACCTTGCTGTTCGGAATGAACACTTCATTGTGTTCGATCGTCTGAATCCGCGTGGAACGGAGCGTGATGTCCATCACGCGGCCTTCATGCCCACCGGCCGATATCCAGTCGCCCTGTTTCAGTGGCTTTTCAAGATGGATGGTCAGCCCCGCCAGCATGTTGGCCAGCGTGCTCTGGAACGCCAATCCTATGGTGGCGGTAAGCACCGTCGTGGTGGCGATGAGCGACGTAACATTGATGTCGAGAATCTCCTTCAGCAGTATCAGCGCTACAATGACGAGCACCAACACCGTGATGATGTTCTTGAATGCCGCGGGGAAACTGCCTCGTTTCCGCCGGACGACAAAAAGGTCGCCGTATAAATAGAGCCCAAGGCGAAGGGCGGCGAAAGTGAACACGAGCCAGGAGATGAAATTGAGTGGATAGGATATGCGCGGATAATACTCGGTGGCACCGACGTGGAGAAACACCTGCACGGAAAGAAATAGCGCGATGAGTTTCAGCCCAGAACCGATGGGCTTTAAAAGCGTGGATTTTTTGGAAAGAAAACCGATGGCGATGCTGCTTCCGAAGTAGATGATCAGGCTGAGAATCATGGCCCAGAACAGGGAACCAGTGAGGTCTTTCGGAAAGTCCATGGGAGCCCCCCATTATGTGTCAGGAGTCAGGAAACAGGTGATAGGATACAGGAGTCGGACGCAAGAGTCAAGGCGTGAGGGTTACCGTGAGGGGAGCAACTGAACAATAAAAGTTTTCGCAAATTCTAGAACAATTTTCCGCTAAGAAGTGAAGAACGCGAAGAAAGCTCAAAATTCACGACAATTGATTATAGTCTTTAAACTTTCTCGGTTATGCTCCTTCACGGTAATTTTGTATCATCAACTTGCCCGCGATCGGACCTCGTCAGTCTTTCCCGAGG
This sequence comes from Nitrospirota bacterium, assembly GCA_963826885.1. Lineage (GTDB taxonomy): Bacteria > Nitrospirota > UBA9217 > UBA9217 > UBA9217 > JAJYKN01. The sequence continues at coordinate 249,453 of CAWGYL010000005.1, read as the reverse complement.
TGTCTGACGATCGCTCCCCAGAGACTGCTCATTCCCGCGCCGCTTTTGGAGGACGAAAGGAGCGGCAAATCCTCTAGTCCCATGCGTATCTGAATGTCACGTTGCGCGCGAACGGCCTCCTGCCGGTTCAGCTTGTCCGCCTTCGTGAGGGCGAATATCGCCGGAATATCAAATTGCCTGAGCCATTCAATGAGCCGCAGGTCCCGCTCATCGGGTTCTCTCCGGCTGTCCAGCAGGACCACGACGGCGCGCAATGCCCGGGAGTCCTTCAAATAGCCCTCGATCATCGGAGCCCAGGCGTCTGTCACTGCGTGGGGGGCATGGGCATATCCGTATCCCGGCAGATCGACGAAATAGAAGTCTTCGTTGATGAGGAAAAAATTAACCAGCTGGGTTTTGCCCGGGGTCTGGCTCGTCTTTACCAGGTTTTTCCGGTGAAGCAGGGCATTAATGATCGACGATTTTCCGACGTTCGAGCGGCCGGCAAAGGCAATCTGCGAGTGCTTGTCAACGGGAAACTGCTTTGGTCCCGGTGCGCTGATGATGAATTCGGCTGATAAAATTTTCATGGGTTTCTGCAGGAAAGTCAAACGTCGGAAATCAGAACAGAAGAAAAAAGCCAGGGCAAAATCTGTTGCGCGATTCTTGCTCCTGGCTCCTGTTTGCGACCTACTGGCTGATGTCCGTCGCCTTACGCTATTTTCTCATAAATGAGCAGCGGTTCCGCGCCTTCGCTGATCACCTCTCCATTGATGATGCATTCCCGGATCCCGGGCTGGGACGGGATATCGTACATCACGTTCAGCATCACGTCTTCAAGGATAGCGCGCAGCCCGCGGGCACCCGTTTTCCGGATGATTGCCTTTTTCGCGACCGCAACAAGCGCATCGTCGGTGAAGCGCAGCTTGCAGCCTTCCAGCCCCAGCAGTTTCTGGTACTGCTTGACGAGGGCGTTCTTGGGCCGCGTAAGGATGTCAATAAGCGCTTGTTCGTCGAGTTCCTCGAGTGTCGCCACCACCGGCATGCGCCCGATAAATTCCGGTATGAGTCCGAATTTCAACAGGTCGCCGGGCTGGAGATTGGCAAGCGTCTCGCTCAGTTTCCGCTCCTTTTTGCTCTGGATATCGGCGCCGAATCCCATGGTCTTCTGGCCGATACGCTGTTCGATGATGGTATCGAGGCCGACAAATGCGCCTCCGCACACAAACAGGATGTTCTTCGTGTCCACCTGGATGAATTCCTGGTGCGGATGCTTTCGGCCGCCCTGCGGTGGAACGCTCGCTACCGTGCCTTCAATCAGCTTAAGAAGCGCCTGCTGCACTCCCTCGCCCGAGACATCGCGCGTGATCGACGGGCTTTCGGACTTCCGGCTGATCTTGTCGATTTCGTCGATATACACGATCCCTCGCTGCGCGCGCTCCACATCGTAGTTGGCGTTCTGGAGGAGCTTCAGGATGATATTCTCCACGTCCTCCCCCACGTAGCCGGCCTCGGTCAGCGTCGTGGCGTCGGCGATGGTAAAAGGCACGTCGAGGATGCGGGCAAGTGTCTGGGCGAGCAAGGTCTTTCCCACGCCTGTGGGACCAACAAGAAGAATGTTGCTTTTTTGAAGTTCAACCTCGTCTCCGATTTCCTGCTGGATGCCGATGCGCTTGTAGTGGTTGTGCACTGCCACGGACAGGATTTTCTTGGCCCGTTCCTGGCCGATGACGTACTCATCGAGAGTGCGTTTTATCTCCGCTGGCTTCGGGAGGCGGGGTATCTTGGCTTCCTTGATCTCTTCCCATTCCTCGGCGATGATTTCGTTGCACAGGTCCACGCACTCGTTGCAAATGAAAACCGACGGCCCTGCAATTAGTTTTTTAACCTCATCCTGCCCCTTGCCGCAAAAGGAACATTTGAGCGGCGTGCTATGTTCTTTTTTGTCCGTCATAGGCTTACTTCTCCTTTACTTACTTCCCCTTCGCGGTGCGCGACTTGATCTTGGTGATGACCTCGTCGACGATGCCGTAGGTTGTCGCATCCGCTCCGGACATAAAAAAGTCACGATCCGTGTCGGACTGGATTTTCTCGAGCGGCTGTCCTGTGTGGTTAGACAGGATCGTGTTCAGCGTTTCCTTGAGTTTCAGTATTTCCTTGGCATGGATCTCGATATCCGTTGCCTGCCCCTGGAAGCCTCCCATGGGTTGATGAATCATGATGCGTGAATGGGGCAAAGAGAACCGTTTGCCTTTCGTGCCGGCCGCCAGCAGCAGGGCGGCCATGCTCGCTGCCTGTCCGATACAGATGGTTGAAACCGGCGACTTGAGATAGTTCATGGTGTCGTAAATGGCAAGGCCCGCCGTAACAATGCCTCCCGGCGAATTGATGTAGACGTAAATATCCTTGTCAGGATCATCAGCATCCAGAAACAAAAGCTGCGCGATCACCGTATTGGCAACAATATCGTCGATTGGCGTGCCAAGAAATATGATTCTGTCCTTCAAAAGCCGCGAGTAAATATCGTATGCACGTTCGCCACGGCTTGTCTGTTCAACGACTATGGGGATGAGAGACATTAGTATTCCTTTCTTTTATTCAATTATAGCTCTTCTTCGCACGGGAAAGCAATAGACTGAGGGTCTTTTCGCGCGCCAGGGAGGACTTCATGTTGTCAAGCCCCCCTTCGAGCGATTCATAGTATTTCTTGACCTCGGCAACGGTCTTGCCGGCGCTGCGCGCCATGACGGCAATCGCCGAACTGACCTCGTCGTCAGTGACATCGAGCTTCTCCTTTTCCGCGATCTCATCGAGCAGCAAGATCCCTTTCACCCGTTTTTCGGCCAGGTCCTTGTTCTCCTCCCGGAACTTGGCATAATCGAAGGAATTCACGTCCACCCCGCGACGAGCCAGGCGCGTGGCCTGTGAACGGGCCATGGACTGCAGTTCTCGCTCCACCATGCCGCCCGGGACATCAAACGTATGGGCATCCAGGAGCTTCGACAGAAGGGCCTCGCGCTGGCTGGATGCAAGTTCGTTTTTCTTGCGGATTTCGATGTCTTTTTTGATCCCCTCTTTTAGCTCGTCCACGGATTTGTTGTTACCGATATCCTTTGCGAACTCATCGTTCAACTCGGGCAACACCTTCTTTTTAATCTCTTTCAGCGAGACGACGAACTGGGCATCCTTACCTGCGAGTTCCTTGTTGCTGTAGTCCGCGGGAAAGGTAACATTGAGCGTGCGGGTCTCGCCGCGTTTCATTCCCACGAGCTGCTCTTCGAACCCGGGGATCAAGCTATCCGATCCAAGCGACAGCATGTAATCAGCGGCTTTTGCCCCCTCAATGGTTTTCCCGTCCCGGGACCCCTCGAAATCGATTATCGCCGTATCGTTCTTCTCGAGCGGCCGGCCCTCCACCACTTCAAGTTGTGCGTACATGTCGCGAAGGCGGTCGATGGTCTGGTTCAGCTCTTCATCGCTCACGGCGACACTCTCTTCCTTCACCTCGATGCCGTCGTAGACGCCGAGCTCAATATTCGGCCGGACCTCAACAACGGCGGTATAGTTCAGAGGCGCCGCTTTGTCAAAGGGGGATATATTGGTGATGCTCGGCACATCCACTGGATTGAGATTGTGCTCCTGCAGGGCCTGCAAATAGGAATCCGTAATGAGCTTATTCATCACCTCGGTCTCGATCTCGGCCGCGTAATGCCGTTCCACCACGGCCTTGGGCGCTTTCCCGGGACGGAAACCGGGGATCTTCGCCTTCTTCGCTGCATCGGCCACGGCTTTTACCATCTCTTGGGCAATCGTATCAGGGGCGACCTGAATGTGCAGTTTTTTCTTTACTGAACTGACGTCTTCGATAGTCGACTTCATTTCGCTACCACCTTATCTGAGAATTACTAGAGCCTCAAGGGTCTCAAGTGCATTTTAGAGTCAAGAAGTAAGCTGGGATTTGATGCAAAAATTTGGACGCTGAACGTTGAGCTGTGGTTTAACAGCGTTGCCGGGTTCATGACGAAACGGTTCCCTGTGAATTATGGTGCAGGTACCGAGACTCGAACTCGGACGGGGGTACCCACCAGATCCTAAGTCTGGCGCGTCTGCCAATTCCGCCATACCTGCAGGAAATCGCCTTTTCCTTCAACGAAGTTTTAATATTATCTTTATTCCTTTATTATGTCAACTACATTGATATGCTCGCTGGCATAAAGGCTGAAGATTTTTGAAACAGACCGCAAGAGCCGATTCTATCCGCAATTGCGGTAATGTTGTTTGCCACGGTTTATGAGCGGTTACAGCTGCCCTGGTAAAAACCGTAGACCTCAGGCTTGTACCCGGCAGACATCCTCCGAGAGACACCTTTGAATTCCGAACTTTTTAAAGTGAGTGTATTTTGAGTGCACTCAGGGGGGGCATTTTGCAGAAACATGCACCATTTTGTGTAGCGCACCCGGTACCCTGGACACAAGATAATAGTTAGGCGGCGGCGTTCATCTGAAGCTCATCGTATGCCTGCCGCGGACTTTTGAAACCGAGTTTTTCCACAAGCCAGTACTTGTTGTATAGATCCATGAAGGCTTCGACCGCTATTCTGAGTTCTTCGATGTTTCTGTACTGGCGGCCATAGATAACCTGCTCTTTGAGAGTACGATTGAACCGCTCTGTAACGCCGTTGGTCTCCGGCTCTGCCACGAACGCGAAGCTCGGCGCAATACCCCAGTACTTGATCTGATTCTGAAAGTGATCCGAAAGATACTGGGTACCGTTGTCCATTCGGAGCGCCAACCCTCGAGCAACATCGGCGTCAACCGAATCAAACCGCGTCATCAGAGCCATCGACAGTGGCTGGAGCGCTGCAAAGCGGTCGCCGGTCTTGGCCAGATGCCATCCAAGGCACTCGGCGTTCCAGTGTTCTACGGTGGTAAAGAGCCAGCACCAACCATCATCCAGGGTGAAAATCTTCGTCCCGTCTGTACCCCACAGGATATTGGGAGCTGCGGTTATGATCTTTCCCTTGTGTTCTATGGGCTGTCCTTGGACAACCCGATGCGGAGAGAGCAGATGATGCTCACGCATGACGCGTAAGACCCGTTTGCGGCCGATCCTGATCCCGCGGCCGAATCGCAGGCGAGCCCAAACCTTGCGATGCCCTTCTCCGACAAACGGCGATGCCGCCAAGTCGGAGCGGATTAATTCAAGCAGCTCATTATCACTTAGCGCGGTCTTCGGTCCGCGTTTCCATGCTACCGAGGGGCTTGTACTTCGCACCTTACTCCCGTAAAAAGAGGAGCGGGGCTCTTCCCAGGCATGACAGACACGCTGGACGCCATAGAGCTTGCCGGTAGTCATAGAGATCGCAGCGCTCATTTCTTCGATCTCTCTGGTGCCAAAGGGCGAGCTTTCCTCACTTTGTACCGGAGGAGCTCGTTCTCCATGGTGATCTCGCCGATACGGCGCATGGCAGCATCCAGTTCCGCTGCCAAAGGATCACTCTCGCGGGCTTTGAGTGCGGCTTCTATTCCCTGGAGGGCTTTTCGATGCCACTTCTCCAGGCGATATGCCTCGATGCCCAACTCTCGGGAGAGGGCATCGATCGGTTCACCGCGCATCATCCGGAGAACGACTTCCTTCTTGCGGTTGACGCTCCAGCGAACAACTTCGGGTGAAGCACACGGCTTAACATCTTTTTCCATTTAACGGCCTCCTTGGACATATGTTTTACCATAAAATCGTGTCCAAGAAAACGGGGGCCGCTATACTTTTTTATTTATAGCAACGCAATGGGTGCAACAACGTTTCTCTTCTGATGACGGCGCAGCGCCACGTACCTAAACGCTATCTGTTCCCCCCTGAAAGTCGCCGAGCGGTTCGGAATAGCACGTTTTGTTTCTGCCGCCGTTCTTTGCCTGATACAATTCCTTGTCAGCCTTGTCAAGCAACTCGTTCACGCTCTGTGCATCCCGGGGATATGTGCCGACGCCCCCGCTGATCGTGATCCTGACGGGGGTGTCTGCGATACCTGTGAACTCCGTGCTCTCGATCTTTTTCCGTATGCGCTCAGCCACCTCGCGCTCCATGCCATTGCTGTCCGGCATGAGCACGGCGAACTCCTCACCGCCGTAGCGCGCCACTGTGTCCATCTGCCGTGCACTCGCCTTCAGGATGTCGGCAACCGCCCGAAGCAGGATGTTCCCTTTCTCATGGCCGTAGGTATCGTTCACCTTTTTGAACTGATCGAGATCGAAGAGGATAACTCCAAAATTCGAGTTGCTCCGCCTGGCCCGGGCTTCCTCCTTTTTCAGCTCGTCAATGAAGTTCGTGTAATTGCTGAGGCCGGTGAGGCCGTCCGTGACGGCGGTTTCGCGAAGTTTCCGGTTAGCCTCGCGAAGCTGGTCCGTCGACCGCTTCATATCCGCGACCATCTGGTTGAAGGATGCTGCCAGCGCGCCTATCTCGTCACGGCTATCGATCTCCACGCAGCAATCAAGGTCGCCCTGTGCTACGCGGTCTGCGGCGTCCTTCAGAAGGATAAGAGGACGGGAGATCGTGCCAGAGAACAGAAAGCTCAGCAGCGTCGCGGTTGCGAGCGCTGCTGCGATGCCGATCATGCTGATACGCAGGAACACCGTCCGGAATTCCATCCACCCCGAATCGAAGATGTAGTGGAGTTTTTCAATCGAGGCCCTCAAGGGTTCGTCCGAATAGACGATCTGGCCGTATCCGGCTACGTGTTTTTCTGATTTGATCGTAAAAGTAATGCGCTCCCCCTGATCAGTTTTTTCCGCAATAATCGGTTGTTTTTTCAGCCGCGCGAGGCTTACTTCGAGCTTTGCTCCAAAAGCTTTATTCTCCCGGGTCCCATCCGTCAGGACCCTGCCTTTCGAATCGGCCACGACAAACGTCAGGAACGGCAATCCTACCTTCATATCGTTGATGATGCGGTTGACGCTGCCAATATCGGTTTGATAAACCGGAATAAAAAGATGCTGACCCAGATACTGGGCGGTATTGAACAACGTTTTTCCATGGCTCTCCCGATAAAAGACGGCGCTTGTTTCCTTGAGGTTCTTCTTGAGAGCCGCCCCTTTTTTAACCATAATGAAAGCAAAGGATGAGGCCAGGATCAGCATAATCACGACGCTGCTGATTCCGAAAAAGAGAGCGTATTTTTTGTTGATGTTGATCTTCATGATTTAGTCCGCGTCTGACAGCTGATTTTTAAGACGTTGAAGAGAGCTTCTATCTTCCTCCGACATTAGTTCAAATGTCGTTATATTCAGCGCTTTGGTCAATGCTGTTCGTCCCTTCCTGTTCCCGGACATATCTACCAGCACTTTTTCAACGACTTCTCTGAGGGCTGGCGGAAAAGAGGGGTGAAACGAGCCGAGCAGATAAATGATCGGCGGTGTATGGTGGATAATCCGCAACCGGTACAGTTCGTTCGGGGGAAGCGCTTCCCAGTCGCTGCTGCCGAAAACGCCGGCGTCCGCCCCGTACCGGATGACCCGGAATGCCTGGTTGATCGCCTCGCCTGCAAACGTATACCGGATTGCATCTTCGGGTACATCATGGTCCGTCGATTCGTTTACGGATAATTTGTTCTTTTTCAGTTCGGCTATGGCCATGGCGTATCCTGCTGTGGACGAAGGTGTCCCGAAAACAATGGTCTTTCCCCGCAGATCGCTCAGAATGCGCAGCGAGCTTTGTTTTCTTACAAAAAATACGGCGGACTTTTCGCGAGCCACTCCTTTTAAAGCGACGACAATGGGAACGACTCGATCGCGCTCCATTTCTATGATCGGGAATGCGGATGTGAGGATTAAATCCAGCTTTCCTTTTTGTATTCGGGCGCGTAGTTGGTTCAGATCCTTTGCGACGAAAACCGTCACGTCCTGGATCCTTGAACGCTGGAGACTGCTTTTCAAATATTGCACGAAGGGATCAAAATCATGCAGGAGCTGTCCTGGATCCGCGCCGATAAGCCCGATTCTGAATTCCTTTACAGCATCTTCCGCTGAAGCCGCAGGACAGTAGAAACAGGCGACTAATGCGATAAAAAAAGCAAGAATTGTTGTTTTAAGAATTGCCATGGTTGTGTGCGGAATTCCCTTTTTGACCTCATTAAAAAAGGAGAAATGAATGAGGCCTCTCATTCCTTGTTTTGCAGGAGATTCTTCATCTGGGTCGTCGTCGTATCGATTTCTTTCTTGATGCCTGCATTATTCGGATCGAATAAGAGGATGTCTTTCCAGATGGAAATCGCCTCGGCAAGATTGCCTTTTCTGTATTGGGTCAGTGCACGTTGAGAAAGATGCGAGCCGCAGTCCTTCAATCGTGAATGAAGAAATGTCTTGTCGAATGACACCTCCGGGACGAGTTCCTGAAAGAACGGATAATTTTTCAGCAGGATATAATATGCCCGCCCTGAAGAGGTAAAATCGTTTCTGCTGAAGGCTGCGTCAGCGGCGTGATGAATCTCCTCTATGGTTTTGTGGTAGTTTGTGAGGAGCACCTGGTTGTCCGGATATTTACGGCAGGCATCCGCATAGACGACCAACGCACTTTTATAATCACCCTGGTCGACATACTGCTCGGATTTCATACGTGTTCGATCGACTTCCATAAGCACTTGATTTCGATCGTCGTCCATACGCACTTGATTTCGATTGTCGTCCATACGCACTTGATCGACCAGCGTCTTGTCAATCCCTGCTTTCTTCTGCGTCATGCAAGAGAGAGACACCAGGAGTATCAAAACCAAGTGGAGAGTTATTATTCCTCGGGAAAAACGCTGCATGTTCGTCTACCCCTGCATCTCTTGCATTTCCTCGACAATGCTCTTATCCAGGATCCTTGTGAAAATCTTCACGAGATCGGGACTGAATTGCGTGCCCGAACATTTTGTGAGCTCCTCCAGCGTCTCCATGTAGGAAATGGCGCCGCGATAGGGTCTGTTTGATGTCATCGCGTCGTAGGTGTCAGCGATGGCGATGATGGCGGCAAATATTGGGATGGCATCCCCCTTAAGTCCGTCGGGATAACCTTTACCGTTAAACCATTCGTGGTGATGCCTGACAGGGGGTATATATTTTTGCAGTGATGGTGCTTTACTGAGAATCTCGGCCCCGTATTCGGTGTGGCGCATCATTTCCTTGTATTCCGACGCATTCAGCTTGTCTTTTTTGCGGAGGATTGAGTCCGGCGTTTTGATCTTTCCGATATCATGGAACAAGCACGCAACCTCGAGATCCTCCAACTCCGCGTTATTCAGTCCGACTTCTCTCCCGATTTGCAGAGAAAACATGGCAACCCTCGTTGAATGACCATGGGTATATGGATCTCTTGCGTCGATTGCCGCGGCTAGCACCCTCACCGTGGAAACATAGGAGTCCTCCAAGTCTTTGGCATATTTATTGAGCTTGCCACTCTGTTCATCTATCAATGCCATCATCTCGTTAAAGCTTGCAGTCAACTTTCCAAACTCGTCCTGCGAATAGATTTTGAGCCGTCGATGCCCTCTCCCCTCCTTGAGGTCTTCCACCCCTGCGGAAAGCTCTTGAATCGGTCTTGTCAACACCGACGAGAGAGCAATGCTGCCGGCCATGCCCAGCATGAGACTCACTACAAACAAAAATATGATTCTCTTTCGCGCATCGCGTTGGGCATTCTGCAGCGTCGATTTGTTCACGCTGAGAATTACCCAGCCCTGTCGTTTATTGAACGAGACAATGGGGCTCACGATTTCAAAACAGTCGTCTAATGGACTCGATGATTCTGCTATCGTGGTCCCGTCAACGTCTTGTAGGAGTATTCGTCCCTGAAGGGACAACACCTTCTTTCCATTCTTGGCTACATCGCTGTGCGCGATGATCTTCATATCAGGATCGACAATCGCTATGAATTCCACGTCCTGATTTGACTCGCGCATCCTGAAAACCATGCTGTCAAGGCCGAGCATATCTTTTGAGAGCAGACTGTAACCCGCCGATGCCGCGGTACTTTTCGACAGCGCTTCCGCTCTTTTTAGAACCTCTTGGAGGAGGTGACGGTTCATTATCGTGAGGGTAATGAGGTAGAATGCCAGGGCGGAGATGATAAGCAGGAGGAGCACCATGGCGGTTATTTTGAATCTGATGCTGTTAAATTTTATGAGCATGTCGATATGTGATTTTCTCATAAACGAGCATCAAAGTGACATTAAGCATGGATGCAAAACTAATCACACTCGAGCATCCACACAATGGTCTCAGCGCTTGAATGTACGGCCCAATTACCAATCATCCATTGAGAATCAACAGAAACCGGGCGATGCCAGAGCCAAGAGCCAGCCTCTGTCAAATCTTCATTTTTTTTCAACATAAACGCCTCTTTAGTTTTTGGGTTACCCGCTTAGGCGTGTTATGCTCTTTGCCACGCGGAAGCGTTACTATCTATTGCTAATTTACGAGACAATACAGCATTCTTATCGGTATCTTTCCTGTAAACTTTAACGAGTTTGGTATTTTAAGTGCTGCAAAATATAAAACTACAACCTCTACAGAAATGAACATCAACAATAACGTCAACAATCATTCTCCGGTATTACTTTGAACATGTTATTATTTAAAAGGATCAGGCGCAGCTATTGTTTGCTTTTATTATCCTCTGTAGTCCGCGTGTTGACAGAGTTCAACTTATTCACGAATTCCCTAATCGTCTTATAACAAGTATTTGAGTCACCGAATTCCTTCGTAGCGGTTGATATTGCAAAAAAGTGGGGTAGGACACTATGATCTAGAGGTTGATAATTGATAATCATAATAAAGGGCACCTCCGAGCATATCAGAATCGGTTGATTTTGATATGCTCTTGGGAAGAGACACCAATCCCATACCAGGAGGTGTTTTATGAGATTGTACACTTTATGCTGATCTCGGCATAGCGTGTACAATTTCATATAGCACCTCCAAGGTTAGAATGGGGATTCTTCCCTTAAAGCATATCAGAGAGCCAACCCTCTCTGGTATGCTGAGGTGCCTTCATATGATTATCAATATTGTGACAAGAGCAACGAATTTAGTTTGTATCCTGCATTGCACGTTTCGCTTGATGAGCGTGGTTTTTGCGATCCTCTCGAAGAGATCGGTTGGAATGCTTGAATTATTTCATGCCCTGGAAAAGACGCATCACCACTCCAGAAATTATCATCTTTCTGGAGTGGTGACACTGAAGTTTTACTTACTACATGCTATTGGTTGACTGACGTCCAAGGTCGCGATGGCCGGTGTGGCGTTATTGCCGTTGCAGGTCTGCAAGGCGCCAGCAGGCAACTTGTTGCTGTAGCTGCCCTTCTTTTTTGCGGTCACGTTCACTGTCACCGTACAGGAGCCATTGGCCGGGATCGAGCCCCCCTTCAAGATCACCTCTGAGCCACCCGTGTTGGCCGTGAGCGTCCCGCCGCAGGTGGTTCTGGCGCTGGGGGGAATTTCACACTTCATATCTTTTCCACTGCCCGTACCGGAGATCACCATGCCGCTGGGTAAGTAGTCGGTGAGCGGTGCAGTCAGCTTTGCGACCGTGTTGTTAGGGTTTTTCAAGGTAATCGTAAGAGTCGAGACACCGCCCGCTTTGATGGTGGCTGGGCTGAATGCCTTGCTGAGCGAAGGCGCGACGATCACGGGGATGTTGACGGTCAAGGTCGCAATGGCCGGAGCGGCATTGCTACCGTTGCTGGTCTGCAATGCACCGGCGGCCAGCGAGTTAAAGTAGCTGCCCCCGACCGGCGCGGTCACGTCAAACTTCACCGTACAGGAGCCGTTGGCCGGGATCGAGGCTCCAGTCGATTCGCCCGTCTCCCACTTACAGGAGCCGTTGGCCGGGATCGAGGATCCAGTTAGGGTCACCGTCGAGGCGCCCTTTTTGGCCGTGAATGTCCCGCCGCAGGTGTTGCTGGCGTTACCGGCGACCACCAAGCCGCTGGGCAAAATGTCGGTGAGCGGCGAGGTCAGATTGGCAACACTGGAACCAGTGTTACTCAAGGTAATGGTGATAGTTGAGTGACCGCCTGCCTCGATGGTGGCCGGACTGAAGGCCTTGCTAAGCGTAACAGCGGAGGGAGGGGAAACGGTTAAGGTCGCAATGGCAGGAGCTGCATTGCTACCGTTGCTGGTCTGCAAGGCGCCAGCGGCCAGTGAGTTGAAGTAGCTCCCCCCGAGCGGCGCGGTCACGTCCACCGTCACCGTACAGGAGCCGTTGGCAGGGATCGAGTTCGGTGTCTGCAAGGTTACCGTGGTTCCATCGGCGGTGGCAGCTACCCCGCCACTGCCAGGACAGGTGGTGCTGGCATTAGCCGGGTTCGCGATCACTACCCCAGGGGGCAGAGTGTCGGTGAGCGGTGCACTTAAGATCGCGACGCTGGTGTTTGGGTTGGACAGCGTAATGGTAAGGGTCGAGACACCGCCCGTAACAATGGTGGACGGACTAAAGGCCTTGCCGAGAGTGGGTGCGGTAGTAGGCTGGGGAACGGTCAAGGTCGCAACGGCCGGAGCGGCATTGCTACCGTTGCTGGTCTGCAAGGCGCCAGCGGCCAGTGAGTTGAAGTAGCTCCCCCCGAGCGGCGCGGTCACGTCCACCGTCACCGTACAGGAGCCGTTGGCAGGGATCGAGTTCGGTGTCTGCAAGGTTACCGTGGTTCCATCGGCGGTGGCAGCTACCCCGCCACTGCCAGGACAGGTGGTGCTGGCATTAGCCGGGTTCGCGATCACTACCCCAGGGGGCAGAGTGTCGGTGAGCGGTGCACTTAAGATCGCGACGCTGGTGTTTGGGTTGGACAGCGTAATGGTAAGGGTCGAGACACCGCCCGTAACAATGGTGGACGGACTAAAGGCCTTGCCGAGAGTGGGTGCGGTAGTAGGCTGGGGAACGGTCAAGGTCGCAACGGCCGGAGCGGCATTGCTGCCGTTGCTGGTCTGCAAGGCGCCAGCGGCCAGTGAGTTGAAGTAGCTCCCCCCGAGCGGCGCGGTCACGTCCACCGTCACCGTACAGGAGCCGTTGGCAGGGATCGAGTTCGGTGTCTGCAAGGTTACCGTGGTTCCACCGGCGGTGGCAGCCACCCCGCCGCTGCCAGGACAGGTGGTGCTGGCATTAGGCGAGTTCGCGATCACTACCCCAGGGGGCAGAGTGTCGGTGAGCGGTGCACTTAAGGTCGCGACGCTGGTGTTCGGGTTGGACAGCGTAATAGTGAAGGTTGAGACACCGCCCGCAACAATGGTGGACGGGCTGAAGGCCTTGCCGAGAGTGGGTGGGATGGGAGTAACCGGCGGCGCGCCGCACACGGAGACGGCGACGGCGTTGGAATCCATCGTCACTGCACCGTTTTGTGCGAGGACGCTACCGGACACGTTTGCGCCGGTATTGAGGGTGATGCTCGTGAGCGCGAGAATATTTCCTATGAACGAAGTGGCTGTACCGAGAGTGGCAGAGCTGCCGACCTGCCAAAAGACGTTGCATTGTTGACCGCCATTGATTACCAGTACGGACGAGTTGCTCGCCGTCGTGAGGGTACTCCCTATCTTGAACACCCAGACCGCAGTGGAGTCGCCCCCGGCGTCGAGAGTGAGCGCTCCCGTCAACTGAGCCGAGGATGAAAAGCAATAGACGCCCGGAACAAGCGTCATTCCACCGATATCCGTCGGAACACCAAAGGTGGTATTGCACGCCTGGCCTGCCAGATTATTATATGCAGTGGTGACGTCAGTCTGAGCCTGAAGCGCCACCGCATCAGCTGCATATGTCGTCCCTCCGGTCACGATCCCAGGAGGAAAACCGGTGATCGATGTGCCGGGGTAGACACCGAGGTTTCCGGTGACGATGGTCGGGCCGGTATTTGTCACCGCCGAGCCACCCAGTACCGCGAAGCTCTGTGCCGTACCCAGTGATGGGTCTTGAGCTCGAACCAATGCTTTGTCGTTTTGGTCTGTGACTGCGGTAAGACTCCCGCCACCTCCGCTTCCGCTGCATCCAGTCAAATATGCGGATAGAGAAACAACCACAAGAACTGTTGTCGCCATAAGCGCGGCGAATGAGACGATGGGGGCAAGTCTAGTAAACAACACTCTAAGCTTCTGCCTTCGAACCATTAGAAGATTCTTCATGATGTGTACCTCCTTAGAGTCACCGTTAAGTAATTGATTCCGTTAGTTCCAATTTGTTTCTCACCTCCTTCGCCGTGAATAATATCCTAAACGCCCAAGGAGGCTGCATTACCCGCTTCTGAATCCGTCATGCCATCGGTAAATAGATGTATTTACTTGCTTCTGCTATGATCTATATCTTGTATGATCCAAAAACCAGATTTCCGATTAAACCTTCGGGAATGAAACCTTTTCCAATGTCATCCCCAAGCGTTTCTAGCGATGATACATTTCAATATACATTTCAATATAATAGAATAATAGAATAGATTATTGTGGCGGTGGAATGAAATAAAATACCCCTCTCGGTAAATACGGCGAGGCGTCCGGAAAACGATTTCCTGCCCTCAAAACTAAAACAGTAACCCCCATACGCTGCGATAGATAACGGTCATGACGAAGTGAAAACATGCGTTTTGAGTGCGCTTCAATGACGGTGCAGACTTGAATTCTATATTTTTAAATATGACATAAGTAATAGCGTTTGTTTTGTTCATGATTGCTGTATTATTGTTCAGAATTGCGGTGAAATGCTACTTCGGCTTGGTGGATTAGCGGAGTGTCTGTATGTGGAAGGGGTGAGTCCGGTGACTCTCTTGAAGTGCTTGTTGAAATTGCTCGCATTGTAAAAACCGACGGCCATGGCAATCTGGTAAATAGTCATGCTACCGGAATTATTTTTTAACATGTCCTTGGCTTTTTCCACGCGCATGAATGAAACATAGTTCATCGGACTCTTGGTGGTGTAGCGTTTGAATATTCTGCAGAAATGGTATAGGCTCATGTTGGCATTCTTGGCGATCCGCTTTGCAGTGATGGCGTGGTCAGCCAGGTTGTAGTCGATGAAATTCAAAGCGCGAAGGATAGTTTCGGGTGCGGCTGTCGTGACCGAGGCCGGTTCCGGCAGGTGCGTATCCAAAGCCTTAAACGCCACTCGTTGCTCATGCGGCATGTTTATGATCGTCTGTAGGTCTTTTATTTTCCCCTTCAGTTTTAGCACCGCGACCGGTTTTTTAAAACAGTCCCGTGCTCCGGAGCGCAACGCTTCGGCGACAGTATGATCGGATTCCGACGAACAAACGAAAAGAACGGGCACGTCGGGTCTTCGCCTTTTTATATCCCTCAGAAGTTCCAGTCCTTTATTATCACTGATTGAGCATTCGATCACGACGATTTTGAGCGCCCAGTCGTTGAGGGCCATGTCCAGACTGTAAGAAAAAGTGCCTTTTGCAGTATCCAGGAACGTTATATGTTGTCCAGTCGCGCACAAAGTTGATCGCAGTGTGGACATCTGACCGTCTGCAATGAGCTTAATCATAATTACACACTAGTGTCCGGTTAAAACTAAAAAGGCATGGCATGCGAACCTCTTTTGTTAGATAATAGAATTCTCCCAAACCCTATTATCACAAGGAGGAACAAGCCATGCGCAAATTGGAAACGATTTTCGGAGAACTGTTGAAACTTGTACCGAGATATCAGTTCGAAAAAGCCATAAAGCAGTACCAGGGAGACCGATACGTCAAGTCCTATACGGCGTGGCACCAGTATATTACAATTCTGTTCATCCAGATCAAGCGAAAAGACAGTCCGAAATCTTCTGCGGAATGGCGAGATGATCGTCGTGGATCATCCCGTCAAGCGATAGCGACTAAGGAGGTGCCTTGCGCCAGCATTTTCATTTTCTTTAACGCAGTCTATGAAGCCTATAATCAGAGACCTGTCCCGATTCGTCAATAATGAGAATTCCACCCCTATGTCGTATTTTCCAATCCCCTTGTCCTGCGTCATGCGACACGATACAACTTTCCCCATGAAACTTGCAGGATCGCAAGCGTTGATTGATAGCTCTATGAGGACCATGGTGTCTATCTTTAATTGTTGATCGGATTGAATAATTACGCCACTTTGGCTGATATCTTTTATGCCGAAATGCGTTGGCAGATTCAGGACTTTTTCTTTTGGTGTTGTGATGGAAAACAGGATGTCGTGATAGAACCAGTTTGGCTGCTCTGACACTTGTATTTTCTTGTTATTTTCAATTGAATCAAGAAAATCCTTAACCTTGCCCACTGATTCATCTTTGAACAATATACCTGCCGAGTAAATCGTGACTTTTCCCGCATCAGCTCTTTCTTCAATTCCGCTTAATTTGGAACGAACTATTATCCCCTTTACGTTAATATGCTTGCCTTCGTATCCCAGCATCAGTAAACATTCTTTCCCTATATTGAGCTTCCTGTCTGCCTTTATCGCGACCCCGCACAAACTTATGTCAATGATTTCTACTTTGCCAATTAAGCTCATCTTGCTGCTCAGATCGATTAAATCCAATTTGAATCTCTTGTATCTCCTCATATTTCGCATTCTGTAACTCCAATTGTTCTTTATTCTGTCAACGGAAGTTTCCTTGAGACACCAATAAAGGATCGGATCACAGCCAATTGTTCTTTTTCTATATTAACGAAGATGAGTCCCATATCAACACCCTCGATAGCGTGATGAACTCTGCCTGGATGTTTATAAAATCGTTATAGAGCGACAGGGTAACAGTTACAATGGATTCCAGCTTAAAATAGCGCCCTATGTAAACATAAAGCTCTCCGACACTTAGGTCTACCCCGATAGCCCTTATGGAACCATTAATCAATATGTCCGGTTGTAGGGCGACCCTTTTCTTTTATCAATGCTTATAATTTAGTAATTCTCCAAAAATGAAACGTATTGCCATAATACCAATAATTATTGTTTTTCATATATAATTTGTTCAATTTTACCAAATCTGGCTTGGACTGTCAAGACTAAATTCCGGGGATGTTAAATAGGCAGAAAAATTGAAGATGATTATTGAAGAATACTACATGAAAGTTACAATGCCATAAAAATGGCGACATCAGCGAATATTAGGAAGTATGTTGTAATTTCAAAAAGATGCAACTCTCGCGGACTACTGGATGTAGCCTATAAATCAATACCCCGCAACAAGCAGGCTGTCCGACAATTATCTGCGTTGGGGGGCATTTTGTTTCTAACAAAACTGATATATCACTGAAGAAGATAGTGGAGGGGGTATTTGACGGGCTTGTAAAGATTTTTGTGTAAATGGTCTCTCGGTTTAAAGTACAGGCATCCTGCCTTCGAACAAAATCGTAAAATGATTCATAGCTGATTTCCAGTCTCGGATCGGCAGAGTCCTCTTCTTTGATATATTTTTCATAGCCAAGTATAGCAGTTTTGTCATTGCCTCGTCGTTCGGGAAGGAACCCCGGTTCTTTGTCACCTTCCGAAGCGACATGTTAAGCGATTCGATAGCGTTGGTCGTATAGATGGCCTTTCGGATCTCAGGCGGATAAGAGAACAGCGGGATAATCCGCTCCAAGTTGTTCCGCCAGGACTTGGCAATCGTCGGATGACTGGCATCCCACTTCTTGGCAAAGGTCGTCAGGTTCGTCTCTGCCTGGTCAATCGTCGGTGCCTGATAGATAGTCTTGAGGTCGGCTGCAACCTCTTTGCGCTGCTTCCACGAGACATAACGCAGGCTGTTACGGACCATGTGGACTATGCAGAGCTGAACCTGAGCCCTGGGGAAGACAGCTTCGATCGCTTCAGGAAAGCCTTTGAGGCCGTCCACGCAGGCAATGAAGATGTCATTAACGCCGCGGTTCTTAAGCTCGGTCACTACCTGGAGCCAGAATTTGGCCCCCTCGGTCTCGGCGATCCACATGCCGAGGACCTCCTTGGCTCCGTCCCACGTGATGCCGATGGCAAGGTAGACAGCTTTATTAATTACCGTGCTGTTTTGCCGCACCTTGACCCGGACAGCGTCCAGGTACATGATGGGGTAGACTTCTTCGAGCGGCCGATTCTGCCAGAGCGTAATCTCCTCGGTGATTGCGTCGGTCACCTGGGAAACGAGAGTCGGAGAAATCTCAACTCCGTACAACTCCTGCAGATGCGCCTGGATATCACGGGTGGTCATCCCGCGAGCGTACATCGAGATGATCTTGTCGTCGAAACCGGTGAAGCGGGTTTCCCCTTTGGGAACGATCACCGGCTCGAAGGTTGAGTTCCGGTCCCGAGGGACTTCGATTTCCAAGTTGCCGAACTCACCTTTGATGGTCTTCTTTGAGTTGCCGTTTCGGGAATTGCCGCTCTTTTTACCAGCTGGGTCATGCTTATCATAGCCGAGATGTTCGGTCATCTCCGCTTTCATGGCCCGTTCCACAAGAGCTTTGGTGAGTTGCTTCAGAAGCCCGTTTTCTCCGATGAGGTCTTCGGGCTTCTTGTAATTCTTCATTAAATCATCGAGCAGTTCGTCTTGAGTGGCCAATGGTTCCTCCAATTCGGTAGAATACACCGACTTTGGCCACTTATACAAATTATTTTACAGGCTCTATTTGACCGCGTGTCCTTACTTTATCTCCTCCATTTTCTTCCTTCTTCTTCAAACTTATCCAGATTTTCCTTAGATTCCTTGCCGCACAAGCAAGATTGGTCTCTGTCTTTGCTCCTTGAAGGCCCCTGGCAAGGAATGCTCGCAGTCCCTGGTTCTCCTTAATGTCTCCTATTGCCGGTTCAACGATCTGCTGACGTAGTTTATATACCTTCTGGGCGTGCGTAGTTTTCATCTTAGCGACCATTTCATTCCGTTCTATCTCGTAAGGATACATCTTGAGATAACGTATGCCGTCTTTTCGCTTCGTGCATTTGTCTCGGCTCTGGCAAGCGGAACATCCGGTCCCTTTATAAACTCTTATCGTTTTATTCTTCTGATTATCAAAATGCTCTCCCATAAAGGGCACCGGATGGTTTAAAGGACATCGAAACTCATCCTTTACCGCGTCATATTGAAAATGCTTCTTGTCAAAAGGATCCGCCTCTTTCTTTTCATTGTTGTCAGGTATATAGCCATCGATCTTTTTGTCTGCAAGGAACTTGATGTTAGCCCCTTCAAAGTAACCGGAATCAAAGCTCCAAGCAATACCCTCAGGCAGGCTTCCGAGATTTTCTTCTGTCTGGATTACCTGTGGTTGCAACTGTCCCGCGTCATGAGCACTCTGACAAACATCATTGGCCAGAACAAAGCCTTTCTTGTCTACGGTGAGTTGAGGGTTATACGATAGCTCAATCCGCCCTTTTTTGTTCTTCATGAAACGACTTTCCGGGTCAGTGACGCTGACTTTGCTTAATCCCTGCTCCTCTACTTCCTGCTTGGCAGTTTCAAGGTCTTTTTGTACTTCCTCTTTAAAGGCGGGACCGCTCTCGCGGACCTTCTTAACATAATATTGCGCCGCTTTACGAATTGCCTTCTTGCTCTGTTTTGGCAGCTGATCGCTTCCCCGCAAATCGCCGAACTCGGCATCCTCCTGAGTATCTCGTTTTGCCCATTCTTCAAGCTCTTCGTCGACAAACTTTAGCAAAACGCTCAACTCATCCTTCGTCAATACTCTCCGGTTCGATGCATTGGCCTTTACCTTACTCCCATCCGTGGAAAGATGGCACAGGTCGAGCAGTCCTTCCTGCTTGGCAAAGCTTACCGTATGCTTGAAAACATCCTTTACTAGCGATGGATTCTCTTTCCGAAAATCGCTGATCGTCCTGAAGTCAGGGGTTAGCTTCTCGGATAAATACAAATATACGACGTTCTCCCGGGCATTCCGTGCGAGTCTCCGAGAGGATCTGACTCTGTCCAGAACGCCCATCACTAAAAGCTTCAACAAAACCCGAGGATGGTATGCCGGATGGCCGGCCCCAGAATATTTAATGTCAAAAGTCTGGTAATCGAGATTATCCACAAGGCTCTCAACCAAAAAGCAGATGTGGTCCTCGGGAATCAAATCTTCTACGCTCGGTGGTAACAACCATGCTTGTTCTTTAAACGACTGGATATATGCCATCTCCCGCGCTCCTTGTCCGATCTTTTGCATCCTATTCTATCATAAGATATGGGAATTGTCGGACAGCCTGCAAGCTGACGGGGTATAAAGAAAGATTGTTCAACTGAGAAACTGCGGCTTCTCTTACTCTTCCCTCTGTAAGGTGACCACGGAGCAAGCTACGTGGAATAGCAAGTTCAATATTCGTTATCGGACAGAAACTACTACAAATAAATCGAATAAAAAGGTTTAGGGCGATAGTCCTAAACCTTTTTTTATTTGCTTTCCCATTTTATTTGGAGTGAGGGCAGTTTGAGTGCACTCAGGGGTCATTTTGCGGCATTTTTCGCCATTTTGCCGAGTACCTAAAAAATTAAAAAGGACTTCCAAGTATCGGAAGTCCTTAATAATTACTGGTGAGCCGTGAAGGAGTCGAACCTTCGACCCGCTGATTAAGAGTCAGCTGCTCTACCAACTGAGCTAACGGCCCGTACAACTATGTCATGTAAGTTCTTGTTTCAAAAGCGGCTACATTATACTTATCCGGTATAGAGGATGCAACAATAAAATGGGCAATTGTCAACCCAAAGTGAAAATGTCCTATCCTTACCAAAGTGAAAATGTCCGCTTTTTTATGAAGCAGCGGGAAGCTGTACAGATGCTCTTCTGAGTCTCTTCCAAGGGTGATCTGGAGATTGATAACGTCCTTGCTTTTCCTGAATGACTACCGGCTTTTTTGGGTTTTCTTTTGCTGGCCGTGTTTTGATCTCTCGGTAGCTTAAATCCAGGCCCCTGTGCGTTATGTGCAGAGATCCATCCATTCGTTCTTCCACCGTGACCTTCCGGGTTTTTACGGCGTCTTTGATCTGATAGAGTTTGCCGTTGTAAGCGATGGTGAAATCATTCTGCAGCGTACGCTCTTCTCGAATGCAAAAGATCTTGTTGAGCTCTCTCGTGAACAGCGCGGGTCGGTGTAAATCAACTTCCGAAACCGCCTTTACTTTGAATTTTATGTTATGTTTTGGGAGATAAATTATCAGGAATTCGTTTGCCTGATCGACGCTTTTAACCCCGGCAAGCCTCATCTCTTTGACCAGCCGATCCTGGAGCGTTCGGAACTGTCTCTCTATTCTGCCTTTGGCTTGGGGTGAGTTAGCATGGATGACCGTCACCTCGAGTTCAGCAAGACTCCTTTCGAACTGGCTCATGGGCTTTATATCTTCCAACTCATCCTCGATGCTCTGCTTGGCCGGGGATTTATACGTGGTGTGCTTGTCCAAATAGACGCTCTGTGGCATGCCGTAGCGCTTGATATACCCCTTGAAGCTGTCCATGGCTGGCATGGTTCCCTCATAGTCATAAAAACGCCCATACACCGTTCCTGTTGCATCGTCGATATATCCCATTAACACGCATTTAGGGCCCCGGCCTTCGAACCAGTCGTGATGGGAGCCGTCCATCTGGACCATTTCACCGAAATGATGTTTTCTCTCGCGCCACTCCCGGTGCTTTCTCCCTTTGCGCTTTTCATAGGGGATGTTTTCTTTATTCAGCCATAGGCGGAGGGTTTCGTCGCTTAGCTTGATTTTATGAACATCAAGCAGTTTCTCGCTGGCAAAGGTCGGGCCGAAATCGCTGTACTTCTCCCTAAACAGCTTAAGTGCTTTCTCTTTAATTTTCTTGGGGACATAATGACTCGAGTCCTTGCCGCGAGATCGATGGCTGATGCCCTCGTCTCCTTCCGCCCGTACTCGTTTAATCATCCGCCGAAGCTGCCTGCTGCTCAAACCTACCAACTCCGCAGCCTTTTTCTGGGTAATCCTCTTATCCAGTGCCTGGTGGATAATGTGCAGTCTTTTTGTTTCTCTCCTGCTCATGGTGATCATGTCCATTTCCGTCACAGTACCCTCCAATTACGTCAGGGTATTGTAACTTGAAATAGGACATTTTCACTTTGGTAGAATAGGACATTATCATTTTGGGATTACACAATAAAATGGGCAATCAGACGCGATTTGTTTGGTTTGGTGCCAGCCCCCGTCTGCGGTTTTCACAATTGATTTTTTGGTGCGCCCGGCAGGAGTCGAACCTGCGGCCTGCGGATTCGAAGTCCGACGCTCTATCCAGCTGAGCTACGGGCGCGTATCTGAGTTTTCAATGCTGAGTGCCGGATTCCGGACTGGATACATCTCAGAGCACACATGCTGACTCATGCCGAAAAATTCACAAAAGAAAATTCATTTGGTGCGCCCGGCGGGAGTCGAACCCACGACCTTTGGCTTCGGAGGCCAACGCTCTATCCAGCTGAGCTACGGGCGCCGCATGCTCCAGAAAAAGTGAGACGGCCGGATCGGCCGTCTCTATATGAAAAAATTGGGGTGAGCGACGGGGCTTGAACCCGCGGCCACAAGGGCCACAACCTTGTGCTCTACCAGCTGAGCTACGCCCACCATGACAAGCAACTCAAAACTTCAAAAAATTCGCAATTTCTATAGTCCGATGATATCTCAAATTTCCGAATTTTTCCATTTCTTTTTTTTGGCGCGCCTGAAGGGACTCGAACCCCTGACCCACAGCTTAGAAGGCTGTTGCTCTATCCACCTGAGCTACAGGCGCATTCAAGTGAAATGGTCGGGGCGAGAGGATTTGAACCTCCGACATTCTGCTCCCAAAGCAGACGCGCTACCAGGCTGCGCCACGCCCCGAATTGCTTCGCAACTGCTTATCCCTAACTCGTAGGGCATATAATACTCACACTCCTTTTCAATGTCAAGCGCTAACGTCCGGGGAAGGCAATCCAGTACGGAGAGCGGATTGATTTATCACTGTTGAGACCCTCATCCGAGCATCTGTCATCCATCAGACGTCCTTTTACCTTGAAATGACCTGCATTATATACTATTATGAGCATTAAGGGAGTACGGGGCTTTCAACCACAAGCCGGTCTGTAAATTCATCCGAAGCTTCTTCAGCGGCAATGAACGCTCTCAGCCGGCAAATCTACATGGCATCACGCGCAGGGCTTCCGGCAAAACCGCCATCTCATGCTTGTCTATATCATAAAACGCACGCTCCTCATGATTCCCATCCTCCTTGGCATTACGGTGCTAAGCTTCGGGGTCATGCGCCTTGCTCCCGGAGGGCCCGCAGAAGCGCAGATGGATTTTTCCGCCAAGGCGTCTGCCGAGGCCCGTGAACGGCTGAGAAAACTCTACGGAGCAGATCAGCCATTCTACAAACAGTATGCAACGTGGCTCAAGAAGTTCATGACCCTCGATTTCGGGGAAGCCTTTGCCGACGGACGCAAGGTGAAAGACAAGATAATAGAATGCCTCCCGATCACGCTCACGATAAACATCCTCTCTCTCGGGCTCGTTCTCCTGATCGCCATCCCCATAGGCATCATGTCTGCCACACGGCAATACTCGCTCCTCGACCGGTTCACAACCATTTTTGTCTTCGTCGGCTTTTCCACGCCTTCCTTCTGGCTGGCGCTTCTGCTGATTTATCTTCTCGGCGTGCAGTGGGGAGTTGTCCCCATATCGGGCATTCACAGCCTGGATATCACCGGCCTCACCTTCTGGGGAAGACTCGTGGACGAAGCTAACCACCTGGTCCTTCCAGTCTTTGTCTCCGCCTTCGGAGGGCTTGCCGGGTTTTCCCGCTACATGCGGAACAACATGCTCGAAGTCATGCGGCAGGACTATATTCGGACAGCGCGCGCAAAAGGCCTTTCTGAGCGAACAATCATTTACAAGCACGCGCTCCGGAACGCGCTGATGCCGGTCATCACGATCCTGGGGCTCTCGCTGCCGGGAATCATCGGCGGCAGCGTGATCATGGAAACGGTCTTTGGCATCCCCGGCATGGGGCGACTTTTATATCAGGCGGTGTTCTCGAGGGACTACAACCTTGCCATGGGGATCCTGGTGCCGGCTGCGTTTTTGACGTTGTTCGGCAATTTTTTCGCTGACATCGCCTATACCTTTACCGATCCACGGGTGAGACTGAAATGACAGAATCAGAGAGCATGAGTCCCCGGGCACGGAAAAGATTAAACAAACAAAATCCATGATGGCAAACACTGAGTCGTTCACGTCCCGGACATTTCACTACCTCATGAAGAACAAGTTCGCGGTTACAGGCGGGATACTTGTGCTGCTTGTCTTCGTGCTGTCCCTGCTCGCGCCCTGGATCGCTCCGTACGACCCCGCCGTAATTGACATCAAAAACATCCTCATCGGCCCCAGCTTCTCCCATATCCTCGGGACCGACGACCTCGGCCGGGACGTGTTCTCGCGCATGCTCTGGGGCGGAAGGGTCTCGCTGGAAGTGGGCTTCGTTGCCGTGGGCATCGCGACCATCATCGGCGTCATCCTCGGCGCGATTGCCGGATTTTACGGCGGATGGGTGGACAGCATCATCATGCGGGCCGTGGACATCATGCTGAGCATTCCCACCATATTCCTCGTCCTTGCGGTAATCGCCATCCTCGAACCGAACATTATCAATATCATGATTGTCATCGGACTCACCAGCTGGATGGAACCAGCGCGCCTGATCCGGGCAGAGTTCATCTCTCTCAAGGAACGCGAGTTCGTGATCGCAGCGCGTGCCCTAGGCGCAATGGACGTCAGAATAATCGTAAAGCACATTCTTCCAAACGGACTCTCCCCCATTCTCGTATCGGCAACCATGGGCATCGGCGGTGCAGTCCTCGTCGAGTCGGCGCTGAGTTTCCTCGGCCTCGGCGTCCAGCCCCCTACGCCGAGTTGGGGCAGCCTCCTCTCCTCGGGCAAGGACAATATTGAGATTGCCTGGTGGCTTTCCGCCTTTCCCGGCCTCGCGATCCTGGTCACCGTGCTCGGCTATAATCTCCTCGGCGAAGGCATCCGCGATGCGCTCGATCCGAGGCAACAGGAATAGGAAACACGGCTACTTGACCGTTATTCAATCAGATAGTGTGTGTTCCTTAAGCGAATTATCGAATGAGAGAGGATTAAATAAGAGCACAATGAAATGGAAAATTGCCAGTCTGCGGACACGTCTGTACATCGTCAGTGCCGCGCTGCTTCTGGCCGGCTTGGGCAGCGCTATTCTGATCTACCTGACAGCGGACAACGATGGGGACAGCGTTCCGGGCTATGAAGTGGTAGGCGGTTATATCTATCCGGGGATGCACGAAAATTCCAAGAAATACATCCATGATCTGGAGGTCTATGGAGGAAAGGCGGCCGTTCTTGCCGATGAGTTCAACCGTTGGTTTTTCGGGCTCTGGCACGGCCAGACCCTCGCATTCACCATAGCCGGTCTTACTATTTTAATCTCACTTATAGTTTTCATTGTTGCCAGGAACTCAGCATCCGACTTGTCTGAAACTCCCGGTGAAGAGCACAAAAAGACAACTTCTGACTAGCCTATTGACTCTGATGGAATGGTCCTTGCGATGTTGTTGCCGAAAATTTCAAGAGGAGTAGATTTTATAAAATATCCGGAAAACCTGCGTCCTCGCTGCTATTATTCATCAATACGACGGGGAGATGGTGTCCAGGTTTTTGTGCTCGATCCCAACGTGAAGGCTGTGGTATCGAGAGGTAGCTCCGATAATGCCGTCACATTGAACAACCGCGGCGAGGATATACAGGATTTTTCAAAAAGCTTTATCATGTGGATTCTCTCCAGGAGGTCTTGAGCTATACAATTGGGTCATGATTCGAAGCAGACAAGACTGTTCGGGCTCCTGATCAGGCGACTAGCCACTTCTCGGATTCGATGGTTTCCTGTTCAGAAAAATCAACAGAGGTAAAAAAACCGATGGTTGTTACACTCATAGATTATATTCCCTTCTACTATACATTCCTGTCCAAAGAGCCTGCTCCTCCGATTATCACCGGCAAGTTTGTCCAGATCAGGCATGGGAACAACCTTTACCTTGTTTTTTCGCCTGGGGAGTTGTCGAAGTATCACGCGAACATCGTGGAGCGATTTTGCACCGATAAAGGGCTTGACGGGAGCTACGACTCGGAAAGAAAGAGATACGATGTGAATGACCACGACTGGATTGTGGCAGGAGGCGGAAAGTTTGCCATTGACAGGAAGCAAAAGACCATCAAACTATATGACGATTCGATGGTGTACGGGAAATTCAGTTCGAAAGGGCTGAAGGACGCGATAGGGTCTTTTCGCGAATTCTCAGACTTCACCATTCTCATAGAATAACTTACTCTGAATCTTCTGAATCCTCCGAATCCCGACTCTGCTGCCTCGCTTTTCTCCTGTTCGAACGATACCTGGTAATGGCTTTTTCATGGGAGCTGAAATCCTTCGAGAAAAAATGGCTGCCGTCGCCCTGGGCAACAAAGAAAAGGTAGTCCACCTTGTCCGGATAGAGTGAGGCAAGAATCGCGCCTTCGCCAGGGTTCGCGATCGGTCCGGGCGGAAGGCCCTTGTGAAGATAGGTATTATAGGGAGACCGCCGCTTGAGGTCCTGGGAAGTGACTTTCGTGATCCATGCTTTGGTGCCGTATACGGTGGTCGGGTCTGCCTGGAGTTTCATCCCTTTCTTAAGCCGGTTGATGTAAACAGCGGCTATCAGCGTCCGCTCCGCCTCAACCTTGGCTTCTTTTTCCACGATGGAAGCCAGAGTGATTATCTGGTGTTCGGTAAAGCCGAGCGACTTTGCGCGATTCCGCAGGTTGTCCGTGAAAACCGCCTTGTATCTCTGGAGCATCTTCTTCGGAATATCCTCGAGCTTCATGCCCTTGGGCAGATAATAGGTGTCCGGGAACAGGTATCCTTCGAGTGTGTCTTCCTCGATTCCGAGTGAGTGAACATATTGTTTGTTCTTCACCAGGTTGATGAAATCCTGCGGATCGGATAGCAGGGGCGTATTGGAAAGCGTCCATCCTATCTGGTAAAGATTATACCCCTCGGGAATCACAACCTCATACTCGATGATCTTTCCTTTGCGCAATGAATCGAGCACTTCCCAGAGGCTCATATTCGTGCTTAGGCCGTAGTAGCCCATGCGCACCTTGCGGCTGATGCCCTCAAACCTGCCGATAAGCTCAAAATAGCCCCGGTAACGGATGATGCCTTCCTTCTGAAGATCAGCCGAGATGGCCTTGAAGCTCATGCCCTCTGTCACCTGGATTTCCTTCCAAACCTTCTCGTTTGACGGAGGGACGAAGAGCGCTATGTAGAAATGGATGATGACGAAGAACGCCGACGTGGCGATCAGAAACGCCACCAGGGAACCTTTCTCAAACCTTTTTTTACTGCTCCTTGCATGCCTAACCTCGCAATCCGGACGACTTTAGAGCTGCCCCGACCGCAGGATCCCGATCAGGATCCAGAGGCCCAGGATAGCTGCTATAACATACCCTATGAGGCCGAATACTGGCAAGCCAAAAAGCAGGGGTCCTTGGCCCGAATGAATGATTATGGACGATGCCACGATGATCGAGGCGGTGAGGACGCTGAACGCAAGACGGTTGCTCGATTTATCAATGTCCCTGATAAGGTTACCGAGTTCCTCGTGGTGAATGTTGACCCGGATGTCGCCATGCATGAATTTTCTGTAAGTCGCTTTCACCTGTTTAGGGAGGATTGCAAAAGCGTCGGCGAATTCTGCCATGTTCTTCCTGGCGTTCCGGGCGGCGTTCAGCGGGTTCAATCTGCGGCGTACAATCTCCGACACGTATGGCTTTGCCGCCTCGAAATAATTGAACTCGGGGTCAAGCTGCTTTAAAATGCCTTCGAGGGTTATGAGCGATTTATCCATCAGATAAAGGTTTGACGGCAGTTTGAGCCGGTGCCGAAGGAGAATGCGCGTGACACTGTCAATATAGGCACCGAAATCTATCTGCTTCACCTGCATGATATAGTAGGGCTCCAGCAATTCGACGAGATCCTCCTTCATCTCCCGCTGGAACTTCTCGATGTCTACAGTCGTCTCTGATACGAAGCCAAGTTCCACATATTGCCGGACGAGCGCATCGTAATCGTGGTTCGCGAGGGCAAGGAAAATGGATGCAAAACGCTCCATATTTTCCTCGGTAACCCGCCCCATAATCCCGAAATCGACGAGGCCAAGCCTGCCATCAGCGAGCACAAAAATGTTTCCCGGATGCGGATCGGCATGGAAGAAACCGTCCTTCAGTACCATCTTGAAAAAGGCCTCTCCGCCTTTCAGGGCCAGTTCCTTTCGGCTGAATCCCTCACGGTCGAGACGTGCATATTCATCGATGCGGATGCCTTCAACCTTTTCCAGGACGAGGACCCGCTTGCTGGAAAGGTCTGTGTAAACCCGCGGCACGAAAAGGATCGTACTGTGCTCAAAATTTTTTCTCAGCTGCATGGCGTTAGAGGCCTCGATAAAAAAATCGAGCTCCCTCTTTATGGTACGCGCGAATTCGTCGACGATCCCCGGCATGTCATAGGGAGTCAGTTCGGGGATGCGCGAATCCATGAGTTCGGCAAGCCAGCGCATGATGCTGATGTCCCGGTCGATCATGCGTTCGATGTTCGGCCGCTGGACCTTGACCATGACCTCGTCGCCGTCGAGGAGTGTCGCCCGGTGAACCTGGGCTATCGACGCGGCCGCCACCGGTGCATCGTCGAAAAATGCATAGACGCTGCTGATCGGCGCCTTGAGCTGTTCCTCGATTATCTTTCTGGATTCCAGGGACGGGAATGGTGCGACGAGAGTCCGTTAGTTTGAGAAATTCGCGGGAATATTCGATGGGCAGCATATCAGGCCGGCATGCCAGCACCTGCCCGAATTTTATGAAGGTGGGCCCCAGGTCTTCGAACATCAATCGGAGACGTTCCGGGGCTCCAATGGGGTGAACAAGGGACGGTGGCTTCTTAAAAGAAATGATGCGCCTGCCCAGCGAGAAAAAACGATGCAATCCGAGCTGCTCCACAAGGTGGCCAAACCCGTGGCGAGACGCGACCGCGATGATCCGGCCGATACGCGGAATGTCTCGTATATATTTTCTCCTGAATCCGATAGGAGACATAGGCGTACTCGGGACGCGATTTTAATCCGCGTCCTTTCCGTCGCCTCCCTCCAGTTTTGCCAGCCTCGCCGTAAGGGACTGAATCTTTTTCTCCAGGCTGGCAACGTCGTCGCGGGATGGGATATTGAACTTTTCAAAGCCAGCGGCTATTGCGTCCTTGACCTTGTGGTCCATGTCCTTGGTGCTTTCTTCGGCTTTGCTGACCCATTCCTTCACGAGCGTGGCGCCTTCGCTCTTGGAGAGCTCTCCTGCTTTCACCAGCTCATCGATGAATTCCTTGGCCTTTTCCTGAGCTCCCAGTCCCACTAGCATTGCCTTCTTGATGACTTCCGATACCGTCATGGTTGCCTCCTTAGTCTTCGTTATCCTTCACCGTATGGGTTTCTTATGCTCTCTTTATTATAGCATAGAACAAATCGAGAGCCGCATCCAGTTTGGCAGGGTCCTTTCCCCGGACTGTGCCAGGTCGGGTTTGCCTCCGCCAGTTCCGCCGAGAATCGGTGCCATTTCCTTGATGATCTTGCCCTGCATGAAACCGGTCCGTGAGGTCTTTGGTGACCATGACAATGAGGCTCACCTTGTCGTCCTTGACCGACCCGAGTGCCAGGACTCCGGAACCGAGTTTATCCCTGAGTTTGTCGCCGAAGTCCCGAAGGTCCCGGGGGTCCATTCCGTCGGCTCGTTTCGCCAGCGCCTTTACGCCGTTGATGTCCCGGGCCTCGGATATCACGTCGCCAGCCTGTGAAGACTGGAGCTTGTGCTTGAGTTTGTCCAGTTCTTTCTCAGAGTCTCTCAGCTGGTTCAAGACCCGCTCGACTCTGCCTACAATGTCCGGATCGGACGCCTTGAGCAGCCGGCTGATCTCCTGGAGGCTCTGTTCATCCTTCCGCACCGCCTGATAGGCCCGGCGGCCGGCCAGCGCCTCAATCCTGCGCACCCCCGCTGCAATACCGACTTCGGACACGATCTTAAAAAGCCCGATGTCGCCCGATGCCGTCGCATGGGTGCCGCCGCAGAGTTCTTTGCTCACGTCCTTCACCGTCACTACCCGCACCTTATCGCCATATTTTTCATCAAAGAGCGCCATGGCACCCGTTGCGATCGCCTGGTCAATGTCCATGACTGCAGTCTCAACGGGATGGTTCTCGAAAACACGCTCGTTCACCAGTTCCTCGACGCGTTCCCGTTCCCGTTCCGTCAGCGCTGTGTAATGCGTGAAATCGAACCGCAGCCGTTCCGGTGAGACAGAAGCGAGCCCGCCTGTTTCACGTGCTCGCCCAGGACCGACCGCAGCACCGCATGGAGAATGTGGGTCACCGTGTGATGCCGGACAGTGTCCATGCGGTCTTCAGACTCGACTTTCGCGAGCACAGCATCGCCGGTCTTGAAGCCGCCTTTTTTCACCTTCCCATGGTGAACGACGATCCCCTCCACGGGCCTGACCGTATCCAGAACAGTGAATTTCGCCGCCTCGCCCAGAAGTTCTCCCTTGTCCCCGACCTGTCCTCCCGATTCGGCGTAGAATGGCGTCCGATCGAGGACTATTTCCACTTCGTCGCCCTCACGGGCTTCGTCAACCGCCAGATCACCCTTTATGATTGCCAGCACCTCTCCGGCGCCTTCAAGTGTTTCATAACCGGTAAAGACCGTTTTGCTAACGCGGCCGGCAACCTTTTTATAGACGGGCTTGATTTTCTCTTCTCCGGAACCGGCCCATGCGGCCCGCGCTTTGTCCCGCTGCTCCTGCATGGCCTTGCGGTAACCCTCCTCGTCGAGCTCCAGGTGAAGATCCCGCGCCATATCGGCCACGAGATCGAGGGGAAAGCCAAAAGTGTCATCAGAGCTTGAACAGGACGTCACCGGGAATCCTGTTCCTGCCCGTGGCCCTGACTCTGTCGACCGCCTCATTCAGAAGCGCCATGCCCGAATCGAGCGTAGCGCCGAACCGTTCTTCCTCGAGCAGGACGACTTTGGCAACGTGCTCACGGGTATCCACGAGCTCCGGATAGGCTTCGCGCATCTCGTCAGTCACCACTCCAGTAAGCCTGTATAGGAAGGGCTTCGTAATACCGATCAGCCTGCCGTAACGGCTTGCCCTGCGGATGATCCTGCGCAGCACATAGCCCCTTCCCTCGTTCGACGGCAGCACGCCGTCGGAGATGAGGAAGGTCATGGCCCGGAGATGGTCGGCGCAGACCTGGTAGGAAATATCGGTCTGTTCGTCCTGGTGGTAAGGGACACCGGCCAGGACGGCAATCTGTTTGATGATGGGCAGGAACAGATCGGTCTCAAAATTCGTCCTCACCTTCTGGCAGACCGAGGAAAGCCTCTCCAGCCCCATGCCCGTGTCGATGCTCGGCTTCGGAAGCGGCGTGAGTTTGCCCGTCTCGTCGCGGTTGTACTGCATGAACACGAGGTTCCATATCTCAAGGTACCGGTCGCAATCGCAGCCCACAGCGCATCCCGGCTTGCCGCAGGAAATTTCCTCTCCCTGGTCGATAATGATTTCGGAGCAGGGCCCGCAGGGGCCAGTATCGCCCATAGACCAGAAATTGTCCTTCTCACCGAGCCGGACGATGCGGTTAGGCGCCAAACCGGCTATCTGCTGCCAGAGTTCGAAGGCCTCATCGTCGTCCTTGTAAATCGTGACCCAGAGCTTTTCCTTCGGGAGCTTGACCTTCTCGGTAAGAAACTCCCAGGCATAGGAGATAGCATCCTTCTTGAAATAATCGCCAAAGGAAAAATTGCCGAGCATTTCGAAGAACGTATGGTGCCTGGCCGTGTGGCCCACGTTCTCCAAGTCGTTGTGTTTGCCCCCAGCGCGGACGCACTTCTGCGATGTCGTCGCACGCTTATAGTCGCGCACGTCTTCTCCGAGGAAAACCCCCTTGAACTGGACCATGCCCGCATTGGTGAAAAGCAGCGTCGGGTCGTTCTTCGGCACGAGGGACGAACTCGGCACAATCTTATGCCCTCGCTGGGAGAAGTAATCGAGAAACAGTTTCCGCAATTCGCTGGCTTTCAAGGCAAAACTCCTTTATCGATTATCAATTATTGGTGCCGCAGATAGAAAAATAGCAGAAATAGGCGAAGAATTCAACAGATTACTGATTTTACTTCATGATATTGGAAGCTTTTCTATCATTTTCACAGGGGGGAGACGAATCACCCGAACGATTTGAAATCGCGACGATGTCCGGCGAACTTTCACTGGCATTACCTTATCATATTGAGGATAGACCGAGTTATCTCGGACGAAAATCCTTTCCGCTCAAGGAAGCCGGCCAGCCTCCGCCTGCGGACATCAGGTCCGACTGATAGCATTGTCCGCAGTTTTTTCTCCGCTGCCTTCACCGCTGCTTCCCGTTCATCATCAGGGGGGACTGCCTCGGCAATGGCCTCTCGGATGACCTCTTGAGATATCCCTTTCCGCTTGAGTTCCTGTTCAATCCTGCGCCTGCCAAATCCCCTGAGCCGAAGCCGGCCGGCTGCCCATTGCCCAGCGAACTGCCGGTCATTGACATATCCCAGACGCTCCAGATCGGCCAGCACGGCCTCAGTTACTGCCTCCTTGAACCCCTTTTCGCGAAGTTTCTTCTCAAGTTCAGTATGGCACCGCGGCCGATAGGTGAGCAGTCGATACGCAGCGGTCCTTGCCCGCGTTAGTTCCTTTTCGTTCAAATCCACCGTCAACACTGCTTTACTTGTCCCCAAACCGGTCGATTTTGAATTCCCCTTCCCCGGGCTTTTGCCCGGGTTTCGGGCTCGTTTTGCGTCTTTCCTCATCTTCCCAGGCAAGGTCGCTGGTGGACTGAATGCCTTTGACTTTGAGCGCGAAGTCGTCGGCATTACTCGCCGTCAGCATTGCCTCATCATAGGTGATGTACCCTTTCTTGTAGAGCATCAGGAGGGACTGGTCAAAGGTCTGCATGCCGTAGTGGGTGATACCGGCGGCGATGATCGTGGGGATCTGGCGCGTCTTCGAATCGTCGATAATGGCTTCGCGTACCGACAGGGTGCCAAGCATGATTTCCACTGCGGGGACGCGGCCGTTGCCGTCGGCGCGTGCGACCAGGCGCTGGGAGACGATCCCTTTGATTACCGAAGCGAGCTGCATCCTAACCTGCTTCTGCTGATACGGAGGGAACACGGTTATGATGCGGTTGACCGTTTCAGCCGCGTCCAGCGTATGGAGCGTGGAAAGAACCAGGTGCCCTGTCTCCGCAGCGGTGAGCGCTGTTGAAATCGTTTCGAAGTCCCGCATTTCGCCGACGAGAATCACGTCCGGATCCTGCCGGAGAGAACTCCTGAGCGCCTCGCTGAAGCTGAACGTGTCGGAGCCGATTTCGCGCTGGTTCACGATGCTCTTTTTATCCCGGTGCAAAAACTCGATAGGATCCTCAATCGTGATAATATTCGCGGTTCGGGAGGTGTTGATGTAATCGATCATCGCCGCAAGGGTCGTCGACTTGCCGCTTCCTGTCGTGCCGGTGACGAGGATAAGGCCACGCTGCTCGCTGGTGATTTTCTGAAGCACTACCGGCATCATCAAATCCTCAAAGGTCAGGATTTTGCCGGGGACTTGCCGGAAAACCATGCCCACGCTCCCGCGCTGCTGGAACACGTTCACACGGAACCGGCCGAGCCCCGGCACGGCATAGGCCATATCAAGTTCGTTTTTTTCTTTGAACCTAGCCTTCTGTGAAGCGTTCATGATGCTGAGCGCGACATTCATTGCCTCTTCCTGGGTCGTCCTCTTCTCGGTTTCGAGCGGCACTAGCCTGCCATCAATGCGCAGGATGGGCGGGACGCCGACTTTCACATGCAGGTCCGAAGCCTTCTTTTCAAAGGTCGCTTTGAGCAGTTCGTTCAGGTTCATTTAAGCCTCCAAGTGCTTTTCGCTTTTCTGTCCCTTCGTCGACTTTACGGCCCGTTCCACAGCAGAGGACTCCTTCTCTTTTTCCTTCACCGCCGCTTCCTCGGCGGCTGCGGGAGCAGCCGTACCCGGAAGTCCGCTTGCCTGGCGCACTTTGGCCTCTATCTCCGCGGCCATATCCGCGTGGTCGTGCAGGAACTGCTTCACGTTCTCCCGGCCCTGGCCGATCCTCGTTCCCGAGTAGGAGAACCAGGCTCCGCTCTTCTCGATGATATTTTTTTCAACACCGATATCGATGATCTCTCCGAGCTTGGAAATGCCTTCGTTGAACATTATATCAAATTCGGCGGCGCGGAACGGCGGAGCGATCTTGTTTTTCACGACCTTCACCTTCACCCTTCCGCCGGTCACGTCGTCGCCTTCTTTAACGGCGGAGACCTTGCGAATATCGAGCCGCACCGACGCGTAGAACTTGAGCGCATTGCCGCCCGTGGTCGTCTCGGGGTTCCCGAACATCACGCCGATCTTCATGCGGATCTGGTTGATGAAGACGAGCGTGGTATTGGACTTGCTGATGGCGCCGGTGAGCTTCCTGAGCGCCTGGCTCATGAGCCGCGCCTGGAGCCCCATGTGCGCGTCGCCCATCTCGCCCTCTATCTCGGCCCGGGGTGTGAGCGCCGCAACGGAGTCAACGACAATGACGTCGATGGCTCCGCTCCGCACCAGTGTCTCGGTGATCTCGAGCGCCTGCTCTCCGGTATCAGGCTGGGAAATAAGGAGATCGTCGGTCCTCACGCCGAGTTTGCGCGCATAGGTCACGTCGAGTGCATGCTCCGCATCGATAAAGGCCGCCTGGCCGCCGGCTTTCTGTGCCTCGGCGATGATGTGGAGCGTCAGCGTCGTCTTGCCCGATGATTCAGGCCCGTAGACTTCGATGATCCTCCCGCGCGGCACGCCGCCTACGCCCAGGGCGATGTCCAGTCCCAGAGAGCCGGTGGAAATCGCCGGGATTCCCGCAGGGATCTCCTCCCGGCCCAGCCTCATGATAGACCCCTTGCCGAATTGTTTTTCGATCTGGCTGACCGCCAGTTCCAGCGCTTTTAACTTTTCCTTATCCGCCATGTTGCTTCTCCTTTCGCCGCTGCGCGGCTATCCCTGATTATAATCTGTTGTACTCTGTAATTTTATATCCGAAACTTTGAACGCTGAACTTACTTTAATTCCACACTCCCCAGCTCCGTATACACCGCTCCCGATGGTTTGAGTTCGCTCTTCATCAGACTGATCGACGTCACGTCGAATCCCGGCAGTTTAATGTCTCTCATCTCCTCCAATGCCTTGAGCCATTGGTCGCGGGACCGGATATACTTGATCCTGCCGAGGGTCAGGTGCGGTTTAAACGCCCGCTCCTCGCGTTCCATGCCAAGACGGGCCATGGCGTCCTCAATGGCGGCCTGCAGCCGCTTGAGCGTCTCCGTATCTCCGGAGAGTCCGATCCATGCAACGCGTGCATTCTTGGGACCAGGAAAGGCGCCGATGCCTCCGACGTCAAGCCTGAATGGTGCAGCCCCCGCCGCTGACTGCCGAAGCCCGTCCATGATCTCCGGTATTCCGGTCTCCGGCACCTCTCCCAGGAATTTGAGAGTCAGATGAATGCCTTCCGGACGTGGCCAGCTCGCCTCCACACCGGAACTTTTTAGACGACTCTGTGCTTCAATCAGCTCCTTTTTGATCTCATCGGGGAGCTCTATGGCAATAAATGATCGCATGATAATCAGTTATCCGACCTCCAAAAAGACCAGCCTGTCTTCTCTCCTCCGC
Organism: Nitrospirota bacterium; assembly: GCA_963826885.1. Lineage (GTDB taxonomy): Bacteria > Nitrospirota > UBA9217 > UBA9217 > UBA9217 > JAJYKN01. The sequence continues at coordinate 213,701 of CAWGYL010000005.1, read as the reverse complement.
CTGCCTGCTATCCTATCAGATATCTTCTCACCATATCGAGCGCCATCTGCGACGCCCGGAGACGAATCTGGTCCCTGTTGCCGGGAAAGCGGTGCTCCGTTGTCTTGACGCCCTGCGAAGAAGCAAGCGCGGTATATACCAGTCCCACGGGTTTTTTTTCGGTTCCGCCTTCTGGGCCCGCGATGCCGGTGACGGAAAGCCCCAGCGCCGTATGGGCGGCCTGGCGAATCCCCTCCGCCATGGCTGCCGCAACTTCACTGCTGACAGCACCGCGCCGTTCTATGATATCTGCCGGAACGCCGAGCATCTCGGTCTTTGCAAGGTTGCTGTACACCACCGCGGCGCGCTCAAAATACTCGGAACTTCCGGCAATGTTCGTAATACGTGCGCCGATCAGCCCGCCGGTACACGATTCGGCGACAGCGAGCGTTAGCCTGCGCTGCTTCAGGAGCGCGCCGACTACCTCTTCCATTTCCACGCCGTCAACGCCGTACACGGCGTCGCCGAGCTTCTCCCGGATGGTTGATTCGGTCCGGTCAGTAAGCGTCTGGGAGTTTTCCGCAGTCGAACCATGGGCAATGATGCGGATATCGACGCCGGTCCCTTTTACCGATAGCCCCACGATCGGTTCGCCGCGCCGCATGATGTCCTGAATGGCCTGGTTCACCGCGGACTCGGACATGCCGCAGGTACGCAGCACCCTGCGCCTGATGAATGACTTCCCGCCGAAGCGATTCTCAAGCGCGGGACGGAGACCCTCGCTGAACATGGCCCGCATCTCAAGCGGAACGCCGGGAAGAACGGCGAGGAACAGCCCCTCTTCATCAATATAAAAACCCGGGGCGATGCCCGCCGGGTTCTGGAGAAGCCGCGCCCCCGCCGGGATCAGGGCCTGTCGCTCGTTCGGAATGACGACCTCCCTGCCCCTGCCCGCGAGCCGTGTGTGAATCGCTTTGAGCGCATCCTCGTTCAGAATGAGCCGCTTTTTCGTGATCTTGGCAATAACTTTGCGGGTGATGTCATCTTCTGTCGGCCCGAGTCCGCCGGTAATGATCACGGCATCGACCCGCTCCAGCGCCCGCTTCAACGCCTCTTCCATATTTTTTTCATCGTCGCCGACTACAGTCTTAAAGGCGGTCTCGATGCCGACGAGCATCAGTTCCTCGGAAAGGAAAACGGAGTTGGTATCAAGGGAACCGCCGGTCAAGAGTTCAGTTCCCGTAGCTATGATTTCAGCACGCATAGAAAGTACACCTTTATAACGCAACGTATGATGCAGAGAGCATAAGATTTGGACCCTTTACGCTCTGCTCACTCCAAGCAATCCCTTCCCTATTTGAGACAACAGCTGTCATTGTATCATCGCATTCTTGAGGCCGTCAATGAAAAAGCCCTTAAAGAAGTTCATACACCCATACTTTCCCGTCGCTGCGCATTTCCTCGACGCGCTTCACAAGGCGTTTTTTATACAGGTTCAAAAGCCGCGTACCGCTCGTATTCGCCTCTATTTTTTTCCCGTCCGAAAGATCCTTGGATGTTGCTTTCTTTTTTTTGACGATGAAGTCGAGCGTGTCTCTAAGATAATTGTTGAGATTCCCGAGCACAACCCTGCCATTGCTCCTTAGCTCCGCCACCATCGCAAGGTCCTTGCGTTCGATGGCGACTTCGATGTTCTCCTTCTGGTTCTCGTTGAGCCCGGAAAGAAGAAGATACTTGTCTCCGTATTCTCCGGACAGGAGGCGCGACACGAGCTTTGTTACAATCTCGTCTGCGCAGGAATAGTCGATTACCCCGATCTTCGAGAAATCGAGGGCGATCACGGAACCGTCAGGCTCTTTTTCAATACCCCGCTCGATCCGCTCACGTATCGCCTGGCCCGATGGACGGGTTACGAGGTCCTTCGACCCGTTGCCGAGTTCGTCCTTCAGGAGTTTATAGAGGTCGTATGTGATCATGCCGGATTCTGTCCTGTTTTGGCTCACTCCACGAGTTTGCGTCATGGAATGCCAAACTACTTCAATTGATTCAATTGAACCATATTTTAAAAGATTTGTCAAGCAGAATTTTGCGCGGAAAAACCACGCAATCTGAATCCGTGGCTCCAAGTCTCGTGCTATATTGATGATTTTGAATGGAGCTATATTTATTGGGTTGAGCGTCGTAATTCATGACAATGCGGAGTGTGCCTGGAATTCTGAGAAAAGATGTCCGCGTTCACCCTCCCCAAGCCTATTCTATCAGGGGAGAAGATGCGGCGAAATCATACTTCCGGCAAGAGAATATTGATTTGTGCTCCCGGGAAAAAGTTGAGATTCCGCTCCTGATCCCGGCCCCGTGACCATGGTGGGATGATGGACAGACGTGCGGTGCCTGAACGGATCGAGAGCTTGCCTTGCCATTGATCGATAAATCGGCGCACCGACGCGAGGCCGTGTCCCCTTCCCTCGTCTTCATATCGCGAAGCGCCGTGGAGCAAAGCTTTTTCAATAGCTTCGAGGTCGCCCCGCAGCGTGAACCTACCTGACAGGGATTTCCGGAAACCGATCCCCACATCCATGACTGCAATCCTGACCACGTTTTTGTTCATGCTCGAAAACCGGTATTTCTGGATACCCACGAAGCCTCTGTTCTCGCTGTGTTCAATGATGTTCTGACAAACCTCGGAGAGGGCCACGATAAAGTTGTTGATCGCCCGTTCATCATAGTGAAGGTGGTTTGCGAGAATGGCCTGCGCTCGGTCCCTTACCGTCCCGACGATGAAATGGATGTCGTTCGACCGCTCGATGGGCGTGATCTCGAGAAGTACGTCCGATTCCTGGTTGCGGCTTTTATGAGGAAGTGGCGTTTGATGAGGCTGATCCAGCAGGAAGTATCTCCGCGCATGGCCGAAGAAGTCCATCCGGTCGAGGTACGCGCATACCTCGGCGGAACGCGGGAGTATGACGGTTTTTTTCACGTCTTCGAGCATGCAAAGCTCGCCGATTTCGAGGATCCCCAGCATGCCGTAGGGATCAATGAAAGAAACATCGCCGAGGTCGATCTGTTCTGAATTGATGAAAGTCCGGAGGGTCTTTTCGAATGTTTCTTCGGTTAGCTTGGTCATCGGGAGATAAGAAACGCGGCAAGCTGAAGCACGATATTCGCATAGATGCCGGCACCGATGTCATCGATCATGATGCCCAAACCGCCGTTTACCGCCTGCAGGCTGTCGAGCGGCCACGGCTTTGTGATGTCGAATAACCGGAACAGCACGAAACCTGCGGCAAGATATCCCCACCCCGCAGGCACCATGAACATGGCTACCAGGAAGCCGGCAATCTCATCGATCACGATGGAAGGACTGTCTTTCCGGCCAAGTATGATCTCCGCTCTGCCTGCCGCCCACGTACCGACGAGGCAGAACAGAAAGGTTATGGAAATATAGCTGAGGGGACTTGCGTTTCTGATTCCGTACTGGAACAGGACGCCCACGAGCGTTCCGGCGGTTCCCGGAGCGATGGGAAATTTTCCTGCATAGGCGCCCTGGGCGATAAAAAGAATAATTTCACGCGCAGGTCTGTTCATCGGCTTCCACTGTGGGGGTTCTCCCGACGCAGATATATGGCTACTCAAGCGCCACGCCGCCGTTAGCGCCCTGCGGCACACAGCACCGGATGGCGTCGAAAGCAAGCAGGACGCGCTTCTCCCGCTCAAGTTTCTCGGGAGCCAGGGGTTTCACGTCACGTCCGGCAACCATTGTGATAAGCTGCTCCTTCGTCGGTATGGATTCAAACCCTTCACCGATGACTTTTCCCGTTATCGCATCGAGCACCACGGCGCTCATCGGATCCATGACCATTGCCACGGGTACAGGCATGCTGTCAAGGACCCGCGCTGCGGCAACCACATGCCGCTCCCGGGATGAGAGAGACCCTGCGGCACACTTGACCACCATCGCCTTCTTGTTGTCCAGGGACACAAGGAAATCCACACTGGATTGCGCAACCTCTCCGCCGATAGTCACGTCGAAGACGACATCCTTCCGGATGTCGGTGCCCGCATAACCCTTCTCCCCGAACAGCATTCGTTCGGCAATATGCTTGACCACCGCCACCATTTCCTCGCCGTCTTCGATCTCCTGCTTAAGGATTGTTAGTATCTTTTTTTCCCGTGTAACAAACTCGTCTTCCATTACAAGCCTTTCCTGCCTGCCCAGTTTCCACTTCGAGAATCTTCACAACCTGATGGTATTCTAAACGCCTGATGGAACTCTTACTTCTTCCTCCCCGATTTTTTTGCCGCGGGTTTCACGCTTTTTTGGGCTGGTTTTGCCGCCTTTGCTTTTATCTTCGCCGTTTTTGTCTTCGCCGTTTTCTTCTTTACTGCTTTTTTCGCGACCTTCTTTTTTGCAGCCGCTTTCTTCGCTGGCTTCTTCGAAGCTTTCTTCCTCGTTTTCGCCGGCTTCTTCCCCTGCCGCGACGCGGACGATGCCTCAGAAGTGACCGGCATAATCTGAGTCCCAGAAGATGGCGACGTCGATGACGGGATCTGAAGCGGCCTTGTGCGCGATTCGATGAGGGGTTTGCTTCCCATTAGAAAGCCCAGGATATCGCGCTCGCGAACCAGAATCCGGTCCTCACCGGCCACTTTGTATGTTTGCCCCGCGTACCGTTCGTAGAGAACCCGATCTCCGGGTTTCACAACCGTGGGTATGAACTTGCGTTCCTTCTTCTCGCCGGGCTTCTTCCGACGCTTATCTTCTTCGTAAGCGCCAGGGCCAATGGCCTCAACCACGCCCTCTTCGGGTTTCTCTTTTGCCGTATCGGGAATGTACAATCCCCCGGCAGTCCGCGTTTGTGCTTCGGCCGGCACGATCACAGCCCAGTCATGCAGCGGTTTCAAGCTCATAGCTCTCCTCCTAGAAGTTCAACAAAGAATAACGAATGTTAAGTTATTATACGAAAAATTCACCGTTCTGTCAAAAGAGCCCTATAGTTAATTTATTTATTTATACGGCAAGCGGCGATGCTGTGCCCTCCAATACTCGGCTGTACGCGGAAAGATCGGCCTTGACAGCAGTACGTGTAGTAATGTATAAAGGATGCCGGTGGTGCTTGGGTCTGTCGGTGCAGCCTCAACATACAAGACCAGTTCATCAGAAACCAAGTAAAACCAAGAAGGAGAAACATACATGAAAAAAACAATCTTTACAATGCTCATTGCATTTTTCACCCTCTCCATGGGTACAATGTCCTATGCTAAATCCGCCGGTTCCGAGGGAGCATATGAATCGGGTACCTATGAATTCGACGCATCGCTGGCTCCGGCGACCGGTCCGGGAGACTATGACGGCGGCTTCGGCATTAACTTCGGTGCCGGTTATACGCTAAGTTCAATCGACAGCAATCTCCAGGCGCGGTTTGATTTCTCTATTTACCAGTTCAGGAACGACTTTCCCTGGGGCACTGGTACATACACACGTGTTCCTATTATATTAAGCGCCCGTTACTATGTGCCGGTCGTGGACAGGTTGAGAGCATTCGGGCAAGCCGGGCTGGAAACAAGCATTGATAATTTTGATACAGCCGGCAATCAGAGACAAAGCGAAGTGAATGTTGGCATTGCGCCCGGGGCGGGCATCGAATTTTTCGTGAGCCCCAAGGTAAGTGTTTTCGCTCTCGGCCTCGCGCACCTCATTTCGAACAGCTATTTCAGCATGCAATTCGGTGTGGCCACTCATTTTTAACGCTCACGGCTGACGGAAGTCCGCATAAGAAAATGCCCCGGGCAGTTTTTCCGGGGCATTTTCTTTGCTCGGTTTGACTGCCTTTCATGACCGGCTTCACTCGTGCTTTCACTGCCCCCCATATGTACTGTACGCGTCTCTCAGTCTCAAAAGATGCTCTCTGATGTAAGGCTCATTCAGGCGATCACGGTTGTAGAAGACCCGCTCGAGATTGTAGGTAAGCACCGGGTCAACGCCCATGGACGTCGTGATCGAGTTGGACTCACCGGGCGCCACGATTTTCGTTTCCTGTGCATAACTCCAATCATTATTTCCCTCCAACTGCAGGATGCCGGGCTTCATGTCTCGTCTGGGGGTCAGGGGTAGGGCTATCATCACTCCCCCGATCTGCACACGATCCCCGGAAGTTGTCTGTGAATTCGCATAGTACACCGATAAGGCTGTGTCACCGAAAAATCTCTTCATCTCGATGCGAAAACCTTCGTCATTATCGAAGAATCGTCCTACGGTACCCTCGAGATAGAGATTCAGCGGACTGAAATAGTACCGGTATGATCCCAGGTATAATTCGCACTTTTGCGGCTGGTCCTGAAGGTTAGAACTTGTTGCATAGGCTTGTTTGATCATGAACAGGTGGGTCCCATCGCCTGGCGTCCACATGGCTTCATTCAGCGTGCCGTGGTAATCAGGCATGATCATTCCGCCGCCAAGGTTAACCATCGCTCCAGGAGCTACTTTGATCGCCTGAAACAGCATCAGGCGATCCAGCTGGCTGCCTGATCGGTCACTCCTGAACGCCTTGCCGTTGTCAAAGTTGTCACTCCATGCAAGCGGGATGTCCCAGCGCGCATTCACGACCGCGCCTTTCCAAACATTGAAAAAATAATCGAGTTCCGCCGAGAGCAAATAATCGAAGGTTCCGACTTCGGTGGCGACAAAGGTTTTCAAGCCCGGGTACACGACGAGGCTCGAGTCGAGCCATGAGGAATTGGCCGGACCGGCAACGTAGTCCACACCTTCGTCTTTTTCAACGTACTCGGTAATCCGCAGGTGGTCGTTCAACTGCCGGTATTTTCCCGGATCATGGAGAAAAGCCCTGAAATCACTGAGCGGAGCGCTTAGTTCCAGCACTATAATATCCTGTTTTTTTATGATCACCCTGAATGTCTCATAATCTCCGGGCAGCGTATCCGCAACAATGCCGATTACAACACCGAGGCCGTCGAGTTCATTGTAATTATACCGGTTGTTCTCATATTCCACGACCAGAAGCGCTTCGCCTTTTGTGCCGACCCTGACATTCTGAAAACCCTCGGCCGTGAGCTTCTCCCGCACACGCTGTAAATATGCGCCTGGGGTGGTACCTTTTCCGGTAACTCCTACCGAGGCCGCGGAAGGCGCCTGGTCTATCTTCTCCGGCTCATTCGGCAACGAACCGACAGTTATCTTCGTCTCCGGACTCGTTCGATTCACTTCGGTGGTCTTTTCAGGCAGCGGGGACCTGTCCAGATGTTCATTTCCCAGGGGGAATTGGAGGCCGACTCCGAATTGAGTGTTTCCCGGCCGGTAATCGAGGGACGTCTTTGCGGTAATCTGCAGGCCCAGGGGATATCCGAATAACTCCGGCGCGACCAGTCTGGCACCCACGTTGGTATCCTTCCCATCGTTCTCTCCGATCAGGTAAAACCAATCGAATGCCTTAAACTCCGCGCCGCCGAACACCCCCTTCATCCGTTCCGGCCCCGTTCCCGCGCCGAGGCTGAAGCGGAACCGCCATAACTCTTCAGATGCGACTATGTATTTTGTCTGAAAATGCTTTGATCCGCCTCCCACATCCTGCATGCCGAGCGCGATATCGGGCAGATAATAGCCCTGGGGAATGAAAGGGACTTTGATCTTGACATTCGCGGACAGGTCTCGTACATCAGCGGCCGGCACATCGGTCAACCGCCCACCAAACTCCGCAAATGAAAAAAAACCAACAGAAAAGAGGTAATTATCTTCGCGAGGCGCCAAGTCGCGCCATTGAGGCTCTATCTGGTTGGAATAGAGCGCATTCACACTCCCTTCCTCCGTCAGTTCGGCATTCGGAGTATTCAAAAGGCCGGTGAAACCCTGTAGGGAAATCGCATTTGGAAATTCCCCGGCATTAGCGAACGCGGCATTCATCAAGAGTACCAGCCAAAGTGTGATACAATGAGAGACAACGGGGTGCATGGCGGTTTTTTGATTGTAGGGAGTTCGAAATATAAATGATTTCATAAAAGGCGCTTTTGCAAGAGGCTCTTTTGACTAATCGGATTGTCGTTATAGTATCACAATTCAAAGGATAAGCAAAATGAACAAATAAAAAAAAGAGGAAGCCATAAGCCTCCTCTTTTGAACAATTTGCTCTCAATCGCATTACGGAGTGCCGCCTGAACTGCCGCCTGTACTGCCCGGTGACTTTTACTGCCAAGGTAAACCGGGAAGCGGACGCGGTAGTGGTGCCGTTGCTGACGATAATGACGATGCCTGATATGGTGCCCACATCCGATGCTGAGGGAGTTCCACTTAGCGTACCGTTTTGCGTGTTGAACGTCAACCAGGCCGGGAGCGCCGGCCGGCGGTGTAACGGTTGTGATGCTAAACTTCAAGTTATTAATGCAGTTCTGTTTACGCCATAATGAGACCAATCCCAACAGCATGCATCACAATTCGCAAAACAAGGAGCCAGAATGATCCACATCAAGGATCACAAAACCCCCGACGTGTTCGACCTTGATGCTATCCAACTGTCTGAAGATGAAATTGGTCTTCGTTACCCCGTCAGTACTGCGGGCCGCAACCACATTAATGAAATTATTTACCGCAACGCCTTTTCCGACATCATTTCACAACGTTCCGGATCTGCGGGGCCTTGCTTCACTCCTGGTGAGCTGTGTTAACCACAAATGCATATTTATTGCCCATGGAGGGGCTAACATTCAAGCTAATGCCGATGCCACCGATCATGAAAATCACCGGTTGCTCTCATCGCGATATCATTACGATGATGCTTTCACGTGCCCATCACGATGCAGCGTTGTAAGTAAATGATCCTATCTCGATTCTTCAGAAGACGTTGGTTTTATCCTTATTCGACCAAACCTACGGCTGATACTGCCAGAGATCGTTGTGAGCGCCTATAGAACCATAACCCCAGCCACCGAAGAGCCATAGGCTGCCATTATTGTCTATCCAGGAAACGGCACTATCACGCGCGCTTGGTATATTGGTTGTGGCAGCAACGCCCAGGGTTCCGTAAGTGCCAGATTGGTTTGCGAGGTTGGATCCGCTCACCCAGGTCCAATTGGTCCCGTCGAACTTCCAGAGATCGTTGAGGTCACCACCTGCGTCTGTAGAATCATAACCATCACCGCCAAAGAGCCAGAGGTTGGCGTTTTTGTCTATCCAGGAAACGGCAACACCGCGCGCGCCTGGAAAATTGGTTGTGGCAGCAACGCCCAGGGTTCCATAAGTACCAGCTTGGCCTGCGAGATTGGATCCACTCACCCAGATCCAGTTGGTTCCGTCGAACTTCCAGAGATCGTTGAGATAATCACCATTGCCTACGGAATCAAAACCATTGCCGCCGAAGAGCCAAAAATTGCCACTTTTGTCTATCCAGGATACGGCCAGGCTGCGCGCGCCCGGAATATTGGTTGTGGCAGCCGTGCCCATTGTTCCGTAGGTGCCAGATTGGTTTATGAGGTTGGATCCACTCACCCAGGTCCAATTGGTCCCGTCAAACTTCCAGAGATCGTTGAGATCACCATATGCGCCTGTGGAATCATCACCGGTGCCGCCGAAGAGCCAGAGGTTGCCACTATTGTCTATCCAGGAAACAGCTTCGTAGCGCGCGCCTGGTATATTGGTTGTGGCAGCAACGCCCGGGGTTCCGTAAGTGCCAGTTTGGCCTGTGAGGATGGATCCGCTCACCCAGGTCCAGTTAGTCCCGTCGAACTTCCAAAGATCGTTGAGAACACCATATGCGTTTGTGGAATCATGACCCATGCCGCCGAAGAGCCAGAGGTTGCCACTTTTGTCAATCCAGGATACGCCATACATGCGCGAACCTGGGATATTGGTTGTGGCAGCAACGCCCATGGTTCCGTAATTGCCAGCTTGTAATCCAAGGTTGGCTCCGCTCACCCAGGTCCAATTGGTCCCGTCGAACTGCCAGAGATCGTTGAGAGTAAGCTCCGTGCCTGTGGAATCATAACCATTTCCGCCGAAGAGCCAAAAGTTGGCACTTTTGTCTATCCAAGAAACGGCACCACCGCGCGCGCCTGGGATATTGGTTGTGGCAGCAACGCCCATGGTTCCGTAATTGCCAGCTTGGTTTGTGGTGGTAGGTCCGCTCACCCAAGTCCATAGGTTGGTAGTACTTGTAGAAGTTGAGGTCAACCAGTTGCCGGTAACCGGAACTGCACCGGTCATGCCACCGAATGTATAGAGAGCATCTGTCGGTGTGCCGTCCCAAGCGCCGTTACCGTTGAGGTCAAGATACCAGCGGCCAGAACTAGGGACATAAACACCGATTTTGGTTGTACCGCTCCCTGTCCAGTCGCCGGTCGCGGGAATAGCATCAGCGATCAAGTGGCCGAATGTATAGAGAGCGTCCGTCGGGGTGCCATCCCAGGCGCCATTACCGTTTAAATCAAGATACCAAGTACCAGGACCGGGAACAAAAATACCAATCTTGGTTGTACCGCTCCCTGTCCAGTCACCCGTCACCGGTATGGCCCCGGTCACACCACCACCGAAAGAATACATAGCATCGGTCGGAGTACCGTCCCAAGCACCATTACCGTTGAGGTCCAGATACCATATGCCGTTGGCATAGATTCCGATTTTGGTCTTGCCGTCCCCGGTCCAGTCACCCGTGACTGGTATGGCTCCATCTACACCACCACCGAAATAATACATAGCATCGGTCGGAGTACCGTCCCAGGCACCATTACCGTTGAGGTCCAGATACCATATGCCGTTGGCATAGATTCCGATTTTGGTCGTCCCGGATCCGGTCCAGTCACCCGTCACCGGTATGGCTCCGGTCACACCACCACCGAAAGAATACATCGTATCGGTCGACGCGGACCATGCACCATTACCAACAAGATCCAGATACCACGTGCCGTTGACATAGATTCCGATGTTACTGTCTGCCGCATACACGGGAGCGCTCATTACCAAAAGCGAGATTACAGCAGCTATCAGAACAGCAGAATATCTTGTTTTCATGTACATTCCCCTCCTTTGTATTGCGTCCACAATACTTTTTCCCTTCCACATCGTCCCCAAGTTAATTGCATTAGTTAATGCCTATGATTGTTGATTCTGAGACTCCATCCAGCGTAGCGGAAATAATACCTAGAGAATTACTGGGCGTAATGTAATAGTCCTCAATACCGCTTTCCTTCCGCTTACTGCGCTAACTTGCCCGACTTGTCTGACTCCTGCGTTAGGTGGAGGTGTGCCTCCACCTTCTTCTCCACAGGAGGTCAGTGTTAGACTCACAACTATATACATTAGGGCTTTTATGAATCTGTTATTCCACATATTTCCATTTCTTCTGTCACACTGTTGATAGTATGCCAAATAAAAGTGTGGATAGCCCCAAAATAAAGCACGTGAAACAGAGCGTACGCCTTGGCTGTTCAATGGGGATTACCTGTGTTTTCAGTCGCTTATGCAGTCTGAGGTCGCCAAATGTTGGCACATATCATGGTATTCCACACTAAACCCGGAAGCGGCATATTTTTTTCTGAAATATTTTGCAGAATGTTATGTGGGTTGCAGATGTTATTTGAATTAAAGCACACATAATTGATTAAGTCAACGGGGGTATACGACAAAAATATAGGTAAAATTTGTAGCGCACCCGGTACCCTGGACACAAGATAATAGTTAAGCGGCGACCATCAATTGATGTTCATTGTATGCCTGCCGCGGACTTTTGAAACCGAGCTTTTCCACAAGCCAGTACTCGTTATATAGATCGATGAAGGCTGCGATTGCTATTCTTAGTTCTTCGATGTTCCTGTACTGGCGACCATTGATAACCTGCTCTTTGAGAGTGCGATTGAACCGCTCTGTAACGCCGTTGGTCTCCGGCTCTGCCACGAACGCGAAGCTCGGCGCAATACCCCAGTACTTGATCTGATTCTGAAAGTGATCCGAAAGATACTGGGTACCGTTGTCCATTCGGAGCGCCAACCCTCGAGCAACATCGGCGTCAACCGAATCAAACCGCGTCATCAGAGCCATCGACAGTGGCTGGAGCGCTGCAAAGCGGTCGCCGGTCTTGGCCAGATGCCATCCAAGGCACTCGGCGTTCCAGTGTTCTACGGTGGTAAAGAGCCAGCACCAACCATCATCCAGGGTGAAAATCTTCGTCCCGTCTGTACCCCACAGGATATTGGGAGCTGCGGTTATGATCTTTCCCTTGTGTTCTATGGGCTGTCCTTGGACAACCCGATGCGGAGAGAGCAGATGATGCTCACGCATGACGCGTAAGACCCGTTTGCGGCCGATCCTGATCCCGCGGCCGAATCGCAGGCGAGCCCAAACCTTGCGATGCCCTTCTCCGACAAACGGCGATGCCGCCAAGTCGGAGCGGATTAATTCAAGCAGCTCATTATCACTTAGCGCGGTCTTCGGTCCGCGTTTCCATGCTACCGAGGGGCTTGTACTTCGCACCTTACTCCCGTAAAAAGAGGAGCGGGGCTCTTCCCAGGCATGACAGACACGCTGGACGCCATAGAGCTTGCCGGTAGTCATAGAGATCGCAGCGCTCATTTCTTCGATCTCTCTGGTGCCAAAGGGCGAGCTTTCCTCACTTTGTACCGGAGGAGCTCGTTCTCCATGGTGATCTCGCCGATACGGCGCATGGCAGCATCCAGTTCCGCTGCCAAAGGATCACTCTCGCGGGCTTTGAGTGCGGCTTCTATTCCCTGGAGGGCTTTTCGATGCCACTTCTCCAGGCGATATGCCTCGATGCCCAACTCTCGGGAGAGGGCATCGATCGGTTCACCGCGCATCATCCGGAGAACGACTTCCTTCTTGCGGTTGACGCTCCAGCGAACAACTTCGGGTGAAGCAGACGGCTTAACATCTTTTTCCATTTAACGGCCTCCTTGGACATATGTTTTACCATAAAATCGTGTCCAAGAAAACCGGGGCCGCTATAATATAGGTAAAATTAGACTTTGATTTGTTTATGTCGTATGGTAAAAAACTCATGCGGCCTACTGGTAGTAATATTAAACAACCCACCTAGCCTTTCTCTATAGCAAATATAGGCAAGCAGGCGCTTCCAGTCCACGCGTTCTCCCCTTGGTATGTATATTCGAAAATGTCGAGGAGAGTGGAAGGCAGGTTCAAGGGCAAAAAGGCAGAAACTCTGCAAAAAAAATAATGCAAAACAGCGCGTTCGAATTTTTTGGCCTTGCAGGTCTGACAGGGAAAGCCCATTGGGGCCTACCAATGTCAATTGCTATCTGCTCTCCTTATCGGATAGTGTCTAAGGAAAGCATCGATGAAAGAATAACTCATACAGAGCGCTTATGACCGACACATTCAAGGAAGTAAATCATCGTCGATACTTTTGAGTACCAAATGCGTGAAGGCACGATAAAAAAGGGAGACCTTTATTCAGAAGGTCCCCCGAATGTTTAAACTCACCTTTGTCTGTGTTATATATCCAGCTCTGCTATTTCAATACCGCAATAGATATCTATATGCGTGGCCGTGAGTTGAGAGCCTGTATCTCATCCTAAAACACCATCAAGGAAGCGCAGCTAGGAAGTTCGCATATTCCTGTGCGGTCGTACCAGGGGCCAGTGATGCCCCAATCCCTACCATCGAGTTGACGATCGTCAGCCATTGAGCCGCAGTGTCCCCGCTGATTGTGTACCCGCCGGATTTTAATACGGTCGTGTTCACCGTAAGGCCGTGACACCCTGTGCAGGAAGCAGTTGCGTCGGCCAGCGTAACGGACGGCGCTGCAGTAAACCACTTGCCGGTAACCGGAACCGCACCGGTCATGCCACCGAATGTATAGAGAGCATCTGTCGGTGTGCCGTCCCAAGCGCCGTTACCGTTGAGGTCAAGATACCAGCGGCCAGAACTAGGGACATAAACACCGATTTTGGTTGTACCACTCCCTGTCCAGTCTCCGGTCACCGGAATAGCATCAGCGATCCCGTGGCCGAATGTATAGAGAGCGTCCGTCGGGGTGCCGTCCCAGGCGCCATTACCGTTTAAATCAAGATACCAAGTACCAGAACCAGGGACAAAAATACCAATCTTGGTTGTACCGCTCCCTGTCCAATCACCCGTCACCGGTATGGCTCCGGTCTGACCACCGAAATTATACATAGCATCAGTCGGCGTACCAACCCAGACACCAGTACCAACGAGATCCAGATACCATATGCCGTTGGCATAGATTCCGATTTTGGTCTTGCCATCCCCGGTCCAGTCGCCCGTCACCGGTATGGCTCCGGTCTGACCACCGAAATTATACATAGCATCGGTTGGCGTACCGACCCAGACACCAGTACCAACGAGGTCCAGATACCATATGCCGTTGTCATAGACTCCGATTTTGGTCGTCCCGGTCCCGGTCCAGTCACCCGTCACCGGTATGGCCCCGGTCAGACCCCACCGAAATTGTACTGGCTGTCAGTTGGCGTGCCGTCCCAGACACCATTACCATTTTGGTCCAGATACCATGCGCCGTTGGCATAGACACCGATTTTACTGTCTGCCGCATACAAGGGGGCGCTCATTACCAAAAGAGCGATCAGGGCAGCCATCAGAACGGCAGAATATCTTGTTTTCATGTACATTCCCTCCTTTGTATCGCGTCCACAATACTTTTTCCCTTCAACATCGTCCCCCAGTTAATTGCATTAATTAATACCTATGATTGTTGATTCTGAGACGCCATCCAGCGCTGCGGAAATGCTGCAATAACCTCTCGATACTGCTATTGCCCGCCCCTTCGAGTCTGGTGCGTTACTGATGTCCGCAATTGATATATCAGATGAAGTCCAGACCACCATCGTTGTTAAATCCTGTACGGAATTGTCAGAGAAATTGCCACTCGCGCTAAATTGCAGTTGTGTCCCGGAGTCAATACCTAGAGGATTACTCGGCGTAATGCTAATAGTCCTCAATACCGCTGTCCTTCCGTTTACTGCGCTAACTTGCCCGACTTGTCTGACTCCTGTGTTAGGTGGCGGTGTGCCTCCACCTTCTCTTCCACAGGAGGTCAGTGTTAAACTCACCACTATATACATTAGGGCTTTTACGAATCTGTTATTCCACATGTTTCCATTTCTTCTGTCATACTGTTGATCGTATGCCAAATAAAAGTGTAGGTAGCCCCAAAATAAAGCACGAGAAACAGAGCATACCCCCTGGCTGTTAAATGGGGATTACCTATATTTTCAGTCGCTTATGCGGTCTGAGGTCGCTAAATGTCACCACTACATCTGGTGGCTTCCCACACTAAACCCGGAAGTGGCATATTTTTTTCTGAAATATTTTGGAGAATGTTGAATAATTTAGTTGCAGATATTAATTCAATTAAAGCACAGACAATTGATGAAGTCAACGGGTGTATACGACAAAAATATAGGTAAAATTCGACTTTGATTTGTTGATACCGAATGGTAAAAAACTCATGCGGCCTACTGGTAGTAATATTAAGCAACCCACCTAGCCTTTCTTTACAGCAAATATAGGCAAGCTATAGCGGCCCCAGTTTTCTTGGACACGATTTTATGGTAAAACATATGTCCAAGGAGGCCGTTAAATGGAAAAAGATGTTAAGCCGTCTGTTTCACCCGAAGTTGTTCGCTGGAGTGTCAACCGCAAGCAAGAAGGAAGTCGTTCTCCGGATGATGCGCGGTGAACCGATCGATGCCCTCTCCCGAGAGTTGGGCATTGAGGCATATCGCCTTGAAAGTGGCATCGAAAAGCCCTCCAGGGAATAGAAGCCGCACTCAAAGCCCGCGAGAGTGATCCTTTGGCAGCGGAAGTGGATGCTGCCATGCGCCGTATCGGCGAGATCACCATGGAGAACGAGCTCCTCCGGTACAAAGTGAGGAAAGCTCGCCCTTTGGCACCAGAGAGATCGAAGAAATGAACGCCGCGATCTCTATGACTACCGGCAAGCTCTATGGCGTCCAGCGTGTCTGTCATGCCTGGGAAGAGCCCGCTCCTCTTTTACGGGAGTAAGGTGCGAAGTACAAGCCCCTCGGTAGCACGGAAACGCGGACCGAAGACCACGCTAAGTGATGATGAGCTACTTGAGCTCATCCAATCCGACTTGGCGGCATCGCCGTTTGTCGGAGAAGGACATCGCAAGGTCTGGGCCCGCCTGCGATTCGGTCGCGGGATCAGGATCGGCCGCTGCAACTGTAGAAGATGGATATAAGCTGGAGAGAAATACAAGAATGGAAATGAGAGGAAGTAAAAAATAAGCAAGTTCTTAGTACCGAATTCCAAGTTTTAATTTGTAACCAGCAGCGAACAATGAAAATAAAATAAATATCAAATATTCGGAAATCAAGTAGTGCTTTTTTTCTGATTGGCAAAGGATCCAAGGAAAAATGCGATAAAAATGCTGATGAAAAGGCTTAAAATGCCGGCAAGCATCATATTCAGCCTCACCTTGGGGCGAGATTTACGTTCCGAAGGCACTGCGCGATCAACGACTTGAACAGTGATGTTCATGGATTTGTCTTTAAGAAATTCCGTGAGGGCATAAACATAATAATTAGCTATTTCCGCAGCGAGTTTAGGATCTTTCCATTCGACAGAGATCGTGATAGCTCCTTCTTTGCTTTTGTTGAAATTGACGACGCTTTTTGTAAGGTATTTTACAGCATCTTCAAGATAAGGATGTTTTTCAGGATTAATCCACGTACCCCTCTCTGAGTCCCACTGCTTGTCATAAAAAACCTTCATGAGGTCGAATTTGTGAATTATATTTTCAGATGTGGTCCGGCTTTTTAATATTACCATAAGTTTATCCGCCGGGGTCTGAATTCCAGCACCGACACCAAGGGCTCCGGCAAAAGGCAGAGCGGAGAGTGCCGCACCCAATCCCCCCGCCTCTGAACCAGTGGCTATGAACACGGTCTCCGACTTGTAGAATTTTGGCGACCGAAGACTTATTACCATTGTGGTGGCGACAGCGACACAACATATAAGAATGATCATGATCTTCCTGCGCCAGAGAACGTTACAGTACTCCAGGAGATTTGTCTCGTCATCCTGATTTTGTATTATTTCCTGTGGTTCTTGAGACATATGGTTGAATCCTTTAATCGCCACTTCGGGTTAAATTCTCCGCTGCTTGCGTCGGCGTAGTATATTAATTCTTAGTTTCGAGTTTAATGTTACTCTTGTTTTTAATCATACTCTTCTGCATATTGAAAGTATATTTTTCAATACCCTATTTTAAAACTAAGCATTAAAAATCAAAAACTTAAAACAGAAGTTTCAACACCGCTACCGACACCGCGGTCTTGAACAGGATATCAAGGGTATCCTTCAGAAAACGCAGGAAGGCGTGCCGATCCACTTGCTGTGGGACGAAAACAGCGTCGCCGGCCTTGAGCTCAAGTTTCCCGATATTTTTCCCCACCGAAGGTGAGTCTTTGCTTACCGCGAAACCGTTTGCCTTGAGCACATATATTTCATCTTTGTCCGCGTACTTGGTGGTGTTTCCTGAATTAACGACATAATTATTTACCGTAAAGCCGGGAACATATATCTGAGCGCTCGGGTTATGGACTTCGCCGATGACCAGAACATCCTGCGGACGCTTGGGGATGGTAATGCTGTCTCCGTCCTGAAGCAAAAGATCGTCATTTGATTTCGCCCATGCATCCATGTTCTCACTGATATTAATGGCAATTCTGCCTTCCGAGGTCTCTTGGAGGGCTTTCAGACTGTCGATAAGACTTTTATTGGCCAACGCTTCTGTTTTTGCGGCTTCTGACTCTTCCGCGCTCACGGCGGTTGCCACACGTTCAGCGCCAACCTGTGCAACCTGAGTCTCAAGTTTGTTGATGAAGATCTGAAAATTTTTAGCTTGAATATTTTTTACGGATTTGCGTGTGAATATAGCCCCATAAGGATACGCTTCCGTTGTGAAGCCTCCGGCCCGTATCAAGAGGTCGCTTAAATGTTCGCCATTATAGACTTCGTATGCGCCGGGCTTGAGTACCTCTCCCGACAGGACAACTTTTTCTACTTCCCGATAGGTCGTATAGACCCTGATATCGTCTTTCGGCTGGAGCAGAATGTTCTGGTTTGCATCTCCTTTTAGAAGTGCCTCCAAGTCTACAGGTATGACTTCACGGTCCGTAAAATCCTTGGTAAGGCGGATAATTTCAGCCCTCCGGAGGTCCGATGTGGGTAAGAGCTGACCCTGGTCGATTATCTCCTTGAGTCTAAGATCAGGTCGCCATTGATAATTCCCGGGGTTCCGCACGTCTCCTTTCAAGTTTACTGTGTCCCATACCTTGTCGTATATTGGGAACACCGATATGGTGTCCATGTTCTGGATTTCTTCGCTCAGCTCCGGCACTTGTTCTTGTCCCGAAACGGCTGCAGCGGAGAGCTTTACGTCCAGGGCAAGTTTCATAGCGTAGCCGCTGAATCGTGAAATCTGGACCCTGTTCGCAAGGCCGAAAGGCATGATCCCACCGGCGAGATGAAGGAGACCTCCCAGCGTTTCACCCGTACTAGTAAACTCATAAATCGCCGGACGATAAACCGATCCGGAAACGCCGGCGACAGGTCCGATAAGCGGCACAAATATTGTATCTTCTTGCTGAAGTCTGGCATCCTGGCTTCGGTCGCCATTAAGCAGAAAATCATAGAGATCGATGGTCTTGATGACTTTGCCGTTCCGAAGTATCTGTATCTTGCGCATGGTCCCCTTTTTGGTGGGACCACCAGCCGCGAACAATGCGCCGTAAGCGGTGGTCAGGGAATTCAAGGAATAGCTTCCCGGGTTTACAACCTCGCCTACGACATATACGGTGATAGTCTTGAGCGAACCCATCGCTACGCTCAGGTTGAAATTGCTGTAATACTTCGACAGGTGACGGCTTAGTGTATTTTCCAATTCGCCGAAGCGTACGCCCGCTACTCGCACAACACCCACCTTGGGCAGTGTGATGTTCCCTTCCCGGCTTACTTGAAAATTATAGATACCTTCTGCCGTACCCCAGATAGTGACCGTGAACTGGTCTCCCGGGCCGATGACGTATTCGGGGCCCACTGAAACAGCAGTCAATGGAGCAAAGGAAGAGACGGACTTCAGGAATATGTCATAACCGAACTGTTTCAGAGGGATTGAAAGGATATTACTAGGAAATTCTCCGGACAATGTGCGTTCAAATATGGATGGCTCAGTGGTAGTCGGTTCAGTCTTCAGTGATGGGTTTTGCAGTGTCTCTGCCTGTTGTTTCTTCTTAAAATCTTCGTAGATTTTTTTTGCAGTTTCAAAGTCACCATGCTGGATTGCCATTGACATTGCCTGAGCTGATTGGGGGTCGGACTTTTGCATCTGCTGAATCACGTCTCCAACATTGGCTTGTTGTGGCCCGGAAATGCCCTGTCCTCCGGGAACCGACAATGTCTGACCCAATGCCAGGGACGATCCAATAATCGGGATAATTAATAGAGTGACGCAAAGAAAATAAACCAAATGTCGCTTCAACGCAGGATTAACCTCGCTTTATGCCGAATTTATTGAGCAAAACAGGGGTGAGTATAACAAATAAGCACCTGAATTGCAATGGGAATTCAGGTTGTGGACGAATGATGTCCGCACTAGGGAGGCGCGGAGACCATAGAGAAAATCAATCGCAATCGAGCACATATCCAAGCATTTTTCTGGAAAAGTCACTAGATTTCAGATCAAGTTTGGAATGACGGGATGATGTATTGCTAATGGTAATGGTGTTTAGTAAAAAGTTGAGTTATTTCTTTTGATGTCATTCCAGCTTGTTCGGAAACTAAATCGTAAATCACGGTTGCTGATGACGGTTCTGCTCGCTCAGGAAATCTCGAACAATCTTGTAGTTTGGGTCTTGGATACCCCGTACCTGGGCTGGTTGACCGCTTTTTTCAGGCTGAAAATCGGGAACGATTTCTTTCAATTTCTCAACAATTTCCAATGTAAATCCATCTTCTTCCAAAACTCGGAATAATTCATCCAGTTTGGCCATTAGAGTAGTTTCATCAATCTCTTCCCTGCCGGCCACTTTGATCTTTTCGTGCAGGGTGGACTTTATTTCCTCACCGTCTGTTAAAAGCTCCTCGTAAAGCTTTTCTCCAGGTCTGAGACCAGTGAATACGATCTTGATATCGCGGTCCGGCTCGAGTCCGCACAGCGTTATCATATCCCGTGCCAGATCGACGATCCTAACCGGCTCACCCATGTCAAGGATAAATATCTCGCCACCCTGCCCCATGGCGCCAGCCTGCATAATGAGCTGGACTGATTCGGGAATCGTCATGAAATAACGATATATTTCGGGATGGGTGACAGTAATCGGTCCGCCTTTCTCTATTTGGCGCTTAAACAGCGGTATGACGCTCCCCACGCTGTTCAGGACATTACCGAACCTGACCGTGACGAATTGAGTCTTGCTGCGATTTCCAACGCTTTCGCAAATAATCTCGGCGATCCGTTTGCTTGCACCCATGATGTTTGTTGAACGTACCGCCTTGTCTGTAGAAACCATCACGAACTTATTAACACCATAAGCGCACGCCGATTGAGCTACGACCAATGTGCCGAAAATGTTGTTTTTGATTGCTTCCCCGGGGTTCATCTCCATAAGCGGTACATGTTTGTATGCTGCTGCATGAAATATAACCTGCGGCATGAAACGACCGAGAGTGCGCTCTACGCGATTTTTGTTCGTAACATCTCCAATGACTGGGTGAATGTCGAGATCGGGAAAAAGTTCCAGCAGGTTCATGTGGATCTGGTAGAGGTTGTATTCCGAACGTTCGAACAGAACGATCCGCTTCGGCGAGAATTGCGCAACCTGACGGCAGAGCTCCGAGCCGATGGACCCTCCTGCGCCGGTGATCATGATGATTTTGTCCCTGAGATATTCCCTGATCGACGCGGTATCGAGCCTCGCCGGCTCCCTGCCGAGCAGGTCTTCGATCTGAAATTCACGGAGCATGCTTACTTTCGCCGATCCGCTCAAGAGTTCCCCCACCGCGGGGAGCGTTTTTGACTTGATTCCGGCGCGTTTGCACGTGAGCATGATTCGCCGCTTGGCCATACCGGACGCTGCGGGAATTGCCAGGAACACTTCTGAAATAGAATATTTTATTACGATCCCGGGAATCTCGCGCGTATTACCCAGCACCCGGTAACCGTGGATGGTTCTGTCACGCTTTTTCCTGTCGTCATCTATAAACCCGACCGGTGTATAGTTCAAACGATAATTCCCGAGGATCTCGCGCAGGAGCATTTCGCCCGCCCGTCCTGCGCCCACGATAAGAACATTCCGGGCCGTGTCGTTCGGATATGTTCCCGGCTTGAGCCACCCCTCGCGATAGAGGCGGTAGGCAAAACGGCTCCCGCCTACTAGAACCAATATAACAAACCAGTCAATGACGAACACAGAGCGCGGAAAATCCGTAAGACGATTTGCAAAAAAGAGCAGGGCCATGACCAGACCTGTACTGATGATCACTGCCTTGACAAGAGTAGTGAGGTCGCGCATCCCCATAAAGCGCCACATGCCACGATACAGCCCCACAAGAACAAATACTCCGAGACGCACCAAGAGTAGCAACGGGAGGATGGTAAATACCTGATACAAATGAGCGCTCAAATCCAGCGTATTGAAACGAAGAGCGTAGGAGAGGAACAAAGATGAAATAACGAGAACAGCGTCGCAGGAAAAAACCGCCAATTGTTTGGGGAACTTGTCTGAGGTCATGTTAACCTTTAATTTCCGGCAGTCAAACTAAGAACTCTTCACTCAAAACTCCTGAATCATTATTCAATGTGGCTGACTTAATAAAGTACCCACTACAGGTTGTTGTTTTATTTCTTAGCATAAACTGTTCTGTTCGCCAGGCTTTCTGTCCCGAACAATGCGGGCAAACAAACCCACTCGGCCAATGCATCCATGCAAGGTGGTGAACACCGCCCTCTTTGCCTTCGATTCAATCCAGAAACTCCTCAAAGGTTTAGGGTACTGACTCTTAAGTGGCTTTCATCGTAAATTCATAATATTCATAATATATGTTGGGCGCACTTGAATCAATCAGCCGCCCACATAATTCAAAGCTGCCTCAACGCGTCATGTTCTTTAATGTTGCCTGCATGCTTTCCTATGAGACGTATTGTAACAGAAGTATGCGCCAATGTCATGGTTTTTCCACTTACATTAATGATACCAGCACTGCTCCAAAAATCTGTGACTACACGGCCACCAGCAGTCAAAGTGCTTTATATCGAGAAATAAAACAATAACCTGTAGTGGGTACTTTATTAAGTCAGCCACTCACAATACCAAATCAGCATGCTTTAATAATTTATTTATTTCAGCACGTTACATAGACAATTTCCGAGGAGTAGAAATTGAGCCATGTAAAATTGTATGCCATGTCTTAATTTGGGTGGCCTATTTTGATTATGGGGTCATTTCACCGCCATAGAGTGGACGTACAAGGAACACAATAGTATCACCATGAGCAAATCGTACATCTCATACACAGGAGCAGGTTTTGGATTTCTGTCGAGACCAGATCTCTTATATTGACTGTAAATGCTTTTCTTCTCATGCCTTCGGATCCTTCTCCATTATTTCAATAACTCGACCCAAGTCCATCGCTGGCAGGGCTGTTCACGAAGGCAGGCAGAGGCCCCTCCGGAGAAAATCCTCACATACAGACACTACTGTCCTCGTGGAGATTTCTTTTAATACCGGTTTAAGGCGCATCGGCTTCCAGGTGGCTTGGTCTACCCGCATTATTTCATTTGTTTCGGATTTACTGGTTCCTCGAAAGCTCAATCCACTTTGTGCCATCTATGCATAAGAAAACCATAATCCCATCGATGGGAATATGGTAATTGGCCGCCCCTTTCAGCACTAAATTCCTCCCATGAATAAATGTTGTCATGTCTGTGATTGCTCGCACGGTAAGCAACTGGTTAACATTGCCCGATGCTATGGTAGTAACACTCGTAGGAGACGAATCAGAAACGGTGACAAAACTGGCGATGGCTTTCAGTATCGAATTTCCATCCTTTTTTCCTGCACTCATTGGGTGATATATTACTCCGTCAGCGGTCTCAACTGTTATCGGGGATATGTTGCCATTATAGAGAGCAGGGGTACTGGTAAGACTGCTTTTGGAAAGAAACACATTTGAATAGGCTCCCCCAGAAGCTAACTTTAAGAAAGCGTTGGTGTAGCCATTAATCCAATTATTTTTTAGATCCAGGAAACCGTCCTGGTTGACAATGTAAACCACTTCATTCGTGACATTATTCCCAAAGAAGTAGTTATCTTCCATGGTGATATTTTTATAAGCACCGCCTATCGCTATTTCCGCTGCACCTTTAAATTCCAGCCCGCTCTCAAAGTAGCAATTCTTTACGGTTAGCGTCGGTCCTATCCCGTTCGTCGAGATGGACAAAGAATTAAAATCAAAAACATCTTCGTCAAAATGCACTATACCAGCGGACCCAAGAGCTATCGCCGTTCCATTTGTATGACTGTAATAATTATGATGAGATTGGAGAACAGAGGTAACGGGAGCAATAGTCCCACCAATACAGCCGATCAATCGATGGAAAAAATTGTCATTCAAAAAAAGACCATAGGCGTTAGCTTGATCGGTATAATCCGTATAAATGGCAGTCATCATGCTTGTTCCGTGTGAAGGGTCATCTTTTGCAAACACATTACTATTAAGATGAACATGACTCCATCGCGAGTATAATTTGATCCCGTAAAATTGCTTGTTGTTCGCCTCTGAAAACGTAAGCCCTTCTATGAATATGTTAGTGGCATAATCAGCAAGGGTCCTGCCGCTAATTGTGAATATCGACCCTCCCGTGCCGCCATTAAACTTTAATTTTGCGCCATACCCAAGGATATACACTGTGTCCACCTTGTTGATAAGAGCACCGTTCGTGAGGTACATTCCCGGAGGGAACACGATATTAGTGTTATTCGCCAGCAGAGAGAATGTTTTTCGCACCGCTGCGGAGTCATCAGAAACGCCATCTCCTTTGGCCCCAAACCATTGTGGATATAACGTTTTTAACCCGGCAACGGCCCCATTCCCGCTAAACACCTGGTATAGTCCTGCAGAGAATGGGCCGTTGATGTTGAGGCTGAGTGTCGGATTTGGACCCGTGGAAATCATGCCGCCTTTTGTAACTTCAATTTCGACATCCGCAGGCGTGGTAAATGATGATAGCAATGTGGCAGTAGGGCTCGAAACAATCACTTTTTTACCATGTGACGCTTTGCATGCAGCAACAAGGTCCCCGTTATAGGCACGAATGTCAACCCAGGGCTCCGGTGCAACGGCATGTGCAATGTTAAATATCGCGTCGGTGCTGAATACTATAATAAAAACGACTAACGTCATAATTTTAAAACGCTTCATGTGAGTCTCCCATTGCATGACAATTAATACAAACGCATTAAAGATTGTTGCAATTTAACCTGTCTTATGTTATAATGGGAGGCATGAAAACCTCCCACTTAGGTTCTGAAAAGGTGTCCAAAGAGCAATTGCTAGCCCTCGCCGAGAAAGTGCCCGGAGCCTGGATTGGCTTAAAGATAGCCACCCTCCTTTTGGTTCTGGAGGGGCAGCGACCAGGATGGATCTCAGAGGTTTTGGGACAGACCCGAATGAATGTAAATCGCTGGACTCGTGCGGTAAACAAGGACGGCGTAGAAGCCTTGCTCCCGAAAAAACCGTCAGGCCGTCCAGTCCGCATGACGCCGAAGATTGTAGCGCAGTTGGAACGTCACCTGGAGGAATCACCCCAAAAGTTTGGATTGAACCGAGTCCGTTGGGACGGCCCCACTTTGGCAACTCATTTACAGCGGCAGTTCGGTGTAAAGCTGAAAGTCCGCCAAGCCCAGTATTGGATGCATCAACTCGGGTATCGGTTAAAGCGGGCCAGTCATGTTTATCTTCAAGCAAAGGCAGAAGACGCGAAGAAATTCGCGAGAAGCCTAAAAAAAACTCAAAACGCTGGGTCCTAAAGAAACCATTGTTTTTCAGGACGAAAGCGGTTTTACCCTTCATCCAAGGCTTGGCCACGGATGGGCGCTTCTGGGAAAGCGGCTGAAGATTCCGACAACCAGCCAACATCAGAAACGCTTGAATGTCTCCGGCTGGGGGGCTCCTCTTCTTGGTCGTGCAGGAGTTCTCCAAACGGAACGAGGCAACCGCGAGGGCTTTCTCAAGGTATTGCAGCACCTTTATAGCCAGCTTCGCGGCTACACTATCTGGCTGTATGTTGATCGGGCACGTTGGCATAGAGGTGATCCGATATGGGAGTTTCTGAGAAAGCATCGAAGACTCCGGCTCGTATATTTGCCACCCTATCAGCCTGCCTTAAATATGCAGGAGCGGATATGGCGACAGATTCGTTATGAATCAACCACCAACCGGTGGTTTGATAATCAATCTGGTCCACGGTTCAGAGAACGCTTGATTCGTGGTCAAAACACAAAGTCAGACGACTTTGTAACATTACTTAGTGCGTTTGTATTAGTCCGTAAATCTTACTGCGCGCAATCCATGTCACTTCGTTTCAATTGGTCTTTCGCAGATTAACATGACTTTAATTAATTTATCATCCGGACCGGCGATTAGGGCAAAGATTGTGGCATCGTCCATTTTCTATATATAAATGGCCGTCGGGCCAATTTAAATAATACCTGCACGAACGGTCAACCGTGTCTATGGAGTAATTGCAAAACGGACAGGCTTGCTGCCATAAAATGGGTCAACGTGCTAAGTCATGACCTCCGGTATGGCCGGAGGCTTTATTAAGCCACCCCATAGGGGGAGTGTTACATGCACCCCTTAAGGGGTTAATTGCCTCATTATTGATTCGACGTTTTCTGATTGTACACAGATCCCTTTTGACGGCATGAAGTATTTACGCATGTGACGGGAGACTTCACGGTTGCCGCTGCCGCTGTGACTCATGAGTTCCTTTTGCGTTTTCTCTGCGGTTATTGGGCTATATGTCAATCATAAGTTTTCTTGTACGACGCACGTTGTGCCTCACCCTTTATGGCGTAAGTACACTGTCAACCGTTATTTTGTAACCGTAGACAGATCTCTATAGTCTGAATATGATGCGTTGCATGAATACATTCTTATTATAAAGGCACTATAAATACGAGATTGTGGCCTTTGCAACTCTCCGACACCATGTTCTTGCAAAAGGTCTACAAGTCTTCCTAGAATTATTTCTCCCCGGCTCTATGCAATATGCTGGAAAACGATAATTGAGTGAATGAATGAAATCAAATGCACCTGAGACGCTTGATAACGAATCATCACTCTTGACAAAGTTTACATTGCAACACCGTACTCATTGCAGTCATTCTTTGCTTCTTCAATCATCGAATCAGAGGGCAACCCCTGTTACAGATTCGCAAACCCTCGTCAGGGGGATAACAAGTCGTCCGACTCCACTACCAAAATCACGGGCTTGCCTTGGCCGAAAGGAGGCATTAAGATCCTCGTGGATGATTCTCATGAACGAATTATATATTGTGTATACCTGAGTCGAAAAACTTGCTTCGCATCTTGCGTCAAATCGCCGCTTTGAATTGTTTCGATGTAAGTACGCTGAAATAGGGATAGACATTACCATAATACTCCCATGCATTATCTGTATCATTTGGAAACACGACTTGCTCCTTTAGTAAAGGAATAAGAATCTATAGCCAAGAGACTGCTAGTAAACGCAGTAACTTTAGTTGGTGTCTCAAAGCTTATTGTGTGTAACATGCACCTTTATTCTCATTTTATAACAATGGCTTTCAAGGTAGAAAAAATGATTTTAATATCATTGAAAAAAGACCGCTCTGAGACATAACGCTCATAATAGGTAAGCTTCACTGGGATTACCTCGTCAATATACGTTTTTTCCGGATCAACGGAATTGCCTAAAATGTCATTTTCATCCTTATACTCGATAGATGCGTAATCCGTGATTCCTGGCCGGACTGAAAGCACGCGCTCACGCACTTTGTCCGAGTATAACGCCACATAGCGGGGCACTTCCGGTCTCGGGCCGACCAGACTCATATCGCCGATGAATACATTGATCAGCTGGGGAAGCTCATCCAGTTTATAACGCCTTAAAAAACTTCCAATCCTCGTGATACGGCAATCTTCTCCAATTGTGATCAGGCGCCCCCTCAACTCCGCGTCCGCGATCATCGTCCTGAACTTATAGATGCGAAAAAGCTTGCCGTGCCGCCCTACCCTGGCTTGGCGGAAGAAAACAGGTCCGGGTGAATCCAGCTTAATCCAAAAAGCGATCAGCAAAAAAAATGGTAACAGGATTATCAATCCGATACCAGAAGAAAGAATATCAAAAATCCGTTTGGCGATCATCGCAGGATCTCTTTCACAGCGGCAATGACGCGGTCTTGATCCTCTCTGGTCATTTTGGTATATAATGGAATGCTTACTGCTCTTTCATAGGCATGGAAAGCATTTGGAAAATCCTCGGGCTTTAGCTTATATCGGTCTCTCCAATAGGGTTGGATATGGAGAGGTATGAAGTGGACACTGCAGCCTATCCCCTTTTGGGCCATGACTTCTATAAAACGGTCGCGCAAAACCTTTGCGTCATAGCCAAGGCGCATCACATACAGATGCCAGGCATGGACATCACCGGATGAAGCCCTGGGTGGCAGAGTAAGCGACATATCCTTGAAGGCCTCATCATAATAAGCTGCCATCTCCGAACGACGCTTCTGAAATGCCCAAGCTTTTTTCAACTGGTGAATGCCCAATGACGCTGCGACATCGGTCATGTTGTACTTGAATCCTGGTGCAACGACCTCGTAATACCAAGAGGGTTTCGTAGATCTGTAGCGGTCATAGGAATCACGACTGATTCCATGCAAGCGCATTACACGGCACCGATTTGCGATCTCTTGATTCCGGGTCACTACCATGCCACCTTCCCCGGTCGTGATCGTCTTCGTGGCATAGAAACTGTAGACCACAGCATCGCTGTCCAGCGTACCGATGAGTTTACCTCTATACGTTGTCGGCAATGCATGAGCAGCGTCCTCAATTACCTTCAAACCGTGACTACGAGCAATTTGAAGAATGCGGTCCATATCGCAGGATAAACCTGCAAAATGGACCGGGATCATAGCTTTCGTTCGAACGGTAATGGCCTGCTCAATCTTCTCCACATCAAGATTGAATGTTGCTGAGTCTATATCAACAAAAACGGGATCTGCACCGAGGTAACGTACCACTTCTGCAGTCGCCGTAAAAGTATAAGGCGTCGTGATCACCTCGTCTCCGGGGCTTATACCTGCAGCCTCCAACGCAACGTGGAGACCCGCCGTGGCCGAATTGAGTGCGACTGCCTCCGTTCTTTCTCCTATAAATGCGGCAAAATCCTGCTCGAATTGTTTGGCTTTCGGCCCCGTTGTAAGCCAGCCCGAGCGCAAAGCATCGCCTACTTCGGCAATCTCTTCTTCGCCGATATCCGGCAAGGCAAAGGGGAGAAAATCAGGCTTTTTCATAAATAGCGATTCCTGTCATTTATAAGGTTGTTTTCGGCTTATGGATCGATCCGATGTAATGAGTATTCAGGGCCGTCAATTTTTCCAAAAGATAGCAAGCTATCCATGAATAAGATGCTAAGGCCCTTGCTACCGGGGGTGCGAGCGTAACACGCTTGAGCTGGACATCGCAATGAAAAAACAATTCCGAGATTTCCCTCTTTTTCACACCCCGCACATCCGGATTCCGTGGATTGTCCATATAATAATCATACCAGAGAATGATTCCGCCCGGCTTTAACACTCTGAGCATTTCTTGTGCGATATTTCTCTTCATGTTTTTATCAAAAATCGATGTAAAAACGGTAAAACATAATACAAGGTCGAAGGCAGCGCTATCATAGGCTAAGGTTTCAGCATTTGCGCTGTTGAAATGAATATTGGGAGATAACTTTCTTGCTTCGATGATTCTGGATTCCAGGAGATCGACCCCATGACAATTTTCGGGCCTCGCACCGTATCGTATGAAATCTCTCAATACGCTGCCATTGCCACATCCCAGGTCAAGTATCTTTTTATCGTCGATACAGTTAATGTCAATTCCGCTCAAGAGCTTAATGATCTCTTTTTCACGTTGTTGAGATGCGAAAAGATAGTCAGGCTTGAAGAACGAATACAGGTTCCGTTTTCCGCCTCTATCCCGCTTTTCATATGATTGCTTAATTCGTTCTGCCTCGTGCATGGCGATCAAATGCCTCTTATATTGCGGGTACTTTCCTGTAGGAAGTTACATTTTTAAGGAGGAGGGCTTTAAATACTCCAAGGAAGAAGCCGATGTTGGCCAAAATAAAGCTGAATATCGGTGAAGCGACCGGGATGTGATGATTATTTTTTTCTCCTATGAAACCGACTACTCCTGAAACGTAAAATGCCGATTGCAGATAAAAAAGTACAGTAAATAAACTCCCTTCGTGGAGCAAACCGACATTGGATATGAACACGCAAATCATAATATACGGAGTCAACCATCTTAAAAGTTTATGAGAAATGATGGCAACAGCTAGAAGCGGAAATTTAAACGGGTTTAACAGATCATATCTGCTCAAGGTACACGTAATATTTCTCAGGGTCATCCTGCTTCTCGCCTTCAATTCGCCTTGTAGGGATGATGGGAAGCGGTCATACGCTATGGCTTCATCCTCATGAATAATTTTATAACCTTGCGCTGCGATATCCAAGGGGATAATACAATCATCTCCAAATTTGCATGGAAAAGGTCGGAAAAGATTTTTCCTGAACGCCATGACCGCCCCTGATGCCGTATGAAAACAGCCAAGCGTGCTTTCCAACCGTCTCAGCAGCATTTCAAATTTCCAATAGAGCCCTTGATCTGCAGAGATTGGATTTTGTTCATGCATCAGGACAATCTTGCCACTGACACAGCCGATCATAGTATCCGAAAAATTCCTTATTAGGTTTTTTATTGTGTCTGCCTTGAACTCCGCTTCCGCATCGGTCAAGACGACTATTTCTCCCCAAGCATGCGGGATTGACCTATTCTGAGCGGCGCTTTTCCCCCCGCCTTCCAGCGAGTAGAGTTTTATACGTCCGTCTTTCTGGCCCAGGTTCTCAACAATTTCATTGGTCCCGTCAGTTGACCCGTCTGAAGCTACCAGTATTTCCAATAAATCGCACGGATAATCCGATCGAAATATATTTTCGATTCTGCTTTGAATCAGTTTAGCTTCATTATGCACCGTTAGCAGCACTGTAGCCGGCAGATAACCGGCTGACAATTTGGTTTTTTGTCTTTTCCGTTTCGATAGCAGATAAAGTAAAACTAAATAGCCGAGCCAGCTATAACATAAAATCGCTATGCCTGACCAGAACAATAAATTCATTCTTTAACAAACCTCTCCGGACGTGTTTACTAGCGAATGACTTTTATTCCATTTTGAAGTACAGATTATTTTCGACGTATCGCATCGGCTTGAATATTTTTTCGCTATTTGAATCACCTCATCCATCAGTCCCTTTTTCAGGGTCACCGGATTCAAGCCCATGTCAAGAAGGCATTTGTTCTCTACACAGAGATCATTTTCTGCAGCTT
The DNA here is from genome assembly GCA_963826885.1 of Nitrospirota bacterium. Lineage (GTDB taxonomy): Bacteria > Nitrospirota > UBA9217 > UBA9217 > UBA9217 > JAJYKN01. Next base: position 183,031 of record CAWGYL010000005.1, on the reverse strand, counting down.
CATTTCGAGGATTCTTCAAAGTCATGATTTCTACGCCTGTAATCTCCTGCACAATTTTAGCGAGGTCTCTCACGCGATGGGTTTCGGTCATCTGGTTGATAATCTTGACTCCCTCACCTGTCGCAGGCGGATTTTTAATGGCAAGCTCAATGCATCTAACGGTATCCTGGATATGTATAAAAGCACGCGTTTGACCTCCTGTCCCATGGACAGTCAAAGGATGTCTGATAGCGGCCTGCATCAGGAACCGGTTCAGTACTGTACCATAATCGCCGTCATAATCGAACCGGTTAATCAAACGCTCATCCATCTTTGTCTGGACGGTGTTAGTTCCCCATACGATGCCCTGATGAAGATCAGTAATCCTTAATTGATCGTTCTGAGCGTAGTATTGGAAAAGAAGGGCATCCTGACATTTGGTCATATGATAAATGCTGCCCGGCCTCGGTGGATACAATATCCTCGTTTCCACCTCTTTTTTGCCATCGTACATTTTTACGTTTAAATAGCCCTCAGGTATCTTTAATCCGGAAGTACCATACCCGTACACGCCCATGGTACCAAGATGAACTATATGTACATCAAGCTCTGCCTCGACGATCGCACAGAGAAGGTTATGCGTTGCATTGAGGTTGTTATCAACCGTATATCTCTTATGCTTCGGTGACTTCATTGAATAGGGGGCTGCCCGTTGTTCTGCAAAATGCACGATAGCATCCGGCTGATAGTCCCTGATGACATCCAGCAGACGGTCATAATCTCGCGCCACGTCCAGATTTTCGTAGTGAATCGTCTTGCCGGTCAGATCGTTCCACGTTCGCAATCTTGTCCCCATCGGGGCAATTGGCGTAAGTGAACTGCATTCAAGCTCATTGTCGATGTTTCTTCTAGATAGGTTGTCAACGATGAAAACATCCTGCCCGGCATCTGAAAGATGCAAGGAAGTGGGCCAACCACAGAATCCGTCACCGCCAAATATTATGATTTTCATTTGCGCAACTCCTTCATTGAACAGTTATTTTGAGTTTGTATTTTAATGCTGCTTTTGAATCGAGCGAGCACAGAGAAAACCAGGAGACGACAGAATGACCCGTCTGTTTTCATGTTCTCGTGCCACTCATGATAAGCATCTGTAAGTTTTGATTGCATTTTTCTACGATTCCGAACGCACCTCACTACGCACGATACGACACCATAGTTTCTCTTGATCGGGTCAATCACTCCGCCGTAAGCCTGCGTGTCCCCGAGGTTACCATCAAATATCCGGCAATCGATGATCAAAGAGCTCGTTCTCGTGGACAGATTGATTTTATAGCCGAACGTTGACTCACGACAGCCTTTTACCATGATGTCGGTTTGGTCTTCAAAGACCTAAAACAGTATATCCCCTTCGGCACGGTCTCGCCCAGAATCTCGCGCTGACAGGTCATGCCGTATACCGTCTCCGCTTTCGTCAGAAGAATCTTGATTTCTCCTGCAAGAGCCTGCATCGACACTTCTACGTACCTAAGCGAAGATTCACAACCAAGGCGGTTTCGGCCTAATTGATGCTAGATCGAAGCAGTTTCAGCTGCTTTTTAAAGGTTTCCTTACGTTTCTCATCAGGCTTCGTGTTATTGATCTTGCTGTAATGCTTCTTGGGCTGTTTCTTATGCCGATGCGTCGTAATCACTCCGCCGATCTCATCACAAAATTCGACAGGAGCCGGTCAAAGGTCGTGATACCGTTCCATACCAGGGAATTGTTCGTCGGATAATGAATGTTCGCCTCGATTTATGTAGAGTCCTGTCGCGCGTTGCTGAAATCATCAAGGCCATCCACCTGGGCAATCTTGTTGATTGCAATAATCATCTTTTCCAAGGTCTCCGCCTTGATCATCGAGATGTACTTCTGCCATACGCCAAAAAACAATTTGGATGACATGCCGTCAAGCTTGATAAAAAGTGCGCAGATACGGGAATCAAGTTGCGCATGCTCCCATTCCCGGTAAGGTCAGGTTCTTCATCTCCTCGTGGATCGCGCTAGCAGTATTTGCTCGATCGTCGGAGAGTTCGCCTATTAGATAACACTTGATGTATCACATTAATCCATTCAACTTTAAATTTATCCGCGGTAAATGTTTTTGCAAAATCATAACCAAGCATACCAATAGTCTCACGCTTAACGGGATCAGACAACAAGTCACTTACTGTCGCTTTCAGTTGATGGATATCTCCACATGTGATTTGCTTTCCGCCATCCAACAACTCCTGCATGCCTCCCTTGCCAGAACCGATCACAGGTGTTTTACAGAGCATTGCTTCATGAGCTATACGGCACCAACCTTCATTAAATTTAGACATGACGATAGCAACAGATGACGCTCTAAGCAATCTTTGATAATCTCTGTAATCCAGATTAAGATTAAGTGCAGGGATCTGGATCTGAGGAACGCCGGACGTTACCAAGTGCACATCCAAGTCTTTGAGCACATTATAAACATCTAACACCCCTTTTGATTCTATGGCATTACCTATATATACGATAGGCTTGTCGCATAATTTATAGTTTTCCTTAAATGCCATTATTTCTTCCGGTCTGAATTCGAAAGACGCAACATCAAAAGCATTGAATATAACATGTACATTTTTGTAACCCAAACCTTCAAGCTGACGTTTCCAATAATTCGAGACTGTCACTACTAAATCGCATTTTCTCATGTTTCTCAAAAATAACCATTTAAAAAAAAAGTGGAAAAATTTTACTTTCAGCGTACTATAGCTATTATCTATATGATGAACTATTGCAATATTAATGTTTTTCTTATTTAGTAAGATAAGGGTTTCAAAATTTCTAATTGCCAAGGTATTCGTATTTTTGGCTAATTTAAGTAGTCTCCATAAAGCTACTGCTGCTTTAAAGCTCTTATATTTTGTATTGCCTATGTTCGTATAGTCAATCGTGAAATCGCTTGCCATGAGATAGGCAATCCCCGTTTCATAATTATTGCCGCCATATTTTGATGCGGTGATGTTAATCAGCGATATTTTTAATTTATTTTCCCCCATAACATTCATCTATGCGATTGAGTGTAAATTGAAATTACCAGTCTCCTCGAGCATACCGCTAAATAGCCGATAAAGAGCGGCATTCCGAAACTAATAAGCTCAGTTATAGCATGTCCAGCAATCGAGCCTTCGTTTATTGAAAACGCATAATAAATGAATGGTAAATATAACAATATCGACGATTTATTGCAATTCATTTTAAAATATATATACGATATTTTAAATAAAAATCCGACGACCATCATGCCAATAAGCATGCCGATAAGTGAAAAATTCCAAAATAGCTCCCCTGGCAATGTCGATATCCCAGCAACGGATCTGTTAAGGAAAACGTCCGGCATGAAAGTATCGATAAACAAAAATCCAGTGGAAAATGGCTTGTCAGGCCATAAATCGCGCGGGATAAACTCATAAAAGAAGCTGAACAATGTATTACCAAGCTGAAGCTCTAGGCCGTGATCAATTTTATCTACAATAAGAGCAAAACTTTCTATACCATAATACCTGCTAAATGTACTCGCCAATATATTTATCGGTTTGGAACTGTCTTCTTTTACAACAAGATCATAAGCATCGACTTCTGCATCGCTATACCTCATAGCAGAATAAATGGGAATAAACAGAACATTTATGACAATAAACAAAACAACAAAATATTTTTCAAATCTTTTTTTAGATTTAGACGATATATAATATCGAATGATAATCATGCTGAGAATTGGCAAGAATACTGTTCCTCTGTAACCGGTAGCTATGCTAAAAATGAATGCTAGCATTAAAAGAACGTATGAACATACGACATAACCAGTACTTGATGATTCTTGCGCCCATACATAACAAATAATCAATGCAGAAAACAAAAAACTTTTCGCGAACATGAATAAATAATAATTGCCCGCTAGCAAATCATTAATCCTGTAAAAATTCTGTATGTAATACAGTAACCCCCCGGTTTGATAAAGAAGAATAAAATAAGAAGAAATTCCTAACAGAGTAAATGCAATTATGACTAACGGCACCCTCTTTTCGTTCCATGTGCGATGGAGAATGGGAAGTTTTCTCGCAAGACTAACAGGAATGCCGTTATAATAACCGACATAAAAGAAAATAATTGATATGATCGCATATATAAGTACTTTTGGTAGAGTCCGATCAAATATAGCGTCATCGATATATCTTAATCGGATATTTAATGAGTAGAGGGTTGAAATACCAAAGGCCATAAAATAGCCAACGGTAAATACGTTTTTTATTTCGAATAAATCAAATTTCTTTTTGATCAAATCTACGGCAATAGGTGCTAACATAACTACCATTAATATAATAAAAAGCAGCGTGGATGAACTTACAAAATTTACAATCAGCGCTACAGCAAATCCTAAAAATGATTGGAGTACTACATTTTTTGTTATATTGAAAGTTTTAATATCCAAGATCGTTCCGGTCAATAAAATACCCTCATATTTTATAGTACGCGATACTCGTTCCTCAAAAACTCTTTATTATTAACTCAATAATAATCTTAGCTCTTTTAAATTGCCTTCTTTTTATTCGTTTTAATAAAATTAAAATGAAACTGAGATAGACGCTCAATAAATATCTCCTAAAATATTTTTTTGTGAAAATTAATTTATTTTTTAATCGATAATAATCGCCCAATTCACTTGACTGCTTTCTTAGACTCGATGAACCAATAGAAGCACTTTCCTTATGATAAACTTTGCTTTTGCAAGAGTAGCCTAATTCCCAACCCTTCTGTTTAGCTCTTAAAGCCCAATCCATTTCTTCAAAATATAAAAAATAGTCTTCGCATAACAAACCAACGTCTTTTACAAAACTCAGGTTGACGAACATAGATGCACCAATCACATAATCGATGTCAATTTCTTCAACGTCATATTGTCCATTATCCTCATTAAATGCCCCGAGGTGCTTACCCATTGCGAACCATTTAATATATTTTCCACCTACGCCTTGTATTGTCTGAGGCCTATCGTAGTATAGCAACTTGGATCCATTGATTCCAAATTGAGATCCCTTCTTCTCACATATGTTCGCCTTTTCTACTAATGCCGTTAACGCATCTTTTTCAATTACCGTGTCATTGTTTAACATCCAAATATAATGAACATCGTTTCTTGCCAAAGCATAGCGTAAAGCGACATTATTGCCACCTGCGAATCCGAGGTTGTCGCCCGATTGTATAAGCACCAATCTCGTATCCGGCTCGTCAGTAACACCTCCAGCTTCTGCACGGGCTCTATCGTAATGAACGTAAGCAATCGGCTTTTGTACTGGTGGATGAGATAGCCGTCGTAACGGATTATCCGGCGACACGAAGACTTCCAAACGACCCTCTGCCCATGCCATCAAATAGTACATTGAGTTATCAGAAGAATTGTTATCAACGACTAGTATTCGGTAATGAGAGTAGCTACCTCTCAATACACTCTCGAGACATTCTATGGTATCCGCCCATCCGTTATAATTTATTATTACTATATAGGTACTTTTTATCAATTTATTTTTTAACCTTTTTCAAAAAAAATGCAGCCTGATCGCCACGATTCTGGCTGTTAAGCTCACCTGCTCGCTGTCTAAATTTATTTATTTCTCGCTTTTTAAAAATTGATTTCCTTGGTGACCTTTTAAAAGACTTCGGTGATGCCAGTGGGATATCTTTTATATATTGCTCACTTCCCCAAAATTGCAACTCGTTGGAGTCATAGTTAACATCGATGATAGCAAACCCAGCCTGCTCGGAAAGTATATTCATTGATTTTAGAGAGTGGAGATATAGATGTCGCGGTGCGTCGAGCTGTACCCAGTTTGGTCCGTAATACTGCCATGCATAAGAGCTGACAGTCGGCAATCTGATCATCATTGTGCCGTGGTCTTCTAAGATATCCGATGCACAGTCGAGCACAGATAGGGGATCTGCCATATGCTCAAATGAATGATTCAACATGATAAAGTCAAATTTCTTGTCAGCAGCCTTCTGTAAGTCATGAATGGTTTTATTATATATTACCAAACCATTTTTATAATAAATGTCTCTTTGTAAATAGGGATCAATCCCCATGACATTCGGAGCACCCAACTCCTTGAGCTGATATAAAAATGCTCCACTTCCTGATCCCACATCAAGCACGGTTTGTATTTTCTCATCCCTCATCTTGTCGATAATATAAAATGGCATATCCGTAGGATGTATATTGAAAAGAATCTTTCCGATAATTCCTTTTGCTGTCGATGCATACTTATTCCTCTGCCTTTTTAAAATATTTTTAATCTTTCCAACAATTGTCGTATCCTCAACACCTTTAAATGAATAATAGTCGGAAGGGTAGTACTCACTCATGTCCGATGGGATAACTCCAATCTGGAGACAGCCGCAGGAAGAGCACTCGAAATATTCGAATTTTTCCCTTGTCCCAAAGTGCATTTCACGGACAATATACTTTTTGTTATTCCTATCATTACTACATATCCTGCAAGTAAAACCCATGAAGCTCTCCTTATGACCTTGTTACTTGCCAGTAGAAATCTCGCAGCAGCTTTCTAACTTTGCCTTTCAAGCTCTGCCGCTCTAAAGATCGGTACTCATTTGCATGCATTTCGATAAAATCTTTTAGTACAGATTCACTTATCTCATTGACTCGGCTGTTTGATACGATTGAATACAGCTTCACATCTGACAAATCGCGCTCCATGAATAGTGAAGGTTTCTTTGCTTTCATGAATACTCCAGGTTCATGAGTATCTTTTTCCAATTTTTGGATTTCGAAATCGGAGAAAATCTCATGCATGTCCGCCTGCTCAAAGCGCCAAAAGTCATAGGGCCATCCATGATACGGGTATCCGTAGGATCGGGTCGTGATCAAAATTACTCCATTTGGCTTGCAAAGCTGTTTCATATTTGATAAAATTTTTTTCCAGTTCCACACATGTTCCATGAGCTCCGTCGACACGATGAGATCGAAGCTTTCATCCTTGAATCTCTCCCTGATATCCTCTCCCTTGCAGACAACATCTACGCCATAGCCCTTCTCGATATCTACCCCTATATATTGAGCAGGCTGCAGCGATTCAATATATTTACGCAGGCTGCCATTTACATTGTAGGACCCTATCTCTATGACCCTTTTCCCCGTGATTTCATCGCGGCTAAGATTATTTTCTCCAAACTTAAGACAAAATATATTGCACATCTATTTTCCTTTCATCGCCGGGTGCTTACACTACTGTAATCTGCCAAAAAGAATAGAGACAGCTTTCGCACTCACAGATGGTGTACGTTTGAACTTCCTGGCATCCAGGAGCAGATTCAGTGATTACTGCATATGAAAAGCATGTTCGTAAGGAGCATTTTTCGGTTTTCCGTATCGCCATTCATGCCTACCGTCGTTTCGTCAGCATAATTACCGCAAAATAGAGCAGGAAACTTATCAGCAGCGCCAAGCCAAGACCGAGGGCGCCTAGCTTGATCAGAGTCCAGCTCAAAATGATCAGAGCCAAACCCCAGAAGCCGTTGGCAATAAAATTGGTCCACATGCGGCCATCAGCTGCCCACGATGTTATAACGGGTGACTGTATAATTTGCGCAAATGTTGCCAGTTGCACTACTATGAACACCGGCCACTGAGCTGTATAGCTTTTTCCGTAGAGAGTCATGATAAGCGGACTCAAGAGCGACAGCCCGATCAAAAAAGGCGCTGCAATGATTATGTTTAATTTCAGGTAGATCGATTTGGCGGATACTTGCCGCTCACGCAACGTTTGCGATGACATGATTGGAAGAAAGACCTGTGCGGCAACTCCCGGCAAAAAAAGCAGTAATTGCCGCCATTGGGTAACGATATTATAGACTGCCATTTCGGAGAAGCCACCCGGTTGGTTTACCAGCATGGCATTGCATGCCCATGCGACTGGCGTTACCATTGTGTTAGCTAACATGGTCGGCAGACTGAATCGCCAGAGAACGGCCCATTCGCGAAAACAATTTTTATAATCGATGATGACTCCATTGCCTCGCGTCACACTGTTCAGAGCCCGGAATCCCAGGTAACAGGAAATAACCACTGCCAGGTTGTATCCCCACAGCGCTCCTTTCATGCCATTCAGAATGACGCCGACAGATACGCCGAGGATGGTGATCATCCCGGTAAGCACATTTAAGCGGGACAATGTCTGAAACGCTTCAAATCCTGCCAGTGCGCCACTCTGGGCGCCGCCCAGGGAGCTCACCACAATGCTCATGGATGCTATCTGCAAGAAAGACGTAAGTTGCGGTGACGAGAGCATCCTCGAAGCGATAAACGGTGAACCAATCAGCAATGCCACGGTCATTGCGCAGCCGAAAGCGGATCCCATCATGACTGCCAGAGCAAGGATCCGGCCCGACCGTGCAGGGTCGGTCCGGAACGACTCCGCAATATGTTTCGTTGCCGTCAGACCGGCGCCGAAGCCTGCAAAGACACCGAAAGTCATTATCGTACTTTGAATAATGCTGAATTCCCCGAAGACTTCTTTTCCCAGTACTCGTGCAACAATGACTGATGTGATTAGACCGGCCGAACGTCCCGCCATCGTCGCCAACAGGTTCGAAACAAGGCCAGTCCTGATTCGGTTGTCGGCAAGCACGGCCTGTATAGCTCCCCGCGTTCCTGAAGCGAAGTTTGGACGAATTAAAGACATTTGTTTTGGAATTAGACCGTTCTATTTTTTGACGTCACAAAGTGTGAAGTGCTGTGCAACATGCTTGTAATCGATTTCGAGGCCATGAACGATTAGTCAACGTACCAGTATAACTCGTGGACGAAAACACCGGTCTTTGTCTTACCTGAGCCATTCCAGTCGCCAGCCACGGGAATTGCTCCTGCCAGGCCCATACCGATGATATACAAAGAGTCATTGGGTGTACCATACCTCTCCACTTTGAGTCCAAGATAAGACACTTCCATAATACACTCTCGTAACATATCGGATCAATAATTTTTTATTGCTTCCAAGGCGTATGAAGACGAGCAAACATGCAATTATTTAAAGAAAACAAATAGAATAAAAACCAGCAATATCCCAAATAAGTTGAAGAAACTAAAGGTTGGATCGATTTCGCGAGTGAAGCTAGTCGCGATGAATTCGATTCTCAAGTCAATGTTATTAACCGGACATCAACACCTACTCCCGAGATTACGATCAACACACTTTGCGACCTGCTCCATGCAGCAGCTGTCTAAAACCAATACCTCACTTCGCTTGCTACTTCGTACACATTGTCTGTTGTCCCGGCCACGTTACCGGGGTTATTGATCCAGCCATAACCACTCGAGAGTGTGACATCCACATGCTCTGCAATCCGGCGTTTCCCTGTTATTTGGAATTCTTTTGTGCGTTCGAGCACTGGTCCGGAAATGTTATGTATTTCCTGATCATAGGACAAAAACAGGTCCGTATGCACTTCAGGCATGCGGTAAGAAAGCTCCAGGAAAAGGTCCTCTGAGTCCGTACCCATATGGTGCCCTATGATCATGTCATCGTACGTGTAGCCACCGGTGATCCCGTGAGTGTACCATACTGGACCCGGGTGATTATACATGTGAGTCGTGGCATATTCCGCGCGCACACCGATGCTCTCGAAATTGAGCATTCTCGGTAAATAGATGCCGAAAAGGTAGGCCCATTGGGATGGTATAATGTGGACATTATCTTCCGCATCCGCCTCAAGATATACTTGGAAGGGTTGTAGCCTGAAAGGCAAGGTTAGTTTCAGGTCATACCCGGCCCTCCCATCGGTGTTATCGGAATTTTGGTGTTGAACTGTTCCTATAGCGCTGTCAGCCCACGTATTTAGCCCTTGGGGACCGCTTATCTGTTCTGTGTGTTGAAGACCTATTTCAATGATCGGGAGGGGTTTGAAATCGAAACGCATACCCCAGAGATTTGATGGGGGAATTCTGTTACTATTACTGTTGAGTTCTGTTGCAAAGATATCATACTGAAAGGGTCCGAGGTATTTGAGTATCCAAGGCAGGACCAGTGGATGTGGGCTAGTTAACTTTATCATGGTAAAGGGCTCGGCATTGTTGGAAAGGAGAAGTGCGCCGCTATATCCCGGTCCCCACCACTGGGAATCCTTGCCTATAACAACATCGATCCATGAAAAGTCGAGGACCCCGTACCCTTTTTTCAGGACCCCGTCTTGGGTGGTTTCGGATGCCCGGAACTCGGGATTGAGGTAGATCGAGACCGGCCCAAGGTCTTCCAGGCGTGAGGTAAAACCAACACGATAATTGGAACCGCGGTCATAGAGGTCACCGTCATTATCGGCATTAAAGGCCTGCTCTTTTTCACTTTCACCTCTATACGACAGTGCCAAAACGCTGGCATTAGTATTGACGTATGCTGCATAGACCGAATCAATGGGCTTGATGTTGCCTTCTTCCGGTTTGACCCTCTGCTTAAGGTTTTGGACCAGCTCCTTGATGAATTCGCTTCGTCCCGCTGCATTTATTTCTGCCTCGTTTAAGAGCCTGATGATTTCTTTGCGACTTAACGGCTTTGTAGAGAGCAGGGCGTCATTGATAACTCCTTCCGTCTCGAGCAGGGAAAGAGTATTGTATATATCAGCATCTTCAACATCGACATAGGTGGATGCTGCAGCATATGGAATTGGGAAAAAGATAGAGAAGATAATAGATATGAGAACGATGAAAAGTATCAGTGGCAAATGCATTGGTTTAAAAAGTCCGTCAAACATATTACTAACCTCCTTGGAGGATTGAGTGCTATGGCTAGTTTAAATTTCGAGTAGCGGCTCCTAAAATGGTAATGTTTTGTTTGCCGACAAACAGCCACCAAGTATAGCCGATATGGGAAGAATAGTACAGATAAGAAAGAATGGCAAGGTCAAAAAAGCAGAAGAAACAGCGATAAAGACGCTGCAGGAGTATCGCGCTCAACATCGACACCAAGGGGGAAGTAATCCAGCAGATGATCCCGGCAGGGTCATTTTTAGCCACGTGTAGAAGATGGGCCTAACAGAACGAAGACAGTTCAAGATGTAGTGCTGACTTTTGCCACTTGTACGAGTTTACTCGCTTGTCCAATCATGCGGATTGAACCAAACATTATGCCATGCAAACTTTTGTTCTATTACCGTCGCTCAGCGGATACCGTTGCCACTGGCGTATTTTGTGTTTTGGACATATCCCTATAGGCGGTCGGCGTAACGCCGATGTTTTTTTTGAACTGTCTGATGAAATTACTCAAGTCCCGGAACCCCACCTCGTTGGCTACCAAAGAAACGTTGTTCTCATTTCCGGCCAGAAGTTCCTTTGCTCGGCTTATACGTAAGGAATTCACGTATTTCATGGGGTTCAAACCGGTATACCTTTTGAATACCCGGCAAAAATGGAATTTGCTGAGATTGGCTTTTTGTGCGAGACCTTCCAGTTCCATCGGGGTCCAGAGGTTGCTTTCGATGAAGGAAATGACCTGCAGAATGTTCTGCGGCTTATCAGAGAAGGTTGTTTTATCGTGCGGAGGTGACGCTTCTCCTGCCGACATATTTGTGGCAGTGACGTCGTCGCTCCTGGTCAACTGTCTGATGGCCAAGAGTTTTTTCACAAGCTGCTGGAGTCTGATAACATTCACAGGCTTCTGATAATATTCCTGCGCGCCCAGTTTCATAGCGCTAGCCACAGTTTCGTCCGATCTCTGAACGGACAGAAAGATGACGGGAACCTCAGGATGGGCTTGCTTGATCTGGCGTAAAGCAGACATGCCTCTCCATACTTCGTAGCTACTGTCGAGAACGATAACGCCAGCTTCGCACAGGTTGAGTCTGTCTTCATAGCACTCGAACGAACACTTATCTACCTTTTTACCTTTGATGCGAAGGAAACCACAGTAATCCGGATTTTGATCATTGCTTATTAAAAGCACAGAAACCTGTTGCCTTTCACCTTGTCCTGTCATCATAAAGCACCATTCATTATCAATTACAAATCCGATACCATTTCTGTTTGAGAAAAAATGGATATAATATCCGCGCGTTTGTAGTACTTATGTTACTCAAGTATTTTTTAATTCAATAGCAATATCAGCAAGATAAATGCCAGAAAAGATTAGAATAAAAGACGTTTAAAATTAATGTGTTATAAATAAATGTTCTAATAATCAGATGAAATCAGCTCATTTTGAATTACTCATTTTAGCAATAAATGCACGTTTTGACCCATGATGTTTTTCCAAATGCGCCAAATGATATGAATCACTCCATAGGTTGTTTAGGCGAACTGGCCGGCGGCAAAGCCAGAGGCCCAAGCCCAATGGAGGTTGTAACCACCGAGTTCCCCGGTCACATCGACAACTTCGCCGATGAAATACAGACCGGGCACCTTGTTCGATTCCATAGTCTTGGACGAGAGTTCATCGGTGTTCACACCGCCTGCAGTCACCTCGGCAGTCGCGTACCCCTCCGTGCCTTTAGGTACGACTTCCCATGCGTGCAGCCGGTTAGCAAACTCCCTCAACTCCTTGTCCGAAGTCTCGTTAATCGGCTTCGTATAGGGTAATAAGCCGCACCAGGTTTGCGCGAACCGCTTCGGCAGATATTCGGAAAGCAAAATGTGCGGCAATATCTTGCTGCTTCTCCGGGATATAATGATTTTCAGGATGTCTGTCGCCGGGAGGACGTCGATGATCAGCGCCGAACCAGGCTCCCAATAAAGCGACGCCTGAAGCGCCGCCGGCCCGCTCAATCCCCGATGAGTAAACAGAATGCTGCCACGAAACTTCCGCGAACCACAGGACACAGCAGCATCGAGAGAAACACCCGCAAGTTCTCGAAAGACCTGCTGGTCCTTTCCTGAAAAAACAAAGGGCACGAGCGCCGGCCTGACCTGGGTCGTTCTTAGCCCGAAGGTCCTAGCCATGTCATGGCCGAAGCTGCTGGCCCCGAGATTGGAATAAGACAGCCCACCCGTTGCTATGACCAGAGATTCGGCTGAAAAATATCCCTCGGTAGTTGTCACCAAAAAATTCCCGTTTTTCGCGATATCCGCTACTCCACATTTCAGAAGCATCCCGACGCCAGCCAGTTCGCATTCTCGCTCAAGCATTGCGATGATATCCCGGGAACTTTTCGCGCAGAATATCTGGCCTGCCTCCTTTTCATAAGAGGCTATATGATGTTTTTCGACGAGGGACAGGATGTCACGGGGCGTGAAGCGCGCCAGGGCTGACTTGCAGAAGTGAGGATTTTGAGAAAGGTAATGGTCTGCGGACACATTCAGGTTCGTGAAATTACACCTGCCGCCGCCGGAGATGTGGACCTTTGAGCATGTCCGCGCCGCATGGTCGAGCACCAGCACCGAGCGGCCGCGTTTTCCGCATTCAATTGCGCAGAGCAGACCCGACGCGCCAGCGCCAATGATGATGACGTCTTTTGAGGTGATGGATGAGGCCACGTTACTGATCGTCTCGTAGGAGGTCGAGCTGATTCCTTATAATACCATGCCGGTATATTGCCGGTATATCCGGTTTTTGCGGATAAAGAGAGCTTTGTTCATGTCTTTATTTTTTTGGGTCTCCGGATTATGTGGTTAATTTTGCAACTTCCTGAAACTAGACGAAAAATTTTAAAATCCAGGTTATCCGGTTGATTTCTTCTACAAGTCGCCGTTCTCAATCATTTCAATTATGGTTGATACATCGACACCGTAGTTGAGATCCTGTTATGAACCATGGGAGGTGGACAGTTTGTAGAGTTTAACCCCGGGTATCTGCTCAAAGTGTCCGTCGAGTGTGGATATCAAAAGGTTGTGTTCGATCGCAATGACAGCGATGAGGATATCCGATAACGGGATATTCATGCCCTTTTTCCGGAGCGCGGAGGATATATCTCCGGCTTTTTGCCAGAGGGGTTTGGACATTTCGGCGTATTTTAGATGGGAGACTGTCGTTAAAACCTGTTCTTTTTCCACATCCGATCTTACTCCCTGCACCAGCTCGAACAGAACGATACCGCATGTCCATACCGCGTTTTCGAGGATGAGGGCTTCGAGCACGTCGCCAGTTTTGGATCGCTGATTAAAAAATTCTATCCAGACGCACGTATCAGCAAGTATGCCGCTACTTTTTTCGCTCAAGGAGTTTCTCCCGAATTCGCTGTGCTTTCATTTCACGTTCTTCCTCTTTTTCCCAGTCGTAATCGATCCTGATTTTACCCCGAAGAGCAAGCAAATCCATCATTTTTTTTTGCCGGATGAATTCTTGGATGGCGATGGTTATCGCTTTAGTCTTGGATTTTTCACCGGTGGCGTTCTGAGCCTCGGCAATAAGATCATCGGGTATGTTCAATGTTGCACGCATAATTTACACCTCCAAAATATGCACTTATTATATGCTTAACAAACGTGAGAGTCAAGGGCTATCACTGTTGTATGTCAACTGTTGGAGTAGTTTTGTCCCCTGCTGCTATCTTGTTCCAGCTGAAATTCCGCACTGCGAGCTGCAAAGAACTCGAGCCTGGTTAATATGCTCGTCATGCTCCCGGATTTTGGAAATCGACCATATTCTGAAATATCAATGATATTGTACGATTTTTGAAGTAATGCGTAGGTCTCAAGACCACGGGATATCACACTTCATTACCAATGTCTTATTTCCCATCACTCTTGTCATCGGCTTTGACGTGTTTTAATGCCCCATCATTCACCCAGTATGTGCCTTTGCTGTCTTCAAACTTAATTTTAATCATCTTCCGCTCGATCGACCATTCCAGGGCCTGCACTTTCACGTCGTTCTTGAGCATCAAGACAATCTTGCTGTTTATGAGTTCATCCAATTTCCCCTTGTTGCCTGCCTTTTCATAGCCATTAGCTTCCTGCAGACGCTCAGGACTCGAAGAGGCCAGGAATCCTGCCTTGGTGAGAAAGCACCCATCTACCTGACATGCCACGGTGGTCCGACAGAGAGAAACAATTGCGATAACAAGTACGCATGAATAAAAAATGCCCTTTGGTATTTTTTTCAAGGTATGTTCCTTTCCTGAATCTGCTTATTGGCCCCTATGCAAAACCGTTTCATTCCTTGCCTGTCTCAATCTTAATAGCAGGAACATCAGCAGTGCGTCCCCTGCTGATCGAGATCCCTATCCCCTTTTCGCCCTCAACGTATGCCTGTCCCTCGCTCACGAAGGAATGTTCCCTATTCCCTGTCAAATCAATAAATATCCCGAGGCCCCCGTTTGTTGCCGCGCCCTGCACCAGGGACCCTCCCTGATAATGGTCCTCCCCGCCGTCATCCTCAAAAAAGCCGACGCCATAATCGTGCCCCATACCCTGGCCCACACCGAACGAGGAATAATAAAAATCATTTCCAGCCCGATCCAGCAGAACACCGACAGAGGAATGGATGCCCGCGCCCTGGCTGTAGCGTCCCGAAATATACTGGTCATTGCCCGCCCTGTCGTCCAGGATGCCCAAACCGTAATAATAGGATGCTCCCTGCGCAAAATAGTCGGCGATGTAGGTGTCATCTCCACTGCCATCGATTAGCATGCCTATGCCGCCTGGCACCCCATTTTTGTCTTTTTCCGGCCTTTCGCCGAGCCCGAACCCCTGGCCCATGCTTTGCGTGGACGCCGAGGGGTCACGAAAGTCCGGCTCCAGTCCGCCCAGCTGGTAAAAATCATTACCTGCTTCATCAAACAAGATGCCTGCCCCTCCAAACAGCCCCAATCCCTGTCCGCCGTATGAGCAAAGATACTGAGTGTCACCTTTTCTATTCACGAGCATGCCGATACCCATCTGTCCCGTACCTTGAGAAAATTTTCTGGCACTGAAAACTCCGTTTCCATCACCGTGGTAAAGGAAACCAAGCCCCCAGAAGCCCGCACCCTGGCTGCCGTCTCGTGAAATGAAGGTATCATTGCCGCCAAGGTCTATCAGAAAGCCCCCACCCAAAAGCCCCGCGCCCTGGGAGAAATTTTCCTTGCTTATATAGCGGTCATTTCCTCCCCAGTCTATAACCAAAGCGATTGGCATGCCAGGCCGTGTCCCGCCTGCATTATTGAGATAGAGGTCATCACCGCCAAGGTCGAGTATGAGTGCGGCATCCTCGGTATATACATTGGGCCCCTCACCGCCGACAATCACCTTGCCGATGGGACTCATAGCTTCATAGAGAATGGGTCCTTTATTTCCGCCAAAACGCTTTATCACATCCGCTTTTAAAAGAGACAGATTGTCCTTTGTGAGAAAAGCAAGGAGAGGAGTAAAGGCCTGGAAAAGCGCGGCGCGGTCGACCTTCAGGGCAACTTTCAGAATCCTGTTCCATTGGCTGTCGTCCGATGGATTGAGGGCATTGTCCTGCAGCAGCTTTTTTTCTTCTGGCGTCAGATTGGACAGAGCGGCGTCGATACTCCTCTTTGCTTCCTCCATAACATGAAGGAGCGCGGGAAACGTGATTTCCACCGGTTTTTCCGGAGACGGAAGACTCACGTCAAGGAGTGCCGCTGCACGCCGCACGCCCTCAGCGGGATTTTCGTTATCGTTCTCAAAAGGCTCGCTGATCCTGCGGGACAATTCTTTCGCAACCTCTCCAGCTTCCAGGGGGTGCCGCAGCAGATAGGTCACCTCCTCCAGCTGCAGCGGATGCGATTTTTTTTCCAGCGCTGACCCCGGGTTATGCACGAAGTTCGACCTCTCATACAAGCCGTCATAAACAGCGTGCAATGCGGGAAGTGCGCCTTGTGAGTCCAGGGAATTTTCCAGCAAAGAGGTTTGTGTTGGGCATGTCCCGAGTTCGGGATGCATCGCCTCTTTTTGCTCATGGGTGGGCTGCTGTTCCAGGATGACCGAGAGTGAAAACGTGTGGTCCTCGCGAAGAATATCGAGCACGGCAAGGGAGCCGATCTTTTCCCGTTCGATCATTTTTTTAAACAATGGCGCGACATGCTCCGCATCGCCACAGACGGGATTGTTGTTCAGGGACAGGATGACGTCATCGTCCTTGAGGCCGGACTTTGCCGCCGGTGAACCGCTTATTATCCCGGCAACCTGGACAAAATAGTTTTCTTTGCATGCCGGCGGGGATTGTTCCAGTTTCCGGGAAGCCAGGTATATGCCAAGATAGGGTTTCGGTATTAAAGTAGGATAGGGTTGCGAAGGCACATTGAGCAATTCACAATAGGAAAATGTTCCGGGCCGCGGTTCGTTTGGCGACAGCGAAAAATGCACGCCGCATGAGCAGAGACATATTGACAGGAACAGACTGTAACAATATTTTTTCATAAGGAAGCATCCCTTCAGCTTCTCCGGCCCTTCTCGCTCCTTCTGTCCCCGCCGCGTCTCCGTTCAGGCCCCCGATAGTTTGGATCATTTGCTTTCCGCCGATCCGTCTGTGCCCTGCGGTCTGACCGGGCCCTGCGTTCTTTTTTCACCTGTTCGAAGAGATACTCGATCATCTCCATTCTTTTTGAATTAAGGAGGTTGTCGTGCGGCGTACTCTTGTCGGTCGTAGCCAGTTTTATTTCAAGACGACAACCCGACAAAAGCAACATGAGTACCTGCTCAAGCCGCTTGAAAAGCTTGAGGTTCTCATGGACGGTCCCGCTCTTTTTGCTCTCGACGTCGGCCAGCGCAATGGCAATGTCCTGCGACACCGTCTTTACATTATCGTGTATCGTTTCGTACAATTTGGTGAGAGCGTCGCCATCCTCGCTGATGAGACTCGACAACTCCATTGTTATCGTCTCTATCCCATCCCTAGCTTTTTCCAGGTTCTCCCTGGTAATCTTGCCCTGTTGCAGAGCTCTTTTCAGCAGGTCCCTGAAATAGTTATGGATATCCTCGATCAGCTGCTTTTCCTTTGTCCGTCCGATTCCAGCCTCCGCGAGAATAACGACCGACGCTTCGCAGAGTTTTTCAATCCTGGACAGATTTTCCCTCACGTACAGCGCAATACGACGCAGCTCAGGGATTATTTCCAGCCACTGTTTCTTGAGCACTACAAGAACCTTTTTCCGCTCAGCGATCATTTCCTGGAGTCTTTTCATCCTCATCACATCGTTGATCTTCTTTGTGTTGAGGCGGCTCATCTCGTGTTCAGCTGACTTGATAAAGACCGATGGGTTCTTGAAATCTAGTGACTCGAGCCTGTGCAAGTGATAAGCATATAGCTCCACTTCCGACTGGAGTACGGAGTTGAGAACTTGGGTATGGTCGAGTACGCCGAATAATATCCGCTGCCGGATGTCCGGCGACGCCTCATCCGACGCCTGGCGCTGTTCAAAGCCATCAGCGTCTTTCAGCAGCTGTCGGTATACAGACAGACCATCGATCGGCTGCTCCTCGCCGCCTTCCTTGCCAACATTCGCAAGGAATGCCTCGAGTTCCTCTGACGTGGGCTGAATCTTTTCGTCGGTATCCGTCCGGTTGTCGAATATGGGTTTGTTTATCGTCATGGCAATCCTGAAATGAATGGCGGTTCTTCATGAATCATACAGACCTTATGATTAAAAGGCAAGTCTGACTTAAGGTATATTTACGTCAGGACGACAAAAAATACACCGAAAGGAGACTTGCCATGACTAACATTAGCAAACTAGATTTCAGCGGTCAACATATTTATGTCGGTATGGACGTTCATAGAAAAAGTTGGAGCATTTGCATATTGACTCATCAATTTGAACATAAGACCTTTACACAGCCACCGGATCCGTTGGTCCTGGTCAACTACTTGCACCGGAACTTCCCTGGTGCAACCTATCACGCCGTTTATGAAGCCGGCTATTCCGGATTCTGGATCCACGACCAGTTACGCGAAAAAGGCATCGAATGCATAGTGGTAAATCCTGCTGATGTCCCGACAAAAGACAAAGAACGGGCAGGCAAAAGAGATAAGGTAGATTGCCGCAAACTTGCCCGCAGCCTCAGAAACGGAGAGCTCGAAGGAATCTATGTTCCCACCCGGATAAAAATCGAAGATCGCAGTTTACTGAGAACCCGAAGAAGCATGGTCAAGAAACAGACCCGCTGCAAGAACCAGATCAAGTCCATGCTCGCTTTTTATGGCATTCATCTACCAACTGACATTGTTCACCATAACTGGTCAAGCAAATTCATTAAATGGCTTGAGGAAATCCGCATGGAAAAGGCTAGCGGCAATGTCGCTTTTAAGGTGCATCTCGATGAGTTACGTTATGTCCGTGGAATCATTGTCGAATTAAACCGGAACGTTCGCGCGCTTTCTCGAACCGATGAATATCGGGTAAATGCGCAGCTCTTAAAAAAAGTAACAGGGATCAGCACACTCACCGCCATGACGTTTCTCACGGAGCTCTATAATATCGAACGGTTTGGATCACTCGACAAACTTGCGAGTTATGTCGGCCTTATTCCCAATACGGACTCCAGCGGCGAGAAGGACACTACGACGGGTATCACCAACCGACGCAACCAAACACTTCGCCATTTGATTATTGAAAGCTCGTGGATTGCTGTACGGAAAGACCCAGCGTTGCTGATGGCCTTCGAACACCTCTGCAAAAAAATGCCAAAAACAAGGGCCATCGTTCCTATCGCCAGGAAACTATTGAACCGCATTAGATACGTCCTGAAGAATCAGAAGGAGTATGTGCATGCGGTTATACAATAAGAAACGGGATCACGTTAGGACGGACAATCTTACAACCTGATTCACCGTGGGTAACGCTTGTCCTTTCATGCAGCCGGCTAATGAAGCGTGTCTGCTCTACTACAGACTGCGGACCCACAACTTTAATACATGATCAAGGAAATGCAGCTGCTTTTATGATGCAGGCATGTCTGCTGATAAAAGGGTGGTTTTAAAGATTTGCCCGTTCTGCGAACAAATCCCGAGAAAGGGGTCCTGCGGGGGGTATCAGGATATGGACTGCCCCGGGAAAATCGAATCTGGGGCATTTGTGAGAATCGATTTCTGTCCGAACAAATAAAATTCCCACAAAGGATCAACATGGCGGGGCATCCCCCCGATTGGTACACTTTTAATGACCAATAATAAAAACAAATAAAAAATCGGGGGAAAGCTTGTCAGCAAATCTGTCCTGGTTTAGCTAGACTTGACTTTTAACATAAAAGAAAGGAGGCCACTGGGTCAAGAGAGTATTCTTTTCTTTTTTGCAGGCACGGCCCATACGTCGCACTGCCTCAGACCAAATCAAGGCTTCATTGACATCTGTCCTGGCCTGAATGCCGAGGTTTTACGGCGACAGGTGATACATAATGTAAATGCTAAGCCGTGTGTTTAGGAATAAAAGCGGGTATTAGACCATCAAGCATTGGATTTCGTATTTTTCTCTTTGTTCTTATCTTTATCTTTGTCTTGATTTTTGTCTCTATCGTCATCATCATCGAGCATCCGGTACTTTGGGCGTTCAACGTCGTCGAACTGGCCGCTCTTCACGGCCCAGAGGAACAGGAACCACGCAGCAAGGCCGATGCTGAGAGAGATGAGAATCAATATGATCATGCTTGACATCAGTTAACTCTCGCCCGCAATGAATTGCCCACAACGCTCAAGGAACTCAGCGCCATCGCCCCGGCGGCCATAATGGGGTGAAGCACGCCGGCTATGGCCAGAGGAATCGCCACGGCATTGTAAAAGAATGCCCAGAACAGGTTTTGCCGGATAATGGAAAAAGTCTTTTTTGCCAGCCTGAGTGCTTGGGGTACCAGGCGAAGGTCGCTCCGCATCAGTACCATGTCCGCACTTTCCAGGGCGATATCCGTTGCCCTGCCCATGGCGATACCGACCTCGGCCTCAACGAGCGCAGGAGCATCGTTAATCCCGTCTCCGATCATGGCGCAGTGCTTTCCGCCGGCCCGCATCTTTCCAACTTGTTCAGCCTTCTGCACCGGGGATTGTTTTGCCTGGACTCTTTCGATACCCACCGTCTTCGCCACCGCGTCCGCGGTCGCGACAGCGTCACCGGTAATCATGACAATTTCGAAACCTCTACGTTTCAGGATCTTCACGGCTTCCGCAGCTTCGATTCTCGGCGGATCGGAGACCGCGAAGGTTCCCGCCGGTTTCCCATCGTATGTGAGGTATACAACCGTGGCGCCGTCGGCTTCCCGGGATGCGGCAAAGGCGATCTCCCCATTATCCATACTCCTTCCGATCCCCTCTCTCTCGACAAGCTCCCTGCTGCCGAGAAGTGTCTCCTTTCCAGCAATAAAACCGCGGATCCCCTTGCCCGGCAACACGGAAAATGCAGTCACCTCTTCGTAGGCATAGGATCCTTCGGCTGCCGTAATCGCCTTCCCAATTGGATGCTCGGAAAAACGTTCAAGGGATGCAGCGAGGCGAAGCGCCTCGGTGTCTGATCTGCCGATTCCGTGAAAGTCTATCAGGGACGGCTTCCCTTCGGTGATAGTGCCGGTCTTGTCGAACACGACCGTATCGATGTTTTTCGCACGCTCGATAACATCGCCACCCTTCATCAGGATCCCCCGGGAAGCGCCATAGGTTGTACCGATCAGGATTGCGAGAGGCGTTGCCAGGCCAAGAGCGCAGGGACAGGCTATGACCAGCACCGAGATGGCATTCATCACTGCAACAGAAACCGGACCTCCTCTGAAAACCCAGTATCCCGCTGTAAGGACGCTGAGAAACAGAACAACGGGAACGAATACCGACACCATCCGGTCGGCCAGAGCCTGGACCGGCGCGCGTCTGGTCTGTGCATCCTCAACTGCTTTGATGATCCTCGCCAGCACCGTGTCATTGCCGACCCTCGTTACCTCATAGACAAAACGGCCGTACAGATTCACTGTTCCGCTGAAGACTTCCGCGCCAGGGTGTTTCGCAACGGGCAGGGACTCGCCGGTCAGCATTGCTTCATCTATTTCAGACTGGCCTTCACGCACGATCCCGTCCAGGGGGATCTTTTCTCCAGGGATCACTTCGATAAGGTCACCCCGCTGGATGGAGAACACAGAAACCATCCGACGCTCGGTAAGGATCGTTGTTCCGTCTTCATCACTACCTTCTGCCCGGGGGGCCAGTTTTCGCGCTTCCCGCGGCGCAAGAGACAGGAGCCGCATGATGGCCTCCGAAGCCTTTCGCTTGGCCCCTGATTCGATGTATCTGCCCAGCAAAATCAGGGTGATGATCATGACGGCAGTGTCGAAATAGACCTCTCCCCCGATGGACATCTGATAAATACTGTAAAGATAGGCTGATCCCGCACCTGCCGCAATGAGGAAATCCATATTGAACGTGAAGCTTCTTAGTCCCCTGACCGCGCCAGTCAAAAAAGGCCATCCTGAGTAAAATATTACAGGTGTGGCAAGGACGAGCGAGATTATATCGAAGATATTCTTGATCTTCTCATCCATGCCCTGGAAATAGCCGGCGTACAGGGCCACGGAGAAGAGCATGAGCTGCATGGACAGGAAACCTGCCGTTCCGAACCGGAGCAGCATCTCCCGCTGTGCATTGCGCTGTTCCTCATCGAATGCCGTTGCAACGAAGGGTTTCGGCGTATAGCCGATCGAGGTGATACGGGACAGGATAGCCTGGATGCCTGTTTTCTCGGGGTTCCAGCGGATCCGCGCCCGATGAGTGGCGTAGTTGACCCGGGCGAAGGTCACGCCGGCGGTCTTCATGAGTATCCGTTCGTTGAGCCAGACGCAGGAAGCGCAGCGGATGCCGCCCAGCACAATGTCCGTTTCGAGTTCGCTCCCCATGGGACGGATATTCGGGGTGAATGCGGCAAGGTCGAACATTGCGGCGGAGGCTGGTCCCGGGGTCCATTCCCTCCGGCGCCGGTAGAAATCATCGAGTCCTTCGCTATTGATAAGCAGGTACACTCCCTGGCAGCCGTGACAGCAAAAGACCTTCGTGACGCTGTTGACTTCGTCATACACTGCGTCCCGCTCGGGAAATTGGAGAAGGCAGTGATCACATTTCAACATATAACCGAATTCCCCTCAGAATGTAATAAAACCCCATGACCATTACCGCGACTCCGCCCGCCTTCTGCATCCAGAGCCTCATGCGAGACCCCAAATACGTTACCGCAGCGCTAAAAAGAGCCAGGGCGGGTATTGTTCCTGCACCGAAGTAAAACATGGTGAGCATGCCCCCCAACGGAGATTCGGTCCCGGCCGCTGCGATAAAGGCTGTGTAGGAAAGGCCGCAAGGCATAAGACCCAGGACAAGACCGAGGGGATAATACCTCCAAGGGGAAGAGAGGCCGAATAATTTCTTTGCCGTGGTCAGCACCAGCGAGTTGTGCCGCTCAAGCCAACCCGTTCCGCCGGCAACACCCAGGATGCCGAGCCCCATGATGACCATGATGATGCCGGCTCCCACCATCACCCCGTTCTGGATCCCCACCAGTTTACTCGCCACATTGATGAAGGAAGCAGCGAATCCCATGATAGCGCCCACGATCCCGTAGGTCGTAAGCCGGCCGGTATTGTAGAGCGCTTGATCGATAATCCGCGCACGGTAGTTACAAGAGACGTCAACGGCGGTGGATTGGAGCGAGGAGGATGCGACAAGGGGGCCGCACATGCCGATGCAATGACCGAACCCGCCCAAAAAACCAGTGGTTAAGGCAAGAAGATAGCCGGCGTTCATCACTATGGAACCTCGAAGATATAGTCCACCACCGATTCGTTGCCGGCTCGATGGATGGCAACCGAGGCCCGCCAAATCTTTTTTCCGCTGGGGCAGCGGACGATGACGCCTTTGCCCTCGTAAATCCCGTCACGGAGATGGTTAAGCCCTATGATATTCTGTCCCATGTACATTCCAGGCATCGAGAGGTCGATTGAGACGGATACATCTGTCACGGGGCTGCCTTGATTCGAGATGGTTGTCCTAAAGAGCAAACTGCGCATGGCTTTCAGCGGTTTGGGGTTTATATCGAAAGCCACGGTAAATCCATCCACCGTCTTGATGCAGGGAGCGGCGCTCATCATGCAATCCGGCTCTGTGACTTGCTGCTCAGACGCCTTAACGCTATGATCGCTGACGCACATCAACACCGAAGTCAGAGTCATGAACAGCATTACGCTCTTCATAAGGCAATCTTACCGGTTTCCCGATCAATGGTCAACCTCCAATATCTTCGCGCCAGCATACGGAAGAATCAACCAGTTAAGCTCGTTCACAGGTATTCGCTTCAGTTGCCGAATTGATGATGTTGACAAGGCAGAAGAGGATTTCATTTTGGACAGCAATTGAGAAGAACTCTCGATACGAACGCTGCTTCCTGCAGACCGGCGAATGCCTAGAATATCGTTAACTACCTGTTTTGCCAGATATGCGGAGAACAGATCGCGCTGAACTTTGATCTTACATTTTTGAATCGTGCATTTCTCTGCTTTATTGATGTTTTTGAACTATTTTCCGGACTTTCCCCTTGCTAGGCGTGAATTGCCAAGAGGGGGGGAGCACTGCAGAAACCGGCCGTTCAAATATCTCTTGAGGGGCAGATGTCGAAGAGAACGCACGAGCCATGATCAGGGTTCCTGGCCATGCAAACTTTCCTGCCGTGAAAGATCAAAAGATGAGATAGGTTGCCCCACTCTATACGCGGTGTCATCTTTACCAGATCGGATTCGATCTTGACCGGATCCACGTGTTTGGTAAGGCCCAAACGGTTGGCGAGACGCTTTACGTGGGTGTCGACGGCAATGCCTTCATTGATTCCGTAGGCGCTCGACAGTACAATGTTCGCCGTCTTTCGCGCCACGCCGGGCAAGGTGATCAGCTCCTCCATGGTTTTCGGAACGTTTCCGCCGTATTGCCCGAGAAGCATTTTCGCGGAATTGCAGATATTCTTTGCCTTGTTCCGGTAAAAGTTCACCGACGCGACATCTTTCTCCAGATTTTCCGGTGAACTATTCGCAAAGTCTTCAATGGTGCGATATTTCCTGAACAGCTTCTCGGTTACTTTGTTTACCTGAACGTCCGTGGTCTGTGCGGAGAGGATTGTTGCCGCAAGAAGTTCAAAAGGGGTCGAATAATGCAAGGCCGTTTGGGGAGTCCCTGCGTATTCTTTTTTAAGCCTCTTGAGGATTTCCGTCACTTGTTTCTTTTTATCCATACTGCTCTCCTTTTTTGGTCGTACCGGCGATTATCTGAAAGCGGCTAGCTCGTAAAACAATATAAATATCTCTGAACTAATCAAGAATGCTGCTGCGAATGCTGTTAAGATATTGCAGAGTCCTCGAAATAGGTGCGTTACCATCGCGTTGTTGTCCCAGGAGCATAATCAGATCTTCCTTCCTGTCCACATCAGCTTTTTCCGGAAGGACATGGACTGAGCGCGACGCCTGGTGAAGCCTCCTGACGGTTTCCTCAAAGACGACGGTGGTACTCCATATCATATGATGAAAAATCTCCGGACAAAGCGCGCCCTTTCTGAATCCAATGAGGTAATATCCCCCATCGCTGGCTGGGCCGATGACTGAGTCATGCGTTGCTAATGCTTCAAAAGCCTCCTTGATGATCGCCGAAGTCACTCCGGGAACATCGCTCCCGATGAGAATCGCCTCACTAACCTCTTCCGAAAAAACGCGCGAAAAAGCCTGTTCCATCTTTTCCCCGAGGTCGTCCCCGAACTGCGGCATATAGGAATAAGCATGGCCCAGCCACTGTCGTATACGGTCGCTCGCTTCGGGGGGATCGAAGCAGATGCGGAAAGAGTAATGTCCGCTGTTCAACATATCGATTGCATCGAGGACCATGCATTCGTATAAGCGTAGGACTATGTCCCCGTCCAGCCGGGTTGCAAGTCGGGATTTGACCTTCCCTTTTTCCGGAAGCTTGACGAACAGAATAACGCAGCGCGTATTGGACATGGGGCTATCGGATGACCTCGATATATTCCATAAAGGACACTGAACTCTCCCCGGTGTTGTCCGAATCGTTCATGATCGCGATTCGCGCGCGGGCGGGAGGTTTCGTCCCGAAGGCCTTCAGGTAATCAGCCACGATATCGATCTCTTCTTCCCGCCAAACGCCGGCGCTTCGCGCGCCTTTCTCAAGAAGGATCATCTTTGACCGGTCGGTGTATGGACTGTCGACGATCGATTCAGGCTGTTCCCTGTTTGCCCAAACATAGTTGAGACTGCTCTGCGGGGGATACTCTCCGTAAAGCCTTTTTGCCAAACCGAATTTCATCTTTTCCAGTGTCCCCGCCTTCGCGGCATCATACTCGAACATGATATACACGCGCATCGGATAATCGTCACCGGCTTTGCTTCCTGTCCCGCCCTTGGTGTAGACGTTGCTCACTTTCCAGCGCCACCTGACTTTGGGGTAGTCATAGACATTGAACGCATCCTTATAAACAATTGCTGATGCGGATGCACGGCTTGCCGCTTTCAAGACATTATGTTCGCCGTCCTTCTCCAGGGAATAGACCGAATGCTTCTTGATGTTCGGGAAAAAGAAGGGTTTCCAGTTGTCCAAACCGGAAAAGTCTTCGTGAAAGAGAACCTGTTTGTCCTGCGCACGGCTTGCCGGCGCCAGCACCAGAGCGAAAAGAAATAGGATCAACCAGGATTTCGTCTTGGAAAGGGCATGCATCATCAGGCATCGCTCATTGGCGGTGTTTATTGATGGGAAGGTCCGTATCCCGTTTAATGATACTCTTCGTGATCATCGCCGAACACATAATGGATGATTTCCCAAGCGGTTTCCTCGATCGACTTGTTCGTCGTGTCGACAATCCCCCAACTCCGGTGGCGTCTGATGAGGTCCCGCACATACTCAACTTCGGAGAATATTTTTTTGAAGTCGCTATAACTTGGTTTGAGCCCCGACTGTTTCTGGCGCACTTTCCTCACCTTTTGGAGGACTTCCGGGTCTATATTAAGACAGACGATCTTGTGCTGCTCAATCTGAAACAGCTCTTCCGGCAGGGGAATGTCCGGCACAATCGGCACATTTGCGACCTTGTAGCCTTCCTGAGCCAGGAAAAACGAGGTCGGCGTCTTAGAGGTGCGCGAGAGGCCGAGGATAACGATATCGGCTTCATGAAGACGTTCGGCCCCCCTCCCATCGTCGTGGTTGAGGGTATACTCGATCGCGTCGATACGCTTGAAATACCGTTCATCGACTTTTCTCAGAAGGGTCGGGGTTTCAAGCGGCTCGAGCCGCAAATAGGCCGAGAGATTGTTGATGAGCGGGCCCAGGATGTCGAGATGATAAAGATTGTGCTTCAGGCAGTAGTCGGTGGCATGACTTCTCATGTCCTTTCTTACAAACGTGAACGCGACGAGAGACTTGTCCGCCCTAGCCTGGTCAAGGACTTTTTTGAGGGCGGACTTTGAGTCGATGTCGTGGAAAAGCAGTATTCTCGTGCGTGCATGCTCGAACTGAACCAGGGCCGCCCTGAGAATGTGTAATCCGCTTTGGCCTGTGGCATCGGAAATAATATAGATTTTCTTTGCTGGCATTCTTTCTCAACATTCTGAAAATTAACCGACCGTGACCCGCTTGTTGATGACCGCCGTGTCCGAGGATGCGGAAACGAAGAAAACAAGCCCGTCAGAGTAAATTTCTCGATCGCCCCGGAATGCGATCCCGCAACCCCTAGTATCCGAAATAGGGTCCCGTGCCCAGACTGGATGCTTGCCCTTCTATCCCCACATAAACGAATCGTCCTAAATAGAACGGTAACCCACAGATGAGCATGGCCGGTTGAACCGCTCCTATGTCGCTAAACACATTATTGCCGGAGTTGGCAAGGGAGTTGAAATTGCCTATCTGGAACAGGACCTGGCCGCTGGTGGATCCGAAAGCGCTGTTATTAACCGCGGAAAGGGTTGTCGTGGTCGAGGGGCAGAACCACACTGATCCGGACGGACACATGGGAATCATGCTGGCAGAGGGCGACGTGAAAAAAAACCCGTTCGAGCCGCTGTCAATGATGCTAGGGTAGGTTATGCCGTAGAAATCTGTATTGATTTCCCCGAAGTCGTCGGTACTGTACGTCGCAACCCCGGAGGGGATGTTGTCTGTCTGAGTGCCGATTCCGAGGACGAGATTGCCGTTTACTGAAGACGCCCCGCTTAACGGTACACTCGGAAGCTCCACGATTACACCATTGTTGTCCGTCGGGAGACTGGCTACGGGATTCCGGACCTGGTCACTCACCACAACTGCGGTCCCTGCACAAACCGAACCATTACAAGAAAAGTAGATCCCGATGTTTGCATTGTTTAGATCTGCGCATATGGAGCCGCAATCCTCGCTGAAAACTCCAACGCCCAGGATGCCGTTGAATCCCGCAATCTCCGGTGTTGCATCCGGTGTACCGCAAGAACCAGGAACAGTTCCAAATTTGGAATCGATTACCTGGATTGGGACCAGGACCGGGGGTTCATTCCCCATGACAACACCGGCCCATTGAACAGGCCCCCATTCCGACGAGCCATCGCCGAATTGTGCGCACTCGGCAAGCGATCCTCCATCGCTGGCGTTAACCTGAGTCAGAGGCACTGTCAACGCCTGTTTGAATATTCTCAGACCAAAGCTTGCTGTATCCAGCAAAATATCATTAATTGTATTGCAGGCCGTGGTGGAACCGGAAGTGCACACTGTTATGCTGACGCAGGGTTTGTTGGGATAAGCCGATGATGTTAACGGCGAACAGAGCGAGCCGTTCACTGTGACGGGAAGCACGTTATTGGCGGTCGCCGCGCTCCCAGTCACCGTCAATGTCGTGGAGCCCGAGACCGACCCTGACCTGGCCATAATCAACGCTGTACCCGATGCCTGTGACGAAGCCAAACCATTGGAACCTGTTGTATTGCTGATCAGAGCGACAGAGGGGGTAGAAGAGGTCCAGATGGCCGACGCGGTCAGATTCTGCATATTGTTGTCCGTGTACGTGCCCGTGGCGGTAAACTGCTCGGTTGTCCCGACGGCAATACTCGAGAGCGCAGGCGCCACTGTGATTGAGACTAGCGCAGCCGGGGTCACCGTCAGCTGCGTGGACTGCGAGAAGCCTCCATAGGATGCACTAATCGTTGTCGTACCCGTCGTAACCGTTGCGGCTACTCCTGTCGAATTGCTGAAGGTTGCCACACCGGAATTTGATGAATTCCAAACCGCCGCTGTCGTCAAAATCTGCGAAAAGTTATTCGAATAATTTGCGGTAAGAGTAAATGGTTCCGACATCCCGTCCGCGATACTCGGGCTTGTTGGCGACAGAGTAACGGAGACAAGTTTTACCGTGCTGGAGACTCCTCCTCCACCTCCACCGCCGCCGCAGCCGGCCGTCATAACAAGCATACACAGAAGGATTAGTACATTACTTGATTTCATCAATGCTCACTCCTTGCGGGATCAGGGCCGGAGCATAAGCGCGGCCCTGCAGGTTCCTCATATGACCCCATTTTTCAACAACGACCCGGGCCGTTTTGATCTGACTCATCTGGCGCCCGGGCTTGCGTGGAGACTGCTTGAGCGCTGTCCGGTAATCGTTGGTGTAGGAGCCTAGTAGGGTGGTAAGATCAGGAACGGCCATACCGTTCCAGGCAATAGCGAATATGATTCCGGACGGGGAAATGTATTCACGGACCATAATCGTATCAGACACAATTTCCTGAACCTGGTAACCATCGTGGACGATGACGGAGCCCTGCGTAGCCACAAGAGCCCTACGGTCCGAGCTGATAGAATCCGCGGACTCACCGAGAACGGCCAAGGCAGGTTTGGCTGTCACCAGTACTGTCGACAGAAATACGAGGCGGAGAAACCAGGAACAGATATTATTTTTCATCAACAGGAACTCCTTCTTCAGCGACTATGAGTAATCGACAGCCGCGACAGTGGTTGTTTCTTATCCTGGACCTGGTTTGCAGTTCAATATCTTTTTCAACCTTCCTGAGCTGAAAAGATCCCATGCAAAATTGCATGATATCATACATTTCTCATAGTAATAAATCAAGGATGAATGCATTCAAGGTGGGTATGAACAGCCTTATCCGTAAAAATTGATTCATTTTGACTAACAATAGCGAGCAAGGAGCAGGGATGCATTCCTGACGGGCTGAAGTACGGCGAAAAAATCCTCCTGACTCTTGTGGTTATGGGCGGTACCACTTTTTTAGACGCTCAGGCGACACACCGCAGCTGTACAGAATCTGCAGCACCCAGTTCCTGAGCGTGCAGTATAGAATTCCTTCAGTCTCGTACCGGCGCGGCGAGGTCAGTACTTTCTCGGGGATGATGGCGATGCGGTCACCACGCATTCTTATGCGCTTCATCAAATCCACGTCTTCCATGATGGGGATGTTCCGATATCCGCCCAGTTCCTGAAAATAGCCTCGGCGAATGAATATCGCCTGGTCGCCGAAGGGGACCCTGGTTAGCCGGGTGCGGAGATGGACATATTTTTCCGTGATTTTGAAGATCATCCGATGCGTGTCGAACCCGAGATCGAAGGCCCCGGCGACGAAACGTCGGTCGTTCATCGTCTGATTGATCAGGGAAAACGCACTGGCAGGCAGCCAGGTATCGGCGTGAAGAAAAACCAGAATTTCACCCCTTGCGATTGAGACACCCTTATTCATCTGACGGGCGCGGCCGCGTTCGGAAATCACTTTCCGCACGCAGTCCGAAGTAATACCACTGATCGTGCTTCCCAATGGGTCGCCGTCCACTATTACGAGCTCCACACCACCTTCGGGTTCCTGTGCCTCAAGATGGCTTATCACCTCATTGATTCCCGCCGATTCATTCAGTACAGGTATGATAACCGAGAACAGGGGGGGCTTGTTCTCCAGACAGGAGTCGGTCGGCATCATTTTTCCCGTGCCTTCCATGCCGCCCGTATTGCTTCGATGCGTTTCCGGTTCACTCCGAAATCCGATTTCCCGAGACGCGATGCCGACCGGACCTGAATTACGTGTGCGCTTTCATCAACAAAGAATTCAACATCGTCCACAAACCGCCAGACAGCGCTGGTGTATTCAGCGTGAATATAGCCGTCCCTTTCTTCGGTGATCCTCACCCGCTTCATCTGATTGATGATTTTTTTCAGATCGGCCAGGGCTTCTTCCTTTGACGTTGAGTAAGACAGCGGTTCAATGGCATGTTCCTGGTCCGTGCTCTTGCTCGAAACGCAATTCGGCGTTTCCGGGCAGGGAGCCAGCCACCCATCCCGAACGCCGAGATTTGCCGGGGGCGCTCCGGAACATCCTATTAGTAACACAGTTACCGCAAGGCTCAAACCCAGTATCGTCGCAAGTGCACCGTTCATCGTTTCACCACCCGAAGCAGGACCAAGAGTATCGCGCAGAGAAAGTATATCCCAACTCCGGCCAAGAGAGGTACAAAAATCGTTCTACCTGTTCTTTGTCTCTTTCCCAGTCTCTCGTTCTTCAGTAGAACTTTACTTCCTTCTTAATCAGCAGAACCGAGCACGGCATGTTACGGATGATTTCATTATTGCTCCGACCCCAGAGAAAATGCTCGATCTTTCCTTCCTCATGGGCCATCATGATAAGCAGATCGATATGCTCCTCCCGAACGGTTTTCAGAATCACGTCGGTGGGATCACCTTCCCTGACGAGTTCCTTCACGCCGAGCCCCTGTGCCCGTTCACGGGTCACCATTTCATCAAGCCCCTTTTTGGCCTTCTGAATCTCTTTCTGATAGTCCGCCTCGAGCGACGGCATCGGGAGGTTCCAACCCTCTATGCCGAAGGGATCATGCAACACATGAATAAGATAGAGCTCCGCACCATACATTTTTGCGAGAGAAACACCGTAGTGCACGGCCTTTCTATCGAATTTCGTCATCCTGCTTGCCACGAGGATTCTCTTTATATCGTCCATGTTCATACTCCCTTATAACACCATTATCAACTATGACAAGAACTAGCGTATGGATCATAAACGCCGTCCCCTGCACATTGGCATTTTCCCGCTCTCCTAGACATAATCCTCCCGCCGTACAACACCAATGACCGGCTTATTGTCCAGAAAGCGCTTCACATTTTCAAGAGCCCGCTTGGTAGCTTCGTCAGTGATCCCCGGGACCATTGCTGAATTGTGCGGTGAACCAATCAGGTTGGGCAGCGCAAGGAGGGGATAACTCGTATGGAACTCCCCGTGAGCGAAAGGTTCGGCCCACCATGCGTCAATGCCCGCCGAAAAGTCGGGGTTCGTGACAAGATGGGCATAGAGTGCGGCTTCGTCTATAATTTCTCCGCGTGCCACATTGATCAGAATGGCATTCGGCTTCATCCATTCGAGTTCCTGCTTGCCGATGAGGCCACGCGTTTCTTTCTTAAGTGGCAGGGAAATGACAAAGACATCTGCTGCGGAAAGTACCCGCCTGAGGCTGTCAAGCGTACCGATGTATTCCACCGGTTCATCGGTCTTGCCGCTGGTATTTACCGCATGTATCCGCATTCCCAGGCCGCGCATCAGCCGAGCCGTTGCCCGGCCGATGCCGCCAAATCCGAGAATACCGCAAATTGATCCACTCAGTTTGCGGTTCAGGGCCAATTGATTGAATTCTCCCCGCATGAGATTGCGGTGTTCCCGGAAAAGGTTCTTTGCCAGAGCAAGGGTCATGGCAAGAACATGCTCGGCCATGGGTTCCGCATAGGCACCGACGTTGCCGGCGATGACAATATCCACGGGCACATCGGCATAGGGAACAGAATCCGCGCCTGCTGAGAGCAACTGTATCATCCTGACGCTCTTCAACAGTCCGAATTCGCTCGGCCCCAATTCCTTCCGCAGAAACCAGGACAACATGATTTCCCCGTTGATCAGCGTTTGCTGCCTCAATCCGGGCGGCATGTCGCTGAGGAAGGAAACCTCTGATCCCGTGCCGAAATATTCCCTTATCTGAGCCCGCCGCGGCTCTCCTGCTTTATAGGTTACAACGATAGGATGTTTATTCGCGGTTACCGGTGAATTTGTCATACCTAAGTTTTGTTCCTCCTTTGTTCCCTCTCTTTAAAATTAGCACGCCCTGATCATAAAGTACAGGGCACCGGATGCCGGAATCGGAGTTCATTGTTCAGTGTTCACGGCAATTGAATAAATTCGATTCTGGACAGGTAGAGATTGAACGAACTAACAGGGAAAAAACATGTTTGGCGACGTTTTTTCAATTTGACTGCTGAACTTTGAACGTTGAACATTATGCTCTTGCTGGACGACTGCGCCCCGGAGTGGTATTATATGCAAATAGGTGCTGCTGAGCCCGCACCGGGCTTCGCCCGGAGTGGGAGGGAGTTCAACTGATCATGCCCATACATAGAAAAATCATTACCATTATCGGCCTCGGCATGTTCCTGTTCATGACGATTGTCGTATTGTCCCTCATGAGCGTGGTGACCACGTTCTCTTCCATCACGAGTGAGGTGGAGCGCACCTCCAGCGAAACGCAGCATATCATAAACATAGAAAAAGCGATCTCAGCCATGTCCTACGATATTCACCATTCCATTGCTGAGGGAGAGAAAAAATACCAGGATGACTACGGTACCATGCGTTCGCAGATGCATGTGGAGCTTGACAGGCTCGCGGCATCGGGATTGAGTACAGACGACCGTCAAGTAATCGATTCCCTGCAGGCGAATGCCGGCCGCCTCGAGACGAAAGCCACGCAACTCTTTGCTCTGGAACATCCCCTAGGGATAGATCGGGTCACCGCCCGCAGTGTGATTACCGAAATAGATAATCTGACCGACAGGATCAACAAGGACATCGAGACTCAGGTCAAGGAAGAATATGCTCTCCAAAATTCACGCCTCTCCGACTACGTTTATTTTCAGAAGACGCGGATAATCGAGCTCTTTGTCGTCATCGTGTTGCTGTCGCTCTGCTTCCTGATCGGCTTCAGCATGTACATCCATCGCAAAGTCGCCGATCCCCTCATGGCGCTCGGGAACGGAGCCATGGAAATCAGCCGGGGGAATCTCGAATACCGCATCCGACTGGATGGAAACAGCGACGTTGCGCAACTGGCGGAGCGATTCAACGACATGGCTGTACAGCTCAAACGGTCGTACTCCGAATTGGAAAAGAAGCTACTCGACCGCACAAACGAACTAGCCGCTATCGACGCCGTGGCCCTTACCCTCGGCCAGGCAGCCAGCCTTAAGGAAATGCTGTCCCGGTCGCTTGACAAGATCCTTGAGAGCCTGTCCGGTCTGGAGCCCCACGGCGGGGTGTTTCTCTGCAACCCCGACGGCGAGACGCTGCGCCTTATGGCACACAGCGGCCTGCCGCTCCTGTTCGTGGAGCAGGAGGAAACAATTAAAATGGGCGAGTGCCTTTGCGGTATCGTGGCCCAGAACGGGGAAATTCTCTATACTGAGAACGGCTGCTCGGATGCGCGCCACACACGCAGCAAGGACGCCGCTTTTCATTCGCACATCATTATCCCGATCAAGTCGCGCGGCATCGTGCTCGGCGTCATTTTTCTATATCCTCAGAAAGAATTCTCGCTCAAGCCGTCCGACCTTCAGATGCTCGACACGATCGGAACACAGCTCGGGATGGCCGTCGAAAACCTTCGGTTCTATGCCGAGGTGAAGGAATCGAGTGAAAAATTCTGGGACCTGTTCGAGAACTCCCGCGATATTCTTTTTACCATGGACACGTCGGGCACGCTGACGGCTGCCAACAGGGCTGCGGAAAAATTTTCCGGCTATACCAAACCCGAACTTGTCGGTAAAAGCGTGTTTGATTTTCTCACGCCCGAGGCGGCACAGACAGCGAAGCGGATGATAAGCGGCGACGGCATCTCCGCACGGCAGGTGATCGAGTTTGAAGTTCTCAAACGGGACGGGACCCGGGCATTTATCGAAATGAACGCCCGCAGGCTTTACCGGCAGAAGGTGCCGGCCGGATACCAGGTTTCGGCCCGGGACATGACAGAACAGAAGCTCATGCGGGAAAAACTTCTAAAAGCAGAGCGGCTCGGCGCCATCGGAGAAGTTGTTATTACCGTGCGGCATGAGATTAACAACCCGCTCACTACCGTCATCGGCAACATCGAACTGCTGATTGAACGGTACGGAGACCGAGATAAGAATCTCGTGTCCCGGCTTGAGGCCATTTTGCGCAACTCTCTCAGGATCGCCGAAATCGTTAAACAGCTCCAGGCCATCAAGCACGACAAAGTCGTGGAGTACGTGAACGGCGTTTCTATGACGGACCTGAAACAGGAGTGATGTGGGCCTATCGAGCCTGCAGCACCTGTCGAACTTTCCTGTCAGAATAACCGGGGTTCCCAAGTCGGGAACGCTCCAGATCAGCGATCACTGACGATGGGCACATGCCTGCTAGCGGCCGCCCCGTGTTTGCCCCTATTC
The DNA here is from genome assembly GCA_963826885.1 of Nitrospirota bacterium. Lineage (GTDB taxonomy): Bacteria > Nitrospirota > UBA9217 > UBA9217 > UBA9217 > JAJYKN01. The sequence continues at coordinate 147,619 of CAWGYL010000005.1, read as the reverse complement.
TCCGCCGTGTCTTCCCCCCCATGGCGCACGCCGAGATCCTAGACCATATCGTTGCTGCAGTTAACAATGAAGTGATCACAGAGAGCGAACTTGCGGAGGCCGTGGCCCTGAACGTGCGCTTTGGCAAGCCCGGCATGGACCCGCAAAAACCTGGAATCCGAAACGCTTAAGGGCCTGGATAACCTGGCGTCTACTGGTCCAGCAAACCAGACGTCTCAAATTCGTTGACGTTTCGGAACGGGAAACGAACGGCAAGATGGAAAAGCGAAGGAGCGGTTCGGTTCCGACGCCGCCTTTCCCGACTTCATGAAAGAGCAAAACCTGTCCTGAAGGAGCTCGCAAGTATGCTCGGAGAGCATCAGTTCGTGCAGAAACTTATCGAGAAAAAAAATGGGCTTTTCATGCAGATAGCTCGGGAGAACGCACAGAACTATTTTTAACTCCCACCAGAGCGTGTTTCCGGGCAGGCAATTTACCGACGTTTCGAAGAATATTATAGCACGGCTTACCGATGAAATAATCGGACAGCAGCTCGACCAGTACATTGCCGAACTGCGCAGCAAGGCGGACATCCGTATCAATTCTTCCTGAGGGACGATGCTTTAATCAGACGGGGAAACTGGCATGTTCGGCATCGCTTCCCACATGACTCTCACACGGCCCGGCGACTGCCGGGCTAACTCCATTCCCCGAATTTCCCACTTTGGACTTTAACGGATTTATGGCACCCGGGACTCGGTTGATGTATCTCCGGCGGTCCTGACCCGGAGCCCTATCGTGGTTGACAGTGGTGCAGCCACTATGCTATGGTAGAGTCAATCAGAAAGGAGGCTTATATGGGTAAAAAGCGCATTCTGACATTCATTGTGTTCCTGATGCTGGGGCTGGTCGCTTTGACCGCGCATGCGGCCGATGAGCTTTTCGATACTAAGGCGGCCGCAGAACACATGGACAAAGGCATTGCCTATCTGAAGGCGAAAAATTTCGACGATGCTGTTAGGGAATTCGATGAGTCCGCTTCAATATCTCCCGAAGCCGAGCCCTATTATTATCTCGGCTATACTTATTACCTCAAGAGCAGGAAGGGGGACGTGGAAAGCCGCAGACTGTCCCTTGAAAACTTCCAGAAAGCCTACGAAATCGATCCCAACTTCACTCCGACGCGGTATAAACCGGCGGAACCATCTCCCCTTCAGGGAAACCAGCAGCCACAAACAAACGCCACCCAGGCGCCGTCCATGATGCAGCAGCAGACTGTCCCGGCGGCGCCCGACGCACAGAAGCCCGCTGAGATTGAAAAACCCCAGACAACACCGCAAACCCCGCCAGCAGATCAGCCGAAATAATAACAGTACAAATTGGCAACCCCGGTTGTGTGCTCACAACCGGGGTTGATACGCTTGCCGCTGAATCAGTGCAGCCACAGGGAAAATACATTTCCCCCGCCGGGACTTCTCAGCGGAAATAAGTCGGGAGACGGCTTACTGAACGGGACGCGGGATGTCGGCAGTTATCTTCACAGCCTTCACCATTCGAGGAAATGCGACTTCTTCACTTCTTCAGGCGCAGATCCCCGGTGAGCTGTTTTTCGATAAATTTTTTTACGTGCGCCTGGTCTTCTGGCTTGATGCGAAGGAACTTAATACCCATTCCCTGCATACGCAGCGGACCTTTGCTCTTGTCAAAACTGTATAATACTACACCATCGATCTTAAGCTCCGCGTTTCCCAGCACCAGGGTAATGGCGACCTGCAAGCCTGCCGGACGCGGTTTCGGCGTGCTCACATACATGCCGTGCTCCGAAAGGGCCGTAACACAGTCATCATGGGAATCCGCTTCAATGCCCTTTCCGCTCCCGATGATCACACTCAGGCAGGTAGCAAGCCGAATATAGCTGCGCGGCGTTTCTTCCGTTGCCCGCTGAACGGCTGCATACAACGCGTCGGGGTCGACCGGTTTCTGGAGAAATGCGGCAGCCCCTTCCTTCAAGCAGGTTTCTTTTACACCGGGGTCCTTCAAGAGCGTGTAGACGATCACGGGAATCGACTGCGTTATCGAGTTCTTCTTCACCTGCTTCAGGAAATCAATGCCGTTCATACGCGGCAGTTCCACATCGGTCAGGATCAGCGATGGCTTCGCGACGTCCATGATCTCCAGTGCTTCTTCCGCCGTCTTGGTGGTATGGATAGTATACTCAAGCCGCTGCAGCAGTATTCCCGTATAATAGAGATGCGATCCATCGCCATCCACAACGAGGAGAAACCGCTTCGATCTATCCTCTGTCTTCAGACCTGCTCCCTGCGAGATCATTTCAGCCATGGTCCGATCTTCCCTCCCGTTTGCATGAAATGTTCAATATCGCCTGTCCGTCCCGCCGAATGCATTTGAAATCCTCCCCGGCCTGAAGGCGAGGATTTCCGAATCAGACCCTACAGCTACTGAGGGCCACTACTGATTCTATTCGCAGATGCGTCATTAAAGTGATGCGTTTCTGGTTGCTTCGCAAGCAACGCCTTATATCCCCGCCTCTAAGAGACGGAGTTTTACATCGCGGATGATAAAATGCAAATGGCACTGACATGCGCTTTTTAGCGGCATTCAAAAAAAGGAAGCTATGCTGGGAGGTTCTTCTTTTTGAACGAAATGAGGCTCTCTATCTGCGCATGCAGCTTTTCGAACTCCCTGAAATGAAGCGACTGTGGCCCATCGGACAAGGCGTGCTCCGGCTCGGGATGGACTTCGATCATTACGCCGTGAGCGCCGATGACAACCGAAGCCAGAGCTGCCGGCAGCACCAGATCCCGCTTGCCCGTGGCGTGGCTAGGATCGAAAATAACGGGGAGATGAGTCATCTTTCGGACCAGGGGAATAATAGCGAGGTCCGCGGTATTCCGCGTCGCCGTCTCGAAAGTCCTAATTCCCCGCTCGCAGAGGATTACGTCGGGATTGCCGCCGAGAAGGATATATTCCGCCGAGCCGAGCCATTCCTCTACTGTCGCCGAAAGCCCCCGCTTCAGGATCACCGGCTTCCTGCATCTGCCCACCTCTGTCAGGAGATCGAAATTTTGCATATTCCGCGCTCCGATCTGGAGAATATCTACCTTGCCGGCCACTACCTTGACATGCTCCGGGCTTACAAGCTCGGTCACAACGAGAAGACCCGTCTCCTTCCGGACCTCATCGAGCAGGTCAAGTCCCTTTTCACGGAGACCCTGAAAGCTGTGTGGGCTTGTCCGCGGTTTGTAGGCTCCGCCGCGAAGCACAGTCACGCCGATCTTTTTGAGGAATTTCGCCGTCTTCATGAGCTGGTCTCTGCTTTCAACGGCGCAGGGACCCGCGATAATGAGAAAGGGGGATTTCCCGCCGATCCTTATTTTTCCTCCCAGTGCTATCACCGAATCTACGGGATGAAAGTCGCGGCTGACAAGCTTGTATGGCTTGGTCACATGGATGATCTCCTGGATTGCCCTGTTGCCTCGCAACGCCGTATCATCCACCCATCCCTGGTTCCCGATCACCCCTATGGCCGTCCGGTCCGCGCCGGGAATGGCCACCGGTTTAAGACCCATGGCCACGATGATCTTTTTGATTGCAGCAACATCTTTTGCCGTTGCCGAGTGGTGCAGTACGATTAACATGTAAACGCTCCTGATGAACAGACGGCTACTTCCGCTCCCGTTTCCTTCGCTCCGTAATGCTCTCGCCACCTATTCCCCAATTGTCGGTTTCCACCTCTTCTATGACTACAACCGTAGTTTGAGGGTTCTTTCCGAGGATATCCTGAAGCATTTTGGTAACCCCCTGGATCAGCTGCGCTTTCTGAGCGGACGTGGCGCCTTCCCTCGTAATTTTTATGTTCACATAAGGCATAGCATTCCTCCGGAATCGTTCTTATCATTTTCCCGATTTAAAGAACTGTCCCGCCGATTTGAGCCAAAGTCAGTCCCTTGGTAATCTCCCGTCGGATGAAGATCTTGATCAGCTGTTGATCCTCGGGCTTGATACGGACAAACTTCATGCCCATCCCCGGCGTTTTTAGCGGACCTTTGCCGCGCTCGAAGCTGTAGAGGACCATCCCCTCGACCTGGATCTTCACGTCCTCCAGAAAAATCGTGATTGGAATCTCAATCCCGACCGGTTTCGGCTTCGATGTGCTGATATATATACCGTTTTCCGACAGGGCGGACACGTAGTCTCCGATCACGGTATTTGAATTCTTGTCGCCACCCACGATCACGTTGAGGCAGGTATTGAGCCGGATAAACTTGCGGGGGAACGATTCCGTCGCTTTCTGAATAGCCGAATAAAGTACATCAGGATCGACCGGTTTCTGGAGATATTCATTGCACCCTTCGCGAAGACAGTCCTCTTTCATAGCCGGGTCTTTTGACGCGGTGAGGATGAAGACAGGGATCGAGAAGTTCACCGGGTTCCGCTTGATCTTTTTCAGGAGTTCCAGCCCGCTCATTCCGCTCAGATTGATTTCCGTCAGAACAAGTGCTGGACGAGCGACATCGACAAGCTCCAGGGCATCTTCGGCGGTCTTCGTCGTGTGGATATTATATTCGAGCCGCTGCAGCAGCATGCTTGTATAATGCAGATGGGAGCTGTCACTGTCGACGACGGCGAGAAGGCGTGTCACCCGCTCTCCCGGCTCAGATTTCGCTTTGCGACTCTCGGATTCAGCCATATAACTCTTCCTCCTTCACCATGAATCTGCTCCCGAAGCCTGCGATCCGCATTCCCGGAGCCCGTTCATCATGTAGCCATTACCCCCGTTTCACAGAGGCAGCTTGATTTTATACCGGAGCGCGAATATTCGCAAGATGAATGTTGCACAGATGCAGGCGACCGCCGCGATGACATCATTGCCGGAGGAGCGGACCACAAGAAGATAGGTCCAGGCCCCGACGAACGAGCAGGTCGCATACAACTCCGTTCTTTGGAAAACATAGGGAATTTCATTGCAGACAATGTCACGCATAACACCGCCAAATACGCCGGTAATAACGCCGAGGAGCGACGATACGAACAGAGCGCAGCCGAGCTGGTCGGAAAGCGACGCTCCGGACGCGCTGAAAGAACCGAGGCCCAGCGCATCAAGTGCCAGAACAATGTTCACGAGGCCTTTTTTTTCGAAGATATCCTGAGCCGCCATCGCGGATACGATTGCCAGGACCAGCAGGAGAAGAGCGTACTCATAATGTTCTATCCAGAATAGGGGATGGCGGTTCAGAATGATATCGCGCAGCGACCCGCCGCCCAATGCTGTGACCATGGCCAGGGAGTATACGCCGATAATGTCCATCCCCTTTTTTTTGGCCGCATAAATGCCGGTCAGGGCAAAGGCGATAATACCGAGGACCTCGATTGTCTTGACGAGGGTATTCATCAGATCGTGTTGTTATCGTCCGTTAATTCCCGGGGGGTTATCCTGATGCCAAGAATTTGCCATTGGCCTTTCTGCTTAATTAGCGACAGCTGCAGATCAACGGCGCCCTCATCGCAATCAGCGGAGGCAGCGTATAAAGCGGTTATCGCAACATCGTTCAAGAAGGAAAGAGTTATCTGCGCTTCCCCCGTTGATCCTCTATACTCGCGCAGTGTTCCCATTTTTCGAAGAATGGCGAAGTACCGTTCCAGTTCGGCATTATCCACCGAATTATTGAACTCGTCGCTAGCGCGTTTCTGAAGCTCCCCGACATCCCACCCTGAGACAATTGCCGGAACAGCGGCATCAACAAAGGCCTTGCTTTCTTTGTCCAGCGCGCTTCCCACGGAAGCCATAACAGCTGCCGCAAACGCAAGAAGCGCTCCGATTGCTAGCAAAAAATTGCCGGTCTTCCTCAACATCTTGGGTAGGGGCATGCTGCCTCTTAAGATACGTCGAAATTGTTTTCGGTTACACGACCTATTTCGTGCTTATGGCAGAACGGTGCTGCTGAGCTCATCAATCATCGATGCTGCGCTGCCCGGATCATGCATGGCAACCGCCTTTGCATCTTTCCATCGGCGCCGCAGTTTTTTGACATTCTCGCCCTTCAACTCGCGCCCCCTAAGCATCCGGTCAATGGCATCAACCCGCCTGTCCGCCTCCCGGAGGGCCTTTTCCAGGTTCCCGTACTTCTGCGGATTGGACTTTGGTATGGAAAAATCACCGCTCGTCTTCCAGATGTTACCGAGATGCAGCCACGCAGCGTAATATTCCGTCTTGCCGCCCTCCATGGGCGTGATCTTCGAGGTGGCCCTGATGTCCTGCACGCGCAGGCCGTTCCGGTCGGCAACGACCTTCTGGCGTCCGGTGAACGGCTCGGCACCCTGGGAATCGTAGTACCGCCAGGTCACTGATGAAATCTGCGTCTGCGAATCATGGCAGCTTCCACAGGTTCGCGACTTGCCGTAGGGATGAGCAACCTCTTCCACCTGCAGCCATGCCAGATAGTTATTGTTCCCGCCGGGAAAACTGAATGTGCCCAGCTGTGCGTACGCGTCATGCGTTTCCCCTTGGGGCCATCGGAAAATCAGCCCTGTCCTGGCCGCTACGGTTTCCTTGATGCCTCCGACGCTGTTCGGCCATATTTTCGTCGGCATCCAGCGGCCCTTCTGGTCCTTGATCAATATGGGCGGCTCCTGCGGTCCGTAATAGAGGGAATACTTCTTGAACGGGTTCGGCCGGGACTCTATAAGCCCAGGCCCCCAGGAAGTCATCTCGTAACCGCCGAGGATCTTTACGTGGCAAGCCGCACATGCCATATTTTTGTGAACGCTCCCGGCCACGGCCTCTTCGATCTCGAGATGACAATCCTGACATGTGGCATTCCGCTCCAGGTGCCCCATGCCATCCGGACCCGTTTCATGGCAGTCGACGCACTCGATCTTCTTGCTGACGTGGACATCCTCGGGCAGACCAGGGGGCTCTGACAAATCCTTTCCGAGATAACTGTCCCCGCGACGGCGTTCCGTCGTCCCTGCGTGGCACACAAAGGTGCTTCTGCCTCCGCCGGAGCAATTCAGTGACGGGGGGATGCGGCTGAATGCATGGACTCCCTGCTTGCGCGAGGGCGCATAATGGCAGTCAAGACAGCCGGCATGGCAGATGTTGCATGCCTTCTGCTTGGCAATCGCCTGATCGTGAGACAACGGGAGGTTGATCTCGGCAACGATCTTTTTTGTATTTTCGAAGGAGAATCTGTCACCTTCCGCCCTGCCGACCGGCTGGGTGTCCGCGAAGGACGGGCCTCAATTATTCGGGCCGTGTATATCGTTCCACGTCCGCATGGAACGCTGCCGGAAGTTCGCCCCCATCATACTCGTGTTGAACTGCTTCCATTCCTCGGGATGACACGAGGATTTACCGCAGGTCGCCCGGGCAATGGCAGGGTCATATCCCAGGGTTCGGGTGTTTCTGTCTTGCCACAGAAGCGTTCCTACGTCATAGTCCAGGGACCCGTCCGGGAGGCGTGGCAGCAGTTCACGCATCCGGTCGTCGCCTGACGGCAGAATCTGCCTAACGTGTCCTTTCCTGGGCATGATGTTAAAATTGTTGTCCAACACAATGAGCTTCAGAAGACCTTTATGAGCCGTGGCGGGATTGTCGGACAAACCGTTGCCGAGGTGGCAGTCGCGGCATTCCGTATTCGGATGGCGCGATTCCCTCTGGACCTGTTCACGGGTCATTACGAATTCAGGATAGCCGAGTTGAGTCATCCGTTCCCTGTCCGCGTGGCACAAAACGCACTTGTCGCTCGATTGATAACCCGAATAGAAGTAGATGAAGAGCAGTATGACTATAAGCTGGACTACGACAATCGTCATGCCCGTTCTGTTGCCGAAGAATTTCCAGAGTCTGCCGATTGCCATAATATACCAAGACTACCACAGGCACATGATCAAAACAATTAAAAATCATGGCCCACCCCTGATCGGACGCTAGGATGCCCTGAGTGCCTCGATGATGTTCTTGCGTGACGCCCGTATTGCAGGTTCGGCCTCCTGCGTCCATGATTAACCGTGTCCCTCTTGTCGATTTTCAGTTTAGCAAGCTCTTCAAATAGGCAAAAGGCCTGGTTCAGATTCTTCTCAAAACGGCAAAAAAATATCATTGCCGCGGATCTCCCGGAAGGCACAGAAAAAATAATGAGAAAATTCAGGGTTACATTTTAAAATTTACATAAGATTCTCTGCGAAAACGGCGGCCCCTGTGGTAAAATCTTTTCCGGCTTGTCCGGGTCAGGCGGGAAACTACATCAAAACAGCCTCTCCATGGCCTCGTCCACGGTGCGCACTCCCATCAGAGCCATCTTGCCCGGCGCCGCGGATTTTTCGAGTTTGTCGACATTCAGTTGAGGAAGCACGCAACGGGTAAAACCCAACTTGGCCGCATCCTTGAGCCGCACCTCAGCCTGGCTGATCGCCCGCACCTCTCCGGCAAGGCCCACTTCGCCCATGACCACGGTCTGGGCATTGATCGGCTTCTCGCGAAAGCTCGACGCAACTGCGGCGATCACGCCGAGGTCGACCGCCGGTTCGTCGATGGCGAGCCCACCAACGACATTCACGAACACATCCATGCCCATGAGATGCATACCCACGCGCTTTTCGAGCACCGCGAGCAGGAGCGACACCCGGTTGAAATCCACACCGATGCAAGTCCTGCGAGGCATGGGGAGTTTCGAAGGCGCCACGAGCGCCTGGAGTTCCGCGAGAATCGGCCGCGACCCTTCGAGGGACGACACGACAACCGAACCCGTTGCGTCGGCCGGCCTCTCGGCGAGGAACATCTCCGAGGGGTTGACCACTTCGGCCAATCCGCCTTCCTTCATTTCGAACACGCCGATCTCATTCGTGGAGCCGAAGCGGTTCTTGACCGCGCGGAGAACGCGGAAGGCGTGCCCCTTGTCTCCTTCGAAATAGAGCACGGTATCGACAATATGTTCGAGCACGCGCGGCCCGGCGATTGCCCCGTCCTTGGTCACATGGCCGATGAGGAACGTTGGCACGCCCGAGCGCTTTGCGTAGAGCATAAGTCTTCCGGAAACTTCGCGCACCTGGCCCACACTGCCCGGCGCGGACGGAAGCTCGGACGTGAACACTGTCTGGACCGAATCGACGACGAGCACCTGGGGTTGGAGCCCGTCAGCCGCGTGCAGGATTTCCTCCAGCTGCGTCTCGGCCAGCACGTAGAGATTCTCGCTTTTCACGCCGAGCCGGAGCGCACGCATCTTAATCTGGGCCGGAGACTCCTCACCCGAGACGTAGAGCGCCTTGCCACGGAGGTCGGAAACCTGTTTCAGCATCTGAAGCACGAGCGTGGATTTGCCGATACCGGGGTCGCCGCCGATGAGCACGACTGAACCGGAAACAATCCCCCCGCCAAGAACGCGGTCGAGCTCCCCAATCTTCGTCACGAAACGGTCCTCGTCCCTCGACTGGATATCTCCGAGCAGAAGGGGTTCGGCGCCGTTACCGCGCTTTGAGCTCCCGATGTCCTTCGCCTTTTCCATGCGTTCCTCGACCATGGTGTTCCAGGCGCCACAGTCAGGGCACTTCCCCATCCAGCGGGGCGACTGGCTGCCACAGGACTGGCATACATAGACGGTTTTGGTTTTATGAGGCTTCATGAAAAATTATTTTCTCCTTGCGAATCGGTCATTTCCGCGAGGGCAATGACGGAAGTCGGCGATACGCCAAAAAATAGTACAATTCACCCTAAAAGGCAAGATCAAATGACGTAGCATGGCTTTTGCTACAATCCTGTCTGCCGAGCTTCTCATACCGGACGAGTGCATAAGGCATAACATCTAGCACCTCTTCCCGCCCCACTTCTGTGAAAACGGATGGGATTTCTGGGAAGAAAGCATCTCCTTCGACTAGACGATGGATAATAGTTAAATAAATTCTGTCTACCAGAGCAATGGTCTGACGAAAGATATTCTCCCCGCCGCAGACAAATACTTCGTCCCCTCCAGTACCTGCGGAGAAAGCCGACTTCAGGTCGTGGACAATAACGCACCCGGAGGCGGCATAGTCCTCCCGTCGCGTCAGGACGATATTCGTTCTGCCGCTGAGCGGCCGGCCTATGCTCTCAAAGGTTTTTCTGCCCATGATGACGGGATGTCCCCTCGTTATTGAGTGAAAGCGTCTGCGGTCCAAGGGCAAATCCCACGGCATTTTATTGTTCCTTCCGATCACCCGGTTTTCAGCCATGGCGGCGATAATTGAAAAAATCATTCTGTGCAGTTACCTCATTCCCTGACAGCCTAATGTGTCTCATTACAGCACATTTCCGCTGAATATTCAATGTCAATTATAATTTGCCTGAACGTTCAACCTTTTTGCTTTGGCTGTAGTTTAAAAGTATAACAAATGATGGCGCATGGACAAAAGGTGAGATCTATGAAATGATCGGGAATCAAGATCCAGGGAAAAAAGATAGTTTCGAGGCATCAACAGTTTTGTAAATAAAAAATGGAGATGAGCCATGAAGCTTTTATGAAAACCGTTTTGGGAAATGGATCTGCAACTCTGCTCATGACATCGGCTCTATATGCAGCCCCGACTGATGATCTCGGTATCTAACAGAGAGGGCAGTACCAAGAGAAGCGGATCGCCTAAAGCGAGGATGACGCACTATAGTGCGAACTGAACAGTAAAAAGTTGAACTACCCCCCTTTTGTAGTATCCCCCCTAAAAAGTAAATTGACTCTTCGGCGATTTTGTGTTAATAAGTCGCTGAGAATTCCTTCGCAGAATTACCTTACAGACAATTATGAAAACCTCCCTGCGCAGAACGCTGAGATTCAAGATCGCGCTGTTCATCATTATACTCTTGCTGGTCACTGCTTCCATTTTTTCTCTGCTGACCATCCAGACCATGAACAGGTATATTTTCGATGAAGTGCTCAAGCGGGCTGAATCATTATCCAAAAGCACGGCTGCCCTGGCACCGTACAGCATGCTATCCGGAGACCTGCTTGGCATCGACAACATTGTTTCAAAGGTCAAAGAAGCAAATTCCGATGTGGAGTACGTTGCGGTCGCCGATGTGCACGGCAAAATACTGGCGCACACGGATATCACGAGAAGAGGTTCCCAGTTAGAGCCGTCTCGCGAAGACACGCCCAGGGAGGATGGCGACGGTTCGCGCATGTCCGAAGTGCAAAGCGCCACGGACAATTATTTTGAACTCACCGCCCCCATCGTCTTCAAAAACAAGCCGCTCGGCAGCGTTACCATCGGAGTGAACAAGTCCGTGCTTCAGCATGCGCGCGCGGAAACTCGTCGAAGAATTGAGGTGGGGCTCGCCATCGTCATATTCCTAGGCATCGGGTGCATTATCGTACTGTCATCTCTCGTGACGCGGCCGATCAAGGAACTGTCCAGGGGGGTCCGCGAACTTCGGCAGGGGAGAAGAGCGAAGCTCAGAATTTACTCACAAGATGAGCTTGGAGGGTTGACGGAAGGTTTTAATGAGATGACCGATTTGATCTCGAAACAGCAGGATTCGCTCAGCGCCTCGGCGCAGGATCTGGAAGAGGCCTATGTTTCCACAGTCAAAGTCTTGTCAGCTGCGATCGATGCCCGCGATCCTTACACGCTTGGTCATTCAACGAGGGTTTCAAAACTGTCGCTGAAAATCGGGGAGATGCTCGGATTCTCCCATTCTGAGCTGGAAGAGCTTGAGATCGCCAGCCTCTTCCATGACGTGGGCAAGCTGAAGACGCCCGACTATGTTCTTCTGAAGGAGGGTCCCCTCAACCCCTTGGAGCATCGCGAGATGTCTGACCACGCCGAACAGGGTGCGGCGATCCTGAGCAGGGCAAAGTCCCTCCATAAGTACATACCGGCCGTCAGACACCATCACGAATGGTTCAATGGCGAAGGCTATCCCGATGGCCTGCGCGGAAACGATATCCCGCTCCATGCCGCGATCATCGCCGTTGCCGATGCCTTCGACGCCATGACTTCGTCGCGCACCTATAAAAAACCGCGCTCCTGCGAGGAAGCGCTTCGCGAGCTGAATCGGTACTCGGGAAAGCAGTTTTCGCCCCGCGTTGTAGAGGTTTTTCACCAAGTGATCGAAGCCTATCCCTCGCTAGCTGAACACTTTTCAATCAGGAGCTGAATAATGTCTGCATCCAAAGCATATCAATCCACAGCCCTCTTGCTTATCTCCATCGTGCTCCTCTCTTCCTGTTCGTTCCTCTCCCGTGAAGTGTTAGGGGAGCGGGATGCAAGTATCTCCAGTGAAACGGCGAAACAGGCCCAGGAACAGTTTGCGCTCGGAAGGTACAAAAAGGCACTTGAAATATATTCCGCCGCCTATGACAAGTACCATGATGCCGGCCTTCGTCGCGGCTATGCAAGGCTGGGCGAGCAGACAAAGGCTGTTGCTGATACGTGGTTTCAGGCTGGGAATTTCGGGGAAGCTGGGAGTGCTTACAGGAACCTGTTCGAGAGCGGCATCACAACCAGGGACTTCGCACAGGCACTGTCGTTCAATGACGACGGCCTCATTAGACAAATCAAGGCGTATTCCGAGTCGCTTATGGAGATCGGCCTCTTGAGGTACCGTGAGGAAAAACTTGAGGAAGCAATAGCAATCTGGAAAAAGGTGCTTGTCTTCGACGCCGACAACAGGAATGTCAGAAACGCCATCGATACCGCAACCGTCCAGCTGCAGCAGCTCAATACGCTTAGATGAACATAGCGGAAACAACCGGTGCAGGACCGCTCCTCCCCTCCTGAACGTCACCCCTTTCTGTTCAGGTATTTTTTCCTTCCCGATTCCGGAAACCGTTCGATTGCGTATCGCAGCATGGTGCGCGGCATTCCCCGGTAATGCTGTCTTAAAAATTTTTCTTCCCGGTCACGGGAACGCTTCCCCACCTCGCGCAGCATCCACCCAACCGCCTTGTGAATCAGGTCTTGTTCATCCTTCAGCAGCAATCTGGAAATTCTGAGGGTGTCGGTGAAATCGTTCTGCCTGATGAAGGTGAACGTTGAAAGAATGGCGATTCGGCGCTTCCAGAGGTTGTCCGATCCGGCAAATGCGTAAAGCTGTTTCCTGCTTTTATCAAAGAGATGGGCGCCCACGATATTGGGCGCCGATAGGTCCACGAGATCCCAGTTGTTTATGTAGCGGGTGTTGGCAATATAGCAGTTGAAAATTTTCTTTTTTGTGGTTTCGCTGCCAGTTTCATAGGAACGGACAAGCATGAGGAGCGAGAGCATTCGCTCCTCATGAATCGGGGATTTGAGCAGCAATACCACATCATCTACAGGCATATCACCGAATTCCTTGGCTAGTTTTCTGAGCATCGGCACGGTGACGCCAATGAATATATCCCCTTCCGCATACTGTCCCCGCCCAGTCTTGAAGAAGCCCCTAAGGATTCTGGCTTTGTCCTTGTCCCCCAGAATACACAGTCTGCGCCGGATTTCCTGTATTCCCATGATCGCTCTGGAATTCTCATCCGTCGGGCACTACGCTTCCGCCTCTTCTGCCCTGCCTTACTTTTCCGATTTATCCAGATAGTCGATGAATGACTTGAGCAGGGTGATCCCTTCTTCCGAAAGGTCCAAAAACTCCACGCCGATATCGTAGCGTGTCTCGCCCTGCTCTTCGAACATGCGAGTTGAGGCAACCCTTCCGTTGAAATGCACAAAGTTATCATCATGGAGCGCGAGCCCCATGGGGATGACGCTTTGCAAGTCAAGGCTCACATCGGTTTGGATCAGGAAGCCGCTCAGGCTGACTTCCTTGACCTTGAACTGGGCAGGGTAATTCAATATCTTCTCTCCGGGCATGTGAATATGAAACCGGATATCAATCCTGCGGTCTGAATCGGAAAACACGGTATCTTTTTTGACAAGTTCCATCGCTTTAAAAAAATCTGCTATCTGCCCCGATGAATCCTCCTTAAATTTCATCCCTGCTGTGTAGATCATTGCCCGTTCGCCGGTGACTTTTGACTCAATCCCGCTTAATTCCGACCGTACCACGATACATTTCAGATCGAAGCTTTTTGCCTTATCTCCCAGCTTGAGCATGTATTCCCTGCCCGGGTTGAGTCGACGATCGACCCGTAGGGCCACTCCACCAAGGCTGATATCGATGATTTCCACTTTATCGGCCAGACTCATTTTTCCGTTAACTTCCACCAATTCCAGCTTGTATCTCTTGTACCGCCTTTTGTCTTGCTGCATACCGGGGACCCCTCCAAAGCCTGTATATCCATAATCGAATCAAATTAGCTGCAAAATGTTGCGATCAAGCATAATCTTGTAAGCCTGCCTCTCCCCGGAGCAATCTATTTCAGGGAACGTGCTTAAACCGGGGAAAAATTAATATACTATAGGACAAAGTATAATTGAATTTCCCGATAAGATAAAGAACAAAAGAAGGGTATTTTAAGGGTATGGCGTCTTTTGGCCAAATCCCTGATTTTAAAAGATACTGCCAGAATTACAAGAGGGAGAAGACCGCGGGCACCTATGGCAAGGCTATTAATGTATTCGGCAACTTCATTCAAACATTTGCAATTTATTGAACATCCAAAACAGGTCAAAAGATCCAATCACGATTGCGGCGGTTTGCCTTCCTGCGGTTACCTACCGCAGTTTCCTACGGCCAGGCTCCTCATCTTCGACAAAAAACCCGCTACCCGTTCGTCTCCCTCCGGCGGCGACCAGTCAGCGAATTCCGCAGCTGATTCGGGATCATAGGGGCCTTCCTTTACTTCGAGAAAGATCGAATCGTCGACCATGGGGATCCAGGTATGCCAGATATCAGGGGGCATTTCAAAACCGCTGTTCTCCAAGTCCGGCCCCAGGGAAATCCTTGTCGTAACTACTGCCTGATCATCGAATAAAAGAAGATCGAATTTGCCACGGAGAACAACGGCAAGTTCAAATCTTGATTTGTGACGGTGAGGCCTGAAATAGGAATCAATTTTCGTCCCAACAAGATAGCGCTGAATCCTGTCCTGATTGGATTTGTGGATGTTGAAATTTGACCGTCTCCGGACTGATGAACCGGCTTTTGCCAAAAGATCGTCGAACAGAGTTGCATTGATAATCTTCATATTTCTCGGTACTGCGGAGTTACCATCGGTTAGATGATGTTTTTAAAGTCAATTTTGTACTCGTATTGGCTGCTTGGAATTTTGTCAAATCGATTGTCCGAGCATGTAAATCAGCCGGGCCCGTGAAAATCGGGACCAGATACGGTAAATCGACCACGGTGCGAAGGCCACACCACAAACTAGCGGACTACAGAAACAGTGTTTTAACGAGTCATCCTGAACGACGCGCAGGATCTGTACTCTTCGAAAAGACGAGATTCTTTGCATCGCCTAGCCTCGGGAAGATCCTTCGCTTCGCTCAGAATGACCGGAAAATCCCGGAATGGCGATTCTGTAAATTTTCGATTCTTCAACTACCTGATGAAGTTCGTGCCGTGTTTGAAAACCATTAACTTTCGATTCGCTTTTCTTACTCTGGTAGTAAAATCCCCCTCTTACGCAGAGCTTGGATCCCGACTGCTGCAAACCGGACGTTACTTCAATATTTCGCCAAAAAAGGTCTTCATCGCCAGCCACGACTCTTTGTCGGCCTTTTCGTTGTATACGATCGGAAGATTAAATTTTTTCCCGACAGCGGTTGCGCGCGGGTTCGAGAAGGCGTGCGTGGCGCCAGGATATACAATCACCCGATAATCTGCACCGGCGGCAGTCATCTCCTTTTTAAAATTTTCAACCTTATCCGGCGTAACGAATGCGTCAGCACCTCCCTGCAGGACAAGGATCTTCGCCTTGATTCCCGCGGGACCAACAGGCTCGACCGCCCCCAGGTCGCCATGGAAACTTACCACTCCCTTCAGGTCTGTTCCTTGTCGGACGACGTTCAGAATGACGCCTCCACCGAAACAGAATCCGATCGCGGCGATTCTAGCGTCATCGACGGTCGGCTGTTTCTTAAGCAAATCCTCGGCAGCCACAAACCGCGCTTGTGCCACACCGAAGTCTTTCATGACTCCCGACGACATGGCCCCTGCATCCGTGGGATTGTCCGCCTGCTTTCCTTCGCCGTACATGTCGACGACAAGGGCCGTATACCCGAGTTCGGCCAGCATCCGCGCCCGCTTCCGTCCGTAGTCGGTCAGACCCCACCACTCGTCTACTACTAGAATGCCGGGTGCTTTGCTTTTCATGCTGCTGTTATAGGTAAGGTAGCCTTTCATAACTGAACCGTCAGCGTTATACTCAACGGTTTTCGCAATTATTTTTGCGTGAGCTGTCACCTGGCCGATGAACAGCACAAGCATCACGGCGCCAGCTAAAACAATTATAAATCTCTTCATAGTGCCCTCCTTGACGCAGCGGTCATCAAACCAAAGACATAGCAGGTCTTGGATCTCGTTTCCCGCGGTCGTACGCTCAGCCGGCAGACGATTTCGGCCGCGCGTTCAACAACATGCTGCGTCCGTGATATATATAGTTTAATTGTAGCAGAATGGGAGAGAGTCATCGGCAGGATCAGCGGTTCCTCTCTTTTACCACACGTTCCACTTCCCGCTTCGATTCTTTTTCCTTGATCGTATCACGCTTGTCAAAGGACTTCTTGCCCTTTGCGAGCCCGATCAGCACCTTGGCCTTGCCGCGAACAAAATAGATCTTGAGCGGTATGAGCGTGAAGCCTTTCTGGGTCATCTTGCCGATGAGCTTCCGGATCTCCTCGGCATGAATCAGGAGTTTGCGCGTCCGGAGTGGATCATGGTTCATGATGTTGCCATAGGGATAGGGGCTTATGTTCGCGTTCAGCAGAAAAATCTCATTATTCTTCACGATGGCATAGCTGTCCGTCAGGTTGGCGAGGCCCAGGCGGAGCGATTTCACCTCCGTGCCCTTAAGCACGATTCCCGCTTCAAGGGTCTCCTCGACGAAGTAGTCGTGGTGTGCCTTGCGGTTGGTCGTAACAGTGGTATCAGTCTTTTTGTTTTCCATGCATGCGATTCCGTACTCTATTTTAACGAAAAACCTGTAAACTGCAACACCTTTGTACGGAACTTTGTACGGAACAGAAAGGAAGGAATGCTCTAAGTGTTAAGTGCCACGACATCGTAGACAGAAATCATGGTCACGACATCGTGGACTCGCAACTTTGAAACTATATATCCGGCGATGCCGTGACGCAGCTGCGATGGGTCATCGCAGTCGATATTGATATTCTTCGACCTGGATCGTATCCAGGAAAACCTTGAGCTTTTGTTCTTTGACATCGATTGTAGCCACAATGTATTCGTATTGGGTCTCCGGTGGTGCAGAGAATGTTTCTCCGAAGATGTCCAAGCGGCAATCGCTCCGGATGAATCTCACAAGATGATAATATCCCTCCTCTGGCTTATCCAAAGGATGTTTCGGGGCATGCGTCTTCCCGGGATAAATCAGTTTCGCATTCATAGAGGCCAATGCCTTGAGTGGGGTTTTCCCCTTTATCTTGCTGTAGCGATACGAGCTATTATGTCTGTGCTCGAAGGCCAGCGATTCTTGCCTTAACTGCGGCATTGACGCCATCGTGACCTTGGAGAGAAACTTCTGCTGGTAATGGTCATTGAACTGTTCCACGATTCCGTTTCTCCAAGGTTCGGCAGGCGGGATAAACCAGAGCTTGACCCCATAAGCCAAGCAGAGGCGGATAAGTGGTCCCATTCCTCGTGGGTGGGTTGGACTCCCATAAAAGACCAGCTCATTGTCCACCTGAAGATTCTGAGGGATGCCCATGCGCATCCAGACCGCATAAACAGCGTCCAGAATGCTTTGTGCCGCTTTGGAGGGCATTGGCTCTATTCCGCAACGGTTGATCGCGGTATCGACCGCATTCAGGCTGTAGAATCGAATTGGCCCGGTAAGATAGCAGGGACCGACCAAATCGACTTGATGTGTCTGGTTGGGGGCAAGAGCTGGGAGCGAAGGATATTTTTTGCCCTTCGGGGTATATCTTCCGGTCCGCCTATGAGTCAATTCGCGACGACGTAAAATACGACCAATGGTACGGACAGAGGGCAGCGGCTGAACATTCATGTCCTCCATCTCCCATCGGATGGCCTGGCCGCCACAAAAGAGTCCCTTGTTGTACAAGCTCAATCGCACCAGTTCAATGATCCGTTCGATCTCAGCAGATGTGCGATGCGGGCTGACGAGGGGGCGGCGTGATAAATCTTCATACCAGGCTGAATCGTCGGGAATGTGCCGGGCCATCCATTTGTAGAGCCAGCTGCGTGATCTGCCCAGCGAGGCGCAGATGCATTCAGGATCTTCTCCGGCAAGAAACCGTTGCACAGCAGCTGCTCGTTCCTGCTGATGTTTCTTTTTCATGAACACCTCCAATGGATTTAGTGGTGTTCATGATACTGCAGTATGTGGCTACTCGATTGTCAAAGAACGTTAGTCCACGATGTCGTGGCACAAAAATGTGTCCACGATGTCGTGACCTTTAACATCTAAGAATTAGCCCAGTGATCAAAGTTCAGGGTTCAGGGTGCTGAACCGGAATGTAGAACTCAAAAGCAGTTCAGCGTTCAGCTTGCTGGACCGGGATGCGGACCTCTTACATTAAATTTACCGGATCGACATCAATAATTACCTTGCACCTTCTACCGTATTTCTCGTCGATGACGTTCCTTCCCTCTGCTGCAAGCGTCTTGATCGTTTCCCTGCTGGTCGAAAGCAAAATCAGCTGAAACCGGTATTGGCCGCGAACCCGGGAGACGGGCGCCGGCGCAGGTCCGAGCAATACCGGGTCTTTTCCTCGTATCAGGCTGCGAATGCGGTTCTGGGCCGTACGGGCGGCCTCCGCGGCCAGCTCCGCATCAGGACACCTGATTTCAATCTTGATCATGCGTCCAATGGGGGGGTAGCCAAGTTGGGTACGATATATGATCTCTTCGTTGTAAAACCCGTCATAATCATGAGTCGTGCTGTGCCGGATCGAGTAATGGTTCGCGTTCATGGTCTGGATTACCACTTCTCCAGCAATATCTCCCCTGCCCGCCCTGCCTGCAGCCTGGGTAATGAGCTGGAAGGTTTTTTCCGCGGACCGGAAATCCGGCAAGTTGAGCCCCACATCAGCATCCACCACACCGACCAATGTCACGGCCGGGAAATCATGGCCTTTCGCGATCATCTGAGTGCCGAGCAGAATGTCCACCTCGCGGCGGTCCACCTGCTGCAAAAGCTTTTCATAGGCGTCGCGCCCTCTGACGGAGTCGCTGTCCATGCGTTTCAGACGGGCGCCGGGGAAAAGTGCCTGCAGTTCCTCTTCAATCTTCTGAGTGCCGTATCCGAGCAGCTTGAGTTCGATGCCGGAGCACGATGGGCAGGTGGACGGCGGCGGCATAAGAAACCCGCAGTAATGGCACTTGAGCTTTTGTTCTGTTTTATGAAAGGTGAGAGACACACTGCAGCTCGGGCACTTAACGGCAACCCCACAGGAGCCGCAGATGAGCACCGAAGAGAAGCCCCGCCGGTTCAGCAGAAGGAGCGTTTGCTCGCCCTTCTCAAGCCTCAGCCGTATATCGTCAATTAGTCGCGGTGAATAGGGATTGTGCTTCGGAAGAGTCTTGACGTCGACAATCAGCACCTCGGGCATAGGGCGGTGGTCCACGCGGTTCGCAAGACGCAGATAGCGGTACTTTCCCGATTTTGCGTTGTAGTAACTCTCGAGCGACGGCGTGGCCGAACCGAGCAGAGCAACGGTGTTCTGGAATTTTGCCCGCATGATCGCCACATCCCGCGCATGGTAGCGAAGCCCTTCGTCCTGTTTATAAGAGTTTTCGTGCTCTTCATCTACAATGATGATGCCGATGTTCGCAAAAGGGGCGAAGACCGCAGATCGCGCGCCGATTGCCACATCCACACCGCCTGACTGAATCCGGCGGTACTCGTCGGCCCGTTCGCGGTCCGTCAGCCCGCTGTGCAGCACCGCCACGCGGTTGCCGAAGCGTTTTCTGAATCTGCCCAGCAGCTGCGGCGTAAGCGCTATTTCGGGCACCAGGACGATGGCGCCTTTCCCGGCGGCTGCAAGCCCGCTGATGGAATGCAGATAGACTTCCGTCTTTCCACTCCCGGTCACGCCATGCAATAAGTACACGCCGAAGGTCTGCGCCGCAACCTGCTCACTGATTAGCCGGACAGCATCGGCCTGCTCGGGCATGAGGTCAGGCGGCACGCTCGGAACAAACGGTTCCTTTTCGATTTCCCTGCTAGCGTCCTTTTCGATGATCTCCGCCATCCCCGCCGCGCACAGGGCTTTGATGGTACTGCTGGAAAATGCCTTTAACTCCTCCATACCAACTACTTCGCGATCGCATAAAAGCAGCAGAAGCTCCGTCTGCTTCGGACTCCGCAGTAATTTCACGTCATGGTCGCCCAAAGCCAGCTGCAGGAATTTGTTTCGCTTTTGTTTTGCTCGGGACAAGGCCTTCGGCACGATGGCATCGAGGGTCTGGCCAAGCGGGAACAGATAGTAGTCGGACATCCATCTCGCGAGGCGGACAAGGTCGGATGCCAGCGGCTGATCGACAACTTCGATAACCGATTTAAGCGCGGAAACCCCTGCCTTTCCCGGGAAGCCGACGACCGTACCGGCTATGCGGCGACTTCCGAAAGGTACCAGAACACGCGAGCCCTCTACGAGCTGCCCTTGCATTTCCTCGGGGATGCGATAATGGAATGTTTTATTAACGGAAACGCCAACAGCTATATCAGCAACTTGGTCTGGCATGGGGATGGATCACGTGGGCCAACGGGCAAGGGTCAAGTTAGGTCAAATAACGGTGATCATGCAAAAAGCATTGCTTTTCTAACGGTCAACGAGTGCGATCTATCACTGACATCCGTGATCACGGTGACTTTACTTCCTTGTTGCCCAAAATATCTTTGAGCTCGGCCATAAACTCGCTGATGTCCTTGAAGGAGCGGTAGACCGAGGCGAACCGGACATAGGCGACCTCGTCCAGCTTATGCAGCCGGTCCATTACTTCCTCGCCGATGACCGTACTCGGGTATTTCCTTGAGCCCCTTCTCCTGGAGGTCCTTTTCGATTTCCTCGACGGTCTTTTCGAGCATTTCCAGGCTAATGGGACGCTTTTCGCAGGCTTTTTTTAGTCCGGTCTGAATCTTCATCCGGTCGAAGGGCTCGCGCCGTCCATCCTTTTTGATGACCGATGGCAGCACTTCCTCGACGCGCTCATAGGTCGTGAACCGTCCTTCGCACTTGAGGCACTCGCGCCTCCTGCGGATGGATTCGCCTTCCTTGCCCATCCGGGAGTCAACAACCTTGTTATCGAGGCTTGTGCAATAAGGACAGCGCATAGGATAAGTTCAAAGTTCAGCGTTCAGAGTTAGCAACACGCGGAAAATCGGCTATAAACGGAAATCCGCGGTCACTATCGGTCGGGGAGCATAGTTTGTCAATCACTTCTTATACTGTGTTACCTTGATGCCCGATTCCTTCAGCATCTCCGCTGCCAAGGCGTCGGGATAGCCGTCTTGGAATATGATGTGCTTCACGCCCGCGTTAATGATCATCTTGGCGCAGATGCCGCATGGCTGATTCGTGCAATAGAGCGTCGCGCCATTAATATTCGTTCCATGCTTGGCAGCCTGGATAATCGCATTCTGCTCAGCATGGAGACCGCGGCAGATTTCGTGCCGTTCCCCGGAGGGGATGCCCATCTGTTCGCGCAGGCATCCGCGATCGAGACAATGCTCAATACCCGACGGCGTGCCGTTGTAGCCGGTGGCGAGAACGTTTTTGTCCTTCACAATTACGGCGCCGACCTGGCGGCGAAGGCAGGTGGCCCGCTTCTTAACCAGGTGTGCGATTTCCATGAAATATTCGTCCCATGAGGGGCGGGGATGCTGGTTGGTCATAATGCACCTGGAAAACCAAAAACGACGGATGAACCCTGATAAAAATAAGAATTTCTAAGTGGAGTCAAGACCGCGCTGCTTTGCCGTAGGCAAAGCATGCCTGGTCACTGCGCTGTCTTAATCCACAAGGCGAAGCCCCGTGCGAACGAAGCTCCCATGGTTCCCCCGATCTTTATACTTCCGCTTTTTCCATTGCAAACATCGGGTACCTGGCGCAGAACGCCTTGGTTCGCTCTTTGATCGCTGCGAGTTTATCCGGAGAATGGCCATTGGCAAGCGTCTCGCAAATTAGATCGCCAATGATTTTCATCTCCGGTTCACGCATTCCTCGCGTGGTCACAATGGGCGTTCCGAGGCGGATGCCGCTGGTCGTTACCGGCGGTTTCTGATCGTAGGGTATGCTGTTCTTATTGCAGGTGATGCCGGCGGCGTCAAGCGCCGTTTCGGCCTCTTTGCCTGTAATATTCTTGGGCGTCAGGTCCACAAGCATGAGGTGGTTCTCGGTCCCTCCCGAGACGATGCGGAGGCCGTCCTCACACAGGCGTTGCGCAAGCGCTTTTGCGTTCTTCTTCACCTGCTGCTGGTACTCACTGAACCCGGGCATGAGCGCTTCTTTGAAGGAAACCGCTTTGGCTGCGATAACATGCACAAGTGGTCCGCCCTGGATGCCCGGAAAAATGCTCTTGTCTACCGCCTTTGCGAACAGTTCCCTGCACATGACCATTCCGCCGCGCGGGCCGCGGAGAGTCTTATGGGTAGTTGTGGTGACGAAGTCCGCGTACGGCACCGGGCTCGGGTGTTCACCCGCCGCCACCAGGCCGGCGATATGAGCTATGTCGGCCATCAGGTAGGCACCCACCTTGTCCGCAATCTTGCGGAACCGTGCGAAGTCGAGGATCCGGGAATAGGCGCTGTAGCCGCACACGATCATCTTTGGTTTGTGCTCCACCGCCAACCGCTCCACTTCATCGTAGTCGAGCAGTTCCGTTTTCCTGTCCACACCGTAGGAAAATGACTGATACAGCGTGCCCGAGAAGCTCACGCTGGCCCCGTGGGTCAGATGCCCCCCATGAGGCAGACCCATGCCCAGGATCGTGTCCCCGGGCTTGAGCACACTGAAATAGACGGCCATGTTCGCCGATGAGCCGGAATGGGGCTGCACGTTTACGTGTTCGGCACCGAAGATCTGTTTCGCTCGCTCGATCGCCAGCGACTCCACCTGGTCAGCGAACTCACACCCGCCATAGTAGCGCCGGTTCGGATAGCCTTCAGCGTACTTGTTCGTGAATACCGAACCCTGCGCCTCGAGCACGGCCGGGCTAACATAATTCTCCGACGCGATGAGTACGATCTTGCTCAGTTCGCGCTCCTCCTCACCTTTGATCGCGTTGTACACTTCGGGGTCCATCTGCTTCAGTTCTGACATGCTGTTGTCCTTTTAACCCTGAGAAGACCTCCAACCACGAATGAACACGGGTGCGTCTTGGCCGCATGCACGGGAACGCTTTCGGGTTGGCAGACCAAGCCCCGTACGTTTGTTGATGCAATGAAAAACCGTGTGAGTGAAGCTCCCGTAGTTCCCTCAGCCTTTCTACAGTTTGATTGATTGTTCGATTGCCAGTATCTTGTCGAGCCGCTTTTGGTGCCGGCCGCCGGCAAATTCAGTTTCGAGCCAGGTTTTTACGATCTCAAGGGCGACGCCCTTCCCGATCACCCGCTCGCCCATGACCAGGATGTTGGCATCGTTGTGTTCCCGGCTCATCTGCGCAGTAAAATGATCATGACAGAGCGCGGCGCGAACCTTCGGGTACCGGTTGGCCACGATAGACATGCCGATGCCGGTGCCGCAGATTAGGATGCCGCGGTCCACCGTACCGTTCGCCACGGCTGCCGAGACTTTCGCACCGAAATCCGGGTAATCGACGGAATCCCGGTTCGCGGGCCCGAAGTCGGAAACCTGGATGTTCGCAATGGTCTTGATGAATTTGAGCACTTCTTCCTTCAGTTCAAAACCGCCGTGGTCGCAGCCGATCGCCAACTTCATGAAAAACCCGCCTTTCAAAGAGATGTTGATATTAACATCTCCGCTGTTTTTGTGTCAAGAAAAATACCCGCTTGTGTAGCCGGAGACTTCGTCCTGTATATATAGATGGGCATTCACGCGCGCTGAAGAAAGGGGGCTGCAACAGCAAACCGCTAAAAAAATTCATATCCGATCATGCTCAACACCGCCACGGCGGCTGTTTCCGTACGCAGGATGGTCGGACCGAGGTTTACGGCATGAAAACCACGGGTCTTGGCCAATTCCGCCTCTTTAATGGAGAAACCGCCTTCCGGACCAATGAGGACCATGATGTCCTCGATGTCGGGATTCTGTCTTAAAACATTTTTGATAAGCTCGGTCCCTTCTTCCCAGGGCAAAAGAGAAAGGGTCCGGGAACGAGGGGTCAGGCTCGCGATGAAATCACGGAACGAAACAACAGGCCCGATAAGCGGGATGTCCGGACGGTTGCTCTGCATGGCGGCTTCACGTGCTATCTTCCGCCACCGCGCCAGCCGTTTCTCTTCGTCCTTCACCTTTACGATCGTCCGTTCCGTCATGAGCGGAACGACAGCTGCGACACCGAGTTCCGTGGCTTTCTGTACAATGAAATCCATTTTATCGGATTTCGGCAGTCCTTGGCCCAGCGTGACGCGGGGATGACGGAGCTCATTCTTTGTTTGTGTCACAATTTCCGTCTTGACTTCCGTCTTATTGAGCACGGCTATCCTTGTTCTATACTCGGTCCCTTGCCCGTCGCATAGGAGCAGTTCGTCACCGGCCTTCATGCGAAGGACATTCACAACATGACGAACGTCCTCGTCGGCGATTCTGATGTTCGTACCGCTGATGTGATCAGGGGATATGAAAAAACGCGGGAGTCGGGGCATAAAGACTTAAGTTATGAGCTCAAATTTTAAAGATGAGGAAACACACCTTACTCCACGTCTACTGCGGGAAAATACATTATCAGGCCTTCGCATTCGGCGCAGGGGGCCTGTTTTTCCCGCCCCTTCTTCTTCGTCGTCCGCGGTGTGGACGCGCATGTTTCACGCGACTATCCTGAATTTCCTTTTGCTCAGCCGGCGCAAGCGGATTGGCCTTGATGAAATCCTTCCACCACGCCCGAAGCGCTTTTCGTTCACCCGTGACCTCGCTGGTGAACCGAAGATACTCGTAGGCGTCGCTGAAACCCGGCCGACGCAAGAAAAACCGCGGGTGCTTGCCTTCGCGCTTCTCAAACCGTTGCTGGTTCCAGTAAATATCCCGCATCAACAGCCCAACTTTTTTGGGAATCATCACCCGGTGTGCTTCTTCCGCCAGGGTTTCCGCAACCGCTTTTGTCGCGGCCTCCACCGAGTTTACTCCGACGGCTCTCAGCAGTCCCGCCTTTTCCTCGATGTACTGTCCGAACAGCAAAGCAAACAGCATATAAGGCTGCACTGGCCGGCCGGACTGCACGCAGATGTCGATCCACTCAAAGGCCTTCCCGATCCTGGTGTGAGGAAACCCATCGGTCTCCGAATCCACCCATTCGTTAAGGCGCGGGAAGAGCTCGCTAAACAGGCCCGTCTTTCTAAGCAACTGGTAGGTCTTCTCTCCTTCACCGAGCATAAATAGCTTCAGGACTTCTTCGTACATGCGGGCGGGAGAGGCTAGAGCAACCTTGTCCTTCAACTCCAGCAAGGCACGATACGTATTTCCCTCAATCTCGAACCCGAGCATGGCGGCAAAGCGAACTGCGCGCACCATGCGCACGGGATCCTCGGTGAAGCGTATCACGGGGTCGCCGATAAGGCGGATCAGCCCTTTGCGGAGGTCTTCCATTCCGTTCACATAATCGATGACCGAGAAGTCAGCGATATTATAGAACAGTGCGTTCACCGTAAAGTCCCGCCGGAGGGCATCTTCTTCCGGCGTTCCGAAAACATTATCACGGAGGATCATGCCGCCCTCGGTTTTTAGCATTCGCGGCGGCTTCGGTTTTGCGACATCACTGGCTGCCAAAGGAGTCCCTCCGTTGATCGGCGCCTCGCCTTCCAGCGCCGCAGACCCCGGAGCAACAGGAACCTCCCGCGCTGAAGCTGCTTCAAAACCAGGCAGCGAGACCTGATCAGGAGCCGGTACTGCGGGTTCCGGTTCCTCGGTTACTGATGACCGGAACGTAGCAACTTCTATAATTTCTTCTGTAAAATGGACGTGGGCAAGACGAAAACGCCGCCCAATCAGCCTGCAGTTGCGAAAAACCTTTTTGACTTCATTCGGCTTGGCATCTGTTGCAATATCGAAGTCCTTGGGTTCCCTGCCGAGCAGGAGATCGCGCACACCGCCTCCTACGAGATAGGCGTCATAGCCCTGTTCCCTGAGTCGATAGAGAACGCGGACTGCGTTGCGGCTGATCCACTTGCGGGAAATGCTGTGTTCAGAACGGGGAATGATCGTAGGCAGTATCGGGTTCACAGGGATATATATTAGCACAACAGAATAGGCAACGTAAAGGGGGAACTGGCATGGGAGGACAGAAATCTGAGTTCGGAGAACCGGCTGCGAAAAAAAAAGGCGGCCCACATCAATCAGGCAGTTAATCTTTGTGGAATCCAATTTATCTTAGAATGGTCTAAAAAACTAAGCCTTGACACAAATCTTGTTGTTTCCGTACCCTGCGGCGCTGCGCGAGGTGTATGACCTTAAAACAACCCCATCTGCCTATCCTTCTGCTTCCTTGTCCTGTTGGCAATGACCGTTTTTTTAACAAGACTTTCGGGAAATGCCCCTAGATAAGGAGACGGCATCGGAGCAAGTCGCTGGCCGTATATAAAACGGTTCCGCGCATGGATGAGAAAGAGATCGTTTTTTGCGCGCGTCATGCCCACGTAGAAGAGCCGCCGTTCCTCTTCTCTGTCCACATCTTCCTTTATAATAGTACAGGGCAAAAGTCCTTCGTCTACACCGGTTATAAATACAACAGGGAACTCCAGTCCCTTTGCCATGTGCATGGTCATAAGCATCACCGTGTCCGCCCGGGGATCGAAAAAATCAGCCGGACTCAAGAGCTTTGCTTCCCGCCCGGAAGCTTCACGTGGATCTCCGGCCTCCCCGGCATGAATGAGCGAGTGAAGATAGGCGATGATCTCCTCGATTTCCCTGCTTTTCGTTCCGCCTCTGCATCCCAACACCTGGTAGGGAATGCCCGATGCTGAAAAGGCCTCCTCCAGCGCCTTAGTCTGGGCATTGGTTCGATAAATAACGGCAAAATCCGAGAACCGGAATGAGGCTCCCGCGTAATCCCGTTCAGTCGTGTTTTTCCTCATTTGCAAATGGCTCGTTCCACCCATGCGCACTTCGATCTCGCGGATAATGAACTCAACCTCGGCCCGGTCGTCCGGCGCGTCTATGACAGCAATCTGGGCGCCCTGCTCCCGTACGGTGAAGAGCATCTTATCAATCCGTTTCACGTTGTCCCCGATCAACACATTTGATGCCTGAAGGATGGTTCCGGTAGAACGGAAGTTTTCAGAAAGGGTGATCCTTGCGGCATCGGGAAAATCTTTTTCAAAATTCAGAAAGTTCCCGATGTCCGCGCCGCGAAAAGCATAGATTGCCTGGTCGGGATCACCCACTGCGCAGATGTTGTTCCTGGCATTCGTGATAAGCCGAAGGAGCCGGTACTGGGCCGGATTGATGTCCTGGTACTCATCAATTATGAGGAAGCGGTATCGGTCGCGATAGGACTGCGCGATTCGGCTGTCCACAAGAATCTCAAGAGGCTTCAGGATCAAGTCGTCAAAATCAAAGGCATTCCGCTTTCGAAGTGCGGCTTGATATGCGTTATAGAGCTCTCTCTGATCAGCATCAACTCCTTCTCGCCCCCCTCCGGAAGCGGACGATAAAGGGGGATTATCGGGCTCCAGATAGTTTTTGATCCGCGATATGTGCTCCGCCGCCTGCCGGGCTCTTCTGGCCGATCCGCCCACGAGCGGCTTCAGCAGTTCGATCTGCTCGTCCCTGTCGCAGATGCTAAAATCATCGGACCGGTTGTCCTGAATGATCAGCAGTCCCAAGAGGTGAAAAGTCCCGATAAACACGGTACCGGCGCTCTGTCCGAGCAATGCTGCAGTCCGCTCTTTCATTTCACGCGCGGCCCTGTTTGTGAAGGTCACGGCAAGGATGCTCTCCGGCTGTACACCCTGATGGACGAGATAAGCAATCCGGCGCACCATGGTAAGCGTCTTGCCGGTTCCCGGGCCAGCAATGACAAGAACCGGGCCGGCCGTTGTTGTCACCGCAGCTTTCTGGGCTTCGTTCAGGCCGTCGAAAATATGGGTATCCCTTGGGTCCATCAGTGTTTGGCGCCGTTATTGTTCATGATTTTGAAGCCGGTAAAGCTTGCCCGAACGTTGTTTTTTGCCCTTGTCGTCCCCGCAGAATCCGGTTTACAGGAGCTTCAGCTGTCCTTTGATCTCTTTTCTCTCCACATCCCCGAAGATCCTGATCTTGCCGAATTCTCCGTCATACCCCGGCGCAATGTGCACGTTCCCCGTACGCATGCGCGTAACGGCTTCCCGAATAAGGGGAGTGCTTGCCCGCTCGATGTCATCGAGTGGGGAGTCAAGAAGAATAGTGAATTCACTGCCAAGTTTTTCGAGCAGAGGGAAATACAAGGACTCCACTTTTTTTGTGTTCACCCCGCATTTCAGCCCCTCTGCAATGATCTCTGGCAGCGGAATGATCGACGTAAAGGAAGGCGCCCCCTCGAGCCTGAACCCGTGGTCACGGTCAGCAAGTTTCTCAACGCGGTGCATCACGCCAATGGTCACTTTTCTGTTGCACACAGGGCAGAGATGGCCATGATGGACCGTTTCCTTCGGCGTGAGGCTGACCCCGCAGTCGCGGTGGCCGTCATAGTGGTACTTCCCTTCTTCAGGAAAAAATTCTATGGTGCCCAAAAACCCTTTTCGTGTCTTGATCGATTCGATGATCGAGGGGTAGGAGATATCCGTATCGAGGATATTCGCTTCGCGCCCAATCTTCGCAGCAGAATGGGCGTCGGAATTAGAAACCAGCGTAAGTCTGTCGAGGGCGGAAAGCCGCCAGTTCATGAGCGGATCAGACGAAAGGCCCGTCTCGATGGCGTGGATGTGCGGTGTGAGTTCTTCAAAGCATTCTTCCATGGCATCAAAGCCTGATGCGGCGCCAAACACGGAGAAATGCGGCGTCCAGGCATGGGCGGGAATGAGCATTGCCTCAGGCGATTTGTCGAGGGTGATCTTCAGAAGCTCCTTTGCATCGAGCCCGAGGATCGGCCTGCCGTCGGAGTGCAGGTTACCGATTTTTGACAGCGCAAGATTGATCCGTGCAGCGCTCGCAAAATCAGGTGCAAGTATGATGGAATGGATCTTGCGCGTCTTCCCGTTCTTGCTGTAGATGCAGCTGATCTCCGCTGAAAGGATAAACCGGACATCGGTCCTGCAGGATGCAGGAACATCTCCGGTCTGATATTCTTTTCTCAGAGTAAATAAACCATCTCCGCCGAGCTCGAGTTTTTCGTCAAGTTCCTTGAGCCACTTTGGATGAGTGAAGTCGCCGGTGCCGATCACCCGGACACCCTTGAGTTGCGCCCACTTCCAGATGCCTTCAGGACACATGTCTTTGCTTGTTGCGCGGGAGAAGTGGGAGTGAATGTGGAAGTCGGCGATGAATCTCATGGCGGGATTATAACATTATACGGAGAGCAGAGAAACAGTATTAATCCACATTGACGGAGACGTATCATGGATAGCGTATAGGTGAACATTTGTCTACTTATTTCACAAAATATAGTACGAATTTGGTCGCTCTGCAACCAGCGCCTTATATCCCCGCCCTGAAGAAACGGGGTTTTACGACTCATTTTGATAAAAAAATTTGGACCACTTCTCTAAAATTGACAATTTTGTTAACCCTCAAGAAGTGATCCCGAACGGAGGCTTCTTTGTTGTTGCCCCTCATGACATGCCGAACGGCATGAGACTACTCACATTTCCTGCAGGTTTTGATACCGAGCAGGGCATAAGGCGGGCACCAGCCGATAATCCCCGTAGCGAGCGGAATTATCCCAAGATAGGCCCAAGGGGTCTTCGGCCCCACAAAGGCGAGAGTAATAATGAACAGACCGGCCATTGTCCTGATAGTTCTTTCCCATGAACCAATATTCTTCCGCATACTATGCCATCCTCCTTATATCCCTTGAAATTGACAGCGTATGATCGTTCGCCGTTCACGATTACAACTATACCAGATAGGGAAGGAGAAAGTCTGTGACTTAGTCACAAAGCCAAGCAGATCGGAGAGATTAAAGTGAAACCGGACGCATTTCCGTTTATGGTGATCGATAACCCAAAATCTTGTGCCAATATTCAGGCAAGCTTTGATAATTCATTGAAAATATTTTCACTATTATCGGGAATGTCGGTGAATGACCGGATAATTGTGGTACATTCATAAAAGGGAAATTCAATCACGAAAGGAGACAAGTAATGAAAAAGATGTTACGGGGTTTTGTTCTACTGGGATTGATGTTCGTCAGTACTGCTTATGCAGGGGATTTTACGCTGAAAAGTGACCAAATGGGCGGTCAGCTTACCATGGATCAAGTATTCTCGGGATTCGGGTGTACCGGCAAGAATATCTCGCCCTCCCTGAAATGGACCGACGCGCCGATGAATACAAAAAGTTTCGCACTCACTGTTTATGATCCCGATGCGCCGACCGGGAGCGGATGGTGGCATTGGGTCATCTTCAACATCCCCGCAGATGCAACCGAACTCAAGACCGATGCAGGAAATCCTCAGAAAAATATTGCTCCCAAGGGCAGCGTCCAGAGCATGACGGACTTTGGAAAACCCGGTTTCGGCGGTCCCTGCCCACCTGTGGGTGATAAGCCGCACCGCTATATTTTCACACTCTATGCCCTCGATGTGCCAAAGCTCGACCTTGACGACAAGGCTAGCGCGCCGCTCGTAGGTTATATGCTCAACCAGCATGTAATCGCGAAATCGTCGCTCATCTCCTATTATGGCCGGTAGTGCCCGTTATAAGCTTCTTCAGGGCGGTATTTTGATTTAGGGTCCTGATGCCGGGGAAATTCAAGGGCAGGGACAATGTCCCTGCTCCCCTCTTTCCGTAAACATGGACGGTGTACTGGCTCCAGATCCTCAGGACACTGAGTGTTTCAAGCTCCGCGAAACATATTTCCTTCATTCCTGCCTTTTTGGCAACATCTCCGATTGCCATGCTGCCCCATGCAATCAACAATAGTTGTCGATGATCGGTGGAAACGTAATGCGTTGTATACTGCTTTCCTTTTCAACCAACGCAACAGGAGTCCGATTCATGTTAAAACGTCAGCAGTACAAACGTGTGGACATATTGACAACTGGAGAGGATTAGCGTGAACGTCAAAGCCGTTTGGACCAGGAATACTGGTTTCATGTCCCAGCCCTCCCTCTCGTTGCCCTACACGATCGTGGTCATCTCCGCGTATATGCCGAAGAACACGCTGAAGAGTTACCGGCCCATGTGGTTTACTGTGGTTATGCTGCCATTCTTTGCGTCGGCCGCTGTTCCCGCGTCACGCCAGGTTACGGTCCACGGAACCGATTGCAACATCGTCTGTCCGGTCTCTGGTACTACCGATAGAACCTCCTGGCTTTAAACATGGGAAGTGGTCAGTATCCGCATTTATAGCACGCGGTGAAGGTCAGTTGATTCGATGCTTTGGAGCAGTTTGAACTGCACCCGGGCGCGGTGAAGATTATGAGATGGATAGTTAATTTTGAAATACGTGTCGCCCCGGAGATAATCGGCTAGGAATCTGATGCCCAGTTCGAAGGTGATCACCTCGACGGCCTTCGGTAGAAACGCAAGCTCCTTTTGCGTGAGGAATATCCCCGCTTCGCTAAGGTAGCCTCGCCTCACTGCACCGTACAAGGAGAGATCGAATCGGACCGATTCAAGGTCCGGGGCATCCTCCCCGAGTGGGTTTGCCGCCGACCGGACGCAATCTCCGAAATCGAAATGCACGATGCCGGGTTTTACCGTGTCCAGGTCAAGCATGCACAGCGCCTTACCCGTTGCGGCGTGTATCATGACATTATTCACCTTAGGATCGTTGTGGACCACCCGTAGTGGAAGCTCTCTGGCCGCGATGAGGTCCGTCAGAACGGGTGCAAGGGACCTTCTGGCATGCACGAACTCCCGCTCGGCAGTAACTTGGTAAGCGCGTTTCTTCACGTCTGCTGCCAGCACTTCGTCATAGTCAGAGAGGTACATCGGCGTAACATGAAACCCTGGCAAAGTGTCATGCAGTTTTGCCGGTGATAGATCGGACAGGAGCGCCTGGAAGGCGCCGAGACCCCGGCCGATCTCGTAGGCATGGTCCGCGCTCTCGATCCGGTCGTACACCTCGCCCGATTCGATAAAATGAAACATCCTCCAATACGAGCCGGCATCGTCAAGAAGGAAAGACTTGCCTTTTCGCGTTTGGACGAGCGCAGGCGTTACGCTCGAGGGGTCATGGATGCCCTTCGCCCTGAGCCGGTCCGCGATGTGCGAGGTCACGACCTCCACGTTTTCCATAACCAGTTCGGGATATTTAAATATTGCGGTGTTGATACGCTGGAGTATGTATTTGTGCGTCGTTCCGCCATCCAGCATCCCGCAGAGATAGGTATCGTTGATCAGCCCGTAGCCAAAACGTACGGTCTTTACGATCGTCCCGGGGACTGTGAATTGCGAGATAATAGGTTCAAGCATGATTTTTTATTTGACAGGTCCGACAGGCCGATAACCATTGGCTGCGGACTACTCCTGTCGGGTAACCCAGACAAGCAGGTCAAGATTTCGCCACCAGTTCACCGAGTTCACAGAGAAAATCTCATAGACTGTTTTACTATGTGAACCCGTCTTTTCCAATTTTATTCTGCGTGATCTGTGTGGTCTATTTCTCCCCCACACCATGTGCATTGTCAGCGACGCCAACGGCAAACATTATACCATGCTACGCGGGAAAAATAATTATTTGTATCAGGTGAAACTGAACTTCAAGGGTGTTATAATATCCGAGCAGCACTCGGCCTGGTTGTTCACGATAAGTTTCAAACATTCAATAAAGCCGGGGTAGGTGCTATTCCATGATTTTTCAGGACCGCAGACAAGCAGGAGAAAAACTTGCCGAGGAGTTGCAGACCTTGGGGCTGAAGAATACTATTGTCCTGGCAATACCCCGTGACGGGGTTGCAGTAGGCAGCGCGGTGGCAAAAGGCATCGGCTGCCCCTTCGACGTTATTCCCCTGATGAAAATTCCTATCCCCTGGAACCCCGAAGCGAGCTATGGTGTCGTGGCCATGGACGGTACTATGGTCTGGAACAGACCGCTCATGAACCGTCTTGAACTGTCTGAGCGGGAACTCGAAATGGCTGCCGCCGTCGTCATTGAGGAAGCAAAAAAGAGCGAGCAACTCTACCGGCGGGGAAATCCTTTCCCGAAGCTGGATAATAAGACGGTTATCCTGGTCGATGACGGGCTTGCCTCGGGCTACAGCATGCTGGCTGCAGTCAATTTTGTGAAGAAACGGCGTCCCGGCTCCATAATCATTGCTACGCCGGTCGCTTCCGACATAGCCTGCCGCATGCTTGCAGCAGAGGAAGGCATAGACAGGATTATAGCGCTTATCCAGGATCCTGAACAGTTCTTTTCGCTTGAATCCTACTATCGAGAGTACAAATTCCTCACCGACGATGACGTAATACGGGAACTCAGTTTATTACTAAAATAATTCTATTTTCCCGAGAATCCTTCTTACAAGCGGCAACTTCGTTTTTCTTGTTCTGTTGACAATTAAAATCCTGCCCGGCCTGAAGGCCGAGAATTCCCGAATCTGTCTCTACAACTACTGAGATCCACTGCCGATTCTGTTCGCAGATGCGGCAGAGATATTTATCCTGATCTGTGCATGAATTGTGGCCATGGAAATTATCTTACCTTGCACTTAAATTGCATTAAATAGCAACCACTTACATATATTTTTATGGTAATAACTTAATCCTCTTTTAAGCACAGAAATATAATCCCTTGGAATTAAAGTTTATTTTAAATTTGTCGATATGATACATAGATATCAACGGTTTTTGTCACCCGGGCAATTCGCGTTCGAAGATGAGAATTTTGACGGGGAAGGAAAAGATGCGCTATGAAAATCAGGGACATCTCAATAAAATGGAAGATTGCTGCACCGATCCTTTTTTTTATCGCTGTCGGAATCGCAGTTACGACTGTTGTGACGGGCTATAAAACAGAGTCGATTGTTCTTCGCGAGGTTGAACGTACAACGCTTGCGGGATACAGAGATACCATCCTGAATACGCTTACCACCATGATGCTGGCAAATACTATCAAAGAAACCAAAGATTCCTTCCTGGAACAAATGCGGACCGTTGTTGATTTGAGGGTGATTCGGTCAGAAAACGTGGATAAGGATTTCGGGAAAGGTGATATCAAAGATTATACCGCTGATGCCTATGAAAAAGAAGTTTTAGAGAAAGGGATAGAACGGGTTGTCTTGGAAGGCAAAACGATCCGTGGTGTCTTTCCCTATATAGCAAAAGAGAAATTCATGGGGAAAAACTGTCTTTCCTGTCATAACGTCAAGGAGGGAACGGTGCTCGGCGCGATCAGCATAAAAGTGCCGCTCAATGAATCCTACAGCAGGATAAGATCAATGCAATATCTTTATGGATTGCTGGGGCTGTTCGGCATACTCGCGATGTCCGTCTTTGTGCTGGTCCTTGTCCAAATCATCCTAGGGCCTATGAAGACCCTCATTGAAAAAGTAAGAAAAGTGGGCGAAGGCTATACGGATACCTCTCTCTTCGTGGAAGGCAAGGATGAGATAGCCCGCATGTCACAAAACGTGGATATGGTCATCAAGCATTTTTCCAAAATGCTGCATGCTATTATCAAAACATCCGCTAGGATAATGCCCGCTGTTGACATTGTAAAAACACACGCGGAAGCCACCTCGAATGGCGCGAAAAAGCAGGCGGGCCAAGCCCATATGATCGCGGTGGCGGCTGAGGAAATGAACCAAACGATTTCGGATATAGCGAAAAACGCGGGAGAATCGGCTGATGCTTCGAAGGAAGCCATGGAAATAGCAGAAAGTGGCAAGCAGATAACGAGCATATCAGTAAAAACAATCGACGAGCTCAATGCTTCAACGCTCGAACTCTCGACCATGATCGAGAAATTGAACAAACGAGCGCAGGAAATCGGTACTATAGTGACAGTCATCAAGGGTATTGCCGACCAAACTAATCTACTTGCCTTGAATGCGGCAATCGAGGCTGCCCGGGCTGGAGAACAGGGACGAGGGTTCGCCGTTGTGGCGGATGAGGTGAGAAAACTCGCAGAGAGAACCATTCAGGCAACGGCGGATATTTCAGCGGAAATCAGCGCAATCCAAACCGAAACAAACCAGACAGCGTCATCCATGGCGGCATCTTCAAAAGGGGTAACCAAGGCCGGGGGGCATATCAAGAACCTGAACAATGTACTTGACACAATTGTCGAATCTATTACGCAGGTCAGGGACCAGATAAATCAGATTGCAACGGCGGTGGAGGAGCAGTCGGCTACTGCCTCGGAAGTGGCGGTAAATATAGAAGAAACCTCAAACATATCGAAAGGCATGGAAAAGATGGCGGACGATGTTACCGGCGAATTACAGCATCTTGCCAATATCGCTGCGGAGTTGGACAAAGCCACTGCCAATATTAAAACATGATCAAGGCGCTTCGTCTGCAGATATTAAAAGATTATGACTCAATAAACCTCTGTCCTATTGACTTATGTAGGACTCACATATCAGCTAAAAAGGTCTGAGTTGTCACATTTTTCCGTTCCAGTCAAAGAAGTTCTTCTCGGCGCCCGCAAAAGTCACAAGAATGACGATGATGAGTGTGTATAACTTTCCTGCCGTATGCAAAGGACGTCAGCCAGCTACTCCAGTCCACTCTCCCTTTTCAGGACTTCCCTGTTATAGACATCGATTATGTCTTTACGCTGCACCATGCCGATGATTTTTTTCGAGCCCTTCCGTTCCACTACAGGGATTTCCTCAATGTCCTTCATGGAAAACTTCTCCATGGCCATGTTTAGATCGTCCCCAGGCACGAGCACGATTACGTTTACCGTCGCGATGTCTCCGGCATTCACGATATAGGTCACGCGTTCCTCAAGAAGGACGGGTCGTACATCGTGAATGGACACGATTCCCGCCATTTCACCGGCGGAATCGACGACGGGGATATAGAATCGCTCCTTTTCTATCATGACTTCAATCAGCCGGTGAAGGGGTGTCTCGGGGGTGACCGTTACGACGTCGGAGACCAAGACGTCAGCGACCTTTACGCGGCCATGATGGATTGTTCTTTCCCGGCATGGAGCTTGATGCCTTTCCTGGTGAGCTCGGCTGTGTCAATGGAGTCATGGTACAGCCGCTTTGCGATCAGGGTCCCGATGATGGAGCTGAACATGAGCGGCACGATGATCTTGTAGTTCCCCGTCATTTCGAACAGGAGAAAAATGCCGGTGAGCGGCGCGTGAGTGGTGGCAGCGAGGAATGCGCCAATGCCGACGGTCGCATAGGCGCCGGGAGTCGCAGTTAAGTAAGGAAATAACCAATGCACCACGTACCCGAAACTACCGCCGGTCATTGCCCCGATGAAAAGCGCCGGCGCGAAAACACCGCCCGCTCCGCCGGACCCGAGCGTGATCGATGTGGCCACAACCTTGAAAAAAACAAGAAGAACGAGAATCGGGAAGAGTATGTTTTCGTGCAGCGATTTTTCGATGAACTCGTAGCCATTGCCCATAATCTCCGGCAGGAATATGCCGAGACATCCCACAAGAAAAGCACCCAGCACAGGCATCATTTGGGGATGCATTTTTAAGGTTCGAACTCATCTTTCAAGCGATAGAATGTGCGGACGTAGAAAACGGATGTAAAACCGATGACCCGGCCGAGCACAAGGTAAAGGGGAAGCTCGAAGATACTCACCAGTTTCGTACTGCGGCACAATGAATGCGGGGTTGGTCCCATAATAACCGCGGGAAACAACTGTGGCGATCCCCGACGCAATGACGATGGCGGCAAACGACGCTATCTCGTAATCGCCCAGCAGCACGATCTCGGTCGAAAACATGACGCCCGCGATTGGAGCATTGAAGGTTGCCGCGATTCCAGCGGCCGAACCTGCTGTGATCAGGAGTTTGGTTAGGTGAGGGACAATAACACCCTGAGAAAACAAAGTCCTTCCGTTTTCACCTTAAATTATATCGGTAAATTTCAACACAAATGACCTGACCCTATGTGCTCCTATGTATTTTTTTCTACGGTTGCAGGGTTACGGAAATTCTTATCAACAGCCGGTGAAGAATTGACCTCTTAATATTCGTCGGGCCTCCCCCCAATGGACTCTTGACATTTTCTCTTCCGGTTGTTATTTTACAGAACCCGCCCTGAGTCGTCTGAAGTCGAGTTTCACAAGGAGAGGCTCGGTAGAAAACAATTTTCCTGCAACTGCATCATCATATTTTGTGAGTGAAAGAGTATTTTCCATTACACAATCCGTCCTCAAAACTCAGGCGGGTGACCGACATAGGCTGAGAATAGCGGTGCTGAACCAGTGCCGTGAGTCGCCAGGGTAGCTGTAATTCTCATAAAATTCGCCAGTTGTAGCTGTCTGAATGGAAGACGCCACGGAGTATTACCATAGATAATATCATCCCTTTTCTGATCCAGCACGGGTACACCGTATTGTTTATCTGGGTCTTTGCAGAAACAATGGGGCTTCCCGTACCGAGCGCTCCGCTGCTTATCACAGTTGGGACCATGGCTGGTGTCGGGCAGTTGAACCTGTTTCTCTGCATAGGGTCAGGTGTCTGTGCAGCGCTGGTGAGCGATACGTTTTGGTACATTATGGGACGGCGACGCGGAGGCAAGATGTTATCCTTGCTTTGCCGCATATCTCTCGAGCCGGACTCATGCGTCCGCCGGACGGAAAATATCTTTGTCCGGTTCGGCGGCCGCACTCTTCTCGTCACTAAATTTTTCCCCGGGTTTGGTGCAGTGTCGGCGCCGCTGTCGGGCATCATCGGCATGCGGCTGCGGCGTTTTTTGCTTTTCGACGGTCTGGGTGTCATTATCTGGATCGGAACCTATACACTTCTCGGTTATATATTCAGCAGAGAACTCGATCGTACGTTGGATTACGCCGCGGGAATGGGCAAAACGCTCTCGGTGTTACTGGCTGTCGGTCTCGCCTTATATATCCTCCGGAAATATGCTTTGCGCCGGCGTATTTTGCGCGAACTCTTTCTCGCACGCATCACACCGCAAGAGCTGAAAGAGAAGCTGGACGCCGGCGAAGATGTCGTCATCATCGATTTGCGCCACGAACTTGACTTTGAACATGATCCATATATCATACCGGGCGCTTTGCGAATCTCCTTGGAAGATGTAGTGCGCCATCCAGTCGTTTCGAGCAATCGCGAAATCGTCGCCTATTGCACGTGCCCCAATGAAGCATCCAGCGCCCAAGTGGCACTAAAGTTATTTCATCTGGGGATCACGCGCATTCGGCCGCTCGCTGGCGGTTTTCACGCCTGGCGCGATCATAACTACCCCGTAGAACTGGCGGAAAACAGAAATCATCCTGACTATCAATCATCGGATGTGCCCAAGGATTTTAATACGAACGAGGTTCTCATTGATGATAATAAAATTGAAGAAAGCATTAATTTGGGGATTGCATCGAATAGTGTGATTGATCTTCTATCAAGGAAGGAAGCAGAAATTGATCGCAAGAAAAAAATATAGCAAAATTATAACAAACAGTCTGTTTATCCATATAAGGATAAGGGTTTCTTTTACAACCAGCAGCGCCGATAGGCAAGGCTAGGACTGCTTTTTCCTGCGGCCTATACCCAAAAGTTCTATGCTGGACAGCTTGCAGCGTGAAAGTTTTGGTTGCTGCTGGACAATTTTTTTTGCGACCTTCACCTGCAAGCGTGTAGGTCTCATTTTTCGCAACTATCAACAATTCAGTTTGTAATGTGCCCTCTGTGTCAATATAACTGAACACCTCCCCTATGGTAAATTAGAGTAGAGGGCGGGGAGGAGAAATCTATATGATAGCTTCAAAGATCAAAGCAACCCAGGGAAGCGAAGTAGCACGTAGGGCGACTGGGATTCCCTAGGGCGGAACCCTGCAAAAAATCAATTCGCATCAAGGTGTGACTTCGGTCCTTCCAAACCCCGAGGTTCCGGCTAAAGCTGCTCGGCGACGTTTCACGGCTGAATACAAGCTTCGTATCCTTACGCTTGCCGATGCCTGCAATGAGCCTGGGTGTCTTGCTAAGCTCCTGCAGAGCGAGGGACTCTATTCATCAAATATCAACTCGTGGCGAGGTCAGCGCGATGATAATGCACAATAACCGCTAAATCAAGGGTATTACGTGTGGATATTGGCACCAGGTTTTATATTTTCCCGTATTTTTTCAAAGAACGATTCAACAATTACAAAGTGTTGCCGAACTGCAGCGTTTGTACTGTAGAAGAAAAGTAAGATTAGAATAACTATTGCTTCAATTAAGGAGGATCCATGAAGAATTTTTTTAATACTCTCATTGTATTTACCATTGTAGTATTTGCGACCAATGTTTATGCGGCAAATGCAAAATTGTCATGCAAAGGAAACGCATGCAGTGTGGTGCGTATTATTTATCTGGGGACGGGGAAGGGTTACATAGTTAAGAATTTTAGTAAAAACAAGTCGGTAGTTGTCGGCATTAACTGGCTGGCTGGTTCCCAGTGTTCTGGCGTGCAGAATATTCAGATCGCACCTCTTCAGAACACGCAACGACCCAATGGGGCTATTTGCGGCCCATCATGGACGGCAAATTATAAAAAATAGTGCTGGTCCATTTACTTCCGCAGTTAAGCCTGTGATACCATCACATGAGGGAGCAGCCGTCCTAGAAATTTTATATTACTAGCCGTGTTCGAATACGTGCTGCTCGTTATTGACGTAGTTGTGCCCGCGGAATTCATGTAAGGGGTAGCATACACGAACAGTAGACCCTTTCAGGATGAACTCTATAATCGCTTCCATTTCTTGAAATTCCAGAATTGCAAATGAAGCTTGTAATTCCCAAATATTGCAACCTCCTTAGAAGAGGAAGACGTTGCTGACAGAAAACTTAATCACAAAATGCACCCATGACACAAAAGGAATTTTGCACTTCGCTAATATTATATGAATCTCAACTTCACCCTGAGAAAGTGGAGGTTTGTGCTCAAAACAAAGTCTGACCGAATTTTAAAGAAATGAATACCTTACGATTTTATAAAACCGACTCTTGACAGGAGGAGCATAGGATACAGTTGTTGAGAGAAGATTATCTCACAAAATGCCATGATACAAAATAAATTTGTGATCGGGACTGTGGTTGATCACATGAAGTGTCGATCCTCTCCTTGATGCGGGCTCTTCGGAATGATGGAATTCAAGCGTCTCAGTCTCTCTCTCTGTACGTCGACAACAAAGTTGATACATTTACACGACGACCTCAGTCGGATTCGCACACAACGTTCGCCAATTCCTTCGAAAACATTTCGAAATTGACCGAATAATCGATGGGACACTCGATGAGGACTACAGTATTCAGGGAAAATGCCTTCCGCAGCAGTTCCGATAAGTTGTTGCCTTCCTTTACCCTCATACCAGCGGCGCCGTAGCTCTCTGCATATTTCACGAAGTCCGGATTTTTGTACTCAAGTCCGAAATTCTCGAACCCCTTGGCCTGCTGTTCCCATTTAATAAACCCGTATGCGTTGTCGTTCAACACCAGGACGACGAGGGGAAGGTTGTATCGCAGCGCGGTTTCAATCTCCCTCGAGTTCATCATGAACCCTCCGTCCCCCACCACGGCGAGCACGTTCCGGTCCGGCCTTATCAGTTTGGCAGCCATGGCCGAGGGAAGACCAGCGCCCATGGTCGCGAGCGCGTTGTCCAGTAGGAACGTATTGGGTTTGTACGTCCTGTAGAGCCGCGAAAACCACAGTTTGTAAATCCCGTTGTCCAGTGTCAGGATGTCCTCGCGTGAAAGCACTTCACGCACGTGGCGCACAATCTCCTGGGGCGTCAGAGGATAGTGATTCTTGAAATCGAGCGACAGCTTCCTGTCCAAAAATTCCCGAATGGTTTTGAAGGTGTCACCGTTTTTTTTGACCACGATCAGTTCCCCGAGCTGACGCAGCGAGCAGGAGATGTCGCCGATGATCTCGATGACGGGATCGTAATAACGGTCAACCTCCGCCTCGGTAAAGTCGATATTAATGACTTTTTTGTCCAGATTACGGTTCCAGATAAAGGGCGGGTACTCGACGATGTTATAGCCGATGGTGATAATCACGTCAGCACGGTCGATACCGCAATTCACATAATCACGCTTGTGGATTCCCGTTGCAAACAAGCTATACTCTGAGTCGTCACTCACGACTCCCTTGCCCATCTGCGTCTGGACGGCGTAAATACCCGTCTTCTCGATGAACTGCATTAGCTGACGCGCAATAAGGTTTCGGTTCGCGCCTGAGGAAAGGATGATGAGCGGTTTTTTTGCCTGATTGATCAACTCGGCTGCCCGCAGAAGGGCCTTGGCGTCGGGCGCCGGCCTTCGTACGAAGCCGCGCTTCTGCACGACGGCGTCGGTCGTGCTCTCCGCCACGTCCTCGGGCAGCTCCAGATGAACTGCGCCCGGACGTTCGGCCTGGGCAAGTTTGAATGCGTTCCTCAGGACCGTTGGAATAGCTCCGGGATCGACGATGGATATAGAATCCTTGGTAATAGGCCGCATCAGGCTCACGATATCGATGAGCTGGAACCTTGCCTGCCGGTTTTCGCGAAGCGCTTTCTGGCCCGAGATAGAGATTAGCGGGGCGCCGATGAGCTGTGCATGGGCCACGCCGGTAACGAGGTTCGTCGCCCCAGGGCCGAGGGTCGAGAAACACACTCCCGCTTTTCCTGTAAGCCGTCCGTAGGTCGCGGCCATAAATGCTGCGGTCTGCTCATGGCGGGTAAGAATCAGCTTGATCTTTGATGTTCGTAGCGATTCCAGAAAGTCCAGGTTTTCTTCACCGGGCAGGCCGAATACATACTCGACCCCTTCCTCCTCCAGCTGCCTCACGAACAAATCGGAAGCCTTCACGCACAATCCCCTCTCGTCAGAAAAATAGCACCCCTGATATTTTGCACCGCGTCGATCGTCCAACTCCGGTTTATCCGTCTACAATTCGAACTCTGGACATGGATCAGTGAACTTACTTATTCCTTCACCACCACGGTCTTGATATTCACGAATTCCTTAAGCCCGTGATGAGACAATTCCCTGCCGATTCCGGATTTTTTTACCCCGCCGAATGGCAGCCGCGGGTCCGACTTTACCATATCGTTGATGGCGATGGTCCCTGCCTGGAGCTTCGCAGCGATCCGCTCCGCCCGTTCTGTGTTTCTGCTCCAGACCGCCGCGCCGAGTCCAAATTCCGTATCGTTCGCCACCCGGACCGCTTCGTCTTCGTCCTTCACGACGATGAGCGGCGCGATGGGGCCGAAGACTTCCTCGTGCAGGACTTTCATGTTCGGTTTTGGATTATAGACCGCGGCGGGAGGAAAGAAAAGACCTTTCTGAGCCGGCGCCGGCATCTGAACAACCTCGGCTCCTTTTGCCGCAGCGTCCCTCAGCTGGGCGTTCAGCGAGTTTAGGATGTCCCTCCTGGCAACGGGACCGATGTCGGTGGCCTCATCCATGGGATCACCTATCTTTAATTCTCGCAAACGAGCGATGAAATGCTTCTTAAACTCCTCGGCCACGCCCTGCATGACGATGAACCTTTTCGCCGCGATGCAGCTCTGTCCCGTATTGACGACCCTGGCGTTCGCCGCTACTCGACCGGCCTTCTCTATGTCTGCATCGTCGAGGACGATGAAGGGGTCCGATCCGCCCAGCTCTAGGACAAGTTTTTTGATATTTCTTCCCGCGTGTTCGCCCACTTCCTCGCCGGCCCGGTTGCTGCCCGTAAGCGAGACGGCGTCAACCAGGTCCTTGTCGATGAGCCGCAGGGCCTCGGTCGCGTCAATGATCAGGGTCTTGAACACATTGTTCGGGAACCCCGCTTTCCGGAATGCCTCCTCGATTGCAAGGGCGGTCATGGGTACGTTGGACGCATGCTTCAGGACCACAACGTTGCCCGCGGCAATTGCGGGGATGCCGAACCGGAAAGCTTGCCAGAATGGAAAGTTCCAGGGCATGATCGCCAGGACGATGCCTAAGGGCTGGAACATGACATAGCTCTTTTTCGCTTCGGTTTTGATGTCTTCCGGGGCCAGGAACCGTGCGGCGTTCTCCGCATA
The DNA here is from genome assembly GCA_963826885.1 of Nitrospirota bacterium. Lineage (GTDB taxonomy): Bacteria > Nitrospirota > UBA9217 > UBA9217 > UBA9217 > JAJYKN01. Next base: position 104,134 of record CAWGYL010000005.1, on the reverse strand, counting down.
GTAATCGCACAGCCATGCGCATTTTTCCACTTCAGCCAGTGATTCCTTGATCGGTTTGCCCATCTCCCTGGTCATGAGCTCCGCGTAGGTTCGCTTCTCCGACCGCAGCACTTCGCCCAGCTTTTTGATATATTTTACGCGCTCCGTTACCGGCATCTCACGCCAGTTCGTGAACACTTTTCGCGAAACCTGGATTTCCCGGTCCACTTCGTCGCGCTCCAGGAGATCGAACTCCCGGATAACCTGTTCCGTATAGGGATTGATGGATTGAATCTTCCCTGCTTTTTTTACAAAGGATTTTATCGATTGAACTTTCATTTTTTTCACCCCTTTCACGGCGGACGTCGCGCTTTTCGCTTTGGGGCGGGTTGTTCCTATTTTCACCTGCTTCTTCTTAACGATAGCTTTTTTCGCTGCCATATGCGTCCTCCGTACGATTACCGTGAAATGTCAAACTGCCATCATCGAGTACTCCGCGGAAATCTCGCGCGGTTTCAGAGACTTCATTCTTCGTCTCTCGGTCTCCTCTTTCATTTCCTCAGCGGAACTGGCGTATAAGCGCAGCCCGTCCTGCCGCAGTAATTGCCGACGTACTCCGAAGAGGGCCGGTAGAGCGCAGGTTTTTCCTGGGCATCCCCGAACTTTTCCTCGATAATATGGGCGGTCCAGCCTGCGATCCGGGAAACAGCGAAAACCGGCGTCATCAGGTCGTGCGGGATACCCATCATGTTATAGACCGGCGCGCTGTAAAAATCAACGTTCGGCTTGATTGTGGTCTTGCCCCGCTTCTCGAATTCAGCCACGGCGGTCTCCTCGACCTCTGTCAACAGGCGGTTCCACTGCTCCTGGCCGACTTTTTTCCCGAGCCGTATGCCCATCTCTTTCAGGAATTTCGCCCGCGGATCAGTCGTCTTGTATACGGCATGGCCCATACCCATGATCTTCCTGCCGCTCTCAAGTTGAAATCTCACCCATCCCGCCACGTCCTTCTCTTCCTGCAGTTCTATCAGCATCTTCATGACCTGCGCATTTGCGCCGCCGTGTAGACTGCCGGAAAGAGCGCCCACGCCGGCTGCCACGCCGGCATACATGTGCGCTTGTGTCGAGACCACTTCGCGGCAGGCGAATGTAGAGGCGTTGAATGAATGGTCGGCATGGAGGATCAATGCGGTGTCAAAATCCTTTGCCATCTCCGGATCGGGCTTTATGCCGCTCATCAGCCAGAGAAAGTTCCCCGCATGGGAAAGCGTTTCGTCGGGGGGTAGGGGCGCCAGCCCCTGCCGTATCCGCTGCCACGCCGCGACCACATCAGCGACGCGCGCGATGAGCCTGAGGGCCTTGGACAAATTCGATTGCCTGGTTTCCCTGGCCAACTCAGGGTCGGCCATAGCAAGCAAAGGAATGGCCGCCTGAAGCACGTCCATGGGCTGGGACTCGCGAGGCAATTGCTTCATGCTCTCGACCACGAACCCAGACAGATGCCGTGCCTCGGTGAGACGCTTGGAAAATTCCTTCAGCTGCTCTGCAGTGGGAAGCGCGTCATAAAGCAGAAGATAGGCAGTTTCCTCGAATGTTGAATTACGCGCCAGTTCCTCGATCCGGTACCCGCGGTAGATAAGAATCCCGTTCTCGCCGTCCACGTCGGAGATCTTCGTATCCGCTACCTTGACGCCGCGCAGTCCAATGTTTTTGGTTTTCATATCCCCCTTTATTGCCGGTGTACGTTCACCTATTTGAGTTTTGGCAACCATAATTAGGCCTTTCTTCCCGAATCTTCAGACAGGATTGCAGGAGTGAAGACTTGCTAAAAAACTAACTTCTCTCCCCTTCCTGTCTTTCTATCTATGCTTCCACGAGCAGTTTATTTTTCACAAAATTCAGCGTCCCGCCGGCCACCAGGTGCTTGCGCTGACGCAGGGACACGTCCAGAATTGTCATAATAGTCTTGCCCACGACCTCCACGGGGATTTCCCGGTCCCCACGCTCAATCCGTGCCCTGATCTCCGGAAAGGTGACTTTCGTGCCTTTACTCAGGAGATCATAGTCCTTGGGATCTTTGAAGGTAAGCGGCAGGATGCCGAAGTTGCAAAGATTCGATTTGTGGATCCGCGCGAAGCTCTTGACAATCTTTGCACGCACGCCCAGATAACGTGGGGCCAGCGCCGCATGCTCGCGGCTCGATCCCTGTCCGTAATTCTCGCCGCCGACCACGACCACAGTGCCGCGAGCCCTGCATTCCTTTGCAAAATCAGGCTCGATCTGGGAAAAAACGAACTCGCTCAGCGCTTCGATGTTTGATCGGAAAGGCAGGACCCTATTGCCCGCCGGCATGATGCCGTCTGTCGAGATATTATCCCCCACTTTCAGTACGACCTCGGCTTGAAGCGTGTCGGGAAGCGGTTTGAGTTCCGGCAGCGGCTTGATATTCGGGCCGCGGATTATTTCGGTTTTTTTGAGTTCCTTCGTCGGAAAAATGATCGATTTTTCATCGATGAGGTATTGGGCTGGCTCTACAACCCGCGGATAGGGCATCTCCTTTGACAAATCGCGAGGATTGGTGATAACGCCTTTTAATGCCGCTGCTGTCGCGGTTTCGGGAGAGCAGAGGTATATCTTGTCGTCTTTTGTCCCGCTTCTTCCCGGAAAGTTCCGTGGGAAGGTGCGAAGGCTCACTTCACCGGTTCCGGGAGCCTGGCCCATACCGATGCAGCCTTGGCAGCCCGGCTCATGCACACGCGCGCCCGAGCTCAGGAACGCAAAAAGTCCACCGGCCTTATACACATTTTCCAGCACCTGGCGGCTTCCGGGGTTCACATGGAACGAGGTGTCGGGATGGACGCGGCGGCTCTCGAGCATTCTGGCAGCTATCATCAGATCGCGAAACGACGAATTCACGCTGCTGCCCACGATGGCCTGGTCCACTTTGATCCCGGCGATTTCGCGCACCGGAACTACGTTGCCGGGAGACGAGGGTTTAGCGATAAGCGGTTCGAGCTTCGACAGGTCGATTTCGTCGCATTCGTCATATTCGGCGTCCTCGTCGGCGGCAAGCGGAACCCATGCATCGCCACGGCCCTGGGCTATCAGGTATTCACGAGTACGTTCATCGGAGGGGAAAATAGATGTTGTTGCGCCGGTTTCTGTCCCCATGTTGCCGATGGTCTCCCGGTCCGTCGCAGAGAGAGTCTTTACTCCCGGACCGTAATACTCGATGATTTTTCCCACGCAGCCCTTCACGTCGTAGCGTCTGAGCATTTCAAGAATCACATCCTTCGCACTCACCCAGTCCGGGAGCGTTCCCGTGAGTTTGACGCCGAACACTCTAGGGCAGGGAAAATAATAGGGATAACCCGCCATGGCGAGGGCAACATCGAGTCCTCCCGCCCCGATGCCCAGCATTGATACGCCAGCGGCACCGGGCGTATGGCTGTCGGCGCCCAGAAGCGTCTTGCCCGGAATGCCGAAGCGTTCCATGTGCACCTGGTGCGACACACCGTTCCCCGGCTTACTGAAGTGGACGCCGTATCGTGCGGCGGTGGTCTGGAGGAACTTATGGTCGTCGGCGTTCTTGTTGTCCGTTTGGAGAAGATTGTGGTCGACATACTGTGCGGAAAGCTCGGCCTTCACCCCGTCGATGCCCAAGGCCTCGAACTCGAGCATTGCGAGTGTTCCCGTGGCGTCCTGTAGCAGGGTATGATCGATTTTGATGCCAATCTCCTTGCCCAGCGCCAGTTCTCCTTCCATGAGATGAGCTTCCAATATTTTATGAGTAAGATTTTGTTTCATTATCTTTTTTCGCCTCGCTCCAGCCGCCTCTGCCCCTGCAACATATTGTAATCTGGACGGAAAGTCTCTTTTTTCCCGGACGAGTCATTTTCTCTTTTTCCTTAACAATTTTACCACACTTTGAACTCGCTCGTACGCGCCTCTTCCGTCTTTGTGATTACAAAAAAAGAAGCTACTGCGCAACGATAGCCCATTTTGATATCTACAACTTCAGTCCACAGGTCTTCGGCAACTTCGGGGGAAATTCTGGCGGGTAATCGAATAGGCAGATCGGAAAAGAATCCAAGACTGCTGCTCTCGTTGAGACTGCCGAGACGATTTTTCTCGGCTTCCATAAGCGGTCGATCTCCGGCAAGAGCGGACGCTAGATCCAGGGATAGCAAATCGCCGGCAAGGAATCCCATCGACCATCATCATCGGGCTGTTCGAAAGGACAATTATTATTTTGCAAATGTAAAGTGACGTTTCCTATTTTCCGCGCCTTTTAACAATATTTTCACTTTCTTTAACGCAGGCGATGAAACTTATAAGCAGCGACCTGTCCCTATCCGTCAGTTCTGACAATTCCATCCCTATGTCGTAATTTGAATGCACCTTATCGTGCGTCATGCGACACGATACAACTTTCCCCATAAAACTTACAGGATCACAAGCGTTGATTGATAGCTCTATGAGGACCATGGTGTCTATCTTTAATTGATGATCGGTTTGAATAATTACGCCACTTTGGCTGATATCTTTTATGCCGAAATGCGTTGGCAGATTCAGGACTTTTTCGCTAGGCGTCGTGATGGAAAACCGGATGTCGTGATAAAACCAGTCAGGCTGCTCCGGCACTTGCGTTTTCTTGTTATTTTCGATTGAATCAAAAAAACCTTGACCTTGTCTGCTGATTCATCTTTAAACAATATACCTGCCGAGTAAATAGTGGCCTTTTCCCCTGCACCTCTTTCTTCAATTCCGCTTAATTCAGAACGAACCACTATGCCCTTTACATTAATATGCCTGTCTTCGTACCCCAGCATCAGCAAACATTCTTTCCCTATATTGAGTTTCCTGTCTGCTTTTAGCGCCACTCCGCCTAAACTAATGTCAATAATTTCTACTTTGCCAATTAAGCTCATCTTGCTGCTCATGTCGATTAAATCCAATTTGAATCTCTTGTGTTTCCTCATATCCCGCATTCTGTAACTCCAATTGATATCTTCTTTTGTTTGATGACAATGACGCTTACAAATCGCTTACACGATCAAATATTTTTTTTCGGCGATCTTTGCCCGATCTTCTATCTTTGCCGCTCCTTCGCTCTGGCCCCTTGTAGTTTGGATCGTTCAATTTTCTTCGATCTTCGCCTAATCTTCGGCTCATTTGAATGCTCACTAGAGTTTATTGCTTGAGTTCAATGAATTGAAAAGTTCGCGGTTAAGTAGTAAACCCTATTTAGTTACCTGCGCTTCAGTCAATAAGTAATGAGCCCGTTTGCTTTTATGTCATAGCCGTCGTGCAAAAAGGAACACGGTGTAAGAATTCCGCCGGAACCACTTTTCGAGTCCCCATGCCGCCAGACCGTTATGTACAGTCCCAGCGACCAATGGGATCTCAAACAGGTAGCGTCATAGAAGACTCCATTTGAGAGGACCACTCCATCGGATCCTTTTCCCCAAGGTGGGCCATAGACGGTCCGTACAGTGAATGTAAAATGCGATGCCGCAGATTTATCTTCCTGAACGGCCCGCCCAGTTGGTATACAGGCTACCCTAAGAATTATGAGGAAATGGCGCAGACAGTCCTTCATCTATTATATCACTATATCAATCCTCGAACGATGATTCATTTAAACGCGAATTGACTCACAATTAATGTTACCCAAGCGAATCCTGAATTATATCGTTGACTCATAATTCATGTTACCGGAACTATACCCCCAAAAGGAGGGCTAGTTCCGATGAGTCCACGATCCAAAAGGGAGTACCTGGAGGCGATCGTCAAACGATACCGGGTTTCCTCCCGCAAAATAAAGACTGCGATGCTGAACGAGTTCTGCGCTGCCTGCCATTATCACCGCAAGCATGCGCTGCGACTTTTACGGACATTTCGGCGGTTTACGCAAAAACCACCAGGCAAGCGCGGCAGAAAACAGGTATATGACGCCGAGCTGCTCCGTAAGCCGCTTCAGCGCATCTGGAAGGCGGCTAACCTTCCTTGCTCCAAGCGGCTGAAGGCAATCATCCCTCTCTGGCTGCGGGGGTATATCGAAACCTATGGGCCTATCTCCCAGGAGGTGGCCGGGGCATTGCTCCGGATATCACCTCCGACGATCGATCGGATATTAAAACCGGTCCGTGCCAGATATGCGCAGCACGGAAGGGCCACAACGAAACCGGGGACGCTCATAAGAAATCATATCCCCATCAAGACCAATCAGTGGAACGAATTTCGCCCCGGATTCCTGGAGGCGGACACCGTTGCCCATTGCGGAAGCACCACAGAAGGCCTGTATGCCAACACGTTAGACTGCGTGGACATCGCCACCGGCTGGACCGAACAGCGTGCCGTGTGGGGCAAAAGCTATCAGGGCGTTATCGACCAGATCAAGGATATCGAACGCTCCCTGCCGTTCCCGATCTTAGGCTTTGACTCTGACAATGGCAGTGAGTTCTTGAACTATCACCTCCTCAGGTATCTGACGGAGGATAGAAAGCGGCCGATCCAGTTTACGCGGAGCAGGGCCTACAAAAAAGACGATAATGCCCACGTGGAGCAGAAGAACTGGACCCACGTTAGACAATGGCTCGGTTATGATCGTTTGGATCGTCCTGAAACTGTCCCTCTCATGAACGAACTCTATACCTCCGAGTGGCGTTTGTTTCTGAACTTCTTCTGTCCCTCGGTGAAGCTGATTGAAAAAAAACGAATTGCGTCAAAGACCGTAAAACGCTATGATAAACCCAAAACACCCTACCAGCGGGTTCTCGAGTCTCCGGACATCTCTGAAGAAACTAAGCAGTCTCTCCGGAAACTGCAAGGAACCTTGAACCCTTTTGAGCTAAGAAAAACCCTGGAGGAGAAGCTGAAACGCATCTTCAAACCCTGAAACCAACACACATATTTCTGCATCCCTTCCGGTAACATTTAATTATGAGGCAACGGGAACGTGACGATACTATAATTCATCCGGATAGAATCTAAAAAGATAAAATTATTAGCAAAAACTAGCGGTCGTTATATGTGGATATATGGGCCCGGATCCTCTATGCCATGGGTGCAGGGTTGAGGAAGACACAGTTGCTACAAATAATTTTTCATGAGCATATATACGGCATAAGTATTAGTTTTTATCCAAATCTGCAGAGGCTATTAAGGTTGCCCAAGTTGATTACGTTTGCTCATTCATTATTGAGCCCAGTGTTCCTTTTGCCGTATGTAAACTGCTATACTCACGAGCAGGCCAAAAAAACATTCCCCAAAATCGTTTCATCAGGGTTTGACCCGAATCGGACCGCACATTGGATCGACATTGTCCTTGACGGCCTGGCTAGCAGCTGCCTTCCGTGCGATAGCGATCTCGTCTTTGTTCAACTGCCAGCCAAAAGTTTTGGACCGCATGAGGTTGTCCTCGGAGTCCTGTCGGTGCTGAAGGCCCAAGGCATGGCCGAGTTCGTGTGCGGCTGTTCGGGCCGCGGGGTGAAGTGCAGGCCTCGGCGCCGCTCCCAGGATCGGCGTATCCCGCACGTAGATAGAGTGCCCGCTGCTATAGACGCCGTTTATGCTGTCGTTATTATCTATCCGGGGGACGAACCAGATATCGAACCCCGAAGACTTCACGACGTCGTTCATCACAACCTGCATCTCGAAGCAAATGCCGGCCTGAGACCACCAGATGTGATTGATCTCCTCTAAAATTTCTGTGAAAGTAGCGACGCGCCGGGCGCTCTCATCCAAGTGAACGCGCAGCGGGATGTGGTAGACCGGTAGAGGGGAAGAGGGGGACTCCTGCTTTGTAGGGGTTATGAAAGTTTCAAGCTGCGGCGAGATAACAGGCTCTCCCGCGCAAGCTGTCGTGCGATTGCCGAAGACGGCCACATTTGCAAGTAGCATAACCAAGACGAGAATTCTCTCAAGCTTTCTCATACATAAGGATGGGTGTCTCATGCTTTCGTGTCCGCGTTTGTTTTTTTCAGTTTCGGACTGAGATCCTGTTCCTGCAATGAATTCATTTTGAGATCCTCCATTCACGGGCAGACACGCAGACGTGCTGCAGCACGCGAGGTGGCCGCATCGGCCCAAGCATAACTTGCTGATTAGATTCTGCAATTTCAAAAGGCCTGGGCGCTTCCTGGATAAACCGGCATGACCAGCAGCCGTATGCTGCAGCGGGATTTGTACAGTGTTACTTGCTATCGCGATTTGACTCCGCAGCAGCATTTTCCTGAGTGGAGATCGTAGGCACGGATTCCCAACCGCCACCCAAGGCTTTATAGAGTGCGGTGAGATCGGTGATGATGTTCGTCTCGCTCTGCACTAGTGCGTCCTCGGAAGAGTAAAGCGTTCGTTGAGCAATTTCCACATTGAGAAAATCGGTCAGGCCCGCGATGTAGAGCTGCGATGACAAATCCACGGCCTTGCGATTGGCAAGAACGGCGTCGTTAAGCAATTTATAGTGCTGTTGTTCCTTGGCAAAGGCAATCAATGCATTCTCGACATCCTGAAACGCTGCCAGGACTGTTTGCTGGTACGTGATGAATGACTCGTCCCGCAGCGCCTCCTGTAAATGGACGTTAGACACAATCGCGCCGCCCTGAAAAAGTGGCCAAGTCACCGATGGACCTACGGCAAACGAGCGATTGGCATTGTTCCACATCGAGCGCAGCACGTTACTACTCCAGTTCAGCGAACCGGTGAGTGAAAACGTCGGAAAGAAGTCCGCAACAGCGACGCCAATTTGGGCCGTGGCAGCATGCAATTGTGCCTCAGCCTCACGAATGTCGGGTCGACGGCGCAGCAAGTCCGACGGTAAACCAACGGGAACTTGCATCGGCACCCTGGGCAGGTTAGCTGACGGAGATAACTGCGACACCAAGTCGCCTGGTGGCCGGGCCAATAGCACACTCAACGCGTAAATAGATTGCCTTGCCTCGCTTTCAAAGACCGGAATTTGAGACTCGGTTGTCGCAACATCAGAGTCGGCATTAGCAGCGTCGAGCCCACTGGCGAAACCTACTTTAAAATTTCTATGAACAATATCGGCGGTGTGCTCCTGGGATTTTAGATTGTTTTGCGCAATCACGATCTCCTGCTGGTAACCGCGGAGCTGGATGTAATTGAGCGCAACTTCTGCAATTAGGCTGACCTGCGCATCGCGGATGTTTTCGATTGCGGCCTGGATGTTGGCGTCGGCCGATTCGACGTTGCGGCGTTGGCCGCCGAACAGGTCAAGTTCCCACACGGCGTCAAAACCAGCCTGATAAAGATTTAGTGCTTGATTGCCCGGTGTGACGCCAGCAGTGTGGTACCTCTGATAACCGCCAGAGGCGGTAACCATCGGCCACAGACCTCCAGCGACCACACCCCGCGTGGCACGGGCTTCGCGCAATCGCGTCTCAGCGATTCGCAGGTTTAGGTTTGCTTTTAGCGCTTCATCGACCAGCATGGTCAATGTCGGGTCCTCGAACTGCATCCACCACTGAGTAAGCTCCGATTGCGCGGTGGTAGCAATGAAAGGTGCAGTCGGCGTCTTCTCCACGCCGACCCACGCATTGGGGACTGTGGTCGGCTGCGGCGGATGGAAATTCGGCCCAACCATACACCCGCCAAGTAGCGTTACGCCTAAACAAACCGCCACAAGCGCAACCGACAAAGAGCGCCACCATTCGTTCACATCCATAAACCCTACATCACTCATATCGAAGCGCCTCGATGGGATTGAGCCGCGATGCTGTCCACGCCGGATAAAAACCAAAAATAACCCCTACGGTGGCCGACACAACGACAGCGGCCACGATCGCACCAATAGAAGCTGCCGTAGGCCAGTGCAATACCACCGATACTATATACGAACAGCTACGGCCCATCAAGATGCCCATCGCACCGCCCAGCAGGCACAGTATGACGGCCTCGGTCAAAAACTGACGCAGGATGTCGCCGGGATCTGCTCCCACCGCCATACGCAGGCCGATCTCGCGCGTCCGTTCGGTGACAGAAACCAGCATAATATTCATGATGCCGATGCCGCCGACCACCAGCGAGATCATCGCCACATACAACAGCAATTTAGTTATCAAATCTGTCGTCGCACTCATCGCCTTTGTAATCTCGGTCATATCGCGAATGTTGAAATCATTCGGATCGGAGGCGCGAAGGTGGTGCCGTTCGCGAAGCAACGTGGTGATCTGCTGAATGGCAGCGGGAATCTGGTCACTTGACCGTGCAGCGGTCAGGATCTGGTCCACAGTGGTGAATCTAATCGGCAGGGGTGCGTCGGCTAGCTCAGTGGCCGTAGGAACCGGGTAGAGATTCTGTTGGATTTCCGGGTAGATTGTGCTGAGGGTATTGACTTCGGCAGAGTTCGAAGTGTTTGTAGTACTCTGGTTGGCATTGCTAATCGAGGAAGCCACCACGCGATATTTGATCGTCGTCCACGGCGCCAATAGAATATCGTCCTGATCCAGACCCATCAGGTTCGCGCCCTTTTTCTTCAAAACGCCAATGACTTTAAAGGCCACGCTCCGGATGCGGACCTCCTTGCCTATAGGAGACTCGCCACCGAATAATTCATTTACGATGGTCTGGCCAATGATACACACTTTGCTGGCGTTACGGACATCGTGATCGGTGAAGGCTTCGCCCTCGTCGAGGTCAGACCAATCGCGTACCTGTAAAAACGACGGGGTGGTACCATAGACATACGTTGGCACCCAGTTGCGGTTGCCGTACACCACTTGCGTACGGGCGCGCACGATCGGCGCTACACCGACGACAGGGGGGGCACTCTTTGACAATCGCATCCGCATCCTGGGGCGTCAACGTCATCATGCTGCCAGCACCGTAGTTGATGCCGGCAGTGGATAAGCGGCACCGGGCAGTATTACAAGGGTGTTGGCGCCGATGCTGATCATGGTTTTCTGGATGGCGAGGGATGCGCCGTGGCCGATCTCCATCATTGTGATTACCGATGCGACGCCGATGATAATGCCCAGGGTAGTGAGCACTGTGCGCATAACGTTGCGTCGGAGTGCGCTTAAGGCCGTTTTCAGGGTGATGTACGATCTCATGCGGCACCTCCTGGTTTGAGTGGACCGGCCTTCTTTTTCGATGAGGCCATCCTTGATATTAATGGTCCGCTGGGCGTGTTGCGCCACGCCGGGATCGTGGGTGACGAGGATGATGGTGATGCCATCGGAGCTGTTGAGCTGCTGAAACATCTGGAGGAGTTCCGCACTGGTGCGCGAGTCAAGGTTGCCAGTCGGTTCATCCGCGAGGAGCACCTGCGGGTTGTTAACCAGCGACCGGGCGATAGCCACGCGCTGCTGTTGACCACCGGAAAGTTGAGAGGCTAGGTGATCGGCGCGGTCCGCCAAACCAAACTTTCCCGAGCAACGCGGTGGCACGCTCGTTCATTTGATGCTCACTGAGGTTCTCTTGGGTGTAGGTCAGCGGCATCAGGACATTCTCCAACGCCGTCGTGCGAGGCAGCAGGTTGAAAGATTGAAACACAAAACCGATCATCCGATTTCGCAGCCGGGCCTGCTCCGTGGCCGTAAGCTGGGAAATCTCCCGGCCATCCAGCCAGTACTCGCCCGAAGTCGGGTAGTCCAAACAACCGAGGATGTTCATCAGTGTACTTTTGCCGGAACCGCTGACGCCCATCAATGATACGAATTCGCCCCGGCTGATGTTCAGTGATACGCCCATAAGCACGGGTAGCTCCACCTCACCGAGAAAGTAGGTCTTGTGGACGTCTCGCAATTCGATCAAATCCACGAGGGGCTCCTCCGCGAACGTCATCGACCACCGGGACCACCGGGACCGCCCTGCCCTCCTTGGCCTTGGCGCTGCTGCCCGCGGAATGGATTTTGAGGCGTGAACGGACTCCGTTCCTCCTCGCTCGGGCCCTTTGCGGCTTCCCCCCGCGTGCCTTCACCGACGACCACGCGTATGCCATCAATCAAATCGTTGCCTTCGACCTCTGTTACCATGCCATCCGTCAATCCGACATTCACATCGACAGGCCGGACGAACCTGCCCTGTTCGACCCAGATGATTCCGTGCGTTTGCGGTGCGCCAACGGCACCAGGCCCGCCGCCGCTTTCGCGGTTCGAGGCACTCCCGTGAGGGTGAGACACTCGCTGGAATTCTTTGGCGATCTGGTCGGGCCGTGGCGACCAACGTAATGCCGCATTTGGGACCAGCAACACGCCTTGCCGGTGTCCAACCTTGAACTGCGCGTTGGCTGTCAGGTAGGGCAACAGTTTGCCGTCGTCGTTGTGGGTGTCTACCTCAACGGTGTAAGTAACGACATTCTGCGTCATCGTCGCATTGAGCCGAATTTTACCTACACTCCCTTCGAATATCTGGTTAGGATAAGCATCCACGGTAAACGTCACTGGCTGGCCTTTAGAAATGCTGCCGATGTCGGCTTCGTTGACTGACACCCAAACCTGAATGCGCTTGAGGTCTGTCGCAATAAGGAACAGACTCGGCGCACTGAGGCTGGAAACCACGGTCTGGCCAATGTTGACTCGCCGGTCAATAACCACACCTTTAACCGGCGACTTGATAGTACAGTAATCGAGATTGGTCTTTGCGCTGGTGAGGTTGGCCTTCGCCTGCGCGACGGCAGCTTTCGTTTGATCCACGGCAGCCTCGGCCGCCGCCAAGTTGGCCTTGGCGACCTCGTAAGTGGCTTGGTACTGGTCATAGACGGTCTGCGCCAACGCGTCGGATGGGCCTAGCTTCTGCGCTCGATTCCAGTCATTTTGGGCCTCCAGCAGCTTCGCTTTCATCTGGAGCACATTGGCATCGGCGCTGATCTTATTGGCCTCGGACTGCTGTAATTGGGCCTTGGCGGTCTCCACAGCGGCGACATAGAGTGAATCATCAATCTTCGCAAGTACTGTGTCCTTATCTACTGCCGAACCATAGTCAACGGTTTTCCCAGACTTGTCTATGCCGAAGGACACAATGATCCCGCCCACCTGAGCGCCAATGTCGACTACTTGAACCGGCTCTACCGTGCCCGTCGCGCTGATCATGGCCACCACATCTCCCCGTTTCACCGGTGCGGTTCGGAATGTCGGTCCCCTGTTCCCTCTGGAACGGAACCACCAACCGCCGGCGGCCATCACGGCGAGCACCCCAACTATTAGGATTATAATTCCAACTTTTCGAGGCATGATTATCCTTGCGGTTTATAACTTTGCAGCCTACCGTCAAACTGCTCGCTACTCAAAGCTTAATATCCTAAATTAAGAAAAATGTTTTTCTATGGCGTAACAAGTCGTAACAGTTCTTATAGGTAATTAATTAAGGAGCAGGCCTTGGCGCGGCCATTGGGGCCGCTTCAGTATACATACATCGAAGCCGACATCTCTTGGAGCTGCAAGAGGGCTTCTCCTCGGCGCGACCTCACTCAGGTGCCAACTCGAGTCAGGCTTATGGATGGAGGCGTAACGTCAGTATGATTATTCATTTCAGCAGTGCATGTATGTCAACGGGATCATTACCCCAGTGAGATACGATCTTATCATATTCGAAGGACTCCGCCGCCCGCTCCTTGGCGGGCATGGATTCCAAATCCCCCTTATGCATTATCTCCAGGAGAATACTGCCCCTCCAATCTTTATTACACATGTTTGATTAGACCGCGGCTACGATAAAAGGTTTAATTACGCGCGATTAAGGTCGAGCATATATTTTCCCTAGAAAAAGAAGACCTACTTCCTAGTGCCATTGTAGTAAAATTTAAAATGTTGCCAATTGGTGATTCGATGATGTCGAAAGGCTATTTTATGGCACGCTAACGAATAAAGCGTACCTTAGGTGTTGCAATGAATGGAAACTTCAACAGCTTCAGACCTTATGATTAACGTGGAGAATTTCGCTGGCATGACCAGTGGAATTATCAGATTGAGTCAGTAGTGTCCGGTTGTTACGTAAATAAATTCAGCTGGTTATCGTCGTGACATTCTGTTTCGTGATTGATAGCTTCGTTAACCACTTGAGAAATTGGTTTTTTCTCAAAGAGGTTGACCTCCAAAATCTGTAAAATTGTGTGGAGACTGCCGGGAAGATTCAATCGCTTCTTGACAATCGCCACAAGAAGATAAACGCTGACGGCAATCCATATCTGGGTCTTGACCGCATTGGGAGATGTTCCGAAGAACGACTTGATCCGCAGATGTTGTTTGATCCACTTGAAGAACAGTTCCACCTGCCAGCGTGAGCGATAAATATCTGCGACGGTCTTGGCCGGGATAAGGAAGTTGTTCGTAAGAACTACCAGGCGCTTGTTTCGTTCGGCATCGTAATAACGTACTCGGCGAAAGGGGTCTGGATAAGACAAACGTGATTGATAGCCGAGGAGCATGACTGTCTGATCGGCTTGAACGCCGACTGTTTTGTCCACCGGGGCAGAGTAGATGCGACGCAGCCGCGTGTTGCTCTTGCTCTTGATGACAAAAAATGCTGACAGCTGATTGATTTGGTAGAGCCGTTCGAAATCGAGATAAGCGCGGTCCATCGTATAGACCGAATCGGCTTCGAACGGAACGGCATCCATCATGTTGACATCGTGAACGCTCGCGGGAGTCACGAAAATAAAGGTCGGAATTGATCCCCGCACATTGAGTAGTGTGTGCACCTTGATCGCGGCTTTTGTCTTTCGAAACGTCGCCCATGGGAAGGTCGACAGGCAAAGATCGATGACGGTTGAATCCAAGGCATAGACTGCCAGTTGCAGATCCAGACCAAGGTCTTCGTCCTGATAGAGTTTGCTGGCTATGTTGATGAGCAAATAACCGAAGTCCTGATAAATGCGGAAGTCCCGAAGTTCGTTCGCGTCTGCCAGTGTTGACTTCGCGAGCTTCCCCCGGAATCCCATGTGATAGAGTTTCTCCTTGTGGGAGTTGAGGCACGTTATGATGTCTCGTAGGCTTTCGCGATAGGTCAGTTGAGCGAAGGCCATACAGAGAAATTGATCGAGACAAGAAAAGCTCCTGACTTTGTGATTGCCGTGATATCGAAGAACGCACTGGTTGAATTCGAATCGTGGTAAATGCTGAAGCAATTGAGCGAAGACAGTCTTTCCCGAATTCATTCTGAGACCTCCTCAGTTGGTATTGAGGAGGATTATAGGACGAATCGAGATAAATTGAGTTCAAATCAAAAAGTTGCATTTCGACCTTTATGTTTTTGTATTACAGAGAGTTATCGCACTTTTGAAAATCGATAACCGGACACTACTGAGATTGAGTGGATAATTTTTCTCACAAGATTGAAAACCTCATGGGAATCAACAAGAACCAGCACAGAAGACGGTAATCGCTTATTTACGGACGCATACATCCCCTCCATCGGCGCACCCAAGGTTCTATTAATTGTCTATCGACAGCTCCGTACGCACGAGGGCAAGGATCGCCGAGTGGGGTACGATAAGGTATTTCTTCCCCTCGAACTCTATCTCCATGGCAGAATCCTTGAGAAAGATGGCGTAATCCCCTTCCGAAGCCTGGAGCGGAAGATACCTCACTTCCTTCTTCCCCGCAGTCCACGACTCATCAGGTGCAGTGTCCGGGATCGCATATCCCGGACCGACCTTCACCACATGACCGCCGAGAATTTTTTCCTTTTCCTTGACTGAGGGCGGAAGATAAAGCCCCGATGTGGTCTTGTCCATCATTTCATCAGGATTGATGAGGACCCTGTCCCCGACGATGATAATGTTCTTTTGGGTTTTCATAACAATCCTCACCGCTCTGGATAGACCCGTCTCAGGTGATGTGTTTTTCCCTTTCTGTCACGTGGGCGAGAATCCCCGCGATCCAGTATCTACGGCCCGCGAACCAACGGTATGCGATGCGGGACAATGCTGATGCTCCCGGCAGTTTAAACAGCGCGGCGACAAAATGATAACGCCTGAGTCGCAGAACGATCTCAGGCAAGGCTTTCTCCCCCACCATCACCGTGCCGTCAGGAAGAATCAGATGCATGGCATTCATGCATGCAAGCTGCTCTATTTCAGGAAATCGGGCGATCGTGGCTTCCGACTGGCAGGGCACCATTTCAAAGGCGTCCGGCGCTTCGTGTTCGCCGATCCATTTCACTGTGCTCGAGCAGATCGGACAGCTCTTGTCGAAAATGAGCGCTGCTTTTCCGCTTTTATGTCCCACTTGAGGCTGTTTCATATCACATGCGCATCCTCCGTTTCCCGCAAGGACGCGGCTTAAGAAGAGGTGCATTTCCCCTTCTTAATTATTTATAGCTCCTAGAACGCATGTGTGTCAAGACGAAGATGCAGAACGCTGTATCTGGTGGGATCAAATGCCCCCTATAACCAGCAAGCCTTCCCTCTAGTTATCCTCTGTTGTATGTATGATAGCGTTTTTTGGCAGAGTGCCGCAACAACGTTCATAGATTCCCTCTTAGCTTCTCAGCCTGAAGAAGCCGCTTTACCGCCAGTTCATAGGCTGCTTTGCGCATTCGGCAATGCTTTTCGCGGCAATGGCGATGGACGTCGCTAAAGGCAGTTATCATGATCTGTTTCAGTTTTTCGAGGACCTTGTCTTCCGGCCAAACGTCGTTGCTGAGATTCTGGCTCCACTCAAAGTAGCTTACCACCACGCCGCCGGCATTCGCGAGAACGTCCGGGATAAGCATCACGTCCCTGCTGAATAAAATATCGTCCGCAGCTGCCGTGGTCGGAGCATTTGCGAGTTCAAGGATAATTTCCGCCTTCACGTCTTTTGCGTTGCTCGCATCAAGCTGGTTGGAAAGCGCGGCAGGAATCAGCACATCGCAGTCCGCAGTTAGAAGTTCAGCATTGGAAATCTCCTGAGCACCCGGGAATTTCGCGACGTTGCCCGTTTTATTCTTATGTTCCATCACCGCAGGGATGTCCAATCCGTCCCGGTTCAGGATACCGCCATTTACGTCACTGACGGCAATGACGGAATACCCTCTTTCGAAGAGCAAACGCGCAACGTTCTCACCGACGTTGCCGAATCCCTGGACCGTAACGCGAAGTCCCTGAGGCTCCATGCCCCGGTCCTTTAAAGCCTGCTCAAGCACATGAATCCCGCCCAAAGCCGTCGAATACCGCCGTACCGTGATGCCGCCCAGTTGCGGCGGCTTTCCTGTAACCACAGCAGGCACGTGCTCCCGCTTAATCCGCTCGTACTCGTCGAGGATCCACGCCATGATCTGTTCGTCCGTATATACGTCCGGAGCAGGAATATCCTTGAACGGCCCGATATGGTCGGCAATGGCCCGGATGTACCCACGCGTCACCAGTTCGAGATCGCGGCGGGACAGGCCAAGGGGATCAACGGCCACGCCGCCTTTGGCGCCGCCGAAGGGGATGTTCACCACCGCGCACTTTAGCGCCATGAGAAAGGCAAGTTCGCGAGCATGTTCCTCGTCCATCTCGGGATGAAAACGGATGCCGCCTTTTGCGGGCCCCCGCGCGTCGTTGTACTGTACGCGGTAGCCCGTGAACATCTGCGATTTCCCCGTCGTCATTTTGACGGGAAAGCTTACGGTAAAGGACCTGCGTGGCATAGACAGCAGATCGAGTTCGTCCTTCGTAAGGCCGAGGTCGACGTAGATCGTCTGCAGTTCTGTCATACCGAGACTGCGCAGATCTTTTTCATCAAGATGAAGCCGTTCATGGTTGCGGTTCATTTTTTCCCCTCGGAAAGCAGTTTTGTGCGCGGAATTGAGATTTCGGAGCGAGCAACAACTGTCGTTTGACTCCAACTCCGAAAATAGACTAACTGCAAACTTTATTATTTAGTGAGTCCCGTCTTCCTCGCCGTTTCAGCCACAGCGGCGGCGACATGGGCGGGTACCTTCCGATCGAAAGGACTGGGAATGATATAGTCCTCATGCAGTTCCTCGGTTTCGATGCTGTATGCGATGGCCCTTGCTGCAGCAAGCTTCACTGCCTCGTTTACGCCCCGCGCCCGCACATCAAGCAGGCCCCGGAAGATGCCGGGGAAGCCGAGCATGTTGTTAATCTGGTTGGGATAGTCCGATCTCCCTGTGGCCATAATCCGGACGAGAGGCATGGCCTCTTCAGGCGCGATCTCGGGATCAGGGTTCGCGAGCGCGAAAACGATGGGGTTTTTCGACATCTTGCGGATGTCGTCCGCAGTAATCACGTTCGGAGCCGATACGCCGATGAAAACGTCTGCCCCCTTCATGGCGTCGGAGATGCTCCCTTTCACCCTGCGGGGATTGGTTATCTTAGCGAGCTCGCGCTTTGCAGGGTCCATCCCCTTTTTCCTGCCGCTGTACAACGCTCCGGCACGGTCGCAGACAGTGATGTCTCGAACGCCTGAAGTGAGCATAATCTTCGTTACCGCCGTCCCGGCCGCGCCAGCGCCAACGACGATGACCTTGAATTTTTTCAGGTCCCGCTTCAGGAGCCGCGAAACATTTATAAGCGCCGCGAGGACGACCACTGCTGTACCATGTTGGTCATCGTGAAACACGGGGATATCGAGCAACTTCCGAAGCCTCGTTTCTACTTCGAAACAGTGGGGCGCGGCGAAATCCTCCAGATTGATGCCGCCAAATGCAGGTGCGATGTTCTTCACCGTGGCCACAATCTCGTCCACGTTTTTCGTGGCAAGGACGATCGGGAATGCGTCGATTCCCGCAAATTCCTTGAAGATCATGGCCTTGCCTTCCATGACCGGCAGCGCTGCCTCAGGCCCGATGTCGCCCAAGCCGAGCACGGCGGTGCCGTCCGAGACGACGGCTACGGCATTGCCTTTGATCGTATAGCGGTAGGCGTGTTCCTTATTTTGATTGATATCCATGCAGACACGCGCCACCCCGGGGGTGTACACTTTGGAGAGGTCGTTCCGGTCGCGCACTGGCAGCTTGTTTTTTACTTCTATCTTCCCGCCCTCGTGAGCCAAGAAAGTGCGGTCCATGATCCGGATCACTTTGACCCCTCGGATGGCCCTGATGCCCTTTACGATCGCTTTTTCATGTTCTTCATTCTGAGCGTTCACCGTAACGTCGCGGATGATCTTTCCCTTCTCCACGCGAACGATGTCCACGGAACCCAGGTCTCCGCCTGCGCTCGAAATGGTCATAGCGATCTTCGCGAACATCCCGATCCTGTTTTCGATCTCAACCCTTATGGTGATGCTGTAGCTGGGACTGCAGCTCAAACCCGGAACACAGAAATCTTTCATCGTCGCTCACCTCCATTCTAATTATAAAGGCAATGAGGTCAATGGTCAACTCATACCTTCCAGGCCTAAAACCAAACGTACAGTCATCAGAAACTGTTTTTCCTAGGCCTGATGGCCAAAAATTTCTCCAATCAGCCTTCTGATGAACCAAACACCGTACATAGGGATTTCAAGTTGAAAGCCGTCGATACCGTGAGTGTTGGCAGTATCGCGAGGTTATGCTAAATTATAGCCTGCTTTTTTTATTGGAAAATATGGATGCAAAACATCTCGAGAATCTGTATAATTGGAACGTATGTCCGATTTTCGCATCGAAAAAGACTCGCTCGGCGAAGTGAAGGTCCCGAAGGACGCACTCTACGGCGCCCAGACCCAGCGCGCTGTTGAAAACTTTCCCGTGAGCGGTATCCGCTTTCCCCGCGTTTTTATCAGAAGCCTCGGGCTAATCAAGGCCGTGGCAGCTGAAGTGAATGCGGGGATGGGATTGCTCGACGCTGGAATCGCCAACTCGATCCATCTGGCCGCGCTCGAAGTGGCTGATGGCATATGGGACGATCATTTCCCGCTCGACATCTTCCAGACCGGCTCCGGCACCTCCACGAACATGAATGCTAACGAAGTGATCGCAAGCCGGGCCTCTCAGATCCTCGGCGCCCCCGCAACAACGGTGCACCCCAACAATCATGTGAACATGGGGCAGTCTTCGAATGATGTTATCCCAGCGGTCATTCACGTCAGTGCGTATCTCGAAGTGAGCGACGTGCTCCTGCCCGCGCTCAGGCATCTCCATGCATCGCTAAAAAACCGCGAAAATGAATTCGGCGACGTCGTGAAGACCGGCAGAACGCACCTCATGGACGCCATGCCGGTAACGCTGGGACAGGAGGTAAGCGGCTGGGCCTTCCAGGTCGAGCAAGCTATCGAGCGGATACTATCTTCCCTGCCCCGCCTGGCACAGCTCGCTATCGGCGGTACCGCGGTTGGTACGGGCATCAACGCATCTGCGGACTTCGGGAAAATCGTCTCTGCAAGGCTTGCGGGCCGAACCACCTTGCCCTTTGTAGAAACGGCGAATCATTTCGCGGCGCAGGCGACCATGGACACGGCTGTTGAGCTTTCCGGCCAGCTCAAGACCACCGCATCATCCTTCATGAAGTTGTCCAACGATCTCCGATGGATGAATAGCGGCCCCCTCGCGGGCCTCGGTGAGATTTTCCTGCCCTCGCTCCAGCCGGGCTCGAGCATCATGCCGGGGAAAGTGAACCCGGTTATGTGTGAGATGATGATGATGGTCTGCGCCCAGGTAATGGGCAATGACGCCGTGATCGCAACCAGCAACCAGTTGGGGAATTTCGAGCTGAACGTGATGCTTCCCGTGATTGCCTACAATCTGCTTCAGTCGATCACGATCCTTGGCACTGCTTCGCAGCTCTTCGCGGACAAGGCAATCACCGGGTTTACTGCGAACCGCGAGCGCATCGCTGGTCTCGTGGACAAGAACCCGATCCTCGTCACGGCCTTGAACCCTGTTATCGGCTACGACACTGCCGCCCGGATCGCGAAGAAAGCCTATGCTGAAGGCCGGTCATTGAAAGATGTTGCTGCTGAAATGACCGAACTTTCAAAGGAAGAGCTGGACAAGCTGCTCGACCCCAAGCCGATGACCAAAGGCGGGATGACCAAATAAAATAATTAAGGGACGTTTGGCAGTATCTGGGTTTTTACTTCAAAACGAAACGGCAAACTCGAACCCAAAATGAAGGATTAGTTCATGTTATTAACTACATCCACTGTCGGCAGAAAAATCATAATGGCGATCTCGGGCCAAATCCTCGTCATTTTCATAGTAGTTCACATATCCGGCAACTCCTCTATCTTTTTCCATAAACTCAATGCCTATGCCGCCACCCTTCATGCCCTGCCGGTCTTTGTGTGGGGCGGGCGAATTGTCCTCGTCCTAGCCTTCCTCCTCCATGTATGGTATGGCACAATCCTGAAGCTCGAAAACAGTGCGGCGAAACCGCAGTCCTACATTGTAACGAATTACCGCCAGGCAACATTTGCAGGCCGTTATCAGATTTGGACAGGCGTCATCATCGCCGTCTTCCTTGTCTATCATCTTCTTCAATTCACCTTCCAGGCGACAAATCCCCTGATCGCGGCCAATACCCGCCCGGATGCCCTTGGCAGACCAGATATCTTCACGATGGTCGTGCGCAGTTTCCAGCAGATCAGCATTTCAGGCATATATATAATTTCCCTGGCCGCCTTGGGGCTGCACTTGCTCCACGGCATTCAGAGTTCTGTCCAGACCTGGGGACTGACGAATGACAGGACGCTGCCGGTGATCGAGAAAACCGGAACGGTTGCTTCAATCATTCTGTTTTTATGGTATATAACCATACCGGTGGCGATTGTTGTTGGAATTTTGAAGTAGCGGCTCTAATCGTCATTCCGGATGATCCGAAATTCAGTTAGGTGAAACTGAGCTTCTGGATTCCCGCCCTCGCGGGAACAACAATCATGACAGTACAAAGGCAAGGAGCACTATGATGCTCGACGGAAAAATACCATCCGGTCCGCTTCACGAAAAATGGGACAATCGTCGCGCGGAGATGAAGTTGGTCAACCCGGCCAACAAGCGGAAGTACCGCGTCATCGTCGTCGGCACCGGGCTAGCCGGCGCTGCAGCCGCCGCCTCGCTTGGCGAGCTGGGATACAACGTTGATGTCTTCTGCTTCCAGGACTCACCGCGCCGCGCGCACAGCATCGCGGCCCAGGGCGGCATCAACGCGGCAAAGAACTATCCCAATGACGGCGACAGCGTCGAGCGGCTGTTCTACGACACGATCAAAGGCGGCGACTTCCGCTCGCGCGAAGCCAACGTGTACCGCCTGGCGCAGGTGAGCGACGACATCATCGACCAGTGCGTGGCCCAGGGCGTGCCTTTTGCGCGGGAGTACGGCGGGCTACCTTGACGAACCGCTCTTTCGGCGGGGCGCAGGTGTCGCGCACCTTTTACGCGCGCGGCCAGACTGGCCAGCAGCTGCTTCTCGGCGCCTATGGCGCGCTCTGCCACGCAGGTGGCAGCGGGCACAGTCAAGCTTCACCCGCGCACGGAGATGCTCGATCTGGTCGTTGTGATGGGCGAGGCAAAGGGAATCGTCGTGCGCGACCTGGTGACCGGCAACATCGAGTCATTCGCAGCGCGATGCGGTCGTGTCTGGCCACTGGCGGCTACGGCAAACGTCTACTACCTCTCGACCAATGCCATCATGCTCCAACGTCACGGCAACGTGCCGCGCCTATAAGAAGGGGGCGTTCTTCGCCAATCCCTGCTACACGCAGATCCACCCCACCTGCATCCCCGTCACGGCGAGATACCAGTCCAAGCTCACGCTGATGTCCGAATCGCTCCGGAACGACGGCCGGGTCTGGGTGCCGAAAGAAAAAGGCGACAAGCGGGCGCCGAGCGATATTCCCGAGGCCGAGCGCGATTACTATCTTGAACGGAAATACCCGGCCTTCGGCAATCTCGCGGCCCGCGACATCACTTCCCGCGCGGCAAAGGAGGTTTGCGACGAAGGACGCGGAGTCGGTCCAGGCGGCCGCGGCGTGTACCTGACTTTGCAGACGCCATAAAACGCCTCGGCGAAGATACCATCCGTGAACGGTACGGCAACCTCTTCGAGATGTATGAGCGGATCACTGCTGAGAACGCATACCAGCAGCCGATGCGCATTTACCCCGCACCGCACTATGCAATGGGCGGGCTCTGGGTGGACTACAATCTCGAAAGCAACATCAGGGGGCTGTTCGTGCTTGGCGAAGCGAACTTCTCGGACCACGGCGCAAACCGGCTCGGCGCGAGCGCCCTGATGCAGGGGCTGGCGGATGGCTACTTCATTCTTCCTTACACGATCGGCAACTATCTTGCCGAAACAAAACCGGGAGCTTTCAATACGGAAAGTCTGGAATTTCGCCAGTCACGGCATGAGGTCGAGGCGTTCACGAAAAGACTGCTCTCGATCAAGGGAAGGAAAACCGCTCACGAATTTCACCGCGACCTCGGCGAACTCATGTGGGACAACGTGGGAATGACGCGGAGTGAAGCGGGCCTGAAACAGGCGCTCAAACGAATACCCGAGATTCGCGCCGAGTTTTGGCAGAACGTGGCCGTCACCGGCAGCGGAATGGAATTGAACCAGGAACTCGAAAAAGCGGGCCGCGTCGCCGATTTCCTAGAATTTGCGGAACTCCTTGCCAGGGACGCGCTGCAGCGGGACGAATCGTGCGGCGCCCATTTCCGCATCGAGCACCAGACGCCGGACGGCGAGGCTGTCCGCGACGACAGGAATTTCAGCTACGTCTCGGCGTGGGAGTACAAGGGCCCGGACAAGGAACCGGAGCTGCACAAGGAGCCGCTCGTGTTTGAGCATGCGCACCTGGCGGTGAGAAGCTATAAATAAAATAGTTCCTCACGAAGCTCAGGGATCAGAAATCTGCATGAATCTTCATTTGATCGTTAAGCCCTGGACTTTGAGAGTATCGGAGTCTTATCCATGAATCTCACACTCTATGTCTGGCGCCAGAAAAGGCCGCACGAAAAGGGAAAGCTCGAACGCTACGAGGCGCACGACATCAGCAGCGACATGTCCTTCCTCGAAATGCTCGACGTCGTGAACGAAGGCCTGGTAAAAAAAGGCAAGGAGCCGGTCGCCTTTGACAGCGACTGCCGCGAGGGCATCTGCGGCACCTGCGGCCAGGTCGTAAACGGCATTCCTCATGGTCCGCAAAAAAAGACGACGGTCTGCCAGCTCCACATGCGCCACTTCAAAGATGACGACACAATCTATATCGAACCTTTTCGCGCTCGCGCCTTTCCGGTGCTCAGGGACCTGATCGTCGACCGGGGTGCCTTCGAAAAGATCATCCAGTCAGGCGGCTACATCTCGGTCCATACCGGCGGTGTGCCCGATGGGAATGCGATCCTGATCCCCAAACCGGATGCTGACAGGGCAATGGACGCTGCCGAGTGCATCGGATGCGGGGCCTGCGTTGCTGCCTGCCCCAATGGTTCTGCCATGCTTTTTACAGGGGCAAAAGTATCACACTTAGCCACTCTGCCCCAAGGTCAGGTCGAAGCGGCCCACCGAGTCTGCGTCATGACCGAAGAGATGCTGAATCAGGGGTTCGGCAACTGCAGCAATCACTATGAATGTGAGTCTGTCTGCCCCAAAGGGATTAAGGTCAGGTTCATCGCGAAGCTGAACCGCGAGTTCATCAAGTCACAAATACCGGGACGCGGGTGCGAATAAGCATATGCGACCCGTAGCATTGAGCAAAAACCATGGATATCCGTTGTCCCTCATGAATTTTTCATTGGAGCTACAGAAGGATTCGCGGCAATCTCGTAGCCGCATCTGAGGTTGTTTCCTTATTGCACCCTTCGCAGTTATGTCTTCGGTGTAAAGGAGAGGTTCACGATCATGCTCACACCATTCCGCATCTTCGGTTTTGCGGGCAGCCTGAGAAAAGGCTCCTACAACAAAGCCCTCCTTCGCGCGGCAGCGGAGTTGCTTCCCAGGCATGCGGAGCTCGAGATTTTCGATCTTGAAGGCATGCCGTTGTTTAACGCGGACCTGGAGCAGAGTCCGCCGGCAACAGTCAGGGAATTCAAAGCCGGGGTCAGGACTGCCGATGTCCTGCTGATTGCCACGCCGGAATATAATTATTCTATTCCCGGCGTGCTCAAAAACGCGATTGACTGGGGCTCACGGCCTCATGGCGACAACTGCTTCGAGAACAAGCCGGTTGCCATCATGGGCGCCTCGATCGGCATGATCGGCACTGCGCGGGCGCAATACCACCTCCGCCAATCCTGCGTGTTTCTGAACATGCATCCCGTGAACCGGCCCGAGGTCATGATCCCTTTTGCCAAGGACAAGATTGACAAGGACGGCAGGCTTACGGATGAGCAGACTAGGGCCAAAATCAAGGAACTGATCGATTCTCTCACTGCCTGGGCCGGGAGGCTGAAAATAAATTAGCGCTGTCCCGTTTGGCGGCATCAGGCTGCGTATTGAGGGAAGCCGTGTTACAATAAAAAATAGAGATGCAGTTGTCTACGCAACGCAGGGAAAAGTGCGTTGTATCAAAAGTTTCACGAAGAAAGGGGAAGCAAAGGAAACAATCGTGAAGGGCGGAAAATGCTGAGGAGGTTTTATTAAATTTCCCGGTGTTGATCTGCGCTGTGTGTCTCAAGCTTTTAAACCCATGAAGGAGGGAACCATGAAAAGATATGTTGCATTGATCATGACGTTGCTGCTTGTCATCCCTGCTGTCGCCCTGGCAGGAACGGTGAAACTCGGGTTTATCAACTCGATCACTGGTAAGGAAGCTCCGATTGGTGAGAACCTGTCGAATGGCGTTACCCTCGCCATCGAGGATCTGAAGAAAAAGGGCATTGATGTTGATCTTATTACAGAGGACGATACCGGCAAACCCGACAAGTCGCTGGCGGCGTTCGAAAAGCTAGCGACCCGGGACAATGTTACGGGGATTGTTGGCCCCTACACGTCGGCCACGGCAAACGCCGACGCCAAGCTTGCTGAACGCTACAAGGTCCCTCTGATCGTGCCTGCAGCCTCGAAAGAGGAAATCACGCGGCAGGGCTTTAAATGGACCTACCGCGTTTCCGGCACCACGGGTGACTATGCGGGAGTCCTGTTCGATCTAGCTACTACGCTTGGCAAGCCCAAAACTATCGCCATCCTGAATGAGAACACCGACTTCGGCGTCTCAGGCGCAAAGAGCGCTGAGACCATCGCAGCACAAAAGGGCATAAAAGTGGTGTTTGAGGAATCCTATTCGGCAGGCTCTCCGGACTACCGTTCCACGCTCGCCGAGGTGAAGGCTGCGAACCCCGACCTCGTGTTCATGGTATCCTATGCAGCTGATGCCATTCTATTGATGCGCCAGTCGCGCGAACTCGGCTTAACGCCCATGGCTTTCCTTGGCGCCGGCGCCGGGTTTTCGGTCGCCCAGTTCGCCAAGGAGAAGGATATCAGTCAGGGTGTCTTCTCATCTACGCAGTGGACTGAGGACGCGCCGTGGGCCGGATCCAAGGAATGGTACCAACGCTACGTAAAGCAGTTCGGCAAACCGCCCACCTATCATGCGGCTTGCGCCTATGAGTCCATGATGATCATGGGCCAGGTGGCGGCCGCCGCGGGCGGTGACCGGGAAAAGACGCGCGAGGCACTGCATACCGGAAAATGGAACGGCATACTCGGCGAGGTCCGGTTCCAGGACTACAACGGCTACCAGAACCAGCGCAAGGCTGTAATGCTTGTGGAGCAGGTACAAAACGGACATCACGAGACTGTGTGGCCGCTTAGAGATGCGGCCAAGAAACCTATTTGGCCCTTCCCGGGCTGGTCGAAATAACTCAGGCAGAGGAGCGGTCTTAGCCCGCTCCTCTCGTTTTTTATTTTAGTATGTCCGCGGCGGCTTTTTATGAATGTCTTTTTTCAAGCCCTCATCAGCGGTATCCTGATCGGCGGGGTGTACGCGCTGATCGGCATCGGGCTGACGATCATTTTTGGCGTCATGCGGGTGATTAACTTCGCCCACGGCGATCTGCTGATGCTCGGCATGTACCTAACCTACTTTCTTTTCACTCTTCTACATATAGATCCCTTTGTCTCCATCATAATAACCATCCCGCTGATGTTTCTCTTCGGCGGTTTGCTGCAGAAAGTTATCATCAACCGCGCCCTCAACGCGCTACCCCAGAATCAGATTCTGCTGACCATCGGGATGGGGCTGGTCATGAGCAACTCGATCATGCTTGCCTTTACCTCTGATTACAAAATATTAACCACCACCTATTCATCGAGCAGCGTCACGCTCCTGGGAATATCGATCTCCGAACCGCTGGCCGTATCCTTTGTGATCACCTCGGGCATCACCACGGCGCTGTACTGGTTCCTGTACAGGACCGACACAGGCCAGGCCATCAGAGCTACGGCTCAGGACCGCGAAGCGGCGCAGTTGATGGGAATAAACGTAAAGCGCATGTCGATCATAGCATTCGGAATCGGATCGGCCCTGGCCGCCACCGCAGGCGCGCTCATTTCGCCGACCTACTACATTTACCCGCAGGTGGGAAGTATCTTCACCCTAAAGGCCTTTGTCATTACCGTGCTCGGCGGCATGGGCAGCATTTTCGGCGCCACCCTCGGCGGCGTGCTCATCGGTATGACGGAGTCCATCGGCGGCGCCTACCTCGGTTCTGGCTGGAAAGACGTCATCGTGTTTATCCTGTTCCTGCTGGTGCTTCTGTTTAAACCCTCCGGTCTGCTGGGCACATCGAAGGATTAATGGAAATGCATGAATTGAAGTCTTCACAACACGGGAATAGCATTTACCGCGTAGTCGCTAAGGACGCAAAGGAAATCTTTAACTCTCGGCATTTATCCGACGGATCTTCCGCACTCCTTCGCGACCTTCGCGCCTTGGCGGTTTCAGGTTTTTGGTTCCGGCTTGTCCGGGTTAGGAAAATATGAGACGATTGATGAATAATATGCGGGGGATCAGCGCTATACCGCTGCTTCTGTCAGTGGCCGCGGTCGTCCTGCTCTTCCTGGTCCCTAAATTCGTAACGAGCACCTACGCGCTCCACATCATGATCCTGATCTTCATCAGCGTCATCACGGGATCGGCCTGGAACATTTTGGGGGGCTACACGGGCCAGTACTCGGTGGGCCACGCAGCCTACTTCGGCGCGGGCGCCTACACGACGATGATCCTGCTGCAGTACCATCACATTGCACCCTGGTACGGGATCTGGGCCGGCGTTGTGGTCGCCTTGGGGGTGGGCCTCATCATCGGTTCCATCTGCTTCCGTCTGCGCGGGCCTTACTTTGTCCTGGCGTCCATAGCCGTAGCCGAGATTTTTCGCCTTTCGGCCCTGAACCTGAAAGACCTGACCAATGGCGCCGAAGGCATCCTGCTCACCGATATCCCGCCGCTCAAGATCGGCGACACAGTCATCACTGACTTCCTGTCCAAGGTGCCCTTTTATTACTCCGGGCTCGTTATCTCTCTCGCCGTCATCGCGGCAACCTGGATGGTGCAGAACTCGAAACTGGGTTACTACTTCCAGGCCATCAGGGAGGACCAGGATGCCGCCCACTCGCTGGGCATCAGCCTGACCCTGTACAAGAATGCAGCTCTTTCCCTCTCGGCAATATTCACGTCCCTGGCAGGCAGCCTGTACGGACTGTATATCGGTTTTATTGACCCCGGAACGGTCCTTGCGCTCGATCTGTCGGTCAACATTGTGACAATCTGCATCATCGGGGGCATCGGCACCGTCTTCGGACCGATGATCGGAGCTGTGGTCCTCGTTCCTATCTCCGAAGCCCTCCGCAGCAACATGATAGCCCAGGCCCTGATCGACTCTGGGCTGGTCAAAGAAAACTCCGCTTTCGGGGCTTTCCTCAAGGATCAGTTGTCCCATGCCCACGTGCTGATGTACGGTATTCTCCTGATAGTCGTTATCCTGTTTATGCCCGACGGCATGCTGGGCTTTATCAGGAAGCTCACGGCAAAAAAACGGAGGGTGGCGGCCTGATGGCGATACTCGAGATCAAGCGCGTCAGCAAGTTTTTCGGCGGTCTGGCGGCCAATTCCGATGTCACCTTCGAAGTGAACGAGGGAATGATCATGGGCCTGATCGGCCCGAACGGCGCCGGAAAAACAACCCTGTTCAACTGTATCACCGGTTATTATCCGCCTTCGCGCGGCGAGGTCTTTTTTAGCGGCAAGCGTATGAACGGTCTGAATCCCGATGCCGTGTGCAAGCTCGGTATGGCCCGCACTTGGCAAAAGGTCCGGCCGCTGGCCAAAATGAGCGTGGTAGACAATGTCATGGTCGGAGCCTTGTGCCGGACCAACTCGCTCAAAAAAGCGCGCGAGATGGCCTTGGAGCAGCTCAGGATTGTACATCTCGAGGATCGCGCAGACTTTCGCGCCGGCAGCCTCCCTATAGGCGAGCGTAAAAAGCTGGAGGTGGCCCGCGTTCTGGCCACGCAGCCCCGGCTGCTGCTACTTGACGAGGTCATGGGCGGGCTCAACCCGGCCGAGAGCGAGGAGATTATCAGGCTCATACTTGACATCAGAAAACGCGGCATCACCCAGATGGTCATCGAGCATAACATGAGGGCGATTATGCGCATATCCGACAGGATCGTGGTCCTGAACTCTGGTGAAAAGCTGGCTGAAGGAGCCCCCCAGGAAATTGTCTCGAATAAAGCGGTCATCCAGGCTTATCTCGGAGAGAGTAATGCTTAAGATCGAGAACCTGCATTTTAGTTACGGCGACCTCAAGGTGCTCTGGGATGTGAATATCGATGTGCAGGACGGAGAAATTGTCACCGTTGTGGGAGCGAACGGAGCCGGCAAGTCAACGCTCCTCAAGAATATCTCGAGGCTCGTAAAGCCCGGATTCGGCGGTATTGCATTCAACGGCATTGACGTAGAGAAACTCCCTGCCCATAAGGTGGTGGAGCTCGGCATCGTGCAGGTGCCCGAGGGGAGGAGAATTTTCCCTCAAATGACCGTCGCCGAGAATCTCAGGATGGGGTCCTTCATCGAGAGGGCGCGAAGGAAAAGGGCTGTGAATATGAAGCGGGTATATTCCCTCTTCCCGCGCCTGAAGGAGCGGGAAAAGCAGCTGGGCGGCACAATGTCGGGGGGTGAACAGCAGATGCTCGCCATCGCCCGTGGCCTCATGGCGGACCCGAAACTGCTGCTGCTTGATGAACCGTCTCTCGGTCTTTCCCCTCTTCTGGTAAAAAACATCTTTGAGGTCATCAACGAGATCCGGAAGCTGGGGGTAACGATCCTGCTCGTCGAGCAGAATGTTTACCAGTCCCTGAGAATCGCGGACCGCGGCTATGTGCTGGAAACAGGCAGAGTCGTGCTCAAGGACAAAGGTGAGGCCCTGCTGAACGATGAGCACATCAGAAAAGCTTACTTAGGGATGTAACAGCGTCGAGACGGCGCGAGGACAGGTGCGTGGGAAAGGCGGCAATTGCCTGCCTTTTTGCATACCGCTCAACGCCAAACAGGGAGGTGTATATGTACGTTTCAGACTGGATGACAAAAAAAGTTTTCTCCATCGAACCTGACGAT
This sequence comes from Nitrospirota bacterium, assembly GCA_963826885.1. GTDB lineage: Bacteria > Nitrospirota > UBA9217 > UBA9217 > UBA9217 > JAJYKN01. The sequence goes on along the minus strand of CAWGYL010000005.1, from coordinate 73,724 downwards.
TATCTCTCCGACGCCATATACCTTATGCGCGAAAGATCCGTCAAGCACGTCCCGGTTTTGAGGGGGGATAAATTGAAAGGCATTATTTCCGACCGGGACATCAGGGAATACAGCCCTTCGAAGGCGACCTCGCTCGATGTTTACGAACTGCATTATATCCTGGCCAAGACAAGGATCAAAGAAATCGCAAAAACAAAAATTATCACCACGACGCCCGATACGCCAGTGGAAGAGGCGGCCATGGTCATGCTCGATAATAATATTGGCTGCCTACCCGTGCTGGATGACGGCATGCTCGTCGGTATCATTTCCGACAAGGATATTTACCGCGCCCTCGTAGACATCACCGGCGTCAGACACGGCGGCGGCCGGATCTGTGTCACGATCGAAGACCGGCCGGGCTCCATTAAGGATGTCGCCGACCTCATCCGGAAACACAACTTTCGGCTCCAAGGGATCCTTACGTCCTATGAAGGAGTAAAAGAAGGCTACCGGCGGGTGGTCATCCGGACCAAAGGCAAGGGAGATTTCAGCCGCCTCAAGGCCGACGTCGAACATGCTTTCCGGAGCTGCGAGATCAGGAAAGGCTAATAGCAAGTACTTCTCTTCTTCCGATTCCAGCAGACTTCCTCGGCACCCCATCACCTGCCGCTTCATGGAGTAAAGCTCCAGCCTGCTTTCCTTCCGACCGGTAACGTGCACGCCGCCCCCCTATTCTCCAATGCTTGATTTCGTCACCAGCGACTTGCGCGCTTTCAGGATGCCGCTTTCACCCGTTTTGCCTTATTCGTCCGGCAAGCAATCAGCCGCTTCATAAGCAGCTCGACGGGCAGTGCATTCAGCACATCCTTCTTCTCCACCCATCCCCTTCTTGCGACAGAAACGCCGTAGGCCATGAAATCGAACTGGCTCGTCACATGCATGTCCGTGCTGATTACGAGAGGAACGCCGTACCTGAGCGCCATCTTGATATGCAGATCGTTGAGGTCCAGTCTCAGGGGATTGGCATTAATCTCCATGGCCACGCCATATTTTGCCGCTTCTTTTAATACTGTGTCCATGTCTACGGCGTAGGACTCCCTCTCGCCGATCAGTCTGCCCGTAGGATGGGCGATCACGCTTACAAAGGGATTGCGGATCGCCGAGAGGATCCTTTCCGTTATCTGGTCCTGCGTTTGTTTGAAGCCCGAGTGTATCGAAGCCACAACGATGTCGAGGGCGGAAATCGCACTATCCGGCAGATCGAGCCTGCCGTCGGAGCGGATGTCGATCTCCGTGCCTTTTAAGATCCTGAAACCCGAAAGCTTGGCATTCGCATCGTCAATAACCCTCATTTCCTCGGCAAGACGTTTTTCATCAAGACCATGGGCGACGCCGAGGCCCTTGGTATGGTCGGTTATTGCGATATACCGGTAGCCCTTCTTTCTCGCAGCCTCCACGATTGTGCCAAGGTCATGACTTCCATCGGACCACCGCGTATGAACATGCAGGTCCCCCCTGATGTCGTCCGGGGTCACCAGATCAGGCAGCTTGCCCTCCAGCGCCGCTTCTATTTCGCCGGTATCCTCGCGAAGCTCTGGCGGAATATAGGGTAGCTTGAGGGCCTTGTACACATCCTCTTCCTCTTTCCCGCCTTTTCTCTTTCCTCCTGGTTCCGTAAATACGCCATATTCGTTGATCTTCAGTCCGGCCCGCACCGCCATTTCACGGAGCTTGATGTTGTGCTGTTTGCTGCCTGTGAAGTACTGAAGCGCCGCACCGAAGGATTCTTCTTCAACAACTCGCAAGTCCACCTGGATGCCATCCTCGGTTACGACCGATGATTTGGTCTCGCCATGCGCCAGCACTCTGCTCACGTTCGAGAGCTTCACGAAAACATCCATGACCTGTTCAGGTTTTTTCGATGTCGTGAGGATGTCGATGTCCTTCACCGTTTCTTTCCAACGCCTGATGCTGCCGGCGACCTCGATCCGGTCCACGGGCGCACCGTCCTTCATCCTCCTGACCATATCCTCGGCAAGCGGCAGGACTCTTCCGAGCAGACGCCGCTCTGCCCCCCGTTTAAGGAGTTCAATTCCCTGAAGGATGTTGTCTACGGTCTTCTTCTGGATTCCCGGAAGCCCGGAGAGCTTGCCCTGGTGTATGGCCGTCTCCAGCTCAACGATGCTTTTCACCTTAATCTTTTCGTGCAGCATCTTTGCTTTTTTGGGGCCCAACCCGGGAACAGACAAAAGCTCCAGAACGCCTTCGGGTATTTCCTTTTTCAACTCTTCGTGCTTTGCGATCGCGCCTGTTTCAAGATACTCGCGGATCTTAGCGGCGAGGTCCTTGCCAATCCCGGGTATGGATTCCAGTTCTTCCCGGGAGAGCCCTGACACGTCCTTTGACAGGCCATCGAGGTTTTGCGCAGCCCGCTGGTAAGCCCTTATGCGGAACAGGTTCTCGCCCTTTAGTTCAAGAAGTTCGGCGATCTCACTGAAAATTTTAGCTATCTGCTCGTTTTTCATGAGCACTCCTGTCGCCCTGCACGATTATTGAACCAAGCCGTTAAAAACGACGGTCTTCTTCTTTAATTCTAGCACCAGAGAAATAAAAAAGCTGGAGATCCATCACTCCGGCTATTCAATGGAAATAAAAGACTATGTTTTTAGGAACGGTTGCATGTCGTCAACGAATTTCCGTTCAAACAGGTAGCGGCAGAAAATGCGCAGGCCGTTGCCGCTCTTGTCCGCCTCGTTTCCATCGGGATTGTAAACGCGAAGCGAGAAGATCGCTTGAACGGAAGGAAGCGGTCCGATAAGTAATCCGTCGCACCCGATGCCGAAATGACGGTCGCAAATCGTCCTGATCAGGTCCGGTATCAGCAGAAGCGGGTGGCTTCTGGGATCGAGGACCAGGTAAGTTTCCCGGCATAGGATAATTAGAAAATTGCAAGGTTAGAGAGAGTGAACACGTCATGCGGTGGAATGAATCTTCCAGATCACCTCGAAATTGCAGATGATGATATCCGGATCGCCTGAGTAGTCTTTCACGATCTCGCCTTTGGCGTCCAACGCCAGAAGCAAGTCGTTGGCTTTCAAAAGCGATCCGTCGTATCCGGCATTCTGCAAACGGGTGATGATCTTTTTCAGAAACATTCTGCATTGTGCTTCATCGATGATCTTTTTGCGCACGGCCTTTTCCAGGTCCACGGGCTTGAGCAGGACATCGCCCTGTTTCGATACCCAGTCATCGGGGCCGTTGTAGTACCCGCGTATCGTTATGTAGTTGTGCTCGGCTGCTAGGACCGGATTGCCGTCGGGATCAACGATCCCCCGATGGGACTGGTACTTTCGGGAATCGGCGGATATTTCGATCTTCAGACTTCCGGTCACGTAGATTGCCCGCACATAGGCGGTATGGATCCCCATCTCATTCAGGGTCTGCGAAATGGCGAACTCCTCGAACGGGCTGTTTATGCCGTACTTCCTGATCTTCTCTGTTTCCTCGACGTTATACTTTTTTCCAATGGGGATCTCGCCCACCCTTGACGTTTCCCATACCAGATGGATGTTGTCCTTGGTGACCGTGTAATACACTTCATTGTCGTCGGACAGGCTTAGGCACGGCGTCTTTCGCCAGCGCTCCGGGAGAAAATAATCGAACAGGCGCCCATTCCGGCCCACAACCCACATGCGTCCGCCCGTGCTTTCCGCGCGGCCGAATATGTACGGCACTCCGAGGATTTCCGTGCGGTTCAGGTGTGAAGGCAGCGGCGTGGGGTTGAACCGGTCCCGCATGTCATCAAGATAGGAATGCCGCCTCGACGCCTTGACCCGGTCTTCGTGTTCAGGCGTCCGGAAGAGTAGCTCATAATCGATGATCGAGTATTTGCCCACGTCCAGCAGATGATAGACGAAGTCCACCTGTTTCCGCGCCGCTTCGGCATCTCCGTTTGCGCCTGCTTGTTTGATGCGCTCGCAGTCTTCCTCGTCGAGAATGACATGCTCGGGCTTCATGTCGGCCATGAGGTACCCTTTTTTGCTTAGGTCGTCGAAAGCTTTTTTCTGCATGGTCTGCAGGTGATACACGAGGTCGGGCATTTCGATTCTGATATGCTCGAAGATCTCCACGAGATTTTTACCGCAGATCCACTCGTAGATGAGTTTGTACTGCTTGAGGATGTCGATGTCGATGCCGGGATGACGGGCGCGGATGCGGTTGATCTTTGCCCGGGACCGTCCGCTCTGCCACAATTGCATTTTTTGGGGCGGTACATAAATTGCCAACGGCCGCTGCGCCCTTATCCATTCAAGCCGCTGGCCGACCTGCTTGTCGGCCATCTCCATGACCAGGGCGAATTCCTCCCAGGGACTGTTGAATTCGGCGCTTACAAATTCTTCGAGCGTGTGGGTGTTGAGGGGGACATCCTCCCCTACACGGCAGTTTTTGACCACCAGATCCAGGCTGGTGCCGCTCACGCGCCTCGTAGGTACGCGATACACCGAGCTGGTACCCAACAACCTGACTCGATGCTTCGCGAACCAGCTTTCTTCGTACCAGTTTCTGATTTCAAGCTGTTCCTGGTGGGGTTCGGCGAACCGCGTGAAATACAGATCGCCGCCGTCCTCGGTTTTGGTGTGAAGGTACACCACGCCCAGAACGTTCACCAGGGCTTTCTGTAGAGCTACCCTTTGCATGTACCTCACCGCCTCTGATAATGTCGAAAGGAAACATCGGCTGGCAGGACCAAATTCGTCCCGTCTGCCGGTTTTCCCGCCGCAAATTTCACGAAGTCCATTTGTGTGCCAATTTTATCTGATTCGAGCGCAATCACGAAGATAGATTCTCAAACGATTTGCCGTGTTTTTGCTTGCATTACAAGCGCGTTCCGGGTTCCCACGCAACCCCTATGCCGCTTACAACCACATAGTACGCACAGATATGCCGAGTGTCAACATGATTTGATTTGCGGATTTGATTTGCCAACGGAGTGAACAGGAGAGGAAACTGCAAAGAGCTCATTGAACTTATCAGGGGGGAAATGCCCCCTCCCTTGATCGGAAGAGGGCATGGGTGCGGTAACATTGGAGATGAACATCGAATGCTGCAAATGGCGAACGAAGCTTATTCCAGACGCTTTCTGAACTCCTCGAGCTGTTTCCTGAGCCTCTCCGGAAGCCTGTTGCCAAACAGTGCAAAGTGCTGTTCGATGTCCGGGAGCTCTGCTTTCCATGCAGCGAGGTCCACGTCCATGAGCGCTTTCATATTTCCGGCTGGGATATCAAGGCCCTTGAGATCAAAATCGCCGTCCTTCGGCATGAGACCGATCGGAGTTTCCCGGGCGCCGATCTTCCCGTCCACACGTTCGCACATCCACTTGAGCACCCGGCTGTTCTCGCTGAACCCGGGCCACAGGAACCTGCCTTCCGCGCTCTTCCGGAACCAGTTCACATAGAATATTCTCGGGGCTTTGGCGCCCAACCGCTCGCCCATGCCGAACCAGTGTTGAAAATAATCGCCCATGTGGTAGCCGCAAAACGGCTTCATGGCAAAAGGATCGCGTCTCAAGTTACCGACGGCCCCGATGTTCGCCGAAGTGGTCTCCGACGCTGCAGTCGCTCCCAGAAACACGCCGTGGTCCCAGGAAAAGGCCTCGAAGACAAGCGGCACGACGCTGCTGCGTCGGCCGCCGAAGATGAAGATGTCGATTGGCACGCCCTCGGGATTCTCCCGGTCTTGGTAGATGACGGGGCACTGCGATACGGGCGCCGTAAAGCGGGCATTCGCGTGCGCTGCATCTTCTTTTTTCTCAGGCGTCCAGTCGCGTCCTTTCCAGTCAATTGCATGCGCTGGCGGGTCCTCGGTCATGCCCTCCCACCAGACATCGCCGTCGTCCGTGAGTGCGCAATTCGTAAAGATGATGTTCCCTTTCAGCGTGTCCATGGCCATGGGATTCGTGTCATAGGACGTGCCCGGCGCGACGCCGAAGAACCCGCTCTCGGGATTGATGGCATGGAGCCTGCCGTCGCCTCGGACCTTCATCCAGGCGATATCGTCGCCGATGCACTCGCACTTCCATCCCTTGATAGACGGCTGCATCATTGCGAGATTCGTCTTGCCGCAGGCAGACGGAAATGCGGCGGCAATATGATAATGCTTTCCTTCCGGGCTGGTCAGGCGGAGGATCAGCATATGCTCCGCCATCCAACCTTCCTTCCTCGCCATATTCGAGGCGATGCGGAGGGCGAGGCATTTCTTCCCGAGCAGCGCATTACCGCCATAGCCCGACCCATATGACCAAATCAGGTTTTCTTCCGGGAAATGGCTAATATACTTCTGCTCGATCGGGGCGCAGGGCCATAAGGAATCCTTCTGCCCGGGAGCAAGGGGGGCTCCGATGGAATGGAGGCAGGGGATGAACTCACCTTTCGCACCCAGCACTTCCAGCACCTTCGAACCGACCCGGGTCATGATATGCATATTGCAGACCACGTAGGGGCTGTCAGTCAGTTCGACGCCGATCTTTGAGATCGGAGACCCGATGGGCCCCATGGAGAACGGGATCACGTACATCGTACGGCCTTTCATGCTTCCCTGGTACAACCCCCGCATGGTTTTCTTCAGTTCGTCCGTATTCACCCAGTTGTTCGTGGGGCCGGCCTCTTCCCGGGAACGGGTGCTGATGTAAGTGCGGTCCTCCACGCGGGCCACATCGCTGGGATCGGTGCGGAAGAGAAAGCTGTCGGGGCGCTTCCTGAGCGGGATCGCCATACCCTGTTCCCGCATGAGCGACATTAGCAGGTCGTACTCCCGCTGCGAACCATCGCACCAGTACACATCGTCAGGTCGGCACATCTCGACGATCTCGGCCACCCATCTATTCAACTTCTCGTTGCGCGATTCGCTTTTCATTGCCAAATCTCCTTGGTCCCCTCTCCGCCTTCGGCACATCCCGCATGAGCGTTCGCTCACCTTTTCCTGGAGAGAGCGGTGAATTGTATCCTGTCTCACTGCGTTGAGTCGTCGTTCGCTTACTCCGCGGAGGAATATTATGCACAATCAACAGACAAAAGTAAAGAAGCAATCATTGTTGACGTCCTCCCCGGCCTGAAGGCCGAGGTTTTACGACGCGGAAGATCGGGTAGGAGGCGGGATTACTCCCGCCGTCCTCCCACACCACGTACGTGCCGTTCGGCATACGGCGGTTCCTGTCTTTCCGCTCTTTCGGTGACCTTGTCGCCTCCTGTTCTATAAGCACCTGACTTTACCTCGCGGATTCCGTCCGCTACTTCCAGCCTAGGCCCTCTTGCGGGGCTTGTGCTCAGTACAGATAGAGATTCGGTCTCGAACAGTCCGACAAGTTCGGCCCTTCATCCCGTTGGTGCGGGACTAATACGGCCTCTGCTGACTTCTACCGATCCATCTCAACACCTTACGATGTCGATAGCACATGGCAGAACGGCAGACCTCCCAGGGTAAGACGCATGACCTTCATCCCATATACCCGCCGCATCTACTTCCACACCTTCCGGATGGTTATCGGGCTTTGAGTCTTTATGCCCTCTCGCCCAAGTGTGGCTGCCTCATATGCGGTTTCTGTTCGTCAGGCCGGGACTTTGCTTACAGCTTCCTTCAGATTCCGGGTCGCCCCGGACACCCTTGCTGTTCGGCTAACGGTTCCTCCCATCAAGGCCCATAAAGGACTTTCACCTTCGAGTCGCCAGTCAGTTACCAATCTGACCAGCCTGTAAAATACAGAGCGTCATGCCTGGCATACATAAAAAAAGCCCCGTGCTAAGCACGGGGCTTTCACTTGCCTTTTCCATTTGGCTCTTCAGGTCACTTTTGGACGCTTGCCTGCTCCATGATCACGCTGTATTTATATCCCATGCCGAAATCCTTGTCCTTGTAAACCGTGCCCTTGACCGTTACGACATCGCCGACTCCGGGAGAATCCTGGGTCGTTGCAACGATATCGTTTGTTCCGCTTTCAGCATTGCCTGTACCGTCCTGAAGGTGTACCCAGTTTTTCCCCATGATCCCGGAGGACACCTTTACAACTTTACCCCGGACAAAGACCTGCTTCTCGTTCAGTGACGTTTTCTTGTTATAAATCTCGGCGACCGTGTAAGCCTCCTTACCCTCGGCCTTTTTCACGCTGACCTTTTCACCGCTCGAAGCGGAGGAACCGCCGAGCATTGCCGGCGCGCTCTTTTTCTCATTCCCTTTTGACGCGTTCAGGAGGCCACCGGAGAAATAAATGCTTTCGAAAGTCCGATTGAGCGATTTACTCGGAAAATTCCTCATTTCCACGCCCGGCTGAAATGCCATTTCCTTCCCAACAGTCACTTTTGTTTGCGGAATGGCAAGCCAGGTTTTTACACCCTTCTTTTCAAGACAGACATAGGTATATCCGCCTGCGTCCATCGTTTCCACCACTTTCCCCGAGAGAACCGCCGAATCACCGTCCTGTGAGCTTCCCTCGCTTTTCGGCGTTGGTGCAGACTTCTCCGCTGCGCTGATAGCGCTCGCGGAAAAAAGGAGCATTATTGCGAGAATCGAACATATTGCTGAAGCATTAGACCATCGTTTCATGTATTGGTTCTCCTCCATTGGATTATCCTGCAAGACAACATAGGGCTGGCAACGAAATCACGGCCGCTACTGTGGGGAACGGGGAGATATTCTGATGCCAACTTTGGAATGTTACAGCTTTTTAGCAATTATAGCAAGCCCGTTTTTTAAAATACCGGATTAATGAAGTGGGGGGGATCTCATGAAAATTTATAAAACAAATCGTGTTTTACTCCGCGGCTGATGAGATAACTGATGACATCGGCGGGTTTGAAATACATTCGGAGCTTCCACGCGTTCTTCTTTGTTTTGCTGAAAACACGCTCATCCAGCGAATCAATGAAACGCAGGATCTGATCGCACTCTTCATCGGTGAAATCATAGGAACTGGTCCTTGCCTCTACGGCAAGGGAGCCCCTTCCCGAGATACGATCAACGATGTTCTGGACGGCCGCGAAATAGCCCCCTCCCTCGGGGAGGTCGAAAAACCTCGGAACATTCAGAAGGTGGTTCGTGAGTTCACGCGCTTCGGGAAGGTCTCCGACATGTTCGAGTGTAATGCCGAGTTTCTCCGTGCAGAGTGTGATCAAGTTTTTGACAAGAACATGGGTCCGCCCCTCGGGCACCCTGTTGATGATGAGGGCGGGAGAGAAGGAGGCTTCGATTTCATCGATAAGCGGCAACAGGTCGGGTGCGACATTGGGAAGCGTCTCACGGAACCACTCAAGCGTAAACCGTTTTTCGCCTCTCGCGTTTTTTGACTCGGCTTCAAGAAGTGTGGCGACATCTGCATTATTCTTGAAGATATTCTGCATTTTCCGAAACAGGGCGCCTTTCACGAAGCTGTAGGCGTTCATAACCGCCCCCGGCTCCGGGGCCGTAATCACCACGCCCCGGTCGGAGATGCCGAAGAAATCGAGGGTATTGAAATGCACCCCTGCACCAAGGTCGATAATGATATAATCCGCCGGCACCGCACGCAGATGGCGCATCAGCTTCAGTTTCATCCAATGTGCAGGACTGGTTATGCCCGGGACAAACTCAGCGCCGCTGATCAGCCCGAGGTTCCGCTCCGGCGTCTCTACAATGAGGTTTTCAAGCGAAGACGCTTTATTGAGGATGAAGTCGGCTATCGTCGGAGTCCAGCCCCGGATTCCGAGATAGGTATGCAGGTTTGCTGCCCCAAGGTCAAGATCCGCGAGCACGACGCTTTTGCCGCTCCGGGCGAGTACCGTCCCGAGGCCGATCGACAAGATGCTCTTGCCCACCCCGCCCTTACCTCCGCCCACGGAAATAATGGTCCCCGTTTTACGACTCTTTTGCATGAACACACTCTATCAGGTTTTCAAGAAACTGTAAAGCGGGCGTGTCCTCTCGTATGCGGGTATGACAGCGTATGCATCACCAAGAGTTAAAACAAGAGCCAGAAATCCGTCCCAGGCTGCAATACGAAATCCTTCTGTTGGAATAAAAAACAAAAAAGCTGGCGACACTACAGAACGCATTCCTGTTTCAGCAGCTCCCTTGCTTTCCCCAAGCCCTGCAGCACCTCCTGCAGGTTTTTGATCTGCCGCGCATCGTCAAGGGGGGCCTTCCCGTGCAATTGTACAGCAACCAACAGGAGCGCCTCAATATTTTTGCCCCATGCTGCAAGAATTTTATCCATGCTACTGCAATATGTCTCGATAGCCATATGCGCCTCCTCCCTCATCGCAATGCCGGCATCCCATCCGCACCTTCTGCATGACGAAACTCCCTCCCGCTGCCAAACGGCCCGTCGACGCACACCATCGCGGCAGGGAAGGCGATTTACGCCGCCCGTTTGGCCTGCTTCTTCGCCTCGCCCAGCAGATATTCCCGCCAGGGTTTCCAGTAGTATTTCTCCCATCCCTCTTTCACGCCCTCATAGTCGCTGTCAGCCACGTTAACGTGGACCAGGTTGATCCTGCCGGCATCACCTTCTGGCCGAAACGTCAGAATCAAAATGGAGTCGATATCCTCCTTTTTCCAGTGGCTGCTGCGCCAGGACTGGACGATCATGTATTTCGGCACCACAAGAAGCATTTTCCCCGAGATCATTCCATCAAAAGCCCTGAACCTCGACCCCACTTTTGAGCTGATAGATACTGGTCCACCCGTAATGGCTGCGTGTTTTTTTGGGCTGAGGTACATTTCAAACAGTTTCTCCGCCGGCGCCGGAAGTGTTACGGTCTGTTCAACTGTTTTTGGCATCTCGTTTCTCCTTTCAATAAAAAAGCCGGGCTATCCGAAGTCTCCATCCTTCGGCAGCCCGGCTGTCTTACGTTAAGATCCGTTGCTTTCCGTCCCCTCCTCGCGAAGAGTTTGGCATTTTCGGGATAAATTCAATCCTGATTTAACAGTAACACCACCCCATTCCACTGTCAAGAAGCAGCTCTGGCTTACTCAGGTATTCTGAACCTCTTGCCGTTGCCTCCAAACTCCGAGTATTGCCCCATGACCAGCAAACCCACCAAGTTGTGGCCAGCCCGTATCAAAAATAGAGGTCAGATGAGGCTCGGTGCTTGCCGCTGAAAAACGCGTCGCCAAGCGCAAAGAGAAATGCGAAACCGAGCTAGACCCAGAAGGCTATATTCAAGCCGCCTCGTGCGCTCTCGACACCCAGCCACCCGTAGCGTCGATCAGGCAAGATACCCTACAGCCCCTGCTGCAGGCATTATTCAATTGACAAAGCAACGCTATAAGTGGTATAAAACCCAGCTTTACAGAATAATTGTATGGTACGGGAAGAGAAGGGAATGATTCCTGATATTTCTCCGCCCCCAGCAGAATGAGGCCGCTGTCATGATTAAAAGAAACGATTTACGGAACATCGCCATCATCGCCCACGTCGATCACGGCAAGACGACACTCGTCGACACGCTCCTGCGCCAAAGCGGCACGTTTCGCGACAATGAGCGCGTCCAGGAGCGCGTGATGGATAATATCGACCTCGAGCGCGAGCGGGGGATCACGATCATGGCAAAAAACACCGCGGTCCGGTACAACGGCATTAAGATCAACATTGTGGATACGCCGGGCCATGCCGACTTCGGAGGCGAGGTGGAGCGCACTCTCAAGATGGTGGATGGAGTGCTGCTGCTCGTAGACGCGTCGGAAGGTCCTCTTCCGCAGACGCGATTCGTACTTAAAAAGGCGCTTGAACTGGGCCTGCCGCCCATCCTCGTTATCAATAAGATCGACCGGCCCGACGCTCGTATCAGTGAAGTCGTGAATGAAGTCTACGACTTGTTCATCGACCTCGATGCCTCGGATGCGCAGCTCGAATTTCCCATCGTTTACACCAATGCCCGGGAAGGCATCGCCAAATTGAAAATGGAGGATGAAGGCACCGACCTCAAACCCCTCTTTGACCTGATCGTGAACACCATTCCGCCTGCGGAAGGCGAGGAAGCCGGTCCGCTCCAGCTTTTGGTCATGAACATCGATTACAACGATTATGTAGGCCGTCTGGCCATCGGCAGGGTGTTTTCCGGAACCGTAAAACTAGCCGACCCGATCGGCGTGGTTCAGCAGGGCAATCAGATTGTGAAAACCAAGGTCACGTCGCTCTTCGAGTTCCAGGGATTGAAGCGAGTCGATACCGAGCAAGCTACCATCGGCGACATCGTGGCCCTTGCGGGCATCGAGGGTGTAGGCATCGGCGACACAATCACGGACCCCGAAAACCCAAAACCCCTACCACGCATCGCCGTGGACGAGCCCACGATCTCCATGCTTTTCTCAATCAACAATTCCCCCTTTGCCGGAAGAGAAGGCAAATATGTCACCTCGCGCCATTTAAAGGAGCGACTTGAAAAGGAACTCCTGTACAATGTCGCTATCAAGGTCGAAATGCTGGATGCGACGGACAGCTTCAAGGTCCTGGGTCGGGGAGAACTCCAGCTTGCCATCCTGATCGAAATGATGCGGCGTAGGGCTATGAACTTTCGGTCTCCCAGCCCGAGACCATCACCAAGCAGCGCGACGGTAAGACGTACGAGCCGATGGAAAACCTGGTTATCGACTGCCCTGAGGATTTCATCGGCGTGGTTACCCAGAAGTTGGGCGCCCGGAAGGGGCGCATGACCAAAATGGCGAATAACGGCCATGGCCGTGTGCGCCTCGAGTTCCGCATCCCCGCGCGCGGGCTGATTGGGTTCCGCTCCGAATTTTTGACTGATACCCGCGGCACCGGCCTCCTCAATCATATCTTCGACGGCTACGAGCCCTGGCAGGGCCCCATCGCAAAACGCGCCACCGGCGCCCTCGTGGCTGACCGGCCGGGAAAGACCACGACCTACGCACTGTTCCATCTTCAGCCGCGAGGCGAGCTTTTAATCAAGGAAAGCACCGCAGTCTACGAAGGCATGATTGTAGGGGAAAATTCGCGCGAAAACGACATCGATGTGAATGTGGTCAAGGAAAAAAAGCTGACGAACATGCGTGCATCAGGCGCCGACGAGGCCCTTCGGCTCGTGCCGCCTCGTCTGCTGTCACTGGAACAGGCGCTCGAATTCATCAAGGAAGACGAACTCGTGGAAGTGACCCCCCAGACGATAAGGCTGCGGAAAAAAATCCTGGAATCGAACAAACGACCGAAAAACAGAGAAAAAATCGATTAAGCATTCCTCATCATGCCCGCAGGAACATAAATCCGGCGGCCTTACTTCCGGGTTTTTTGCGGCTTGAGCACTCTTACAAAATAAAAGAAAAAAACGGGGTCACCGTCCATCGGGTGCCCCCTATCGTTTGCACCCGCCTGGTCTTGCCTTATTTCATGCTATTGGCAATGGCCTTGTCAACAGACCACTTGCCGCGCCCCTGATCATGAGCGCCAACGCTATTGCAATAACGAGGATATGGTATTCAAACCCCTCGCCCTTTTGATTCCCAAACCAGTTCATGAAGAATCCGTTCTGCCAGTGGATCATATACACGGCAACAGCCATATTAACGCCTATCCCGAAAGCTGCTACCCGTGTCAGCAGTCCTGCGATAAGCCCGATCCATCCCAGACCTTCGGCTAGAATAGCCAGGATGGCGAATACCGCCGGTATTCCCATTTTATCGGTAAAAAATCCAAGGGTCCCCATGAATCCATGTCCTCCGAACATCGTAGTCAGTTTCTGCATACCATGCGGGAAAAATACAAGCCCAAGTAAAACCCTCAGCACGAACGCCGCTACATCATCGCCGGTATTGAACAATTTCTTAAGCATAGTGGTTTCCTCCTTTTTCCAAACAGCACCTAATACCTGAACAAAGGTCCTTGACGATCAATCAACACGAGCATGCGCGCCATCGCAATAGGGCGTCTTTTTTGTCCGCTGGCAGGCACATAAGGCTACCTTCCGCGCCTCAGTCACCTCGAAAGCGAACGGTTCTTTCCCGCTTCCTTTATGCGCACCGTCGCAGAATGGTTCTTTCACCGATTTTCCGCAGGTGCACCAATAATAAGTCCCCGGTTCCAGTGTGGTCATGAACGGCAGATTCTTCGGCATTGCTTATTCCTCTCTTTCTCAGTCTGACGGTAGAAATGACAGCCCGAAGGCTTTAATCGCCTCACCTTGCGGCATTTCGCGTTTCGCCCAGTCCCACTTTCCTGCACAGTCTGCCCAGTTCGTCCAGTTCGGCCTTCGTGAGAACATTCATCTCATCGACAATCCTCGAAACATGCCGGGGAAAGAAGGCTCGGATGATCCGGCGGCCCTTGGTTGTCAGATGAACCGCATAGCGGCGCCTGTCCTTCTCATCCCTGATGCGCTGGACAAACCCGCGCATCTCGAGATTATCGACAACCATCGTAATATTACCGCTACTCTTCAGAATTTTTTGGCCGAGCTGTTTCTGATAAAGGGGTCCAACATGAAAAAGTGTTTCAAGAACCCCAAACTGGCTCACAGTTAGTTTGAGGGGGGCGAAATTCGCTTCCACCCGGCCGGAAACCGAATCTGCGGCTCTCACCAGCTTGATAAACGCATCCAGCGCCCGTATTTCCTCCCTTGATCCTTTATACCGGGTACCCATAATAATTTAGTCCTAAATCTTTTGATATTAAACTAATTGTACCGCACGAATTGAAGTTGTCAAGGGAGAGTGTTTTAACGTGAGGGCAAAGGTCGGAGGGGTTGTCGGCGACGGAGTCAGATGCGTCGGGGACTCGCTATCCGAGCGACAGTTCTTTCACCTGGCGCAGAACGGTTTCCCGGATACGGGAGGGGGGATCCTGGACAATCAGCAATTTCCCCTGGTCGAGCACCGGAACGAGAAGATCGTTAAACACGCCGCCGCAGGAGCATGAAATGCTCTCCTGTTCCGCATTCGGCACGATCCTCCGCAGTCCGCAACGGGCGCATGCCAGCACACGTTTGCTACCTGACCACTTGCCACGTTTCGCAAGCGGCTTCCCGTCGACTTCCACAATGTCCATGGCAAAGTCGATGACCGGGGCATTGCTGATTGAAGTGCCGATGCCATAACCATGAACAACAGGGTTCAGCACGGGGATGTCTTCTTCGGTGATCCCCCCGCTCACGAAGAACTTCACGTGGCCCAGGCCGCGCAGATCAAGCTCCCACCTCGCCTCCTCAAGGATGCGGTAGAAATCACCCCTGCGGGAGCCCGGCGTATCGAAACGAACGGCGTACAGCTTTTCCCCTAGCGCCTGAGCCACATTCAATACTTCGAATTTTTCATCCTGGAATGTATCGATCAGCGCCACCCGCTTCAGTTCCGGATCGAGGACCTCATCATAGGCTTTGATCGCTTCGAGAGTCGAGCCCATGCACAATACCAGGGAATGGGGCATCGTGCCTATCGGATCCTCTCCGATCACTTCACCGGACTTGATCACTGCGACGCCGTCGCAGCCGCCGACATAGGCGTTCCATTCAATCATGGGAGCGAGCACGGGGTGCATTCTGCGGGCGCCGAAACTCATGACCAGCCGGTCTTCGGCCCTTTTTTCATCCGGGCTGCCTGCGTGGAGATCCCGGATGCCTGGCAGATAAGCCCGAGAAGCGCGGTTTCATAGACGCAGAAGTCCTGATACCGTCCTTCGATTTCCATCACCGGTTGATAGGGATAGAAAACCGTGCCCTCGCCCATGGCCCTTGTTTTGATCTTCAGGTGCTTCATAAGTTCCAGGGCCTCTCCGATTCCCGTCAGGAGCGCCCAGCGCCAGTTTTTCGGAAGGCTCTTTGCGATGAATTCAGCTTTTACCACCGGGTTGATTTTTTTCGCCTTCAGGATGGCGAGAGCCCGTTCAAAGTAGACGTCGGTGACTTTTCCTTCAAGAATGTCTTTTGGGTCAGCGGTAAGAAACATGTGCCTCCCTGCTAGAGGATCAATGGGCGCGGTGCATGAATCGGGGAATACTTCATGCGGCTTTCTTTTTCCGGTCCCCTGCCTCGCGGCGACTCCTGGCTAGTTTCACTCCCATTACGTTTTTCATGATCCTGATTGCTGCTTCATGATCTTCTTTGCCGATGCCCGCGACCCCATCCTCCACGACTGTAACGGCATAATCGCGAAGGACCGCATCGGAGGCCGTGAACAATACACAGATGTGAGTCACACAACCGGTGAGCCTGAGTGAATCGACGTCGAGACGCTTCAGCGTCTCGTCAAGGTCCGTTCCGAAAAATCCGGAATAGGTCGTTTTGGGTATTACGGTGTCGCTTTTGGCCGGTTTCAATTCGTCGACGACTTCAGCGCCCCTGCTTCCCCTCACTGCATGGGCAGGCCAGCCGAATTTCCTGAACTCTTTGTCATCGGGGGCGTGGGCATCACAGATGAAGATTACCGGGTGTCCCGCGGCGTGGGCTTCCTCGATTTCGCGCCTGACGGCCGGAATGATTTTCCGCGTTTCGGGAACCTCCAGTGGCGCTCCCGCAAGCACGAAATCGTTCAGCATGTCAATTACCAACAGGGCTTCTTTCATAGAATATCACCTCCCTGCGTGTTCCCTTACTTTACAATTCTATCAATATGGGGTATCTTTTGCAAGGGAGAGGCTGCCCGTATGGCGGAAATCGGTGAAGTACTGTTCGACGTTAATACGATCACGGCCAAAGTGATGGAACTGGCCCGTTTCATATCCGAGGATTACGCCGGGAAGGAACTCCTCTTGGTCTGTGTCCTGAAAGGTGCCGCCATATTCACGGCGGACCTGATGCGGTACCTCACCATCCCCGTAACCATTGAATTCATCCAGGCGGAAAGCTACGGAGCTTTCCGGACGCCGTCGAGAAATGTCCGAATCACGAAGGACTTGAAAACGGACATTAAAGGAAGACATGTGCTCCTGGTCGATACGATCATTGATACCGGAGAAACTATGCATGCGCTGCTCCAGCTTTTTGCAGATCGGAATCCCGCGAGCCTGAACATCGCCGTGCTGCTTGACAAGACGAGCAAGAGAACGATTGATGTTCCTGTTGCATACAAAGGGTTCGAAGTCCCCGACAAATTCGTGGTTGGTTACGGTCTGGATAGTGGAGAGCAGTATCGAAACCTTCCCTATATAGCAGTGTTTGAGACAGATGCTGAATGAAATGCCTAAGCCAGGTCCTTCCTCTCACAGTTCCTGATACGATAAACGCTCTGTGCAGCGGCGGATTGTTACGCTCTCCGCTTCCACCCCGGAATAAACCGTGGTACCCGCTTCATATATTCTAGGTACTGATCACCGAAAATTTTCAGAAACCGCCGTTCCTCAATGAACATACCGAACAGAAAATAAAGATCAGCAAGCACCGTGACTGTAAGACTGTTGAAGGTTACATGGGGATTGAAGGTAAAGATCACGAGCCCGGCGAAATACAGGGGATGACGGACGATCCCATAGACGCCATCCATGACCAGTTCTTTCTGTGTCTGTCCCTCGATATTCCCCGCGACCTCATGGCGGAAAACATACCGCCAGATTTGTTTGAAACCTATGAATTCCCAGGTATCCAGGTATTCGAATGCAAGCGATCCGAAAGTAAGCCCTGCGATCTGGATGCCGTACATGAGCCAGCGCAGCCAGAGGGGAGCCACCCAAAGCTCCTGATCCGGCATCCGATGGATAAAGGAGAAAGCTATGAACGCGGTTATGAAACTGACGGTATTGTAGAGGACGCGGTAAAAGACCCGCATGAAGGCATCCCCGAAAAGGCCCCTGCATGCATGCTTGAACTTTTGCGTGACCGTTATGCTGTGGACCACGGCGAAGATGAGAAAAATGAGGATGACGGAAATCATAACAGAGAAGATGCAATGGTTGTGGAACTGGAATCATGGTTCAAGGTCGTGGGTTAACTTTGAAGTCTAAACGAAGGTTTACAATTATTCCCCCCCGATCAGTTCTGCGACAGCGCGCTGAATTTCGTCCATCCTGTCATACGCCGCGATTCGAACATCACCGTCACTGAACTGGTCGAGAACATAGGGACTGTCGAAGGACACGATGGCTGACTTCCCCCCTGTTTCCCTCGTCATGCGAATAATGCGGGCCGCTTTCTCACGGAGTTTCTCAGTAATCCCGGAATGGCCCTTGGACGCCGATATCCGAGAAAAAAACGACAGAACTGTAAGGTCTGCCGCCCTGGCGCTGTCCAGTACGAGGGATTCAGGCGTCTCCGCTCCCGTTGTCAGGACCAAGACAGACATATTTCTGAAGCGATCCCGCATGGCGTGAATGAAGGCGTTCCCTGATTCGGTATTGTTGTCGTCATCGAGAACGAAGCAGGCGACGCCCGCGTTCTCGGGGAGGCGAAGCTGCTTCTTGCCGCCTGATACTATGCGTAACGCCTTGCGGCCGATTTCCAGGGCAATGACCCCGTGTTTATGGTAATCGATATGGGGCGCCTCATGTCTGGTTTTGTCGAAAAGGCCCAGACTGGTCTTGGCTGCTCTGATCCGGTCGACAGATTCCCTCGATCCGCTCCCTCGTTACCCTCCCCTGCTCCACGGCGGCCACAACAGCGGCAATGGTTTCTCCGGCATCAGCGGGATGGAGCAGGATGTCCATTCCCGCTTCCAAAGCTCGTACGGCTATCTCGCCCTGAGAATAGGCACCTGAGAGAGCACCCATGTCGAGGGCATCGGAAACGATCAGCCCGTTGAATTCCATGCCTTCTCGCAGAAGCGCTGTGACGGTTTTTTTCGAGAATGTCGCCGGTTTCTCCGGATCAAGAGCGGGCACGAGCAAATGGGCGATCATAACCATTCCTACACCGTCTTTTACCGCTTCCCGGAACGGCGGGAGCTCTATCCGATTCAACCGCTGCCTGTCCGCCTTGATTACAGGCAGGACCGAATGGGAGTCCTGGTTGGTATCCCCATGCCCAGGGAAATGCTTAGCGCAGGCCAGAAGCTCGACCCTCCCTCGCCCTGATGGTTTCTGC
Organism: Nitrospirota bacterium; assembly: GCA_963826885.1. GTDB lineage: Bacteria > Nitrospirota > UBA9217 > UBA9217 > UBA9217 > JAJYKN01. Next base: position 54,756 of record CAWGYL010000005.1, on the reverse strand, counting down.
AGGCGCTTGATGTATTGTGAACCGAACCATTCTACAACCTCGGGTTCATCGCCAAAAGCCCGGGTGCAGATGATCGGATTATCCGCATTGTTGTTTATGTCTAGCACCGGTGAAAAGACCGCATGGATACCTGCGGCACGCGTTTCGATGCGGACCGCGTCGAGCATGCAGTTCAGAAGATCGACATCTTTTTTCGACCGGCGGTTTATCGCTGAGGCGACCGCGCGCTGGCTCGGGAACCGGGTGCCTCCCGCGAGCTGCTGGCCGAGCCCACGCTCCACGTCCGATGCTATCAGGAGCGGAATCTCCGAGAGTTCCTGGAGCCCTTGCAGCTGTCCCGGCGTTCTTTCAACGGAGCCGCCAAACAGGATGAAACCGCCTATTCCTTCACGAATAAGTGCGTGCACCTGCGGAAGATACCTGGCATCGCCGAGCTTCTCGCCGTCGAGTCTCGGCATCACCATCTGTGCGACATCCCGGCTCAATGATTGTAACGTCATGACGCCTATTTTCTCTTTTTCCCCGAGCCATTGCAAGCTTTTTTATTTGAGTCACCATTGACAAACCACGATCCTGAGATATACTTGAGCCAGTGTCCGCCAAACCTCGCACCCGCCAAGGATTGTCATGAGACCGAAGATAGATCACATTCTCCCCAGATTCGGCAATTCCCGATCGGCCCGTATCATACGGTTTCAATCGAGGCTGCTTAAAGAGCTTCCTCTTTCATTGAATACCGAAAAAAACTACCGTAATCAAGTCAAAAACATCCTTTCCGAAGCGACGAAAGTAATTGACCTTTTTTTTCTCTACGCTTTTTCTCAGGGAGTAAATGGCAAACGCGAGATCGAGATCTTCTGGCTTCGAAAGCCGTCGGTTGTTACACGAGATGCCGTTGCGCTTATGCTCGAGAAGAGCATCAAGGAAGACCGCGTTCACGGCAAAATCTGTATCTGTAACTCCACCGTTGATACGAACGCCTCTCTGCCTGAGCTCACGGGGCGGGATATCGCCCTCCATGCACGAATGATTCAAACCGATACGCCCATGGAAAACGTCGTGACGGGAATGGGCCTCGCAACAAAGCGGCGCCGCCTCGCCCACGACGATGTTGTCATCGAAAACATTCTGACCGCATTTTCCAATATCATCACTTCGGTCATGACTCTTTTCCGTCTATAGACGGGAAGTGGAGCGCTTCGCGACGCGCGACCCCCTCACCAATCTTTATAATCAGGTGTCCTTCTGGGACCTGTTGGAGTACGAAACCAGTCGGTCGCAGCGTCAGGAATACAAATTTTCTCTCCTGGTGATCGACCTTGATAATTTCAAGGCGATCAACGATACCTACGGCCATGATACGGGCGATTCCTTTCTCCGGGATTTTTCCGTCATTCTCAAGAGCTCCGTTCGAAGCGGCGACATTACCGCGCGCTACGCGGGTGACCAGTTCGCCGCCATTCTGCCGGTCTGCGACGAAAGCCAGGCATTCATTGTAGCAAAGCGCATCATTGAGAGCCTGCGCAAGCATGCGCATCGGACGGCAAGCGGCGTCTCCGTCAAGGTGACCGCCTCAGTCGGTGTTGCCGTCTACCCCGATCATGCCCAGGCATCGAAGGATCTTTTCCTGCTAGCCGATAACATGGTCGCCCAGTCCAAGACATACGGCAAAGACAGGCTCAGCATGCCAAGTGAACAGGACGACGTGGAAGTGCTGAGGAACATGGGAGAGAAAAACATCATGATTCTGGAGGCGCTCAGCCAGAAGCGGATTGTACCCTATTTCCAGCCGATCATGAATCTCGGCAACGAACTGATCGAGGCCGTCGAGGTCCTCACCCGGATCGTGCTGCCCGATCGAGTCATTACAGCGGAAGAGTTTATCGAGACGGCGGAATGCATGGGCGTCATCGGGAAGCTTGACTATCAGCTCTTCGAGCATGCGCTCGCCAAAGTCCGCGACTGCAACTACGCCGGTAACCTCTTCATCAACCTATCGCCCCGTGCACTGGTGCTGGGTGAATTCATGCCAACCATCAGGAAAACGATGCGGGACTACGGCTTTGAACCGTCCAGACTCATTTTCGAAATCACGGAACGGGATACGGTGAAAAATCTCAAGTTAATCGAAAACTTTATAAGCGAGCTCAAGCAGGAGGGTTTCCGGTTCGCCATCGATGATTTCGGCTCCGGCTATTCCTCGTTTCAGTATATCAAGACTTTCCGCATCGATTTTCTGAAAGTCGACGGCGAATTCATCCGCGGCATGGTAAACACCGCTTCAACGGAAAAACAGATCGTCACGAGTATAGCCGCCCTCGCCGGCCATCTGGGCATCAAAACGATCGCCGAATTCGTCGAAACCGGAAACATCTTGAGCGAGGTTCGCGGGGCAGGCATCAATTATGCTCAGGGATATTACATCGCAAAACCCTCACCCGACTTGTCCTAGTCTCTCCTCCGATGCCTTACCGGCGATTTCCCCTCTTCCCTCTTTACTGAGCCCATGATATACTGATCCCCTGTATTAACCTCTCTCCGATCAACCAGGGAGCATGCTGTGGATCAGATGCGCTTTGACCATGATACCTACAAAACAGGAACGCGAAGGCTTTCCATTGCAGCCCGCCTGATGCCATCGCTCGTGTTTTACAGCCACTTGCTGCGGATCGTCGGACGGGCGAGCAAAAAAGCGAAACATGGCAGGTATGAGACCAAGGAGTGGTGCGCGAGCAGCCTGGAAACCCTCCGTGCGCTCGAGCAGGTTGGGATCTTCGTCGAAATCTCGGGCATTGACCACTTTCGCGCCCTCGCTGGTCCCTGCGTATTCATCGGCAATCACATGAGTGCGCTGGAAACCTTTGTCCTTCCTGTGATCATTGCGCCGATCAAGGATACTACCTTCGTCGTCAAGCAGAGCCTCGTGGAATATCCGGTTTTCAAGCATGTGATGCGTTCGAGGAATCCCATCACCGTCGGCCGGTCCAACGCACGTGATGACTTGAAAGCTGTCCTGGAGGGCGGCGTCGAGCGTCTAAAAGCAGGCCTGTCGATCATCATTTTTCCGCAAACGACGCGGACGTCGGTCTTCGACCATGAGCAGTTTAATACGATCGGGATCAAGCTTGCCAAAAAAGCAGAAGTTCCGGTGGTCCCTGTGGCACTCAAGACCGATGCCTGGGGCAACGGCAGGTACCTTAAGGATTTCGGCAGGATCAATCCAGCGGTGGCCGTTCACTTCGCTTTCGGGGAGCCGCTTACGATCATGGGCCGCGGCGTCGAAGAGCATCAGCGGATAATCGAATTCATAACAGGAAAACTGTGGGAATGGGGCGGAAAAAAGCAAAACCGCATGACGTGATTCGGCAACAACAAGAGGGGCGCACGCATCACGCCCCTCTCTCCGGTTGCCAATACTTATTCGTGTCCGGTCATCTTTCAGCGACGACCGTTCACGGCTATTGTTTATTTTGTCGCCCCCACTTTTATCAGCTCAACTTCGAAGATTAGTGTGGCGTTCGGCCCGATTTGTCCTCCGGCGCCCCGTTCGCCGTAAGCAAGGTTCGAAGGAATAAAGAGCTGCCACTTCGATCCCTCCTTCATCAGCTGTAGTGCCTCGGCATCCTTTGATCACGCCATTCACCGGGAACGTCGCCGGCTGTCCGCGCTTATAGGAGCTGTCGAACTCCGTTCCATCGATCAGCGTGCCGCGATAATTGACCGTCACCGTATCCGTTGCCAGGGGAGACTTGCCTTTCCCGTCGGTGATGACTTTATACTGAAGACCGCTCGGCAGGGTCTTCACGCCTTCTTTTCCCTTGTTTGTGGCGAGAAATTCTTCGCCTTCTTTCTTGTTCTTCTCGGCCTGGGCCTTCAACTTTTCACGCATTTTTGCCTGAAGATCCTTCTGAAGGGCCATCATCGTTTCATGGGCCTCGTTTACGGTCATTAGCGTCTTCTTGCCGGTCAAGCTGTCCCGAATGCCTTGCACGAGCGCATCAATGTCTACGTCAACTGCATTTGTTTTCATGCTATCGGCCATGTTCATCCCAATCGCGTAACTGGTTTTTTCCTTTTGCGTTTTTAATTCCGTTTTCTCCTTTGCGAAGGCCGGGCTCACAACAAGCGCCATGCACAATGAAAGAATAACTACACGTGCGTTCATATAATCTCCTTTTCTTCCTGAAATATTATTTCGGCACAGCATAAGCGTAGTCGCATCTACTGCACGAATATGCCCTACGGCATATTTGTCTACAATATCAGCTTTGCCAGTGTTTGTCAATAATGGCAAGGTGACGGCAGCGATTCCGCAACAACGTTAACAATCCGAATCAATACGGGATAATACCCTATATTTTCCCGTATCGCATATTCTAATACGCGTTTTTTGCTCGGTTTGGTAGAAAAGGGATTTGCTAAAGCGTCATTTTCCCCGGGAAGAGTCAATAGGCCCACAATGCCAAGTTAGCTGCCCTTAGTCCATAGGACACAGAACGGTATGATTGTATTCAGGTATGGCCACGGGCAAGAGGATTACGGAGACCGACCGGCGCATTGGCCATATATTTCACCGGCAATCATACGGCCAAAATGCTCTTTCGTATGGGCTGCGCGGAGTGCGGGCTTCAGGTTCAAATTGATGAACGCTTCAAACAAATTATAGGCCAGCATGGTCAACAGCCAACAGGCCTCGATGGCTGTCGGCGTGTGTTTGTAGACATGATCCGCATGCCAGGCATTGACGAGTTCATTGAACGCCTTGTTCTCGATATCCCATCGCTTGTGACTGGTTACTACAAAGGGTTCCGTCTCGAGACGCGCTTTCGGAACCGTAGTGGCCCATACCCAGTCAGATTCTCTCCATTCTTCCTGGCCGGTCATATGGCGGCGTACCGGTTTCGTTTCCCATGAGCGAACGATACGGACCGCTGTGCCGAGTTGCACCCAAGACGTAAACCCCTCGATATCCCAACAGAAGCGCGTGAGGCGGCCGTTCCGAAAGACAACGGGTTCTTCCTGTTTGAACAGTGCTATTGCATCCTGGAGCAAATCCCTCCGGTCATCCTTCAACACCGCAATCGCGTCTTTCCCCTGCGCGGAAACCAGTTTGAAAAACGGCGCCCGTGCGTACAGCCCGTCAGCGACAACCATATCAAATGCGCGGGGATACTCACGACACAACCGCTCAAAAAGCCGGCTGGCGGCAGCCACTTCATCCTCCCCCGGACGCTGCATCTCCAGGTCAAGGAGCAGGACAAAATCCCTGCATAAAAGAACCGCCATGACATGACGGTGATAAAACTGGATGAACGTTCCCGATGACGTCTCGACCTTCCGGTGGAGGCACCCGCAGCAGCATTGTTTGAAGCTTGCGCTTGACTCATGCCCGTCGAGGATCACGGCGAAACCACCATTCGGGAGAAGCGGCCGTAATGACTTATTTCGTTTGAGACGGCTGTAGACGTGTTTTATTGCCGACCTGAGTGCGGTGAGATCGATGCGGGCTACAACATTGCCAATCGTATCCGCGCTCGGCAACACCTCGTCATGCTCCTTTTTCCAGACGGAACACTTCTTCGTCTGCTCCACCGCATTGAAACTGCCCATCCGGGCCAGCATCATCGTCAGGACGCTGGCGACCACGGTGGGCGTCTTGATCCTGGGGCGGGCACGGCCATCACGCATGGTCTTTATGCGTTCCCGCAAGTCAAAGATCTTATCGGTGTAGCTCCACAGCCTGCGTAGAATACGCTACTCCTTGCCCTTCCGTGACGCGAGAATACGCTCAAGACTGGTTTCCGAGATGATGCTCATCTGCTCCCATAACTCCTGATACGCTTTTACCCCCCGAAATATCGCGTCCTCGCATTCATGGGGAATATGAATCATCTTTCGTTTTCCCTCGTGCCTCAAGGACACGCACCACGATTTGTGCTTTACTCCCTTGGTACATTTACAGTTTGGTTTACCGCAGGTTCGCGCCATCTCCACGAGGCCCCCGATGACAATCTCTTTGTCATGAATGAGCTGGGTAGCCTTGGACCGGGCACGACGCTCCTTTTCTGGAAGAGCGGAACGATTTTTCATATTCCCTCCTATCTGATATTCTATTAAATATCAGATTTGGGAAAAAGTCAAGCGTTATTTCGAATGCGAATCTGCTCTAAATTGGTTATGAGAGGGAACTACCGGTTTTCTAAAAGATTCTCAATAGGGAAATTATTTGTTGCGGAATTACTGAGGTGACGGCGGTAGTGTCTGGACACTGCCAAGGTGACTGTCATGGAGACAGGCCAGCAGGGTTGTCCATGCCCAGCGGCCGTGATGATCTTCAGGCCTCGCAGGCATTCCAGTGATGAATCGTCCGATCAACTCCCGTCCAAGAATGGAGGATAATTTCGCGCCGTTACAATAATCCTGCCATTTTCTTTCACGACGAGTGTATAATCCAGCTCGAATTTTCTTTAGACGTCATCCCAGATCAATACGACATTAGTATGCGAGCATGACCAGGACTTTCAAACATTATCTGTGAATGCTGGCTTGACGCTTGCTATGCAGGAAAAATGGTCCAACGCTGGTTTCGTGAACTATTCAAGAGCACGATACTGTCCAGTATGATCGTTAAAGGGGATTAACCATGATTTCAAGAAGGACATTTTTTCAAATGCTTTTGCTTCTCACGCTTTCCGGTTACGCAGGCGCGCTCCCGGCATATGACGAAAAGGATCGTGTTCTGAATCTTTACAATACCCACACCAGGGAACGACTTCATGTAACATATTGCTCACGCGGTGTTTACGACAAGGACGCAATTGCCGGAATCAACAGACTTTTGCGATGTCATTATACGAACGAGATCAAGCCAATAGACACAGGAGTTCTCGACATTCTCTGCGACGTCAAGGACCGGATAAAAAAAGACGCGGAGATCCAGATCATTTCAGGATACCGCTCTCCCGCCTACAACGACTACCTCTGGAGAATGGGAAGAGGCGTTGTAAAAAACAGCTTCCATCTGCAGGGACGCGCAATAGATTTTTACCTTCCCCATGTGCACAATTCCGAACTCTTTGCAGTAGCAAGATCCTTCAATGCCGGCGGTGTGGGACACTACCCAGATTTTGTCCACATCGACAACGGGCGCGTGCGATCCTGGTAATGACTTGGCTGCAGCAACGCTCTCTTCCCTATAGATCCTTCTGATCAAAAATTTCATGCCGAGGAATTGTTTTTTCCCGGGTCCGCCGATCATTCGGCTGACCTGATCCCCACGGTAACTTTCACCAGTTCAAACTGATATCACAAATCGCGCTATACTATTTATAAAAGCAGGAAAGCAGTTTGTCATTTCGGCAGCGCCATGCATGAGCACGACCGTTCGCGCAAGGAGAGCTAATCGTGACTCGCATAAGAATTATTTTGATTATCATACTGACTCCTATTGCGGCCGTCGCGGCCGTCATCAACGGCGACACTGTCCATTACAGCATCACACGAGGAGACAGTCTTGCACTGATAAGCGCGAAGGTCGGCGTGGAAACCCGTGTAATTGCAATGGCGAACCATATTAAACCGGTTCAACACCTGGTTCCCGGACAGGAGCTGCTTATCAACACCACGAAGATCGTGCCGAAAAACCTCGATAATGGCATTATTATTGATGTTTCCGCCAGAATGCTCTACTTCTTTAAAAATGGTATGGTCGAATTATCCTTCCCTGTCGGTCTCGGCATGCCTGAGTGGCGAGGCAATACGAGATGGCATACTCCCATCGGAAGTTTTACCATTACGAGGAAGTCACGGAACCCGACATGGCACATACCGAAATCGATACAGGAACAGATGCTCTTGGAGGGCAAGCCGGTATTGACCGAGGTCCCGCCGGGTCCGGGTAATCCCCTCGGTACACACATATTGTACACTTCCTTTCCGGAAATCGCGATCCACGAGACGATTTCCCCTGTAAGCGTTTACCGGTTCTGGAGCCACGGCTGTATTCGCGTCCGGCCGGAGAACATTAAAAAGCTCTACGACGTAATCGACGTGGGAGCGTCAGGAGAATCTGTGTACGAACCAGTCAAGGCCGCGCTTACCGATAAAGGAAGGGTTTTGCTCGAAGTCGATCCCGATGTCTATGGAATAATTCCGAACATCATGCAGGAGGTCACCGACCGCCTTAACGCACTGAATGTAGCCGCACAAGTCTGCTGGGACGACGTGAAAAGAGTTGCACAGGAGCATTCAGGAGTAGCGGAGGACGTTACGCTCCAGCCTTTTTGCGCTCTCAATCGTTAACTTCCTTTATCAGCCAGTTATCATCAACATTTAAATATAAAATCTGTCGTCTAGCATGAAAGAACAGCTCTGAGCCCTCTCCCTCGCGTTTAACCTCTTTCAAAGTGACAATTCCCTCATCGGTGGGAAAATAGTTCCTCACGGGAAAATATTTCCTGATGAAAAATCTGAAAACCGGTTCGTCAATACTTCATAAACACAAAATAACTGTAGCACATCCAGCACGAAATCATAATTTCAGAGAAATGCATCGTTTGGCATCATAGTTGCTTTATTTGTTGAAGGAAATGCAATAGATCATAATCGCTGGAGGATAGTATGAATAGCATTATTGCCGGTATTTTCATTTTAGCTCTCGCGTTGTTTTCCACGACTGTATTCCGGAATATCGGGATTACGATGGTTTTTAATCCTGACGCGTTAGCGATCGTTCTTGGCGGTACAATTGTCGCCGTTTTTCTGGGCTTCCCCATCAAAAGACTCAAAAAGACTTTCGCCGACATCTTTGATACATTCCGGCCTCAGAGGGACAGGCTGGCGTTGTCCAAAGATATTCTTGAGATAGCGAGAACCAGCCGCAGAGCCGATATCCGGGGACTGGAAAGACAAATGAGGTTTATCAAGGACGATTTTTTAAAGCAAGGTGTTAATCTTCTGTTAACCACTAAATCGCATGAAGAAATTAGTTCTATCATGGAAAGGGAGATGGCGATGCGAATTATGGATTTTAATTTCAGCCAGAACGTTCTAAAGACAATTGCACGCCTTACCCCTTCCTTCGGTCTAGCGGGAACAGTAATAAGTCTCATCAAGATGTTTAAAAACATGCAGTCAATCGATTCAATCGCTCCTCTCATGGCCATGGCCATGATGTCGACTTTTTACGGGGTGATCATTTCAAATCTTTTTATGTTGCCACTCTGCGCAAAACTTGAAGAACGCGCCATCCGGACCGAGTCGCTTATGCATGATGTCATCGAAGGCATTCTGTCCATAAATGACGGCGAACACCCGCTTTTAATTGCGGAAAAAATAAATGGTTATCGCGATACGAAAGAATCCAGTCTGTCCGGGACCCTGGGTGAATTGGCGGTAACCAGCGGCGGAAACATCCGGTAGCCAGTTGCCGAAGATATTTTAACCCCAGGAGAGTAGCATGAAAGAAGTTGCGGAAGAAGGGAAAACGCAATCGAGGGTTTCGCGACCTTTTCCCGGCAAGGCACTCATCGAAAAGTCCAGGCCCGCCATCGATATCGACAGCAACTGGCTTATTACGCTAAGCGATGTGCTTTCGCTACTGCTCATATTCTTCGTGATGTTCTCGGTTCTATCAAAAACCGGCGGGAAGCCCGTTGCAGAAGAAAACCACAACCATGTAGCCGCGAACACGCATATGGAAGACCTTTCCGCTCGTGACGAGATGGTGGGCGAAATGAGCTCTGCCATAAAAAAACACAACCTGGGAAATGACGTTTCCGTAATGGCCGTCAATAAAGAAATCATTGTCACGTTGAAAGAAAGAGTCACGTTCAGACCCGGTGAAGCAGAGACGCTAAAAAGTTCGGAGCCGATGCTTGACACCATCGCTCAAATTATAAAACGGTATCCCGCCTTCCTTGTAGACATCGAAGGGCATACTGACAATGTCCCGATTAAAACACGTCTCTATCCTTCGAATTGGGAGTTATCCGTTGCCAGATCGACAAACGTCTTAAAATATTTCATCAACCATAACGGCATCGACCCTTCACGTCTTTCGATCAAAGGGTACGCCGATCAGAAACCGCTCGCCGTCAACGACACGTCAGAGAACAGGGCTCAGAATAGGCGGGTTGAGATACGTCTGAAAGAGAAAGAATCATAAGCTTTTACGGCAAGCGTGTCTGCATATTGCGACTGGCGAACTCCAGGATAGAACCCGGAGAGTCAAGTTTGTCAGAGAGCATATTGGGAGGCTCCCCCCTTCCTGTTCCTGAAGAAGATAACCGGATTTTTCCAGCCTTTCACGCAACCGCCGAGAGCCTTGGAATTTCTAAACCCTTTTTCCGCATATTCCACCGCAGCCCTCAATCTTCATTCCATCGCACCGTCATGCGCAGTCAGTCACGGTCGCCTTAAAAATATTGAACGACAGGCTGACGATGGAAGTCCGGGACGACGGAATCGGATGGAGTGGACAGACAACATCTGGGAGAGGACTCTCAATTATGCAAAAGCGTGCAAAAGATTTAGGAGGAACCGTAACCATAAGCGCCGGCAGGACAGGCAGACGGGTCGGCCTCGAGATTCCCCTTCCCCCGGCGTGCTACCAGTAACCTCCGATGTACAAATTGAACTCACATAAATTTTGAAATAGATCGTTGATATTCATATGAAGGCACCTCAGCATATCAGAGAGCGTTAGCGCTCTGATATGCTTTAGGACAGACGCCCATCTAACCCAAGAGGTGCTGTATGAAATTGTATACGAGGCTCGCTCTCCAGGTTCCTGCTAGTAGGATTTCTGATCACCAGAAGTTCCTCTTCGATCATGCCGCGGAAAAGCGGTATCTTATAATCACTCTGCCCCAGCGGTCGTGCGTTCATCATTGCTGCCTCTGCCGCCCGTGCCGCGGTTGACTCATCCAGACGATGGCCAATGATCGAATTTTCTAATTCCCGGGAGCGCCATGGAATGGGTGCGGCGGCGCTCAACACGGCGCGCGCGTCGGCGACAACGTCGCCGTTAAACTTGATAGCAAGCGCGAGTCCTGCGAGCGCAAAGTCCCAGGAAGCGCGTGTTCTTATTTTGCGATACGAGCTTTTCACTCCCTGCGCCGGCGGCAGCAAGATCTCAGTAACGATCTCGCCTGGTTCAAGCACGGTCTCCCGGAGCACATCTATCTTCGGAAGGACGTGGAACTTTTCGACTGCTACCGTCCGGGCTCCTTTTGGCCCGGCGATACGGACAGAAGCTTCAAACGCAATAAGCGCAGAGGCCGTATCCGAAGGATGGACAATGAAACACGGTCCGCCTCCAAGAATACTGTGATATTGGTTCTCGCCGGCAACGGCAAAGCACTTCTCCCCTCCCTTTCGAAGGCAGTGGAAATCTCCGCGGTAGTACCAGCAGCGCGGTTTTTGGCAAATATTCCCGCCGATCGTACCCTGAGCTCGAAGCTGGGGACTCGCAACTTCACGGGCTGCCTGTGCAAGTGCCCAATAATGAGAATTCACGACCGGGTTCTCCGAGACTTCGGAAATGGTCGTGAGAGCCCCGATCCGAATGCCTCCATCAGCCGTTTTTTTGATCCCTTTCAGTTCTTTGAGACCGCTGATGCTTACCATCTTATCAATCTCGAAGACATGATCCCTGAGGCAGCCGAGCAGGTCCGTGCCTCCGGCATAAAGACGCGCACCTTCCGATGCGAGCTGCTTTGAGGCCTCTTTCAAGGTCTTCGGTCGTATGTAAGAGAAATTGGAAAGCATGGCGAGTACCTCCGCAGAATAACAAGCTAAAATTGTTGCCCCAGGCCGCGAAGACAACATCGTCTAGCACGGGAAATGTTGCAGTCTTTACCTCTATACGGCGGCTTTCGCAGCATCCTTTCTCTGCGACGTGTATGGCAAAAGGGTCTTACTTCTTCGCTTCCGCAAACATCTTCACAAGCCGTACCGGACTCATGGGCGTTTCGTTCACACGAACGCCTGTTGCGTGAAACACGGCATTCGCAATGGTCGCTGCCGTTGGTATCGTGACGGGTTCACCGAGACCCTTTGCACCTGAGATATTGGCCTCGTTGTCCGGCAATTCAATCGGTAGCGACGACATGTCCGCGGGAACATCGAGCATTGTCGGCAATTTGTACTCATGCCAACTCTTGTTCAGCATCTTGCCGGTCTGATTCTTATCAAGGACCCGTTCCTCGGTCATAGCGAACCCGATTCCCATGGTAATGCCGCCGAAGACCTGATTGTCGAAGGTCAGCCTGTTCATCACTCTACCGCTGTCATGGGTTGCCAGGAACCTGATGATCCTGACTTCGCCTGTCTTCATATTTACCTCTACTTCGCAGAACTGAGCTGCAAAGGGATTCACCACCTTACCCTCGGGGTTTGGGCCGCGGTATCCGACACCCACAATCATCCCGCGCTTCTTCAGACCTGTAAGATTCGCTATCTTGATCTTTTTCGACGGGTCCTGGGTTGACACAACCTCATCCCCAATCAGTTCGAGGTGTGTAGCGTTGGTCTTCAGGTCCGCGGCCGCCAGATCGAATAGCTGTTGTTTCACGCTGAGGGCAGCGGCGCGTACAGTCGGCGCCTCCGTGGGGACGGTCTTGCTCCCGCCGCTCGGCGTTGCGTACTGGGTCGTCCCTGTGTCTGCATTCTCGACCTGGAGCGCTTCTGGCTTCACGCCAAGTTCCTCAGCTACTATCATGGCCATGACGGTCTTCGTGCCCGTACCAATGTCGCTCGCGCCCATGTTCAGATTTGCGCTGCCGTCGGAGAAGAGCTTCACGATCACCGTGGAGGGGGGATTGCCGCCTCCGGCAAACCAGAGGGCGCTGGCTACCCCCACCCCTCTCCTGATATGGCCGGATGTTGGCATCTCGGCAAGTTTTTTTCTCGCATAATTCCATCCGAAGGTTGCTGCTCCTTTTTCGAGGCACTCCCGAAGACCAGTCGTGGTATAGGGAGGATTGCCTTGCCGCGCCTGGCTAAAGGCAGGAATGTTCTTAAGCCGGAGATCAATAGGATCCATCTTGATCGCCTCGGCCAGACTATCGATCATTTGCTCTAGCGCCCAGGCACCTTGCGGGTGCCCCGGAGCACGGAAGGCCCGCGCAGGTCCGGCGTTGATGTACACATCCGTCGTGTCGGTGCGTACGTTCGGGCAGAGGTAAAGATCACGCACCAGCCAGTCCATGAGCGCCGTGCCTCCTGCAGGATAAGCACCACTGCTGCCGATGCCGCTGAACTCGAGGGCGGTCAGGGTACCATCCTTCTTCACGCCTGCTTTCAGTTTCATCGTGCCCGGAGGCCGATTGCCTACGGCAATAAAGGTTTCCTCGCGAGACAGGACCATCTTGACCGGACGGGCTGTCTTCTTGGCGAGCAAAGCCCCGATAATGGTTGATTTGTCGGCCTGCAGCTTACTGCCGAAGCCGCCTCCCATATAATGCCCGATCACGCGGACCCTTGAAAGCGGCAGATGCAGCACCTCCGCGACCCGCGCCTGGACCGCAAACACTCCTTGGGTGGACTCCCAGATGGTGAGGCTCTCGCCGTCCCACTTTACCACGCCGCCATGTAGTTCCTGGGGGGTATGTATCTCGCACTCGTTTCGGTACGTCTGTTCAAGAACAACATCTGCCTCACTGAAACCCTTAGCCACGTCGCCACGCTCGTACTTGTCCGTTTTAACCTTGTTCCCAGATGCGTGGACCGGCGCTGCCCCTGCATCAAGGGATCTTCTCTCATCGGACACGAAAGGCAGGACTTCGTATTTTACTTTGATGGCACGAACCGCATCCCAGGCCTGGTACAAGGTCTCCGCAGCCACCGCGGCAACAACCTCTCCTTCAAAGCGGCATTGGGGATCAAAAAGCTTGGTCTTCACATCAGGCGACCAGGCCCACTGGATGTCGGCTTCCTTGCTCGCTCCGTTCAGCACGGCGCGGACTCCGGTCATCTTCTCCGCCACCTTCGTGTCTACGTCCTTCACTACGGCACTGGGGTGCGGGCAGCGAAGAATGGCGGCATAAAGCATGTCGGACAGGACCACGTCCGAGGGATAGGCCGCATTCCCGCTCACGCGCTCGTAAGCATCCACGCGCGGCATCGGTTTACCCACAACCTGCGTTCGTTGCCAGGGCTTCACGCCTGCGGCAGGCATCGGTGTTTCCGGCACGGGTATGTTCTGCGCGAAATAGAGTTCTTTATCATCCTTTTTCATGGTTCGCCTCACAGCAGCAATGACTACGGAGTACAGAGGTGATTTTGGAGATATTCCGATATTCCTACTCTGTGACCTCCGTGGACGTATGTTTTTTTATAATCTCTTCAGCTCTGCTGCTTTCTTTGCCGCGTTGACGATGTGCTTGTAGGCGCCGCAACGGCAGAGGTTGCCGCTCATGCCATTTCGAATCTCTTCTGTCGACGGGTCGGGATTCTTTCGCAGAAGCCCCTCAACGGCCATGATCTGGCCCGGCGTGCAGTAGCCGCACTGGAAAGCATCCTGCTCCACGAAGGCGTTCTGAACGGGCCCGAGTTCCTCGCCTTTCATGAGCCCTTCGAGGGTCGTGATTTTCGTTCCCTCGGCCTCAACCACAAGGATCATGCAGGCGTACTGCGGGACATCGTCGATGATAACGGTACAGGTGCCGCACTCGCCGCGCTCACACCCGGCCTTCGTGCCTGACAGACCAAGCTGTTCGCGCAGCACATACAGCAGTGACCAGCGCGGCTCCACTAGCAAACGGTATTTGCGGCCATTGATATTCAGCACTACTTTCGTCATCTCTCCTCGCTCGATCATCTCCGCATCCGCAGCAGGCGTTGCATGGAGTTTGTCCGAGACCGCGAGGGTCACGGCTCCGGTGCCTATGGTTGTCAGAAAGCCGCGGCGGGTCAGGCCTTGCAAGGGAACATTGTTCTCTGCCCCATCTTTTTTATCCTCATTATCATCTTTTTCGTTTTTCATGCTGCTCTCCTTGTCGAGATAATGAAATTGATATGTTGAGTGATGAATGCGGTCCTCTTCGATATTAAACTGTGAACCTACGCATTTGATTACGATATTTTGCCTCAGGACGAACGCAGAGGCGGAAATTTTAAAATAAAGATAGCGCTTCATCACAAATGTGTCAAGGTTGGACAAAGGAGAAGATGTGAAAATTAATGTTCAAATGCGGAATAGGACTGGATGACATACATTGCATGCCTAAAGTATCATGTTCCTGTCATCAAATCTATCCGATAACAGTAGCGCCGTCTGGTCAATCTGCTTAGAGTTTTTCGTATGTGTTTTTTGAGCAACAAAGCATTCCTTTCGACGCGAGGGCCTTCGGCAATAACACATCCTCGAACATCGAAGTCCTTCAAAGCTTTTAAGCATGCCTTATAATTAAAATCACTTTTCTGAAGCGGCAGGTGATTCTCTCTCCTTTTTCACTATACCGTATCCCACCCACGTGCATGTGCAGATATTCAAGGGCGGATCTTCCCAGCTCAGCTGACACGTAGTGCAGTATCTCTGCGAAATCGTTGTAGGTTCTCAGCCCGCCGTTATTTCTTGCATGAATGTGGGAAAAAGTCTATGCATAATTTGCAGGAGCTGGCCTCTTTGCAGAGGGATACCAGTTCTTGAAGCGTTCCGAACTGAGACCCTTTTCCGGTGGTCTCCAATCGATAATCTATTCCTATCTTCGGATGCCTGGACAGATTTTCTTTGATTGTATGGTAGGTATCTTCCTTCGAGTCCTTCAAATAGTAGCCAGGATGGAAAACCAAGCTCTTTCCCCTGACGCTGATCAGAGCCTCTGCAGCCAGACGAATTCGCTCAATCGACAGGAGTTGTTTGTCCTTTTCATCGGCGTTCAAATTGATGTAATACGAACCGTGGGCAGATAGATACAGATCGTTTTCCCGCCTAGCTTATAAATATAAAATGACGTTCTTGTTTCTAGCCGTCACCGTCACAGACCGTACAAAGAGCAACTCCATGGCATCGAGGCCGATTGATTTTACGTCCTCAATGGCCGAGGCCTGGTTAAATTTACACGAACCATCACCCAGGGGCAGGCCGGATATGCCGAATAAAAGTCTCTTGAACATGCTCACCCTTGGACAATGCATGAGAAACCAAGCACATGTAATAAAGGTGTAAATTAACACACGAGCTTTGCCCTGTACACTAGTTTCCTTGTCCCCGATCAACAAAGGGAAACGTCGCGGTTAGTTAGCAGATATCTCTTAATAATGATGGACAGTTTCCGTGTTTCGGGCTCTGGTGTAAATTACATCCAATATTTTTCACTTTTGTCATATTGCTGACATTGCAGATAAACATGTGATCGATGGATCTGTATTTATTCAGAATGAAATGAAAGATTCTGTTTGTATTGTATGGTGATATGACTATCGGGACGCCGCATGATTTATTTGACGATATGGGGTTTCCTGCCAGGTTTAGATGTCTCGTCAGCCGCATCTTGCGGAAATATTCATCGATTCATTTGCAGGAATTCTGTCATATTTCTTATGATAATGATTGTGATGCAAATC
This sequence comes from Nitrospirota bacterium, assembly GCA_963826885.1. GTDB lineage: Bacteria > Nitrospirota > UBA9217 > UBA9217 > UBA9217 > JAJYKN01. The sequence continues at coordinate 38,187 of CAWGYL010000005.1, read as the reverse complement.
ACAGAAAAGAATTCTATCATCCAGTATAATAAGGAAAATAGATAGGTAATAATAAAAGCGGGCAGTTTCTGCAGACGTTACCTGATGCAATACTGCTTCATTCTGTAACAAGAGAAATGAACAGGATTTCAAGGCGATGATAACAAGAAGAAATTTTTTAAAGATTTTGACGCTCGTCACCCTGTCCGGCTACAACGGGAAGGTCTTCGGGCTTGATACAAAGGAAAGAGTGCTGAATCTTTATAACATTCATACCAGCGAACGGCTTAATGTAAAATATTATTCGTCGGGTAGCTATGACCGTGATGCCTTGAGTGAGATTAATCATCTCATGCGGTGTCATTATACCAATGAAGTAAAACCAATCGATGTCAATGTTCTCGACCTTCTCTGTGACATCAAGGATACTATCGGGAAAGATAAGGAATTACTTATCATTTCTGGATACCGCTCGCATGCGTATAACGAATATCTGCGGCGGAATGGGAGGGGCGTGGCATGTAACAGTCTTCACCTCCAAGGCCGTGCAATAGACTTCCGCGTCCCCCGTGTGGACAACCGAATTCTTACAACCTTAGCGAAGGCCTTTCATACAGGCGGCGTCGGGACATACCCGGACTTCGTTCATATCGATGACGGAAGAGTACGATACTGGTGATGCCCGCAATCGTGATCGGACGGGTTTCGTTGCATCAACCTGTGTCACCTTTTTCTAGCAGAGAATAGAAAACTTTCCTCCCTACCGGGAACGTGGTCCGAATTTTGGCTCATGGCCGATAATCAGGACTTTGGGACCGGTTGTCGCGTTGTGCAATCCTCCCCGATCCTCAGGCGATGGTATGGCCCATTCAAAAAGTTCCCGAGCGTCCTCTAGTTCCGGTTTTCCGGGGTATTGGTAATAATCACGCTGCATGTCCTCATCGTACAGTCCGATGCAGACGTGAGAGCGGGATATCCAGGCAGATCGCGTCCGTGAATCCATTAGAAACCCCATCTCTATCTGCATAGAACCTAAGACCATAACTCATAGGATAAAGGTTCGGTCGATCGTATTCTCTATCTGATATAATGACGATTTATGCATTTTGCTATAACCGGCGATCCTGAATTTACCTATTGGGATTGCATCTTTCTTGGTATCCGCAGTGATGGGTCCAGAGAATATCAGCTGCCCGTACTCATAAGTTCCAAGGAACTGCTCCGAGAGATCCTTAGGGATAAATTTAGCCTCAGACTCTGCCGGTTGATAATGACGGGGCATGGGCGTATAATTCAGTATGTCCCGCTCTTTGCGAAGGGCTTCACTTTACTAATCTGATGCGGCAGCCCCGACCATTCTCGCGTCAGTTTCTACTGTTATTCTGTATGGTCTATGTACTGATCGCCATTGCAACCCTGTAACTAGCCAAGGGAACTATGGTGTTATGAATGAAACGAAGGATGCAGGTTGCAATGGAAGGCGACGCATGCATCCCGAAGCTGCAGCAGTTATGTTGTTTGGAAACTAGAATGTATCGAGAAAAAAATTATTAAGTTTTCGCCAAGGCAAATCCCAAGCGAAGGTAAACAATGATGCATGTCCTAGCGATATACAACGTCAAGGAAAATAAACAGGAGCTGGCTGGAGTACTTGCAACTGTTCTTAAAGTGACGGTTTTTGAAGCACATTCACGTCTGCGCACTCCCGGAAACGGCCCCCTTGTCGTAGGTGTGTTTGCAGAGGAGGTGCAGGCAAAGAAGCTTGCTGATGAGCTTAAATCCAAGGGCTTCTCCGCAGTGGTTCTGAAGAATGCCGAGATTAAGGCAGAGGCGGACCAGTGGCTCGTACGAAGGTTTGATTTTGGCGAGAAAGATCTCATTATCAAATCTAATGACGGCAGGAGCCTCACAATCGCCTATCGCGACATAAATCTCATTCTGCATGGCATTGGAATCGTGAGTAGCACTTCAATGGAGACAAATAGGAGGCGTACACTGAGCCTTGGTAATGCCGTACTTACGGGAGGCCTAAAGGTGACAAAGACGGTGAAGACCATGCACGAGGTGACCAAAGAGGAACGCGAGAGATTTCTGACACTTTATGCCGAAAACTTGCCGACGCTCGCTTTCCATGAGACCGGCCTTGTTTATGATTCTCTCGGTCCCAAGCGCGGGCTGTCCCGTTCAGTAAATTTCGTACAGCTCACAGCGGAATTGCGTCGCCTCTGCACAGGCGCCCAATACGATGAACGACTGTTGAGTAAGGCCGGTCAGACTTCTCTACTTGGTCCCTTGCTCAATCCTGATCAGTATGTGGTCGTCGCCACCGCGTTACTTGCAAAGGTTCTTTTGACAAGGAATTGATGCGTCTGACTTAATTACCGTGAGAAACGCTCCCATTAGTGCTTTGCTCTCTTAATTTAACATCCTGCTAGCGAGTCAATCCTATTAAGATTGCGGACCGGTTACCCAGCATATCGCTTCCTGAAACGTGCGCTATTTCACTTAATAAGATATCGTAATTTTCGCCTTGGGCGGTTGAAGCATGACGATTAATACATCCTATCTGTTGTGGTTTCCATCCTTTGAAGCTGATAAAATTATAATCCGGATTCGAAAAATACTAAAAAATCTTACGACTGCCTTTGTGCGGCCTTTTTTCGATGGCACTTTCTCCAAGCCCTAGCGGATTCCTTCAAGTACAATCATGCCGGCAATATTGATATTGATCCCCGTGCCAGGATTGCGAACACAAAAAAGGGGAGCAAGCATGGATCCTTGCTCCCCGAATCTTCAATAGGTTCTCGTAATCCCGGCAGTATATGGGATTCTGTTTCACGGTGCCATCAGCTTTTCGCTGCTGATATAATAAAGCCTTGGCTTCACTGTCTCGTTGCTCAAAAAACAGCAAGAAGGATTAATTGCCTATCTGCCGGCTGTTCTTGTTTTCCTGCTGGTTTAGTGCGCCTTGCTCCTGTTTGGTAATATGACCGCCATTCTGTTTAGCCATACCCCGCTCTTCCTGGCGGATATTTTTATCTTCTTTATGGAGCTTCCCAGCCTGGGCTTTAGTCATTTTCCCATCTTTTACTTTCTTATTGATACGGCGGTTTTGGTTCTTCAAGCGCTTATTCACTTCGTGCCGACGCGGGTGATTCTTTGCCCATCCCGACTCGGCAAAGACACTTGACATGTTGCCGAGCAGAAAAATCGTGACGACCATCATTACTAATGCCATCGTAATCTTTCGTATCATACTTACTACCTCCTTATTTATATCCTGATTTCGTGCCCTGCTCACACTTTCGCAGCAATTGGTTTAAGATACTGCTACCAGATCCGTCACCTCTATCAAATCATTCTCTGCTTTCTTATCGGCATCTCGCTCGCGATTCTTAAATGCGTTGGTATTGCCTTGATTTCATTATATAAATCAGCATATTCTAAAATCACCTTTCTCCTGTTCTTTATGAACCAGGGCATAATCAGAGACTAGACCTATACGGCGACGATTGATACCGGTATTCGCGGGTTTGGCCGCATGACTTGTCTCCATCGCGGAGCTTTTTTGCCCTCCTGGCAGAAGTTCGGCAGAATCTTTATTCCGTAGTCTCTTCGAGAGTTCTTCTGGTCGTGATCGTGTATCCTATGATCCCCTGGATAATTGTATTTAGTCTTGTCTGCTCTCTAGTGGACTCTTATGCTATAATCACACCATGAAGGAGATTGAGATGTACCATCCAATGCGTATTACTCCTTCCTCTCCTTCGCCTAACAGTCATTTGTCAATTGGGATTTGATCCCGCGGCTTACAAATGACAAGACATGCATGTCTGCATATAAAAAATTTTTCCTTTTACAGGAGTTAGGAATGACTGCTTTCAAGCACAAGATCAGGACGATTACCAGGCCTTTTATCGTTACCTTAAGCATAATCTTAGTCTGCGTCACTTCGTCGTGGGCTCAATCTTCTCAGAAGCAGATAGCGTCTGAAAAAGCAACCGCAGTCATCCACTGTAACTATTCGCCGGTTACTTTTTGGGACCCAAATACCGGCAAACCTTCCGGTTTTGCCGTGGATATTATCAACAGCGCAGCTAGGCGTGCAGGGTTGGATGTTAGCTATATTTGTAAACCTAGTTGGCCGGAGATGATAACTTCGGTAGAGACCGGCGAGTCAGAGATCAGCGTCCTGCTCAAGAGCGAAGATCGTGAAAAAGTATTACAGTTCAGTTCCCCGATAGAAATAACCTACCTTTCCTATTTTGCCCGCTCTCAAAGCACGATTAATCCCGATACCGCGCCCCAAGGGTATACCGTGGGTGTAATTGGGGGCAGTCGGTCCTACGAGTACCTAAGAAACCAGCCAGGGGTAAATCTCTCTGTAGTGGGCAGCTATGAAGAAGGAATTTTTAGTCTTTTAGCAGGGAAAAGCGATTTATTCGCCGGAGAGGAATCCTTGATTCAAAAGCAGGCGAGGGAAACCAATCTGGAAGACCGCATCAGGAAAATCGGGAACCCTTTCTCCGAACAGGAACGGTGTTTGGTAGTACGTAAGGGCAATGTGCAATTACAGGAACGGCTGAACGATTCCCTGAAAGGATTTATCGGAAGCCCCGAATATCAACAGATTTATCTCAAATGGTACGGCACGCCTGCGCCTTACTGGACGACTAGCAAAATACTTGCTGCGAGCGGATTATTTCTTTTCATCGCCGTCTGCGGCATGGCCTACTGGCGGTATAAATCAATATTTAGAATTAACAGGGAGCTGGTCCGCACTATCGACGAACGTAAACAAACTGAGAAGAGCCTGCGCGAAAGCGAAGACAAGTTCCGGTCCATATTCGAACAAGCGACCGACGGAATCATGATGGCCGACACGGAGACCAAGAGGAACATCGAGGCAAATAAAGCCATATGCGCCATGCTCGGATATACCCGCGAAGAGATCGTTGGTCTGAGTATTGATGGTCTTCATCCGGGAAAAGACCTGCCCGCAATCCGGGACATCTTTGACAAACAGCAGCGCGGCGAGATCTCTCTTGCGTCTGAGGTTCCGATGTTGAGAAAGGACGGTTCGATCTTTTATGCGGACATCAATGCCACCCGTGTGACTTTGGGCGGAATGCAGTCCCTCGTCGGTATCTTCCGGGACACCACTGAACGCAAGAAGACAGAGGAGTTGATAAAGAAGAATGAACTGTTCATAAAGAGCATTCTTGAAAGCGTGGATGAGGGGTTTGTCGTCGTAGGCAGGGATTACCGGATCATCTCGGCGAACAGGGCTTTTTGCGACAAGGCCGGGATGACCATTGAAGATGCAATCGGTAGATATTGCTATGAAGTGTCACACCGCGGCACGACCCCCTGTTTTGAAACCGGGGAACAGTGCTCCGTGAAGCGCACTTTCGAAACCGGAGAACACTCCGCATTTATGCATACGCATTACGATGAACGCGGAAACCCCGTGTACGTTGATACAAAGTCGTATGCGATGCGGGATGCAGCGGGCAATGTGACCTCCGCGATTGAGATCTGCATCGACGTCACCGAGAAAAAAAAACTGGAGGACCAGTACCGCCAGGTGCAGAAAATGGAAGCGATTGGCCAGCTTGCCGGCGGCGTGGCGCACGATTTCAACAATATCCTGTCCGCGATCATTGGCTATGGCCACCTTTCCCTGATGAAACTGCGGGATGACGATCCAGTGAGGCACTATATCGACCAGATTCTGCAGTCTTCGGAGCGCGCAGCCACTTTGACACAGAGCTTGCTCGCATTCAGCAGAAAGCAGCCTACGAAAAAAGAGCATCACGAATTGAACGCGGTGATCAGAAATTTCGAGAAATTCCTGCACCGCCTGCTGCGCGAAGACATCGAAATGACGATCCAGTACTCGGTCGAGCAGCCCGTGATTATGGCAGACCGGGGACAAGTTGAGCAGGTTATCATGAATCTCGTTACGAACGCACGTGATGCCATACCGGACAGGGGGAAACTGATCATCGATGTCAGTGTCCGTGCCATGGACGAGGCGTTTATACGGGCTCACGGTTACGGCAAGGTGGGAGACTATGCAATGCTCTCGGTGTCAGATACCGGCGTCGGAATGAACGAAAAAACCAAAAAGAGGATTTTCGAGCCATTCTTCACAACCAAGGAAATGGGAAAAGGGACCGGCCTCGGACTGGCCACAGTGTATGGGATCGTGAAAGCGCATGACGGTTTCATTAATGTGTATTCTGAACCGGAGAAAGGGAGCGTTTTTCACGTTTATTTCCCCTTGGCCCAAACGACGAATGCCGTGCCTGAACCTTCCGGGCAGCATCCAGTCCCACTCAAGGGTGGAAGCGAAACGATCCTCCTCGCTGAGGACGACGCGAGTCTACGCAATATGACGTCGGTCGTTCTCCGGGGAATGGGATACACAGTGATCGAGGCGGAGGATGGGAACAGGGCGGTTGTCCGGTTCAGTGAGAACCGCGCCGCAATCAAACTCGTGATTCTTGACGGCATCATGCCGAAAATGAACGGTTTGGGAGCGTATCGGGAGATCAGCGCTCGCAGCCCGAATATCCGTTGCATTTTCATGAGCGGCTATTCGGGAGAAATATTCGCACAGGACGGCCTGCCGAACGGCACGGAGTTCATGCCGAAGCCGGTAAAGCCTTCGGAGCTGTTGAGCAAGGTCAGAGAAATGCTTGATCGGGAATAGCGAGGGCAAGAAGTGATGAGCGAACGTCCTCGGCAATATGGCGCTTCGGTATGATCAGCATGTGTCCAGGGGAAACAGCGAGCGTGTCTCTAATCGTAAAAGTAAAAGAAATTTGAGCTATGATTTTATCAGGCGCTATCACACAAAAAGGACAAGCCGTCATCGTGCTTTCCTCTCGTTAAAACCTCAACGTCGCCTTGATCCTCGTCGGGTTCAGCAATAAATCCAGGCCATCGACCGCGCTCCGCACATGGATATTCGCTGCCATGATCGCGTCAACGGCGCATCCCTCTCCCTCCGATACCGCGATGCCGACCCTTGCTGCCTTGAGCATTTTACGGTCATTATTTCCATTTCCGAAAGCGGCGACGCTCCCCACTCCGAGTTTTGTTACATATGTTTCTTTCTGCATATCATGATTTTCCCCTGTCAAAATGTGTATTTCGCAGTTGATCCCTTCCAGTTCAGTCCGTGCTTTACCAAAAGTATCAGCAGTGAGAATATGAATTTTTATAGACTCTGCCAATTTGTTCAACCGTGCATCCATGTTTGGCAATAGTTGCCCGTCGACGGACAATGTGCCGGTAAAATCCGACACCAGGTGCTCCAGTTTAACCAAACCGAAGCCGGGAATATCGATTTGAATCATGCCTAATTCCTTTCTCAATTACCAGCGCAAATCGCCTCTAAAAACCGCTTTCGCACCCAATTCTTCTTCAATCCTAAGCAGTTGGTTGTATTTTGCGAGCCGCTCAGATCGCGCGGGCGCGCCGGTCTTGATCTGACCCGCATTTGTGGCAACCGTGATGTCGGCGAGGAACGAATCTTCTGTCTCTCCTGAACGATGCGAGAACATGCAAGTATAGCCGGCTGTTTTCGCCATTTCTACGGTCTTCAGGGTTTCGGAGAGCGTGCCGATCTGATTAAGTTTGATTAGCACGGAATTGGCAACTCTTTTTTTGATACCCTCGGCCAGTATTTTGGGGTTCGTGACGAAAATATCGTCTCCCGTAAGCTGGATCTTTTCCCCTTGCTCTTTTGTAAGAATCTGCCAGCCGTCCCAATCATTTTCAGCAAGCCCGTCTTCTATGGAAATAATCGGATATTTTGAGATCAGGTTCGCATAGTAGTCGACCATTTCTTTCGAAGACAACTTGCGATTGTCCGCCTTCAAGATATATTTTCCATCCTCGAAAAATTCACTCGCTGCAGGGTCCAAGACTATGGAAATATCAGTTCCCGGCTTGTATCCCGCTTTTTCTATTGCAGCGATGATTATCTGAATAGCCTCTTCATTGGAAGAAAGATTCGGTGCAAATCCACCCTCATCTCCTACGGCAGTGTTAAGGTTTTTTGACTTCAATACTGCCTTCAGAGTATGGTACGTTTCAGCGGCCATTCTGAGCGCTTCTCTGAATGACTTTGCACCCACTGGCGAGATCATAAACTCCTGGATATCCACGTTGTTATCCGCGTGTTTGCCGCCGTTCAGAATATTAAAGAACGGGATCGGAAGGCGATGTGCTGCCTCCCCGCCGAGATATCGGAATATGGACAATCCTCTGCCCTGCGCTGCCGCTTTGACAACAGCAAGAGAAACACCCAATATCGCATTCGCGCCCAGCTTACCTTTATTCTCCGTGCCATCGAGCTTGATCATGCCTTCATCAATCGCGCTCTGGTCCTCGGGGTTTTTCCCGATGATCTCCGGAGCGATGATCTCATTCACATTCTTTACCGCCTTAAGGACGCCTTTCCCCAGGTATCGCATTTTGTCATTGTCCCGGAGTTCCACTGCCTCTTTGCTCCCGGTTGAGGCGCCTGAGGGGACCGCAGCCCTACCCATGATTCCGTTGCCGAGAATTACATCAACCTCTACCGTAGGATTACCCCGTGAATCCAGGATCTCCCGTGCGGTTACCATCTTTATCTTTGTCATAAACTCCTCCTTTTGCAAAGTCATTATTAATTTCCGCACGCTCCGTTTATGTACCAAAGAAGAGTCGGCCCTGTCCTCTACGGCGGGTTCAGCCTTTGTTTGCACCTTCGACTGCTGCCTTGATCCGCGCAAGCCTACTTTTTATTTCTTCCAGCTTCCCCGTTGTCTCGGCCAACATCCGCTTTCGCAACTCAACCTCCTGTGCGCCCTTCGACCTCTGCATCATGCCTTTTTCAATTGCACTGGCGATCCCGGCTATGGTCGCGTCGATCTTCTGGAACATCTCCCAGCGGAAGTCGAGCTTGCTCTTGTCCAGGCGTTCTTCAAAATCGTTCCCTGCCCTGGCGGCCTGCGTGGTCACGACCCTCTGGAGGTATTCTTTCATCTTTTTAAGGACAATTTTATCGCCAATGAATTTCGGCAAGGCAAGGGTCAAGGTTGAAGCAATGATCGCGGTGCCCACTGGCTGTTCCTTAAACCTGTAGTAGAAACCTGACTTGACGCTCCAGAGGGCTTCTGCCTTAACCGTATCGAAGGGTACGGAGAATAGCTCGGAGGAATAGCGCAGTAACTCATCCACCGTTTCGTTTATCTTGGTGATGAACCGTTTGCAGATGGTTTAAAGGCCTTTGCGAGCCGCTCGTCCTCCATGGCGCGCCAGGTGATGAATGCCTGTTTGACATGAGTGATGACAGCTTGTTCAAGGGTGCTGCGAAGATCTTTGAGGGATAGGACCCTATTCTGTTCGAATTGCTCCGTGAGATGCGTATGCTCGTGAGGCATCAGGTCTCTAACGAAGCCCTGCAGATCATCTTCCAGTCCGCCCTTGACCAATCGTGAGACTTCACCCTCTAGCAGTATTTCAAAGTCCCGTTTCACCTGCTCCACTTCGCCTTTCTTACTTTCAAAGGCTCGTAATTTTTCTTTCAGTTCCTCGATCGGAGATGTGAGCGACTTCAGTTCAAGTTCCAGTTCGAGCTTTGCTTGAAAAATACTCCGGAGCAGGTTGTTCGTCACGGAGAGGATGAGAACGTTTCCCTTCTCCTCCATCAAGAACCTATGCAGGTATTTGGAAAAAAGAGGGAGCATGCTTTTCTCGATCTGCTCCCCAGACTTCGCAGCTGTTCCTTCAAGAGCGAGCCGCGCGGAGATAGGGAAGAGCTTTACCTCAGAACTCATGGCCTCTTTCAGCCCATTCCTGGAAAATTCGATGGACTCCTTAAGGTCGTTCTCCCGCAGGTAATCGGCCTTGTTCAGGACAAAGAATATTTTGTTTGAATACTCTTTCACGTCCTTCAAAAAGTCAAGCTCTGCCTTGCTCATGGGTTGGTCCACGGAGAGAAGAAAGAGCGCGGCATCCGATTTCGGCAAATACTGGTACGCAACGTCCGTATTGTGCTGATATATCGAGCCAACGCCAGGCGTGTCGATGAGCCGAACACCATCCTTAAGATAAGGCGAAGGATACGTAAGGATCACTTCATGTACATCTTTCATATTTTTCGGATTACCTTTTTCTGTAACGTATTCCACAAGACTTTCCGACTTGATCTCGGCGACTTTCCCGTCGTTGAAATAGACCTTGATCCTGAGCGCTTCGCCCCAGGTCATAATGGTCACGATGGAGGTGAGTGGAACGACCGCGACAGGCAGGATCTCCGCACCCAAGAGCGCGTTGATAAGGCTTGTTTTCCCGCGCTTGAACTGGCCGACAACCACAAGATTGAAGGCGTTATTCCTTACCTTTTCTTTCAGATCCTCACAGGCGCAGCCCCGGATGTTCTCGACCATAAGCATCTCGTCCATGCACTGCAAGAGGTCGGTTTTCAGTTGGGCATATTTTGAGGTTGCAGATGTTTGCACTGCCGGGTTCACGCTATGGCCTCCCGTACACAGAAAAAACTCCTACCCTCACGCTTTTTCGAGAGTAGGAGTCATCAGCTTCATGAGAAGCGGTTAATGGCGAACTCCATCACCGTAATTCAAAGCAATCCCCTATTGGCCATGGCCGTCGTCAAAAAACCGGGGATTCAGGATAATCATTCGAAATCGCTTTCCTGCTTTTCCTCAGTTTCTTCGCCTTCTTTTGCTTTTTCACCTTAGGCAGCAGTCTCTCCCTGTGAGCTATCCTCCTCTTCGGGTTCCTCGATCTCCTGCCCCGCATGCCTTGCTAATACGATCCGTTCTGCCTCGAGCCAATCATCAAGATCACGACCGGAGATACACCCTCTCGCCTCACATAGTTCATATGCAACCGCTGCAATCTCGTCGTGTAGATTCATCACTTTTCTCCTTCATATCGCTATGAGGCGGTCATTCTCGTAGATGATGCAGGCCGGACTCTGCCGCGTAATGATTCAGCGAAATTGACAGTTACTCTCAACAGTCACACCAGGCCTGACGCACCCGCGTCTCTATGGGTATACTTTATCACATTCACGTCTGAGAGGACGACGATCCCCTCTCCCACAAGTTCGTCGAGGATCGGGATTACTTTAGCAATCTTCTCCTCACTGTCCATGACGGTTATCAGGATCGGAAGCTCGCCGTGCACGGTCAGGGTTTTTTTCTTGTGATAGCGTTTGTGGGGACCGTAACCCGCGATGGCCTTGTAAACCGTTGCTCCCGCGATATCAATCATGATAAGCCTTTTTACGATAGCTTCGTACAGCGGTTCGCCTTCCCACTTGTCATCCTCACTAATGACGATACGGAGCATTTTTGCCTTGCCTTCGAGCTTCATATGTTCTCCTTGTTTTTCGCGCTTTTCCTCCGCCTTCGGGCAACATTTGACGACGTTCGTGTCCGTGACCTCCACCATGCCCTTTTCGACCACATGGTAGATGTCCTGGAGCACCTTGTTGATCATCTCCTCAGACTCCACCACTTCGACCTTCACTGGCATGCTCGTGGACATCTCAAGCATCTTTGTTGTATGAAACACGCCGTCGCTTCCATAGCCCGCAATGCCCCGGAATACACTAACGCCCACGATCTTCTTTTTAAAAAAAATATCGAGCAGTACTTCATAAACCGGCTTGCCGTGGAACTTGTCCGTCTCGTCTACATAGATGGTCAGTTTTTTCGCCGGCCCATTGGTTACCATGCATTGTCTCCTATATACCCTTTGCAATCACGTCACCCAACTTCAAGGCCATGAATCCGACGGCAACGCTCAAAACCATATTGAGCGCCGCGTAACCAAGTTCTCCATCAATGACCAGTTTGCCGGTCTCATACTGAAACGTTGAGAAGGTAGTATAACCGCCCAGCCCTCCGACAACGAGAAACAGTCTCCACTGTGGGTTCTCCAGGAAGCGTTCCGCCATCAAAGTCATGAGAAAGCCGATAAGAAAGCTTCCGCTGACGTTAATCACAAAGGTCCCCAGGGGAAAGCTCCTTCCCCACCGTTGACCGATCCAAGTTGCCAGCATGAAGCGCGCAAGGGAGCCGATGCCACCGCCCGCGAAAACTACAATATAGTTTATCATGGATAGTACGTTCCCTTATCGTTATTTTACGATTGTTACCGTGCACGGAGCATAGGTCGCCACGCGCTTTGATACCGATCCCATAAGCCAGTTCGCAATTTTCGATTTGCCCCGCTGGCCCACAACGATCATTTCACTCTTTTTTTCGACAGCATATTTTATAATTTGATCTGCCGGATGGCCGACAACGATCTCTGTTTTAATTTCAATGTTATATGTCTTCGCTTTGTCCCTGAGTCCTTTGAACAGTCCTTCGTAATGCTGCGTAGCGCCGTCGATTATTGCGTCCATTTCGACAATATCGATAGGCTCTGGAGGCTGCGCCACCGACAAGACTGCAATTTCCGGCGATGCCCCGGTGCAAAACCGGGATATTTCCAGGGCGAAGTCAAATGCTTTATACGACTGCCGCGAGCCATCAAAGGCAATGAGTATCTTGTTCAGCATGGAAGCCTCCTCTTGGATAACTGCCGGGGCAGTAAATTATTCCGGCGAAGCAGCAATCTTTATTTCTTTTTTCGGTAATAGATAATGAGGAATGAAAAACGCATTCGCGATAAGGGTCGGCACCACGGCGCTCCCAATGACCGCTACGATCAGTAGAGAATACTGCACCTGGTCGATAATCTTATGAGAAAGCCCGAAAAGCGCGGCAATGGAACCGAACGTCAGTCCCGTCGACATGAGAAGCGTGGTGTAGATGCCCTCCTTCTGGGCATATTTGTACGCCTTTGTTGCCGGATACACGCCGACGATCTTCGTGATCATCTTCGTCCCAAACAGCACGAACAAAGCAAAAGGCGCGGCGATGATCGCCGGAACCGACACATATGAACCGGCGCGGATAAAGTAGAACGGCGTGAGCAGACCGAAGGTCAGCGTCCTGAGCCGCCTGATAAGCACATGGTCCTTACCCACCGTCCCAGCGAGCACCATGCCAATGATATATGCCGGCAGCACTGCTTCGCTGTCCGACCATACCGCGAGTGACCCGAGGCCAAAAAGAACCATCAGAAGGTATTTGGCTTCAAGCTCCGACGGCCGATCCCCGTATTTTTTGAAGAACCACGGCGTGAGATAAGGTAGGATGAAAAATACGGCAGCGCCGGCGCTGATAAAAATCAGAGTCTTCATCGTAAATGGCGCAAAGACCAGGCCAAGGGCGAGGACGGTACCGAGGTCAGTAACGAAGCAAGCAGCGAGGACTGCCTTGCCGAAGTCGGTCTTATTGAGCCCCAATTCGAGCATCACCGCGTAGACCACTGCAACCGAGGTCGTGGAAAGGGCCACGCCGGCTAGCCAGCTTGCCTGCACGGTCCAGTGAAGGAGGTAGTACGCGGCCGCGGTGCAGCCGAGAAAGGGCGCGAGAAATGAGATAAAGCCGATGGCAGTTGCTTCCTTAAGCTTGGCCTTGAACACCACGGGGTCAAGCTCCGCGCCCGCAAGAAAGGTAAGAACAATAGCACCAGTGCCGGACAGGAACTTGATCCATGGCTCGTTGGAGCCAAGTGTTGTTCCTATGAAAGCACCGATGACCAACTGGGCCACCGTGCCGACAACGATTTCCGAGAGTGCCGTGGCGATTCTGAGCCAGATCGAAAGAAGGGTTGCAACCAAGGCCAGACCCAGCCAGAGCGCAGCTATTCCCCAAACCTCATGCATCCTCCGTCCCTTCCGGGCATAAAAAAACTCCTGCCCTCACTATACTATATGGAGAGTAGGAGTCATCAGCCCCGACAAAAGGGGCGGTTTTGGCGAACTCCATCGCCTTCATTATTTTAATAGTATCAAAATAAGCTCTCATCGTCAATAAGAATATCGGAAGGGATAGATGCTGCCGAATACGGAAACTTTAACCTGAATCCTGCGTGATGATGTAAATTGCGATACTGCAAACACCTACAATCACCAGTATTCATGCGTATAATTGCAAGTGCGACATGCACAAGGTGCTATAATCTTAACGTACCTTTTAGTTAGGTTAACGCTATACCCCAAACGTAGTATTTATACATGCAAAAGACCATTAACGCAATAATTCACAAAATTTCCTCAGGATTCAGGTTTAAGTGTTGCAATGTGTGGTACCTATAGCTGCTTCAGGATGTACATCGGACTAAAAGTGGCGATTAATATTCTTCAGCTCAATCAAATTATGTTCTCTGTGAGTAGCACTTGCGAGTGTACATTTCAACCAGACAAAATAGTCATTAAATACTGAATGTAACTTGCACATAAACGATGAGTTTAGACGTGCAGCGGCCTTTTCGCCATAACCTTCTCGGACGACTGGTTAACATACATCACTATCCGGCTCCTGTAAGGCTGCTGTACATGCTTGTCTTTATTGAGAGAGCGGTGAGCATCTCTAGCCTGAATCATTCCGATTTGCCGCCTATCCAGTCGGGGAAATGGTATTGGCTGACAACATAAATATCAGCGGCTTTTGCTTGCGTCAGATTCTTGTTTTTAGTGAACTTCCCGAGATTAGCCATAATTTGGAACGCACCGTTATGACCAGGGCTTTTTAATGAGGGCAGCTTTTTATTATTTGGACGAAATGTTATGCCCCCATGTGCAGAATGTTTCAGGCATTCTCTAAAAAGTTTGCTAGAATTAAATTATGGATGCGGTCTCTGACGGAACAATGCCCAGGAGAAAAGCATGCTTTCCAGCATGATCGAGATCAGAAATCTGTCAGTCAGCGTTGACGGGAAAAGGATACTCAATGACGTGAACCTTCACATCGGTCAGGGAGAGACCATCGTCTTGTTTGGTCCGAACGGTTCTGGAAAAACCTCTCTTTTGAAGACGATCATGGGAATCCCGCAGTACAGGGTAGAATCAGGAAGCATCGTCTTTAGGGGTGAGGACATCACGAAACGCGGCATCGACGAGCGAGCGAGGCTCGGTATCGGTATTGTATTTCAGAATCCCCCGGCGGTTCGGGGGGTAAGGCTTAAAGACCTGCTGCGTATCTGCATGGAGAAGAACGCTTCTTATAAGCAAGAAAGGATCAACGAGGACGCTGACAAATTGAATTTCACCGAGTTTTTGGATCGAGACATCAATCTGGGGTTTTCTGGCGGAGAGATCAAACGGTCCGAACTCCTTCAGCTTCTCGCCCAGAATCCCGAGTTCATTATGTTCGATGAACCTGATTCGGGTGTGGACCTGGTCAATATCAATCTGGTGGGCAAGGTAATAAATGAATTGATCGAGAAAGATAAAAGGGTAGACAAGAGAACAAAGGGGGGACTGATCATAACACATGCCGGTTACATCCTGGATTATGTTAATGCCGACCGGGCATACGTTATGCTGAACAGCACGGTGAGCTGTTCCGGGAACTCGCGGGACATTCTGGATGATATACGGGCTAAAGGGTATGAGGAATGTGTAAGATGCCGAAGGTAACTATTCAAGAAAAAGCAAGAGATGCAGAGGAAAAACCGGCAGCCATCGGCCCGGATATCGATCTCGCCGCGTATTCCGGCCAGGTAGAGGAGCATGGTGAGATTCAAAGATTAACGGGGCTGACTGATGAGGTAAAAGAGCGGGCTGTCACCGTGGGTATTGACGTGGAGGAGGCATGCAGGGCGGGGTCATTTTTTCAGATGGACCATTCGGTCCTATTCTCATCGGCCTATCAAAGTGGCCTAGAAGTGATGAGCACCACAGAGGCGCTTAAAAAATACGAGTGGCTCAAGGACTACTGGTGGAAGGCCGTGCAGGTGGACGCGGACAAGTATACTGCCCAGGCCGAGTTGAAACAGCACCATGGCTACTTTTTGCGTGCCCTGCCTGGGTCAAAGTCGGAATTTCCCCTGCAGGCCTGCCTCTACATGACACAGGAAGGCATGGCCCAGAATGTACACAACATAATCATCGCTGAGGAGGGCTCAGAGCTCCATATCATTACCGGATGCACGACTGCTCAGTCAGTGAAGTCGGGGCTCCATGTCGGCGTCTCCGAGTTTTACGTAAAGAAGAATGCAAAGGTCACCTTTACCATGATCCATAACTGGGCAGAGGACGTGGCAGTGAGGCCCAGGACTGGCACTATCGTTGAAGAAAATGGCGTCTTCATGAGCAACTACATCTGCATGAGACCGGTAAAGACCCTCCAGACGTATCCCGCCGCGTACTGCATCGGTGAGAACGCCACGGTCAGGTACAATACCATTCTGCTCGCGCCGGAGGGATCGAATATGGATGTGGGCTCCAAGGTCTACCTGAGAGCGAAGGGAAGCAGGGCGGAGGTCGTTGCAAGGGCGATCACGAAGGGAGGCGCCATCGTCACAAGGGGGAACTTGATCGGCGAAGTCCCCGGCATCAAGGCTCACTTGGAATGCCGGGGGCTCATTCTCTCCGAACGGGGCTCGATACTCGCCATCCCCGAGCTCGATGGTAGAGTGAGTGGCGTCGACATGTCTCATGAGGCCGCCGTCGGAAAGATCGCAGAGGAAGAGATCCAGTACCTCATGGCGCGGGGACTGACCGGCGATGAAGCGACAGCGGCTATTGTCAGGGGTTTTTTGGATATTGAGATAAAGGGGCTCCCAGCGCACCTCAAAGAAGAGATAAAAAAGGCGGTCGAGATGGGGGGGAAAGAGGAACGACTTTTGTGAAGAGAAATGGGTGATCCCAGTTATTTAAAATTGTAGCAGAATTCCGGTTGAAACCTTAAGAGAAAAAAGCAGGAAGAAACAAAGACAGCATGTGTTTCCTTTTAATCCTGACTTTTCATAACAGCTGACAGACATTTTAGCCCACAGCTTCTCTCGTAGTTTTATTCAATTTAAACAAGACAAACCTGCCAGATATGAGCCGTCCTGATTCCGGCTCACCCATTGTACCGACGCGGTGCGGCATGCAATAATAGTCTGTGCCGCCTCAATGTGTATTGTCTGTCTTGCCATGAGAGGGGCTGCAAGCTTGAGGCAGAGTCCGCCGTCGCTGATATTTATGGTCATACCGAGTAGGATTTCGTTGGTACGATGCACTAGGCACCGGACCTCGTAACAAGTTGCATAGCGCATTTCCTTTCTCCTGGAGCCTAATGGCTCCGAAAGATCCACCCTTTTTTCGCACTCATCCAGCCATGCTGATAACTGAGAGAACTCAATCGGTTTTCCGATGAATGCGTATCCCAGTCGTTTAATCTGCTTATGTCCTTCCTCATCAATATACCCCGACATCACTGCTTTGTTCTCTCTCGTCAACTTGCATCCGTGCGTCAATTGCTCCTGGAGCAGCTCAAGACCGTTCATGCCGGGCAATGTGAAGTCTGTAATGATTACATCAGCACACGGGTAATCGGTATTGCACAGATTCCCTTCCTTATCAAGCATCGGACAAACAACAGGTCTAGTATAAGAGAGCACTTCATAACTTCTTGTGGATAAAAAATCCTTTAACACGTGTACAATAATCTCTTCGTCATCAATAATAACAGCTCTCCGCTTCCTCATATGGTCGCTCCTCTGTGCACATTGCTGACGGTGGGCGCATTCAGGAAGAAGTCTAGGATCTCCAGGAGATATAGCAACGAAGCCTCTCGAATCAATAACTCTGCTTTGATCGAAGAGTTTCAATAGCACGTTTCGCCCATGTGCTGTCTTGAAGGATGGCTCTTCCTACGCCGACCAGGTCTGCTTTCTTCTCCGCTAAGAATTTCTCTGCAGCTTCTACTTCGGTAATCCCGCCGGTAAGGATCACAGGAATGGAAACAGCGCTCTTGATGGCCTCGCTGAGGGTAGCAAAATAACCTTGCCCGGCGAGACCGGGGGGGGTATATCCGACAAACCCTCCCGAAATGTGAATGATATCCACGCCTGCCTTTTCAAATGCCGGGCGGCAATCTTGCTGTCTTCAATTGTCGTTCCGCCTTCTGTATAATCCGAAGCCCCTAACCGTACCTGAACGGGAAAATCCGGCCCCACTGACGTGTGTACGGCCTGGATCACCTGCAGGCGAATGCGAATGCGGTTAGAAATATCTCCACCGTATTCATCTGTCCTTTTATTTGTCAGGGGAGACAAGAGCTGGTTGAGAAGGTAACCATGAGCGCAATGTATTTCCACGGCGTCAAAGCCTGCCTCTCTGCCCCTTCGGCTAGCGTCCTTAAAGGCATTCACTATATCGCCGATCTCCTTCTGTGAGATTTCGCGGGGCATGTCGCCGCGTCTCGGGTTCGCTATTGCTGAAGGAGCTAGGGGTGTCGTTCCTGTGACCTCTTTTTGTGCTGCGCTTCCGGCGTGGTTGATCTGAAGTGCAGCCTTTGATCCGTTCCGGTGGATGATATCCGCTAATTTCCGCAGACCCGGGATTACCGCATCAGGGAAAACGGAAAGCTGACTGTTGCTTGCCTTTCCTTCCGAGGTTATGTAACTGTGCTCGATGATGATCAATGAAATATAACCGCCACGGGGCTCCATGTGGCAGAGAATGGTAAAAAATTATACTGAACTGCGCCCAACAATACATCTAACCTGGCCATGGCCCTTTTGCACCGACTCGGTCGGCACGACGGGGTTGATTCTGATTTCTCGTATTACCTTTTCGGAGTCTGCGTTTTCTGCCGCATGTATCGTCATACTCCTCGTTCGCAGAACGCTCATTGGAGAACCTACGATCCGGTTTCCCGTTATAAGAAAAAGACATCAATGGTATCGATGACAGGAAGTTCTAACGGTTAATAGAAAAGTATAGAATCTTTCGTCTAAAAGTTGAAACGCAGCATTTGAGCAGAAAAAAGACATCGGATTAACCGATTCTGATAAAGTAGGTTTGCCGACCAAACTTTAGCCAGAAAGGAAAATCCGATGCAGCTCCATACTATCACAGAACTGCTTGCTATTCCAAACTATCGCGTGAGCCATATGGTCGTTCATTCTGACAGCCGCCTCGATTTACTCTTAGAGCCGTCCCGGTTCATCCCTGCAGTCTGCTCTGGATGCGGTCAAGTCCACAACACACCCGTTCATAGCATAGGGACGATTATTGTCGAGGACCTCCCCATGAGCGGAAAACGAGTATTCCTACATGTCCCGAAGCGCAAGGTCTTTTGCGTTGAAGACGATAGCATCCGCGTCGAGGAACTGGACTGGCTCCGCGGTCGCTTCACCAAACGCTTTGCTGATCAGGTATACCGTCTTACCTCCATAACCACCAATCAGGAGGCCGGGTGGTATCTCGGCCTCGACGATGAAGTGGTCTATCGGATCGACCGGCAGTATCTTGAAGAACTGGCCCAGAAAAAGCTTACCCCTGTTCCCGCCCCACGATACATGAGCGTTGACGAGGTGGCCTGGCAAAAATGGCACCACTACGTCACCAACGTAGTGGACATCGAGAAACGCAAGGTTATTTGGAACCACGATGACCGCGGTAAATTAGTGCTCGAATCCTTCTATAAGGCCCTTGGAGAAGAGCAGTGCGCCGGCATCAAGGCCGTGGCCAGTGACGGTGCCCGTGGGTTTCTGTCGGCAACCGAGGAACATGCAAAGAACGCGTTAATCGTTCTTGACCATTTCCATATCAAGAAATCTTTGAACGATGCCATAGACACGGTACGCAAGGAAGAGCTTGCGAAGGCCCGAAAGACGGATGACACTGAACTGGCTGATTTGCTCCACTGCAAGAAAAAGTTCATCCTGATGCAGAATAAGCAAACCAAACGACGAGAGAACCTTCTACAAAAGCTCGCCGATCTCAACGATCCCATTTACAAGTCCATGCTTCTCAAAGAGCAGTTTGTTGCTATCTATACATCCCGCAACCGCGCTTCAGCCCGTAAAGCGCTGCGGGAGTGGATCATCGCTGCGATTGGGTCGAAAATCCAGGTGTTTGTCGAACTCGGTCACAAGTTCTTTCGAAAACGGCACTTCATTCTGAACTACTTCATCTGTAAAATAACGACCGCCATCTCCGAAGGGATCAATAATAAGATAAAACGTCTTAAACGTATGGCTTACGGCTATAAAGACGTTACCTACTTCCTGCTCAAGATTCATCAGCACTGCGGGCTGCTTAACCCCAGGCTTTCAACTTAAAGACGAATGAAGGAAAGTATAACTGAATTTCTCTGCAATATAAAGCAGAAAAGAAGGGTGCGAATTGACTCACAATTAATGTTACCCAAGCGAATCCTGAATTATATCGTTGACTCATAATTCATGTTACCGGAACTATACCCCCAAAAGGAGGGCTAGTTCCGATGAGTCCACGATCCAAAAGGGAGTACCTGGAGGCGATCGTCAAACGATACCGGGTTTCCTCCCGCAAAATAAAGACTGCGATGCTGAACGAGTTCTGCGCTGCCTGCCATTATCACCGCAAGCATGCGCTGCGACTTTTACGGACATTTCGGCGGTTTACGCAAAAACCACCAGGCAAGCGCGGCAGAAAACAGGTATATGACGCCGAGCTGCTCCGTAAGCCGCTTCAGCGCATCTGGAAGGCGGCTAACCTTCCTTGCTCCAAGCGGCTGAAGGCAATCATCCCTCTCTGGCTGCGGGGGTATATCGAAACCTATGGGCCTATCTCCCAGGAGGTGGCCGGGGCATTGCTCCGGATATCACCTCCGACGATCGATCGGATATTAAAACCGGTCCGTGCCAGATATGCGCAGCACGGAAGGGCCACAACGAAACCGGGGACGCTCATAAGAAATCATATCCCCATCAAGACCAATCAGTGGAACGAATTTCGCCCCGGATTCCTGGAGGCGGACACCGTTGCCCATTGCGGAAGCACCACAGAAGGCCTGTATGCCAACACGTTAGACTGCGTGGACATCGCCACCGGCTGGACCGAACAGCGTGCCGTGTGGGGCAAAAGCTATCAGGGCGTTATCGACCAGATCAAGGATATCGAACGCTCCCTGCCGTTCCCGATCTTAGGCTTTGACTCTGACAATGGCAGTGAGTTCTTGAACTATCACCTCCTCAGGTATCTGACGGAGGATAGAAAGCGGCCGATCCAGTTTACGCGGAGCAGGGCCTACAAAAAAGACGATAATGCCCACGTGGAGCAGAAGAACTGGACCCACGTTAGACAATGGCTCGGTTATGATCGTTTGGATCGTCCTGAAACTGTCCCTCTCATGAACGAACTCTATACCTCCGAGTGGCGTTTGTTTCTGAACTTCTTCTGTCCCTCGGTGAAGCTGATTGAAAAAAAACGAATTGCGTCAAAGACCGTAAAACGCTATGATAAACCCAAAACACCCTACCAGCGGGTTCTCGAGTCTCCGGACATCTCTGAAGAAACTAAGCAGTCTCTCCGGAAACTGCAAGGAACCTTGAACCCTTTTGAGCTAAGAAAAACCCTGGAGGAGAAGCTGAAACGCATCTTCAAACCCTGAAACCAACACACATATTTCTGCATCCCTTCCGGTAACATTTAATTATGAGGCAACGGGGGGTGTCTTAGGGTGTGCAGAATTCGGAGAGAAGTGAGTACTACGGGTCCGAACTTGATACATTTAGTCAGATAATGGGCAATTATGTCAATTCCGCGGTCTGATCTGAAACCATGCGGCTCTCGACGTCAGAAACTAGATCCATTCTCACCTGTTTAACTTTGCTGAAATCTTGTGCCCCTCCTCAATTGATTGCAGCTTGGACAACAGCATTTTCGCCCGAGAGCGCCCCTCAGGAGTGCATAAGTAAACCTTGGGGCCTGTTACCACATGCAGGTTCAATATCCCCTTCTCCCCCTCCAGGTAATTTAGAGACTTATACCACACAAATCCGTTTTTCTTTTACCGGACACAGCACAGAACGTCAGAAAAAAAGGGCTGCAACAAATGCTGCTATTCCTTGATAAGTTTGTAAGCGAGGGCTGGATTTGAACCGAAGGCCTTCGGGAACAAAAACCCGATGGGATCTTCGGAGCAATGTGATTAGCAGCCGCACTCGATGAGCAGACACCGCGGACAAGCATCCATCCACCCGTTGTGGCTCACCTTGAAGTAATGGACCTATTTTATAACCAGGTTGTTTTTCACCTCTTTAATGCCAGCGACGCTGCCGGCAACTTCTCCTGCTTTCTGGACGTTCTCTGCTGAATCGACAAAACCGCTCAGCTGAACTACCCCTAGGTAAGTCTTGACATTGATCTCAAACACTTTCAGTGATGGTTCGTTCAGGATGGCGGCTTTCACCTTGGTTGTGATCACTGAGTCATCGAAATACTGGCCGGTACTTTCTTGTTTCTGCGTAGCTGCACACCCAAGGGATAGGGTTATCAACCAGATGCAGATCAGGAATTTAAATATGCTGTCTCGATTTACCATAATATCCTCCCATTGCTGTTTGCAGGAAATTTAAGGTTAAAATAAATCAAGTATATCTTTCACTGATGACAAGTCAAGAAGGCAACGCGACCCAATAACAGCGATAATAAATGGATCCCCTTTCCCGATGTGCTGGAGAACATCAACCACTTAGCAAAACAGTTCCATGTGAAAATATCGCTTCATTATTTTAGGAGACACTCGTCCATCCATGCTGATTCATAACGGCTCGCGCAGTTTTCATTCCTTGACGCTCCAATGCTTCATGCCGTAGTGATCGGCTTCTACCTTGGAAATGTTCTACGAAAATCCTATGCAGAAATAACATGAAGTTTCCCATTCTAAGTTCTCACAAACAGGTTTTTTCAATGACACTCTTCGCTTCTTCTTTGGTAATGCCATATTGATAGTAAATATATAATGACACCATATCAGCGAGTTGGTCTACAGAAATATCTGGCATAATCTCAAGAATCTCTTCCTTAAAATAATTTGCTGCTTCACAAATAGGCATGCTATCTTTGTCAATCATTCATTTTCTCCCTTCATCTTTATATTTGAACAAACCTAATCCAACGATTATCTGGACGATACCGAAATAGCTTGAAAGTCCACAGTCAACGGAATCAAGTATAAGCAATAATGCAAGGGTAGTCAAGACGACACTTTGAAAAAACGTGTCAGTAATAACTAAAGGGACTTACTTGTGTCTCCTATGTTTTCGACCGGCATTCGACAGCGTTCGAGACGATAAGGACCAAAAAGATAACGCTTCATTGGATCATGATGGATTTATCGTATTGGCACGACGGTCTCACAAATCTAGAAATCGGGCAGATATTTTGAATTGATTATTCAGCAGTGAGGCACTGAGCCAGGAGTAACGGTCGTGGATTCTTGTTAAATAGGACCGGAAGGCAAGTGCGATCGTGCAGAAGTAACATTTGGCCGCAGTCACAGATCATCGAACCGAGATAGGATCCTTTCTTTTTTAGTGAATACGAAGCCATGCGAGCCGGTCGCGGATCAAATACGGTAATACTCACAAGCAAGGATGCCAGTTGCGGAACAGCATAGAAGGTGCCACGGTTAAGGTGGTGCCTTGGACTTCATGGCCTCGGTTCTCCGGAAAACACCTCTGAGAAGGAAGGAGGCAGTTGTGTGATGTGCGTCCTTCTCCGTTGTACCGTTCTTGCATGGATATCTCAAATATCCAGCGTTTCTCTTACCCTCTGGAGAAACGTGGTGGGAGAGATGGGCTTTGGCTTTGTCAACAAGTTCAATCCCTCCTCGGGGATATTCTTTTTCTCGAATATATCGGCGGCATAGCCGCTCATAAAGAGCATCTTTGTGTCCGGTTGGATTTTCCGCATCGCGTCTAAAGCCTCTTTGCCGTTCATCTTTGGCATAATCAGATCCAGAATGAGCAATCTGATGCGGTCCTTGTTTTTCAGAAAGGCCTCCGCCGCTTGCTCACCATCCGACGAACTTTGAAAATTGCGGACATTGCTTTACAATTAATCGTATTAAATGTTACAATAAAGCTTCCGCTCGACTGTCTGCCTCGATAGACCGGATGGTGCAAAAGGCCTCATTCGAAATATTTGTCGTCGACAACGGTAATAGCGATGGCAGCGTAGAAGCGGTTTTGTAGTATCAAATTAAATACTTCATAGGAAAATTAACAATGATTAAAAAAATTAATGCCGGAGAAAATATTCTGCATTTCACCAGGAGATCATCATGAAAACACGCAAGTCCCCCATCCTCCTGTTTATCATGACATTATTTCTACTCGTCTTTTCTTCAAAATCGTTTGGCGTGAACGGAGACGTGCTCCGCGCAACGCTTGCGAACGGCCTGCAAGTGGTGATCGTAGAGAACCCTCTAGCGCCGGTGGTGACTACGGAGGTGACCTATCTCGTCGGTTCCAATGAAGCTCCGGAGGGGTTTCCGGGCATGGCCCATGCGCAGGAACACATGATGTTTCGCGGGAGTCCGGGGTTGTCCGCGGCCCAGCTCTCAAACATCATGGCGCTGATGGGCGGCGAGTTTAACGCCGATACATCGCAGACCGTGACCCAGTATTATTTTACGGTGCCGAAAGACGACCTGGACGTTGCACTTACCGTGGAAGCTGTGCGGATGCGCGACGTGCTCGATTCGCAGGCGCAGTGGGAGCAGGAACGAGGAGCGATCGAGCAGGAGGTGGCGCAGGATGAGTCTAGCCCGGATTATCTTTTTTCCATGCAACTCCTGGCGGAAATGTTCGCGGGAACGCCTTATGCTCATGACGCGCTCGGTACGCGTCCCTCGTTCCAGAAGACGACGGCTGCCCTATTGAAGCATTTCTATGATACCTGGTACGCTCCGAACAATGCCGTTCTTGTCATTGTAGGCGACGTAGACCCGCAAAAAACTCTGACCAAGGTGAAGGAGCTGTTCGAGCCGATCCCTCGGCGGTCTCTGCCTGCCAGACCAACAATAAATCTGCAGCCGCTCAAGGCGGGATCCATTGCCTTCGAGACCGATCTTCCCTACGGTCTTGCGGTCGTGGCCTATCGCCTACCCGGATCCGACAACCCGGATTTCGCTGCAGGAACGATCCTCTCTGATGTGCTCGACAGCAAGAGGGGAAATCTCTACGCCCTTGTCCCCGAGGGGAAAGCGCTCTTTACCTCTTTTGATGGAGGCGCTCTGCCCAAAGCGGCTTACGGTTATGCTCTGGCTGCGTATCCCCAGGGAGGGGATGGAGCGGCGCTTGTGAGCGTGATAAAGGACATCATCTCCGGGTACATCAAAAACGGCGTGCCGGCTGACCTTGTCGAAGCATCCAAGCGCCATGAGATAGCAGAAGCGGAATTCCAAAAAAATTCCGTTTCAGGGCTTGCATCCGCCTGGTCCGATGCCGTCGCAATCGAGGGCCGCAACTCTCCTGATGACGACATCAATGCCATCAAAAAGGTGACTGTAGAGGACGTGATTCGCGTGGCAAGGCAGTACCTGATTAATGATACGGCCATCACAGCCGTTCTCATATCGCGTCCGTCGGGTAAGCCCGTGGCGACAAAGGGCTTTGGGGGCAAGGAAACTTTTACGCCACGTGAAACAAAGCCGGTTGAACTGCCAGTCTGGGCAAAAAAAGCAGAGGCAGTGCCCACTCTTCCAACATCGAAGATAAACCCCGTCGTGACCATACTCCCGAACGGGATCCGCCTGATTATCCAGCAGGAGAGCATTAGCCCTGCCGTGAGCATAGTCGGGCAGGTAAAAAACAACGATGATCTCGAGGAACCGATGGGCAAAGAGGGCGTTTCGGACGTGCTGGAAAACCTTTTGTCATACGGAACGACGTCTCTTGACCGGCTTGCCTTTCAGAAAGCCCAGGATGACATTGCGGCGGATATATCAGCGGGCACGTCGTTCTCTCTCCGAGTCCTATCGGACCACTTCGAGCAAGGGGTGGAACTCCTTGCAGAAAACCTTCTGCACCCGGCGCTGCCCGAATCAGCATTCGCCGTGATACAGCAGGAAACCATCAGCTCCCTCCGGGGGCAATTACAGAGCCCATCCTATCTTTCGAAACGGGCGCTGCGCGAAGCTCTCTACCCCAAAGACGATCCGGTGCTCCGCGACGCAACACTGGAGTCCGTGGCAGCTCTCTCGCTGCAGGACGTCAAGGCCTATTACACAAAGGCTTTCCGCCCCGACATGACAACGATCGTAGTGATCGGCCATGTAACGCCTGCGCAGGCGCGAGCTGTAGTTGAAGAATATTTCGGCGCCTGGCAGGCAACGGGTGAAAAACCCCCAACGGACCTCCCGCCAGTGCCGCCGAACAAGGCGTCACTGTCCCTTATTCCCGATGCGAGCAGTGTCCAAGACGAGGTTACGCTTGCCGAGACGATCGGCGTGACGCGTTCACACCCTGACTATTACAAGCTCCAGCTCGGTAATCACGTGCTTTCCGGCGCATTCTATGCCACGCGGCTGTACCGCGACCTTCGCGAGAATACCGGCCTAGTCTATACGGTGGAGTCGTTCATCGAGGCGGATAAGAACAGATCCCTCTTGAGAGTGGCCTATGCCTGCGACCCGCCCAATGCGCCCCAAGCGCGGGCACTGGTTGTTCGCAACCTGCGCGAGATGCAGACAACGCCGGTCACGCAGGAAGAACTGCAGCGAGCCAAGACGCTACTCGTGAGACAGGTCTCGCTTGAGGAAGCGAGCATGGACAGCATTGCAGGAACGCTTCTCTCCCGTTCGCTCCAAGATCTGCCGCTCGACGAGTCTGCCCGGGCAGCCAGCCAATACCTGGAGACCACGGCGGAGCAGGTGCGCGACGCTTTTGCCAAATGGATCCGGCCTGCGGACTTCGTCCAGATTACGGTCGGCCCGAACCGGGACTAGCCTAGCAATGCGTCATACGAACGGAAAAAAGCGGAATGAAAATAAACCGGGTTCCGGAGCAAAAGCCCCGACCGGTTGCTTACAATCCGAATTTGTAAAATAGTTCAGTTTAATAATCAATTCACCATACTAGATGTCCCCCGCGAAGCCCCTCATCTGGTTGCAGTGATGAATCTCTGATGTAATTTTGTCGTGCGACGTCCTTCCTGTCTCTGGCGCGTAGTTTACCTGCATAGCAACTCATGAACTGGCACTCTGAACTCGTTGTTGTGCCGCTCCTTACCCTTTCCATTCATGAGCCAAGTTTTTAACCTTTGTCGCCATTTCCGGTGTGAAATCCTTGATCCCGTGGGCCTCGCGGGCATGCACCGCCATGCCGTCGGCAATCAGTTCCTCGGTCTGCGCAATGTATTTCCAGTTACAATTCATGCCGAGATCTCTGCACGACACCACCTTGAGCACCGGCTCTACATCTCCTCCGGATGTGTCGACAGGTTCGGACTTGTTGAAAGCCTGCTTGATCTTAGCAACCATTTCCTGAGTCAAAGCCTGTACGCCGTGAACATCCCGAAGGTGAATCGCCATCACATCAGTTAACAGCTCTTCCGTCCTCGAAACATGCTTCCAGCCGCAATTGTATCCCAAACTCTTGCACGCAACCTCTCTCATTGTGCACCTCCCCTTGATAGATTAGTATTAAGCAAGTTCAAACTACTCTTTTTTTAAATATAGCACGGGGAAAAGGTTTGCACAGGGATTGGGAGAAAAAAAGCAGAAACACCAAATCGAGACAGGAACTCAAGCATCGAAAATAAAGGTGCAGTGTACCAAAGGTAAGCCGGCATCAAAATTAGTTTAGGAACCGGAATGATTGGGTTTAGAGACGCTGCAGTGCCTCTTCTAGTTCATACAGCCGCATGAATGAAGAACCGGACCGCACGAGGGTCCCTAGGAAAATTCCTGTACGATAACCTTCAATTGAACCTGAATCTTGGATAATTCTTTTGCTTTCATCTATCCTCATGCTTATAGCCCGCATTGCATTACCGTTTAGATAATAGCATTATACCTTTCATCTGCTTTTAGCTTTGTGGTTGAGAAGGCCGGACGATGTGAGATGATCTCTAATGCCGTCATCCACCGCCCTTAGTATCAGGACTACGTAAACATCGTGGGGATTCCATCATAACACGTAACGATTTCATTTTTTCACTTTACGATCCATACCAGATATCGACCGGCGTATTCTGCTTACCGGTAGCAAAGCCAAGATCAAGATATAGTAGATCGCGGCCAAATATGCATGGCCACAGAAACACCTGCTAAGAGAAGCAATCTGCCAAGGAAAATCATTTCTGCAGCTTTTTCATACGACTTTCTCGTTCATTCGGGTCATAGGGAGACATATGATAAGAGACCATAAGCAATAAAAAGAATATCTTTGCACTAACTGCCTCCCTGCTGTTTATTGCCGACCCAAAGAGGCGCGCCCTTGCCATCTCGAAGATTCAGCACTTCGTCGCCCTTTCTCACCTCACCGGCAAGAAAAATTATTTGTTCCGTCGAGCACGGTCTTGACGCCCTTAACTTCTACTTTGTCGCCTGAAACGAACCTGACATTCTGCAAATCGACATAAATATGAGGACCGAGATACACAAGGAGGTTCTGGCCTTCTGTGTTTAGTTCTAAACCGACGCCCGACGTCTTTTCGTTTCTCATCTCAAGGTCTTTAACGACAGCAACTTCACCGCTCACTATCTCCACCTGAGCGGGATCATACTTCTGTTGTCCCTCGCTCTTTATTCCTCCTCTCCCTCCCATGCGACCAAAGCCCTGTTGCGCGGATAATGTCACTGACACGAGAGCTACAAACGAAAATGCAACCAGACTAGCAATAACATACCTCATCATAACTGTAATAACGTCTTTCATCATGAAATTCCTTCCTCAATTAGCATGCGACCATAATCTACAACAAAGTATTTTATCAGGGATAAAGAGGCCACAGTTTTCAGGTTTATTGCCTCATACGACAACCAATGTTGAATATCCTGTGATGTTTGTCGACGGATCGGCTGCCATTATGGTAGTTGTACCTGCAGTGACGGTTTCAGCAAGACCCTGTGAGCCTGCCGTGTTGCTTATCGTTGAAACCCGGGTATTCGACGAACTCCGCGTTACTGCCGACGTGAGATCGGTTATTAAATCACCCGAATAGGTCCCTGTGGCGGTAAACTGCAGAGTTGATCCTTCAACAATACTTGGATTGATCGGCGCTACGCTTATCAATGTAAGAACTACATTATTGCCACAACTTATGTAGATTATCATGGGCATCAAAAGCAATATAACAGCGATTAAGATCAATTTAGGACTTTTGATAACTGTTGACCTCCTGGGTGCTACTTACGAAGATTTCGAACGCGTCAATATTATCGATAATCGGTTTATGCGAAGCAAGCGAAGCGTGTCGGCTAACCGCGCCACGATGATTTTCTGATGTAAGTCATATCAATGCCTTTGCGCTTGGCATGTTTATACTCCATCGCTCCACGAGTACATGAGCGGCAACGACTGAAACTGATTCGGGCGGCGTCCTCGCGATTCGCCGCTGCAAACCTGCGTGCGCAAAAGGCGGCGGCAGTGGCCGCTAGCATCGTGACGCCATACTTCCAGCAATTCCACATTTCCGTTTTGTCAGTTTCCATCAGCGTGATCATCTCTTTTATAATCCCCTTTATATTACTTACACATTAGTGCATCGATCGGGTTATCGCCTTTAGATACAAGCTCCGTCCCGAATGCTACCGCGCTGCTCTTTCGTCCTATACCATAGCGGAACGCCGATTCCGGCGATGAGCAGAATAAGGGCTCAGGTGATTATGATCTTTTTATTCATACATTCCTCTTCATCACGAGAGTCATTGCTTTATCGTTGCTTGTCCTGGCAATCTTATAATTGTATAACGCACCTGTATAATCCGCCTGGGCTCTTACGTAGGTTGCACAGGCATGGAAACCTCAATAGCGCTCCCTATGCCGGGCTTGTATCTTCCGTTTGCAAAATCAAGGTTCTAGGCTTGCTAGATGAAAGTTCCGCAGTAGAAATGCTAGCTTCCGCTTCCGCAGTCTGTAGATTCAGATAGACTGCCGAACATCGAGCACGATTAGCTGCCGTAAGGTTTCATCATTGGCTTTCAGAACGTACATATTTGACTTGGCTTCTGCAACCTGATTATCCGTTAAAAACCCATAATAATGACAAGTAATTTGACACAAGTGCCTCGAAAAGGTTTAATCATGCATTCTTGTTCCGAAAGAACTAAGCTATGCAGGGAATAATTTTCCCTAGAACACCTAAATGAGGAAAATACTGCCGCATTGATTATCACGAAGTATCGAATGTTGTTTTTTTAAAGGCCTGTTTTCTCGATGTTCCCAAGGGCTATAAGGTTTTTTTTGTTTCTGGTATGAAAATTGCTGTAATAGATATGAGTGTTTTTAAATGCTGATGAGGAAAGGAGGTGAACTTCATGTCTATACAGCCTGTCAGTAATACTTCAAATAATTCGTATGTAAGTGCTCTTACCAATGACTTACAAAATCTTCAGAATGACGTTCAAGCTTACCAGACGGCCCAGACTTCAGGAAACCAGGACCAGGTCTCGCTTTCTCAAGCTGCAATGAATAAAGTATTGACCCAATTCCAGAGTGACATTTCCAGCCTATCACCGGCCACGCAGGGCACCACTGGCCACCATCATCACCATCATCACGGGATGAAAGGTGCTAACGGCAGTGGAAATGCGAATACTAATAATACGCTCGCATCCATTGCAACGACCGCCGCGTACGGAAACAATACGCAATCTCAAAACAGCGTGTCCAGTGTAAATCTGACGGCATAAATTAGTTAAAATCTAAAATCATTAACGGAAGGGGCTTGACGAGCCCTTCCGCCTTCTTCCCTCCGCTGATTGATGCCCACCCTCTTTTTTTATCAGAGTTTAGTATTCGACCTTATTTTCATCTTCCTCCTCGCGGGATTAAACTTATTTTCGTTTCCTGTGTCTTATTTTTTGTTACAGCATGATGCAAAATTACTCCGCGCGTGCGATACTACAAAAGAGGGTTGTAATTATGAAAATATTAGAAAGAGTAGAGACAAGCAGATTTTTCCTGTACGCTGTTCTGTTGTGTACGGGAGTACTGTTCGGCACACACACGCTTTGGCTGTTGATCAGGGAGGAGCACCTGTTCAAGGAAAGGAATACGGCATCCACTCATGGCATGGGGAAGGGCCGGCAGTTTGCCATGGACCGCGAACAGCGCTGGAGCATATGCGATACCGGATGCACGATCACATGCGGCATGCCCTGAAGCAGATCGGCCTCACAGAATCCCAGAAAACAGCGATTCATCAGATCAGAATAACCCTGAAGAAAGATATGATCATGAAGAGAGCCGACCTTAAGATCGCAAAACTGGAGCTCCGAGAGCAGCTCCACAAGGAACCTGTAGACATGAGCACGGTGGAGTCGCAGGTAAATAAGCTCGAAGTGTTAAAAACTGCAATGATACTTAACGCAATAAAAGCAAGGGAGGAGATCAGAGCTACGTTAACACCCGAGCAGAGGAAGAAACTTGCAGAACTCTTGCAACTTTCGCGAAGGAGTCATCACGGCGCGCACCCAGGTGCATAAGAT
Organism: Nitrospirota bacterium; assembly: GCA_963826885.1. GTDB lineage: Bacteria > Nitrospirota > UBA9217 > UBA9217 > UBA9217 > JAJYKN01. The sequence goes on along the minus strand of CAWGYL010000005.1, from coordinate 6,640 downwards.
CAACGTAACAAGGAACAGCATATGAAAAACTCAATGCAGACAAAAGACAGGAAACAAGGGAAACAGGGCATGAAAAAAGTGATTTATGTTTTAGTGTCTCTCTTGCTCTTGGTCTTCACAATTACTGTTCCCATGCACGCATATGCTCACGCATATGTGTGAGGTGGTATCTGGATCGGGCCAGGATGGTGGGGTCCTTCACCTTATCCCTATGGTTATTATGGGTCACCACCCGTTGAAATGGAACAACAACCAGCATATAACCAGCAGGCACTTCAGCAGGAAGAACAACAATATTATTGGTATTACTGCGCTGAATCCAAAACCTACTATCCTTACGTAAAACAGTGTCCTGGTGGTTGGATGAAGGTTGTTCCTACCCCTCAGACCCCGTCTCAGGGAAAGGAGTGACCATGAAGATGCGCAGCCAAAATATCTTATTAGCTCTGACTCTGCTCGTGGCTGGTGCATGTGCGACCGTCCCGACTGGCCCGAGCGTGATGGTTTTGCCACCCCCCGGCAAACCCTTTGATCAGTTCCAGGCTGAGGACGCGACATGCAGACAATGGGCAAGACAGCAAATCGGCCTTAGTCCTCAAGAAACAATCAATCAGAACGCCGCCACGGGGGCTGTAATCGGTACGGCTATAGGAGCAGGTCTCGGCGCGGCAATCGGTGCAGCTTCAGGTCGTGCTGGTGCTGGAGCGGCAATCGGTGCGGGAAGCGGACTTCTTGTTGGCACGGCTTCAGGCGCAAACGCAGGACAAGTATATGGACGGGAGGCGCAGCGTCGGTACGACATCGCATATCAACAGTGCATGTACGCCAACGGAAATATAATTCCAGGAATGCGGAGTGTTAGTCGCAGCCAGAGAACTCTGCCGCCGCCACTGCCGCCATCAGGCGTTGATTCTACGCCGCCAGAACCACCGCTACAACCCTCTATTGCGCCGCCATCTCCACCGCCGCAGTAGTATTGATTAAATACTATACCCCCTTGAGCAGGTCGAAAAATGCTATCCTCGATCTGCCTTTTTGAATCAGGATCAGAGTGTTACCGGTCGCTTTTTATATTTTTTCAAATAATTGATCGATTTTCTATAAGAGGCTATTGCATGCATTTAGCTTCCCTGGAGTATATAATTTCCTATCATGTTGGGCGTATAAACTGCTGCGCAATAAACACGACAAATAAAAAAGGAAGAAGGTAATTAAACAACCTCGGGGGCGGATAGCAGTACCTGTTTATAACTCAAAATAGACGCACCGCTACAGTAAAAAATATTCTTCAATATTCAGCTGCTTCTATCCAAATATCCCCGTCCCTTCAGAAAAGCGGAGAATACGGTGAGGCAATAACTTTCAAGCAGTAACGTAGAACCATTTTGCACAGCACTATGCCAAGAAGCAAATTGACTTTACAGCGTGTCCATGATATAAGAATTTAACATTACATATAATGCTACGTATTCAGGCTAAGGGAATCCCGTGCAATTCGGGAACGGGCCCGCCGCTGTAATCCTGGCTCTGCCAACGCAGAGCAAGCGAACTGTCAAGGGAAGCCACTGGCCGTCAAGGTTGGGAAGGCCGACAGAGGAGGAAAGTCAGAAAACCTGCTTGAATAATTTCGCACAGTCTTCGGCGTTGAGCTCATGTGTGGGTTAATTCATTCACTTAATCCCCAGTCTTGAACAACAGGCTGGGGATTTGTTGTTTTAAATTACCTTTGAGGAATAAGAAAGCGGAAATGGGTGTGATTCCCATGCTGTCGCGCAACTGTGATGGAAACGAAAGCTGATCGTGCCACTGCCCTTTACGGGCGGGAAGGCCAGCGAGTAGGTTGTCCTAAGCCAGGAGACGTCTTATTCCAATATTCGCGCGGAAGGAGAAAAAATCATGTTCAGAATACTAGTTTCTATGTTGTCATAGATAGCTGCCCGATGCTGTCAGACGCTGTGCAAGCAGCATGTGCGGTAGTTGATTCCGCAATCAATAATTAAAAGGAGTGTAATCCATGACAACACAAATTGAAATTGCCCGAAAAGGGCTTGTTACCGATCAGATGAAGACAGTCTCCGCACTGGAGAACGTCTCAGTTGACTATGTTAGAACAATGGTCGCGGAGGGGAAGATTGTTATTCCCTGGAATACTCTCCGCAAGCCAAAAGCGGTCGGCATCGGCAAAGGTCTCAGCACGAAGGTCAATGCTTCAATCGGCACCTCATCGGACATTATCGACTATGCGGCGGAAGTCAAAAAGGCAAAAACAGCAGAGATTGCAGGCGCGGACACGCTCATGGAACTTTCGGTCGGCGGTGACCTCGATCGTGTGCGGCGTGAGGTGATCGCAGCCGTCAATCTCCCGGTCGGGAATGTCCCGCTTTACCAAGCCTTTTGCGAAGCCGGCCGGAAGTACGGCGATCCGAACAGGCTCGATGAAGAGATGCTCTTTGATCTGATTGAAAAGCAGTGCATTGATGGGATTGCCTTTATGGCGGTCCACTGCGGCATCAACCTCTATACAATAGAGCGCCTGAGAAAACAAGGTTATCGCTATGGGGGGCTGGTGAGCAAGGGAGGAGTTAGCATGGTGGCTTGGATGCTGGCCAACAATCGGGAAAACCCTCTCTACGAAAAATTCGACCGTGTTGTCTCCATTCTGAAAAAATACGATGTAGTTCTTTCTCTCGGCAATGGTCTGAGAGCGGGTGCAATTCATGATTCTTCTGACCGGGCGCAGATACAGGAACTGGTGATTAACTGCGAATTAGCGGAAATCGGCAGGGAAATGGGATGCCAGATGCTGGTCGAGGGACCCGGGCACGTCCCCTTGGACGAAATTGAGGGGAACATCCAGCTTCAAAAAAGAATGAGTAACGGAGCACCGTACTACATGCTCGGTCCTATCTCCACCGATGTGGCGCCGGGCTTCGACCATATTACTGCAGCAATTGGTGCAGCGCAATCGAGTCGTTATGGAGCAGATCTGATCTGTTATATCACCCCTGCCGAGCATCTGGCCTTGCCAAATGAAGACGACGTTCGCCTAGGAGTGCAGGCCGCGAAGATTGCAGCGTATATCGGCGACATGAACAAGTACCCTGAAAAGGGAAGAATGCGCGATAAGGAAATGAGCAAGGCTCGCCGGGACCTTGATTGGGAGAAACAGTTCCGTCTTGCACTATATCCTGAGGATGCAAAGACGATCCGCAGGAGCCGTATGCCGGAGCATGAGGATAGCTGTACGATGTGCGGGAGTTTTTGTGCCGCAAAGGGAGCTGCAAAGCTTTTTTCTAAAGACTTGCAGCAGAGCGTTAAACTGTAAGCTGGTGATACAAAACCTCCCCTTGCCCTGACAATGGGGAGGTCTCTTTTTACCATCGAATTTTTATTAAATCACGACCCCTCCCGATCTGCCATGCCGTTACCGATAATTTTGCATGAGCCGGTAACTCAAGAAGCAATGTTTTGGTACAGCCCAACCATTCACCTCGTTAGAAAAAAGTCGGCTGGCAGAATAGGCGTGCCATCAGCATCCGTACGGTAACCCCCTATGGGACGAGCTCGAATGGGAGGATGACTGATTCCCTGATAATTAACCGGACAGTTTGGAGAGGTTGATAGTTAAAATACTGCGCTGTAATAGCGCTTAGGACTAAATCCTGGCACCGCGATTGACAAAACACCCATCATGGGAGGTGAAATAGAGAGCGCGTTAATCGCTTCTTTTAAAGCTGCTATAATATTAAAAAGGAGGTGCTAAACATGGCGGATACTATCAGGAAGGTTACGTATTTTGCATTGGAGGTATCGAACAAGCCGGGTGAGGGAGCGCGGGTGCTTGGCGCTTTGGCGAATGCGGGTGTGAACCTGTTGGCCTTCTCGGGGTTTCCAAGCGGCAGGAAGGCACAACTCGATTTTATTCCAGAGGATGTGGCAGTGTTTAAGAACGCTGTCAAGGCAGTGAAGATAAAGACACGTCCCCAGAAGTTCGGGTTTCTAGTCCAAGGTGACGACCGGAAGGGGGCTGTGGCGGACTTGCTCAAAACGATGGCGGAAAAAAAGATTAACGTTACGGCCATTGATGCCGTGTCGGCTGGGGCGGATCGCTATGCTGCCATCTTCTGGGTCGCGCCCAAGGACGTGAACAAGGCGGCAAAGGCGCTGGGAGCAAGCTAGACACACCATCATCGACGACTCATGAATTGTTCCAAACAGAGCGAAGGACGTGCCTGTTACGACATGTCCTTCGTGGGGTATGATTACGGAGTGAATGCCGCAATGCTTTACTCTGCTCTATTCTTCGCGCTTTTTTCCCGAAACTGTTGAAATTTCAATTCATTGCAACACTTCAATTGTCCATCTGTTTTTGATAGCCAATCCCCCTCTTTGATATCACCTGAGTTATATGTCCGTGCATTACGCCATATTATCTTGCTTTAAAAAAGATAACCGGATACTACAGATGCCACTTAAAGATTCATTCAGAATTCCTAGACGTCTACCATAATAATTTATATTAAAGTATTTGATAAAAGTTCCGATAACATATACAGAGCATTGTTCTTTAAATACATTACCCCCTGCTATCCGTCTGTGGAAATTGCTTTAAACGCACCGAGATTGTCCCGGTATTTGTTTTTTATCGGGGGGTTACAGATCTGACAAAGCCTATCAGTGAATATCATCATTCTATTTTGAGAGGGCAGCCGATCCAACAAGAAAGTCTTATAAATCAATCACGCCTATGATTTAAATGGTGTGCTTTTTTTAACGAAATGAATATTAGTAATTCCAGAAAGGAAACCTTATGAAAATGACGCTGTCGAAGAAATTATATGGAGTTACGGGCTTCGTACTCGTAATTTTGGTCTTACTATCGGTAATCTCATATTTCAGCCAGCATGCCATTTTGCAGGGCTACAAGGATCTTGAGGAGGTCGACCAGGCTCAGTTAGACGCCGCCAGGGAGGCGCAGAATCAGATCGGACACGCTGTTATGGCTTTCAAGAATCATCTCATTCGCGGCGATGAGGGAAATGTTGTAGAGTTCCGCAATCGGATAAAGGCGATAAGCGACCAGTTCGATGCTTGGGAAAGATTTGCCGACAAGGATGAAGAGCACGAGGCCATAAAAGCGACAAGGGCCAAACTGGATGCGTTCGATCATTTTATTGATCCGGTGATCGAAGCCCGCAAAACAAGCAGGGATATTATCGCCATAGACCGCACCCTGCCCGGGGGAATAATATCGGGGCTGCGCGAGTCAATCGATAAAATGGAGGCCATTTCTGCTAAGAACTTGGCGCAGAAGAAAGAGCAAGTGGCTAAAAACGCTGCGCGGGTGGAAATCATCATGATTGTGCTTGCCGTCCTAGCCATCGTCACAGGCATCACGCTCAGCGCCATCGCCATCAAAGGCATTCTAAAATCCGTTGGTGAGGTGGAAAAGGCGACGGGATTGGCTTCACAGGGTAATCTGTCCCAGGAAGTTGTCGTTCGTACCGGCGACGAAATTGGGAGAATGGCTACGAGTTTTAACCAGATGATCGTAAACGTTCGGCGTATCGTCGGAGAGATAAACCAGTCGACCGGTTCGCTTGCCAGCAGTTCCGAGGAGCTCTCGGCTACATCCGATGACATGCACAAGGGCGCGAATGAACTTTCTTCCCAGATCGAACAGGTCGTAACGGCCATGACCGAGGTCTCACAGACCATTATGGATATGGCAAGAAATGCCAGCAGCGCGGCAGATGCGAGCAAAAACGCTGCGGATACGGCAAAGAAAGGAAAGGAAATCGTCGATACCAATGCCGAAGACATGGTCAGAATCGCCCAGACTGTGCAGGCGGCAGCGGGTACCATTGAAGAGCTCGGTAAAAGTTCGGCGCAGATCGGAGAAATCGTTGCGGTAATCAACGGCATTGCGGATCAAACCAATCTCCTGGCGCTCAATGCAGCCATCGAGGCAGCGCGCGCAGGCGAACAGGGCCGCGGTTTTGCCGTCGTTGCCGACGAGGTAAGAAAGCTGGCCGAGCGTACCGGGCAGGCAACCAAGGACATCACCCAGCGGATCGCATCGATACAGACCGCCGCCGGGGAATCGGTCAATGCTATGAAGCAGGGAAGAGATGAAGTGGACAAGGGTGTGAAACTCGCCAGGGAGGCAAGCGCATCGCTCGACTCCATCGTGCGGGCTTCGACCGACGCCACTGACATGGTGCAGCGCATCGCGGCCGCCACGGAGCAGCAGTCGGCGGCAACGGAAGAAGTATCGCAGAACATGGAGCACATTGCCGGGATCACGAAGCAGACGGCTTCATCCACGGACCAGATTAAGGTATCTGCCGCAGAACTTGCCCGGCTCGCCGCCAGTCTCAAGGAAATGGCGGCCTGGTTCCAGGTGTGAGCGGGCAGTCACCTGCTAAGAAGCAATGCATCCGTATTGTAGTGTGCCACCTTTGAATGTCGTGCATGTTCCAGTGATCTTCACAAGGGCTAGGGCTTCATGGAACACGCAAAAAACAGTGAGACTCTGTTTGAATGATTTACGCATACGGTTCCTCAATCTACCGTAGTTGCTATTCTTTGAAACACTTAAAGTGTCATAGCGAAATCTTCAGCTCAACGTTCAGCATAT